>JBLMYQ010000082.1:0-107976 GCA_050258375.1 Deltaproteobacteria bacterium | reverse complement strand
AGAGCTTGATGGTAGGGCAATGCTTGCTAAAAAAGCAGACATGATTGAGGTTGAATGTGTAGTAAGGGGATACATAGCAGGCTCGGGCTTAAAAGAATATAATGCAAATGGTACTATATGCGGGATTAAGCTGTCTGCTGGTCTTGTTGAAGGCGATAAGCTTCCGGAGCCTTTGTTTACACCAGCACGTAAGGCGCATACAGGGCATGATGAAAACATAAGTGAGAAGATTATGGCAGAAATGGTTGGACAAGAGCTAACAGATAAGTTAAAAAGAATCAGCACAGAATTGTATCTTAAAGCTAGCAAAAGAGCTGAAGAAGGTGGGATAATTCTTGCTGATACAAAGTTCGAATTCGGAATCATTAATGGAGAGATTATTCTTGGAGATGAGATATTTACTCCTGATTCATCAAGGTTCTGGAATATTGATGAATACAAACCGGGAGGACCGCAAAAGAGCTTTGATAAGCAGTATATGAGAGATTATCTTGAAACAATTGATTGGGATAAGAATCCTCCTGCACCAGAGCTTCCAGAGGAGGTTATAAGGAATACCGAGTTGAAGTATTTGGAGGCCTATCAAAGAATCGTAGGAAAAACGCTTAATTAGTGTAGAGTGTAAAATGTAAAGTGTATAGTTGAAATCATATAAACAAAACGAGTTCTTTCTTCTAGCTCGCTAGTGTAAATGTTTGGAAAAAATCTCCAAAGACCCTATAATTTAAGGAGAAAACATGATTGCAATAATTGATTATGGCATGGGAAATTTGAAAAGTGTTGAAAAGGCTTTCAACTTTCTTGGTTATGAAACTGTAGTAACTGGTTCGCCGGATAAAATCCGCAGCGCATCCAAAGTTGTGCTTCCGGGAGTAGGTGCTTTTGCAGAAGCAGTAAAATGCATAAAAAGTACTGGACTTGATGAAGTAATAAATGATACAATCCAGGAAGGTAAGCCTTTTTTGGGAATTTGTCTTGGCCTTCAGCTAATGTTTGATTACTCTGAGGAAAATGGAGGCTTTAAAGGCTTAGGCATACTAAAAGGTAACGTAAAAAAGATTGATACAGGACTGAAAATTCCGCATATGGGCTGGAATAGTTTGAATATAAAGAAAGAGAGTGCATTATTCAAGGGATTGCCAGACAATCCCTATGTTTATTTTGTGCATTCTTATCATATGGTTGCAGATGATAAGAATATTGTTACTGCAACTACTGATTATGGAGAAGAAATAGAAGTGGCTGCAGCAAAGGATAATATTTTTCTTACACAGTTCCATCCTGAAAAAAGTGGTGAAATTGGTTTGAAGATGCTTAAGAATTTTATTGAACTCATCCCCTAGCCCCTTCTCTTTACAATAGAAGGGGAATAAGGAGATATTGTAATAAAATAGAGAGGGAAGATAGAAGGGTGGGTTATGCTTACTAAAAGAATTATTCCTTGCTTGGATGTAAATGAAGGCAGGGTAGTCAAAGGGGTTAATTTTCTGAATTTAAAGGATGCAGGAGACCCTGTTCAGGTTGCAAAAATTTATGATAAAGCTGGAGCAGATGAGCTTGTATTTCTTGATATAACAGCTTCTTCAGACGCACGAAATATTCTAATCAATGTGGTTGAAAAGGTAGCACAGCAGATATTTATCCCATTTACTGTTGGCGGAGGCATAAGAACAGTCGATGATTTTAGAGAAATATTAAAGGCTGGAGCTGACAAGATATCGATAAACTCGGCTGCAATTAATGAACCAAAGCTTATTTCTGATGCCGCATGGAAATTCGGAAAGCAGTGTGTGGTTGTTGCTATTGATGCAAAGAAGAATACTAAAGGCGGTTGGGATGTCTATTCTCATGGAGGAAGAAATAATACAGGCCTTGATGCTGTGGAATGGGCTGTACAGGCAGAGGAGCTTGGGGCAGGAGAAATACTTCTTACAAGCATGGATGCTGATGGAACAAAAAATGGTTATGATATAGCTCTTACAAAGAGTATTTGCAATAAAGTTAATATTCCGGTTATAGCTTCGGGAGGAGCAGGAAACAAGGAGCACTTTCATGAGGTGTTTTATGAAGCAGGGGCAGATGCGGCTTTAGCGGCTTCGCTTTTTCATTATAGAGAGCTTGAAATTGATGAGCTTAAAAAATATTTAGATAAAAAAAATATTGAGATGAGGATATGACTATGGACTTTATTGAAAAATTAAAATATGATGATAATGGTCTTGTTCCTGCTATCGCGCAAGATTATAAAACCGGTGAAGTATTAATGCTTGCCTACATGAATAAAGAATCACTAAAGCTTACGATTGAAACTAAAAAGATTCATTATTTCAGCAGGAGCCGCCAGAAGCTTTGGCTTAAAGGTGAAACATCAGGCAATTTCCAAACTTTAAAAAGCATTTCCTACGACTGTGATGGGGATACCCTTCTTTTAAAGGTTGAACAAAAAGGCTCTGCATGTCATACTGGCAGCAGAAATTGCTTTTTTAATACACCAATAAATCTTGTTGAGGAAGCAGAAAAAGATGAATCTTTTGAGAACGTAATAGCCGAGCTTTATAAGGTAATCATAGATAGGAAGAATAAACCTAAAGAAGGTTCATATACAAACTACCTATTCGATAAAGGTTTAGATAAAATATTGAAAAAGGTAGGAGAAGAAACGGCAGAAGTAATAATTGCGGCAAAAAATAAATCTGTTGATGAAATACGCTATGAAACTGCTGATTTGATGTATCATTTGGCGGTTCTTCTGGTTGAAAGTGGAATGAGCTTTGATGATATTGCAAGAGAACTGAAAGGTAGGAGATTAGGGGAGGACAAAAAATGATTGTTTTTCCGGCAATTGATATAAGAAATGGCAAATGTGTCAGGCTGTATAAAGGTGAATTTGATAAGGAAACGGTATACTCTGATGATCCTGCAGGAATGGCATTAAATTGGCAGAACCAAGGTGCCAAATATCTCCATGTTGTTGACCTTGATGGGGCAAGAGCTGGTTCTCCGCAGAATCTTGAAACCATACAGAAAATTATAAAAGCTGTAAATATTCCTGTACAAATTGGTGGAGGAATAAGAAATATTGATACTGCAAAAAAGATTATTGAGATTGGGGCAGAAAGAATAATTATTGGGACATCTGCTATTACTGAGCCGGCAATGCTTCCGAAGGCTGTTGAAGAGCTTGGGGAAAAACTTGTAGTTGGAATTGATTCCAAGGATGGGCTTGTAGCAATACAAGGCTGGGAAACTAAAAGCTCACGAACAACATTGGATTTTGCAAAAGAAATTAAAAAAATGGGTATCAAAACAATTATTTGCACAGAAATATCAAGAGATGGGACTTTACAAGGCCCTGATACTGATGGGATAAAGGTTCTTGTTCAGCAGACAGGAATTGATGTAATTGCATCCGGAGGAGTAGGCTCTCTTGATGATTTGATAGAATTAAAACAAGCTGGTGCTAAAGGAGCAATAGTTGGAAAAGCTCTTTATTCTGGGAATATTACAATGCAGCAAATTATTGAAATATATAAATGAAAAGGAGATTTAAATGCTTACTTACAAAGATTCAGGAGTGAATGTAGAGGCAGGGTACAAATCAGTTGAGCTAATAAAGAAGCATGTGAAAAATACTTTTAGGTCTGAGGTTTTGACGGATTTAGGAGGGTTTGGAGGTTTGTTTGCACTTTCTACCGGAAAGTATAAAGAACCAGTTCTTGTTTCTGGTACTGATGGGGTTGGAACAAAGCTTAAAATTGCATTTTTAACCGACAAGCATGATACAATTGGACAGGACTGTGTCGCTATGTGTGTTAATGATGTAATCTGCTGTGGGGCAGAGCCTTTGTTTTTTCTTGATTATCTTGCGGTTGGCAAAAATGTACCTGAGCAGATTGAGCAGATAGTGAAGGGAGTTGCTGATGGATGTGTTTTGGCAGGGTGTTCTTTGGTTGGTGGAGAGACTGCTGAAATGCCTGGATTTTATAAAGAAGATGAATATGACCTTGCAGGCTTTTGCGTGGGAATAGTTGATAAATCAAAAATTATTGATGGAAAAAGCATAAAAAGTGGGGATTCCGTTATAGGTATTTCTTCAAGTGGCATCCACAGTAATGGTTATTCAATGGTTAGAAAAGTACTAAATCCTTCTGCTGAAAAGCTCAGGGAATATGTAAAAAGTCTTGGGTGTACGCTTGGAGAAGAGCTTTTGAAGCCTACAAAAATATATGTTAAGCCTATTTTGAAGCTCCTTGAAAGCTTTGAACTAAAAGGTATTGCCAATATGACTGGCGGCGGCTTCTACGAAAATATTCCCAGGACAATTCCTGAAGGTCTAAGGGTTAAAATAAACAAAGGAAGCTGGCCGGTTTTGCCAATCTTTAATTTGATTCAGGATTTAGGAAATATTGAGGAAAAAGAAATGTTCAATACATTTAATATGGGTATAGGTATGGTAGTGGTGGTCGACAGTTCTATTGCCGAAGAAGTAATAAGCTATATAAGCAGCATAGGAGAAAAGGCTTATTTAATTGGAGAGATAATCGAAGGTGAGGCAGGTGTGGAGCTTTGCTAAAGATTGGAGTGCTTGTATCTGGTGGCGGAACAAATCTTCAAGCGGTTATTGATGCAATACAATCCGGATATATTCAGAATGCTGAAATTGTTACTGTTATATCCAGTAAAAATAATGCATATGCACTTGAAAGAGCCCGGAAACATGGTATTCATGGTGAGTACATATCAAGAAAAGCCTTTGAATCTCAAACCCAGTATGATGAAGCACTTGTCAAAAGCATGAAAGAACGTGGGGTTGGACTTGTTCTACTTTGTGGGTTCTTATCAATTCTTGGAGAAACCTTTATAAAAGAATTTGAAAAAAGAATTATAAACATTCATCCTGCGCTTATCCCTTCATTTTGTGGAAAAGGATACTATGGTTTAAAAGTACATGAAGAAGCTATAAAATACGGGGCTAAAATAACAGGCGCAACTGTTCATTTTGTTGAACTAGAACCTGATGCAGGACCGATAATTCTCCAAAAAGCAGTTGAGGTAAAGGATGATGACACACCTGAAACTTTACAAAAGAGAGTAATGGAAGAGGCAGAATGGGTTTTGATGCCTCTTGCAGTAAAATTATATGCAGAAAACAAGCTTGAGATAGTTGATAGAAGAGTGTTACAGAAGGGATGATATAAATGAACTCGGAAAATAATTCTAATCCGCAAATGAAAATTGAAATTCCTGGATTAACTATTGAAGCTAACCAGCAAAGCTTTATTCCAAATTGGTTTCAACTCCAATTCGGTGATCTTCTTAATGAAATAATTAAAATGCATTTTTCAGAAGCTATTGAAATTAAAAAAGAAGAAGCTGACAAAAATAATAAGAATGAAAGTCAGGAAGACAGCCAGGAATATGTTAGCTGGAATGAAGACTCTGAGTTACAATTATTTAAAATAACTGGGTTTATTAAATATGAAGAAAAGAGCAAGGTTTCGGTTCAGATATTAATAGGTAAAGGTGATTCCATAAAATTTTCAAGAAATTATACAGACGAGGTTGATGGCATAATTAATGTTCTGCCAGAGATAATTGAAAATATTCAGGATTTTATAAAAAGAAATGCTTCTTCAGAATTTGATATAGCTGCAGAAGTGAACTATAAGCAATGTATAAAAGAGGTTATAAGTTTATTACAAGAGCATACGGATGATGATTCTATTGAGAAGCATTTTATTACCGGAATGTTTTTGGCAAAAGCAGGAGAAGAAGAAAAATCCCTTGAAAATCTTGATTATGTTATAAAAAATAGTGCAAATCCTGAGATGGTTCAGGATTGCTATAAGTTAGTCTTAAGTGTTAAGGCTAAAAAGAGTATGAAGGATTTGGATAGTGCGCAAAACGAAGTTTATAATGGTGACCCTGCAAAGGCGGTTTCGTTGATAGAAAGCTTGATTCAAATTACTCCCAAATATATACACCTTCATTATCTTTTAGGTATGGCATTAAAGAAAAGCGGTCAGCGCGAGAAGTCTATTCAGGCATTCAAAAATGCGCTTGAAATAGATTCTGAGCATGTTCCGTCATGCAGAGAGCTGGCTGAAGAGCTTGTTTCAATGGATAAGAATGGTGAGGCTGAAGAGGTGTATAGAAAAATAATGCAGCTTGGACAGGCAAACGCTACGGATTATTACAATCTGGGAATGTGTTTGAAAAGGCTTGGGAGAGTAAAAGAGCTTGATGAAGTAATTGAGAAGATTAAAGAGCTTGATACTGATGGAAAACTTGACAGCTATATTTTTAATCTTTTTGATATGGGGTCGAATTTTTTAAAAGAGGATACAGAACCTGAAAAGAAAAAGTCCTTATTGGGAAGGTTATTTGGGAAATAACTCACCCCTCTATCCGAGGACTATCGTCCCTGGATAACGGCTTCTAAGATTCATTTGGAGAAAAACACCCCATCTGAATCAAAGAATCCTGTTTATCTCCCCTCTCTTAAAATAGAGGGGAGGAAAAGTATAATTCTGAGGGAGACTTAAGTGGAATACTAATCCCCATGAGGGGATAGGAGTGAGTTTAAATTTTATTAAGGGAGGAAATAGAAGTGGTTAAACGTGCATTGATTAGTGTTTCAGACAAAACAGGAATAGTAGAATTAGGAAAAGAATTAGAGAGCTTGGGAATTGAAATAATCTCAACCGGAGGTACATACAATACCTTAAAAAATGCTGGCGTAAAGGTAACAGGTATTTCTGATGTTACCGGATTTCCTGAATGCCTTGACGGCAGGGTAAAAACGCTTCATCCAGTAATCCATGCAGGAATCCTTGCGATGAGAAGCAATCCGGAGCATATGGAGCAGATTAAAAAGCTGAATATTGAAACAATTGATTTGGTTATTATAAATCTATACCCCTTTAAACAAACAATCCTTAAAGAAGGGGTTGAGCTTCATGAAGCAATTGAAAATATTGATATAGGCGGACCTACAATGCTCAGGGCTGCAGCAAAAAATTACCAGGATGTTGCAGTTGTTGTTGATCCGGAGGATTATGAAACTGTTCTAAATGAGCTAAAAAGTAAAAAAGATATTTTAAAGGAAACAAAATTCAGATTGGCATGGAAGGTATTTGAGCATACAAGTCATTATGATACACTGATAGCAGGTTATTTGAGAGATAAGGCAAATGGAGATAAATATCCCAAAACTTTAACAATCACATTTGAAAAGGCACAGGATATGCGATATGGTGAAAATCCACATCAAAGCGCTGTATTCTATAAAGAAGTAGGAAAGAATGCAGGGACACTTGCTTCTGCAGTACAGCTTCATGGGAAGGAGCTTTCATTTAATAATATTAATGATGCAAACGGAGCACTCGAATTATTAAAGGAATTTGAAGAGCCCACAGTGGTTGCAGTCAAGCATACAAATCCTTGTGGGGTTGGAAGTGCAGACACTGTTTTAGAAGCATATATTAAGGCATACGATTGTGATCCTGTATCCATATACGGCGGAATAGTAGCAATCAACAGAGAAGTAGATGCAAAAACAGCAGAAGAAATAAATAAAATATTTGTTGAAATATTGATGGCACCTTCATTTTCACAAGAAGCTCTAGAAATATTAAAATCCAAGAAAAATATCCGCATACTTCAAATTGATGAAATCTTAAAGAAATATCCAGAAGGAACCCGTGATTATAAAAAGGTTGGAGGAGGAATCCTTGTTCAGGATGTAAATTCAGAGCTGTTAAATCAGGAGGAAATGAAGGTTGTTACTAAGGTTCAGCCTCCGAAGGAAAAGATGGATGATTTAATGTTTGCTTGGAAGGTTGTTAAACACATGAAATCGAATGCTATAGCACTTGTTAAGGACAAGCAAACTGTAGGATTAGGACCTGGTCAAACTAATAGAGTATGGTCAACTTCAAATGCGGCTGAAAGAGCTGGGGAAAAGGCGAAAGGTGCTGTGCTTGCATCAGATGCATACTTACCATTTGCAGATAATGTAGAGGCAGCGGCAAAGGCAGGAATTACTGCAATAATTCAACCTGGAGGCTCAATCAGGGACCAGGATGCAATTGATGCCTGCGACAAGGCTGGGATTGGGATGATATTTACAGGGGTTAGGCATTTTAAACACTAAAAATTGTTATGGAGGGTAGTATATGTTAATTGCGAAAAGACAAGTAAGCCTTTGGAGTTTATTTCTTTGTATTTGTTTTTTATTTTTTACGGGCTGTAGCAAGTCGGTTGTACAAGAAAATACACAAGAACAACAAAGCAGCAATCAAAGATATTTACTTTTAATAAAAAAAGATGGTAAGTATGGGTTTATAAACAGTGAAGGAAAAATCATAGTCCAGCCTTCTTTTGATAGTGCAGATGGTTTTAACGAAGGATTGGCTATTGTGAAGGTTAACAATAAATATGGGTATATCGATGCAGACGGCAAAGTTGTAATAGCACCCAAATATGATGACGTTAGGTTCTTTAGTGATGGAGTTGCTATAATAAAATTAGGGAATAAGTATGGGGTGATTGATAAAAAAGGTCGTGAAATAATAAAACCACAATTTGATTTTATGACATCATTTGATGAAGGATTTGCTCGTGTAGAATTAAATGGTAAATATGGTTGTATAGATAAAACGGGAAAAATAATTGTGCAGCCACAATTCGATAGTGTTGGTGATTTTAAAAATGGCGTTGGTGTCGTAGAAACTGCCAAAGAATTTGGTTTAATAGATAAAACAGGTCGTATAATATTACCTGCAAAATATTCTACTATAGATATTTTTACAGAAGGACTTATTGCTGCTAAGTTATCTGGGAAATATGGGTTTTACGACCAAAATGGCAATATGGTAATTCCACATAAGTTTGATGCTGCGAATACCTTTTCAAAAGAAGGGTTAGCAGTAGTTGTGGTTAATAATAAATTTGGATATATAGATAAAAAAGGGAAGTACGTAATAGAGCCTAAGTATGATTATGCTGGCAGCTTTAATGCTCGGGGACTTGCTCAGATAATGATAGCAAATAAGTATGGATTTATTGATAAGGCAAATAAAATAATAATTAAACCACAATACGACGAAATTGTTGAAACTGAAGAAGGATTAATATTTGTACAAGTCGGTGGTAAATGGGGATGTATAAATAATGCAGGGGAAACTATAATTAAGCCTATATTTGATCAAATAGAGCCCTACTCTGAAGGATTAGCCCTTGTAGAGCTCAAAGGAAGTTATGGGTATATCGATTGTAATGGTAGTTATGTAATTGAACCTAAATATAGCAAAGCAGATAGTTTTCATAAGGACGGGTTGGCACGTGTAGCTGTTGGGGAGAAATGGGGATGCATTGACAAAAAGGGTCAAACGGTAATACCTTTCCAATACGAGGATATAACCATTAGTAATAAGAACTTATTTATAGTAAAGGTTGGCTCTAAAGAAGGCTGCTTAGATGGAAGGGGCAAAGTAATAATAGAGCCTAGATTTGATATGGTATCAGTTTTAAGAGAGAAAGTACTTGTGGTTAAAGACGGAAATAAAGAAGGATATTTTGGCATTAATGGAAAAATAATTTGGAATCCTACTGAATAAAAAATTTACCTAATTTAGCAGGGGGTATATATGAAAATTTTGGTTATAGGCGGCGGAGGCCGTGAGCATGCGATAGTCTGGAAGCTTGCACAGAGCCCGAAGGTTTCAAAGATTTTTTGTGCACCAGGTAATGGAGGGATAGCAAGTCTTGCGGAATGTATAAACATAAAGGCAACTGACCTTGATGGAATAGTAGGATGGGCTAAAAATAATCCTGTAGACCTTGTGGTTGTTGCACCTGATGATCCGCTTGCAATGGGAATGGTGGATGAACTTGAAAAAGCTGGCATAAAAGCTTTTGGAAATAACAAAAGAGCTGCATACATAGAAGCAAGCAAGGTTTTCTCAAAAGATTTGATGAAAAAATACAATATTCCTACTGCGAAGTATGAGGTTTTTGAAGAGCCTCAAAAAGCTAAAGAATACCTTAAGACTTGTTCATTTCCAACGGTTGTTAAGGCTGAAGGGCTTGCACTTGGAAAGGGAGTAATCATTGCACAGGATTTGCAGGAGGCATTTTCTGCTGTTGATGAAATAATGACTGAAAAGAAGTTTGGCGAATCAGGAAGCAGGATTGTAATTGAAGAATTCCTGATTGGGCAAGAGGTTTCGATGGTATCTTTTACTGATGGGAAAACAATAATACCGATGGTAAGTGCTCAAGACCACAAAAGAGTCTATGATAACGACCAGGGTCCAAATACCGGAGGAATGGGTGTTTTTGCCCCTAGCAGGATATATACAAAGGAAATAGCTGATTATTGCATGGAACATATTTATATTCCTACAATCAAAGCTATGGAAGCTGAAAATAGAAAACTTAAAGGAATATTGTATTTTGGGTTAATGTTCACCAAGGATGGACCAAAGGTGCTTGAGTACAATGCAAGATTTGGAGACCCTGAAACCCAAGCTGTTCTTCCGATGCTTAAAACAGACCTGATTGATATATTTGAAGCTATTATTGATGAGCGGTTGGATAAGATTGATATTGAATGGCATGAGGGTGGCTCTGCCTGTGTCGTTATGGCATCAGGAGGTTATCCTGGAGAATATAAGAATGGATATGAAATAACAGGAATCAAGCAAGCCGAAGAGCTTGATTGCATAGTATTCAGCGCAGGGACAAGGCTGGATGAAGGTAAGCTGGTAACTGCAGGTGGAAGGGTGCTTGGTGTGACAGCAATTGGAGAAAGCCTGGATAAAGCATTGGAAAAGGCTTATGCAGGAGTAGAAAAGATTCATTTTGAAGGTGCGCATTTTAGAAGGGATATTGGAAAAAAGTAAATCTAAATATGAATCCAAAAAGATTATTGAAACAAGCTTAATTATGATGATATAATAAGCTTGTTTTTTTATTTATATAATATGAAAAATCCCTGTTGATAATTATAAAGAGGGAGGTGTTATACTTAGTTTTAAGTATAAGAGAAGTTGAGAGGGGGACGTAAAATGACATGGATTTGGTGGTTAAGTATATTATTATTTGTACCAACGGTTGTGTTTAAGAAGCCGCTGGCTCTATTGTGGATAATACCTGCCTGGCTGTATATACTGTTTATTGTTAAATCGGGAATTATGCCTGATTACAGTATGGTTTCATGGTGGAAATTTGTGTTTGCACCTGTAGCAGTATGGCATGCATTAATAGGGGTATTCGGGTATTTTCCACTTATGGAAAACTACAGAGACTCCGGCAGAGAATATATGGCTGACGAAGCAATGCTTTATTTTCCTGACCTTATAGGGGGAGTAGCTGCGGCTCTTATGCTTGCAATTATTTTTTAAATTTTATATGTTTTAAATAAAATATATTCTCTAAGGAACAGACCTGCCAAATCCGGCAGGTCTGTTTACATAATATACCTTATCTCAATCCGCCTTCTCTATGTTAGAATATACTGAATCTTAGAACAGCATGGAGTGAGGCATATGAACAAAAGAATAACAGCTGTAATGCTGAGCTTAGTTATACTAACAACATTACTTCCAACCCTAACCTCTGCCGATTCGGTAACCAAGCCGGATATGGAGGTTCTTGGTTTTTGTACAAATAAAGAGGGAGTAGATTACGAAGGGAAATATTACAGCCTGAAAGATTCATATCAGATAGTAAATCAGAATAGCAGCAGCATGACAATGGCATCACCCTTTTGGTTCAGGCTTGGAGCAGAAGGTGGAGGCTCAATTGAGTTTCACAAATACGGATTTAGTACAAAGGATTATAAAACTGAGGCAAAGCAGATTGTTAAGAACATGAGGGCTAAGAATATTAAGGTGCTGGCTTTGGTTCATAATATGCTTTACAAGCAGGAGGGAGTAACGGGGAAAGCACTATCGCATGAACTGCTTACAAATCAAAAGTATTCCGATAATTTTATTAACCAGTTGGAAGGCTTCATGAAAGAATATGGCTTTGACGGTGTTAATATTGATATAGAGGATGTATATAAAAGTGATAGAAACAATTATACTGAGTTTATTAATAAGTTAAAGCAGACATTAGGTGCAAAGGGCTATATGATTACTGTTTCAATTCCTGCAAAAACCTTTGATGATTGGACAAACAGCTTTTCATATCCTTTTGATTATAAAGGAATCGGCAAGTATGCTGATAGAATTGTAATAATGACGTATGATGAGCATGGAGCATGGACGGGAAGTGGAGCGGGGCCAATTGCCTCAATAACATGGCAGGAAAAAGTAGTTAAATATGCAGTAGACCAGATGCCAAAAGAAAAAATTCTGATGGGTGTGCCGGTATATGGATTTGACTGGGCTAAAGGCAAAAGCTGGCCCAAGTATTCTTCTTATGAAATGACTATGAATACTGCAAAATCTAAAGGGCTGCAAGCTTTATGGAATGATAAATATAAGGTGCCATATATAAATTATTGGGATGGCAATGTGCAAAGAGAAATCTGGTTTGAAAATGCATCAAGTCTTTCGTATAAAATTAATCTTGCTTCAAAGTATGGATTAAAAGGAATTGCAATATGGAGACTCGGAATGGAAGACCCTGCTGTTTGGAATGTTATTTCAGGAAATATTGATGTTCAGAAGATAAATAATCAAAAAATATTTGATACTAAAAAGCTTTATACCTCTAATGATAATCTTATAATAAAGCTTGAAGAGCAGAGCAGCAAAAGCTGTACCCTGGAAATAATTAATGAACATGGAGCTAAGACTTCACAGGGAATTGATTTCAGTACGAATAAAAGCCAGATTATATCCCTTAATAATATGGATGATGGCTGGTATACTGCAAGAATTATTTCCAATGACGGAGCCGAAATTGGCAGCAAAGAATTTGGTATCAATTGTTTTGAAGATATAAAGAATCATTGGGCTCGCGATGTTATAATAGATTTGTTCAAGCAGAAATATGTGAAAGGTTCTGGTAATGAACAATTTAAGCCGGATAATACTCTTACCAGAGCTGAATTTATGGTTTTGATTGCAAGAGCTTTAGAAATTGAAAGCCCTACAAATGGTTATGTTACAAAGTTTTCTGACTTAAAAAATAATAGTCATTGGGCTTCTTCTGCTATAATTGCACTCGAAGAAAAAGGTTATATTCAAGGACTTAAAAACAGTAAAGGAAAATGGTATATTGCACCTGATTCTAAGATAACAAGGGCTGAAATGGCAGCGATTCTCTCGCGGATTCTTGTTAAGCAAGGAATTTTAAGCAGTAGTGGTACGGAAGCATCTTTTGCTGATATAAACGGGCACTGGGCAGAAGCAGATATTGAAAATCTGCAAAAATTAAACCTGATAAAAGGTACTGAGAATGGGCTGTTTAAGCCTGATTCAAAGACTACCAGGGCTGAAGCAGCAGTGATTATTCAGAGATACTTGAACTTAAATAATGTAAAGGAAAACCCAAAAAATCAACAAGTAAATTTTATTTCCTTATAATTTAGGAAGCCTCTGTATGATAAAAAATAATTTGTTGAATAATTAAAGGGACTGCGTTAAAAAACGCAGTCCCTTTTTGAACTCTATTACCTTCTTTTTCTGTTTTGGTACATGTCTATTCCACCTATAATGGCATTTACAAGACCAAATCCAGCAACTCCGGAAGCAATCAAAGGGGTGACAGGAATAAGAGCTACTCCGACGATTGTAACAGCAGTTCCAAGAACTGTTGGTACTGTACCTTCAGGAAGCTTTCTTTCCATGTTCATGACCTCCTTTTATTGAGTTCGATATTATAATGCGGAAATTTAAGGATTGTATTACAAGAAGATTTATGAAACTTTATTAATTAGCCAAAAAGAGACCAACCTTTATTTGGTCAGTCTCTTTGATAAATTTATGCGGCGGGAATTTTTTCTGTGTCAATGACAGCAGCAGGAGGAGCAGGTTCAAGGTTAGTTTGATTTTTCTTCGATTTACGACGTGCTTTGTCTTTTTTTCTGCTTTCAATTCTTTTGATGCGTTTAAACCTTGCATCAAGCATTTCAAAGTACGGATCGGAAGTAATAAGTTGGGTAGCAATTTCTACCGCTGTTTCTTTTGGGGTTTTTTCTTCAGAAAATTCGTTTGGCTCAAAAAGCTGCTGAGCATAAATTATTCCTCCATAGTATTCTGCATAAATGCTGATAATAGTTATTACGTCCTTTTGCATCACATTACCTCCTAAATAAAAAAATATTTGGGTAGCTAATTTGTTTTTTACATCCTGCCTCTTTAGTTGATGAGACAAATAATTGGTATTTAGGAAAGAATACTAAGTTATATTATATTTATTTAACATTAAAAATTCAATATAAAATTGTTGAAATAAAGAAAAAATATTTGCTTTATTTCAAAGTTTATCCTTGTAAAAAAGAATAAATTGGATATAATTTAATAAAGAAATTGTTCAAGAGGTGAACATTATGGATGAAAAAATATTACAGATGTTAGATACGATGTATGCCGATTTGAAGCAGGGACAGAATAGGATAGAAGAAGACATAGCAGGCATAAAAGAAGATATAGTAGGCATAAAAGAAGATATAGTAGGTATAAAAGAAGATATAGTAGGTGTAAAAGAAGATGTTCAGAGTCTTAGTAACAAGATGGTGCTTTTTGAGAATGAAATAAAGGAAGATATAAGAGCACTTTATGATGGGTACAAGCTTACATACGAAAAGGTTCAAGAGATAGATGCAAAAATCGAAAAGCAAGAGGTTGAGATAAAAGTAATTCAAGGTGGGAAAAAATAAGAGCTGTTTATTGACACATAATTAACCGATTGCTATTATAATAAATAATTAATATTGAATTGCGTTGATGAAGAGGAGTAGGCAGAAAAGCCTTGCAGAGAGGATGCCGCTTGGTGAAAGGTATCCAGGATAACCTGTTGAAGGTCGCTTCGGAGCTTGGTATCTGAAATTAGTAGGATATTACGGGTGATTTCGTTAAAGATTATTAAGAGTATACCTCAAAAACGTGATAAGCAACTTCAAACGCTAACGTGTGATGCTTAAGAAAATGACTTCAGAAGGGGGAGACAGGATGTGTAGCATCCGCAATGCGGGGGAATGCCCCCATTGATGACCAAGCTTCTGACGTTTTTGTAAGATTATAAGGTATAAATTAAGGTGGTACCGCGGAGCTTCCGTCCTTTGTAGGATTGGAGGTTTTTATTTTTTTACTGACTTTACATTTCACATTATTTTAGAGGAGATGATGACCATGTCTGAACCAAAATTATTAGCAAAAACATATGAGCCTAAAGAAGTTGAAGACAGAATATATTCTGAATGGATGGAAAAAGGCTATTTCAGAGCTGAAATAGACAAAAATAAGAAACCTTTTACAATAGTGATTCCACCGCCAAATGTAACAGGGCAGCTTCATATGGGGCACGCACTTGATGATACTATGCAGGATATACTAATCAGGATGAAAAGAATGCAAGGTTACTCCACTCTATGGCTTCCGGGAACAGACCATGCAGGAATTTCAACTGAGGCAAAGGTGGTTGAAAAGCTAAAAAAAGAAGGACTGAGAAAAGAAGACCTTGGGAGAGAAAAATTTCTTGAAGAGGCGTGGGCTTGGAAAAAGCAGTATGGTGGAAGGATAACTGAGCAGCTGAAGAAATTAGGATGCTCGTGCGATTGGTCAAGAGAAAGATTTACCTATGATGAGGGCTTTTCAAAGGCTGTATTAAAGGTGTTTGTTGATTATTATAAAAAAGGCTTGATATATAAGGGCGAACGTATAATAAATTGGTGTCCTGCGTGTAAAACATCAATTTCTGATGCAGAAGTTGATTATGAAGAAAAAGCAGGTAACCTTTGGCATATAAAATACCCAACCCCTGACGGTAAGGACGGTATAATCGTAGCTACCACAAGACCTGAGACAATGCTTGGGGATACTGCAGTTGCAGTTCATCCGGATGATGAAAGGTATGCACATCTGATTGGAAAGACAGTTGTTCTTCCGCTTATGAATAGAGAGATTCCGATAGTTGCGGATGAGTATGTTGATAAGGAATTTGGAACAGGTGCAGTAAAGATTACTCCTGCGCATGACCCTAACGATTTTGAAGTTGGCTTAAGACATAACCTTCCGCAGATAAAGGTTATGGATGATATTGCTTTAATGAATGAAAATGCAGGGCAATATAAGGGATTGGACAGATATGAGGCTAGAAAGAAGATAGTTGAAGACTTAAGGTCTCTAGGATTGCTTGTAAAAATCGATGAGCATGCACACAATGTTGGAGGATGCTATCGCTGCCATACAATCATTGAGCCAATAATATCTGAGCAGTGGTTTGTAAAAATGCAGCCTCTTGCGGGACCTGCTGTTGATATAGTTAAACAAGGGATAATGAAATTTGTTCCTGAAAAGTTTGCAAAAATATATTTTAGCTGGTTGGAGAATATTCATGATTGGTGTATTTCAAGGCAGTTGTGGTGGGGGCATAGAATACCGGCATATTACTGCCAGGATTGCGGTCATATAATGGTCGAGACAGAAGCGCCAAAAGCCTGCGAAAAATGCGGCAGTTCAAAACTAAAGCAGGATGAGGATACCCTTGATACATGGTTTAGTTCAGCTTTATGGCCTTATGCTACAATGGGATGGCCTGAAAAAACAGAGGATTTGGAATACTTTTACCCTACAAATGTTCTAGTTACAGGTTATGATATCATTTTCTTCTGGGTTGTAAGAATGGCATTTTCGGCAATGGAGCACATGAAGAAAGAACCTTTTGAATATGTTCTTATTCATGGAATTGTAAGAGATGCACAGGGAAGAAAGATGTCAAAATCTCTTGGAAATGGAATTGACCCTCTTGAGATAATTGAGCAATACGGAACTGATGCTCTTAGAATGTCTTTATTGATGGGAAATACTCCAGGTAACGATATAAGATTTTCTACAGACAGAATAGAATCAGTAAGGAATTTTGCGAATAAGATTTGGAATGCTTCGAGATTTGTGCTTATGAATATGGATCTTGGAGATAAGATTAACAATTACAATCCAAAGAATTTTACTTTGGCAGATAAGTGGATTCTAAGCAGGGTTAACAACCTTGTAAAAGAAGTTACGGAAAATATGGAAAGCTTTGAGCTTGGTATTGCAGCACAAAAGCTGTATGAATTCTTCTGGGATGAATTCTGCGATTGGTATATAGAAATGGTAAAGCCTCGTTTATACAATGCAGAAAATGCTACAAGACTTGAAGCGCAGTATGTTTTAAATAAGGTGCTTGTTATTTCACTGAAGTTACTGCATCCATATATGCCGTTTATTACAAACGAGCTGTATGATAATCTGATTCATGACGGAAGAAATATAATGGTATCAGAGTGGCCGCAGTATGATTCAGCGCTCGATTTTGCCGGAGATGAGCAAAATATGTCGAAGGTGATGGAAATAATTAAGGCTGTAAGAAATATCAGGGCTGAAATGAACGTACCAAGCTCAAAAAAATGCAGAGTTATGCTATTTACGGTAGATACAAAAACTGCAAGTGTATTGGAAGTAGAAAAGGAATACTTTGAAAGACTTGCATCAGCAGAGATTATAATTAATCCTGAACGTGAAGAAATTGAAGAAAATACTGTTTCAGCAGTTGTTCCGGGGGTCGAAATATTTATACCTTTAGGCGAATTGGTTGACATTGAAAAAGAAATACAGAGGCTTGAAAAAGAAAGAGAGAATCTCCAAAAGGAAATTGCAAGAGTCGATGGGATGCTTTCTAATGAAAGATTTATGGCGAAAGCTCCTCAAAAGGTTGTAGATGAAGAAAAAGAAAAGAGGATAAAATACCTTGAAATGCTTGCAAAGGTTAAAGAAAGAATAAAGGCTATGATAAAGTAAAAAACCGATAAAATGCCAAATATTGCTCTTTGTTTTCTTCTATGTTATAATCCATTGCGTAAAAAACTAAGGAATGTATTTGGTTTATCCTTACAATATTCAGGAAAGGTGTTGTTTGATATGCAATATAATCCACATAATCTTGAAAAGAAATGGAGGGCTTACTGGGAAGAGAACCAAATTAACAAAACTCTTTCAGAAACCAATAAGCCGAAGTACTACTGCTTGGACATGTTTCCGTATCCTTCTGGAGAAGGTCTTCACGTAGGGCACTGGAGAGGGTATGTACTTTCTGATGTGTGGTCAAGATATAAAAGACTCCAGGGCTATAATGTGCTTCATCCAATGGGTTGGGATGCTTTTGGACTTCCGGCAGAGAATGCAGCTATAAAAAAGAATATTCATCCAAAGATAAATACTCAGAGTAATGTGAGCAATATGAAGAGGCAGCTTAAAGAAATAGGTGCAATGTATGATTGGTCAAGAGAAATTAATACAACCGACCCTGAGTATTATAAATGGACACAGTGGATATTTGTTCAGATGCATAAAAGAGGTTTGGCTTACAGAAAAAAGATGCCAATAAATTGGTGCCCTAGCTGTAAAACAGGTTTGGCAAATGAAGAGGTTGTTGACGGAAAATGTGATAGGTGCAGCAGCGAAGTTGAAAAAAGAGAAATGCTTCAATGGATGCTGAAGATAACTGCTTATGCAGACAGACTTATAGATGATCTTGATAAGCTGAATTGGCCAGAAAAGGTTAAGATCATGCAGAAAAACTGGATTGGTCGCAGTGAGGGTGCTGAGGTAATATTCAAGATAAAAGCAGAAAATGGAAGTCAGTATGACCTTCCGGTGTTCACAACAAGACCTGATACTTTATTTGGTGCTACATATGTTGTAATGGCGCCAGAACATCAATTGGTAGATAAGATTACTTCAAAAGAGAGTAAAAATTCTGTTGATGAATATGTAAGTCATGCAAAGGCAATGTCCGAGATTGAAAGAACCGATGCAGCAAAGGATAAGACGGGGGCATTTACAGGTGCTTACGCAGTTAACCCTGTTAATGGCAAAGAAATTCCAGTATGGGTAAGTGATTATGTATTAGCTCATTATGGTTCCGGTGCGATAATGGCAGTTCCTGCACATGACCAGAGGGACTTCGATTTTGCAAAGAAATTTGGGATAGAGATTATTGAGGTAATATCTTCGGGAAATGCTAAAAAAGATGAAAAAGGTCAGCTTATTGAGGCTTATACAGAAGATGGAACGCTAATAAATTCAGGTGATTTTGATGGAATGGATTATGCAAAGGCAAAATCTGAAATTGTTGAATGGCTTGCCAAGAAAGGCCTTGGTAAAAAGACAATAGCGTATAAGCTTAGGGACTGGGTGTTTGCAAGACAGAGATACTGGGGAGAGCCTATTCCGATTATTTACTGTGATAAGTGCGGTGAGGTTGCAGTTGATGAAAAGGATTTGCCTGTGCTGCTTCCTGAGGTAGAGAATTACAAACCGAGTGGAACAGGAAAATCACCGCTTGCTGTTATACCTGAATTTGTTCATACTACCTGTCCTAAATGCGGAGGTCCTGCTGAAAGAGAAACAGATACAATGCCGCAGTGGGCGGGTTCATCATGGTATTTTTTAAGATATATAAATCCGAGGCTCGAAACAGCAGCTTTTGATAAAAAGGATGCCAATACTTGGCTTCCGGTTGATTGCTATGTAGGTGGAATTGAGCATGCTGTGCTTCACTTGCTTTATGCAAGATTCTTTACAAAGGTATTGTTTGACTGTGGGTATATAGACTTTGACGAACCATTTGACAGATTGTTCAATCAGGGAATGGTTTGTAAATACAGTGAAAAATCAGGCAAGCTTGAAAAAATGTCAAAATCAAAAGGTAATGTAGTTAATCCTGACCCATTGGTTGAAAAATATGGTACTGATACGGTAAGATTGTATGAGTTGTTTATTGGTGCTCCTGAAATGGATTCTGAGTGGACTGATTCGGGTATCGAAGGCTGCTTCAGATTCCTAAAAAAATCGTGGGATTGGATCGTTGACAGCAGTAAAAGCTATTCTGCACAAGATAGCAAAGAAGTTGTTACTAAATTACATGGCTTAATATTCAAGGTTGTAAGCAGATTAGAAAGCTTCAAATTCAATACAGCAATAAGTGCGTTTATGGAATTTATTAATTTCGTTTCAAAGGCAGAGGTTAAAAAGCTTGGAGTAACCAAGGATACTATTGAGAAATTTATGATTATACTTGCTCCATTTGCCCCACATATGTGTGAAGAATTATGGCAGCTTACAGGACATAAGGGGACAATATTTGAAGCCAAGTTGCCGGAATATGATGAAGCATTGATTGATGAAGAAATTATTGAGATAGCAATTCAGGTTAATGGAAAACTTAGAGGGACTATAAAGATTGAGAAGGATGCGGAAGAAAATAAAGTTGCAGAAGATGCGTTGAAAGAGGTTGAACGTTCTGTGAATCCTGATAATGTAGTAAAAACAATTTATGTTCCTAATAAGATAATTAACTTCATAGTAAGAGGCTAGATAAAAAAATGGAGTGTGCGGATGCGCACTCCATTTTTTTATCTTTATACCCAACCGCGCAGCTTCATTGCTTCCGAGACTCTGCCTACGGCTACAACATAAGCGGCTTTTCTCATATTTATTTTATATTCCTTAGCTGTTTGCAAAACATTGTGATAAGCGGTGGTCATTTTTCTCTTTAAGTTCTCATGCACCTTTTGCTCATCCCAATAATACATATAAAAATTTTGAACCATTTCGAAGTAGGATACTGTTACACCGCCGGAATTACAAAGAAAATCAGGTATAATATGAACCCCTTTTCTATCAAGTATTTCGTCAGCCTCAAGTGTTGTAGGTCCATTTGCAAGCTCGGCAACTATTTTTGCTTTTATATTGTTGGCATTTTCACTTGTGATTACATTTTCAAGAGCACCTGGGATAAGAATATCTACATCAAGTTCAAGTAGTTCTTGATTTGAAATGTTTTGAGCAGAAGGGAAATTAATGACTGAGCCGGTTGATGTCTTATGGTTGTTAACTTCCTCTGCATTTAGTCCTTCTTGATTATATATGCCGCCTTGGCTGTCACTAACAGCGACAATTTTGCACCCGAATAGCTGATTAGCAAGAAGCGCGGCATAATAGCCGGCATTACCAAATCCCTGAATTGCTATCCTTGCATTCTGGAGATTTATTCCGCATTCTTTTGCAGCTTCTTCAAGCATATATAAACCGCCTCTTGCAGTTGCATCGCCTCTTCCTTGCGAACCTCCTAAAGAAAGAGGTTTCCCTGTAATTACTCCGAATTGATTTTTACCGCTGAGCTTTGAATACTCATCCATCATCCAAGCCATGATTTGAGGAGTTGTGTAAACATCCGGTGCGGGAACATCCTTCTCTGGCCCGATTAACTGCCAGATTTGCTGTATATATCCCCTGCTAAGGCGTTCAAGTTCCCCTTGTGACATTTTCTTAGGGTCACATATAACTCCACCTTTAGCGCCACCCAGAGGGATATCAGCAACAGAACATTTCCAGGTCATCCATGCCGCGAGAGCCCTGATTGTGTCTATTGTTTCTTCCGGGTGAAAACGTATTCCGCCTTTTGTTGGTCCTCTGGAATCATTGTATTGAACCCTATATCCCTTGAAAATTTTTATTGAACCATCATCCATTTTTACAGGGATATTTAAGTGGAGTTCGCGTTTGGGTACTCTGAGTATTTCATGCAGTGAAGAATCAAGCCTCATTATTTTTGCGCATTCATCAAGCTGTTTTTGCGCTGTTAAAAAAGGATTATTTGTCTGCACTATTTTATTCCTCCATAATTCAAATTATTTACTGCAAAAAGAAAAAGCTTCTATAAGTATTTAGCTTATAAATAATATAGAGCTTTTTGGTAAAAAGTTCAAGGAGGAATTAAAGCTATTTCATAATTTTTTTAAAATCTTTTCAAGAACCCTTTTTCTTAAATTCTCTATGCTTTCAAAATCCATATTCGGAACGTAGTAGGTCTCAAGCTTGTCGTGCAAAGCTTTTGCCTGACTGATTTTTTCCACTGCTTTATTAAATAAATTATCAAACTCGGCTTTATCATATTCCAGTACTTCGCTGTATTTATCAATAATGTTGTTATTCAGGTAATCGTGTAAATCAATTATTTGTGTGGGAGAGATGACATCAACTGTGTGATACTCACGGCTTGTTGTAATTATCGTCTGGATTTCTGGAATTACAATATGCTCAATAACTTCCGGGTTGAAAGCACAATGATAAAATTCGATATCAAACCCTTTAGTAACTGCTGATTCTGCAATTCTGGCAAATATTTTATTAAGACCTTTTCCATGAGGTCCTTTTACTATATAAATGTTTTCTTGAGCTTCAACCAGATTTGATATGAAGTTTTTAGGACCTTCCGGAGTTATTGCACTTATAAAAAGGTGGCGTTCTTTTGAAGCCTTATCCTGTGAATCAAAACCATCAAAAATTGTTGTTGAAATCCTTTCGGCTTCTTTATTTATTGTGTTCATATCAATTGCTTCATCATAAACTTTTTCGATATCATCGTAAATGTATTTTCCAGCACCAAGATATTTGTAAGCTCTGGAGAAAAGACTGCTTATTTCAGAGGTGATTAAAATAATATCGTTCTTGCTCTGTCTTAGACCTTCTTCATTCCAAAAATCTCCCAAGTGAATAATTTCATCAATAGCACCGGGATGCTTAGGGTCTACGATATGAGGCGCTGTGCCATCAATCATGGCAATTTTTAAATCGGTTATAACAATTCCGTCAAGGGAATTGTTGTCACTTGAACAATGCATAAATTCTACATTATAGCCCATTGAACACATTTCAAGCCCAATTCTTCTCATAAATGTAGATTTGCCAACTCCGGGACCGCCTTTGATAACTATTATTCTGTCAGCTTCACTTTGAGGTAATATGTAGTCGTAAAAAGAATGAAATCCTCTGCTGGTATTTCCACCCGGAAAGGCATGCTTGATTTTTCCTTCCTGTCCCATAAAATGCTTCCTTTCAATTATGTTATATTTAACTTATATTATTGAGGAGTTGTCAAATATGTTACAAAAAAAAGAACCCTCGCATTAAGCAAGGGCTGGAAAGTTTTTAAGCTCTCCGATTTCCTTATGGAAGGCTTCTATCAGCAGTGATTTGCTGTTGGAACCGGGATAATTTCTATATTTTGAAATAATATTGTTTAATTGAATAACATTTGACTTGTAGTCTGTCTCGGATTGTTTACCCAACTTCTTCTGGCAGTATACTTTTGTCATAAGCCAGATTAATTTTAAGTCGGGCGTCATGTCATAGATTTTAAGGTGGTCAAGGCAATCATTAGCTTCATTAAGGTTACCCAGTTTAAAAGCTTGAATGAAAGCATACTGGACAGCTGCTCTCAAATATACCCACCAAAAAGGAGTAACACTTTGAAGCTTTAGAAGCTCTTTAGCGGCTTCGGAATATTCTCCCCTGCGCGCACGCTGAATTTCTTTCCATGCCCAGGCTTGATGGGTTAATTCGACTACCCAATAAGGGGTATGTTGCTTGCCTTGGCTTAACTCAACACCAGATATAAAGTCCAGAAACTCCTGCATTACTAAATCAAGGGTATTGCCGGGTGCATACTTGAATGTAAGTGCGTACACATACAAGCAGTATGCAAAAATATATTGGTACTCCCAGGGAAGGTCTTTGTAGTTTGCTACCACTTCCTTTACAGCATTTATGGACTTCCTATAATATTTTTTGTCTTTTTTTATACTTTTTTCAGGCGTCAAGTCAAGCTCCTCAATTAAAATATCAAGAACCTGGCTTATAATATTCCTGCAGTGACTGATATTTCCCGGCTTTCCACCCATCAGAATAATTTCAGCTCGCAGAAGCATTGTTTTATAGAGCTCTTCCTTGGCACAGGCTATTTCTTGGGTGAGAGCCTTTTCTTTTTTGGTGGGCTTGTTACTCCGACGCTTTAAGCTTATTTCATATTTATTGTGACTAAGCTTGGCAATGTGTTTTTTCTGCTGGATTGTTGAGCGCTTTAGAAGTTTTTCGGAAGCTGTTATATCTGAAGTACGATATAGAACAATCTGCCCGATAAGTTTTAAAAGCTTAGCACGATCATTTGCCGGGATTTGCAAAAACTGGTCACTCAGAACTATTTCCTTGATTTCATTGCCGAACTTACTTGCGTACAAGAGCCTTTCCGCGTCTAATGCCAAGGCTAAGGTGTCTTTATACTTACGCGGTGTTCCCACTTTACGTCCCCCTTTCTGTTAGTCAACCGAAAGAAATAGCTTATATATAATCTGAATAGTCATTCAGGTTAAAAGAATATGTAATTTTATAAAAGATGGTAATTAATTTGATTATACAATGTTCTATAAAAAAATGCACTAAAAAAATAAAAACCATTAAAAAAGGGTGAATATTAATATTCGCCCTTTACATGCTTGATATCTGTGCTGCTCCAAGCTACTTTATTTCCAATGGAATTTTGACTGTGAATGCTGAACCTTTTCCGTACTCGGATTTGACTTCTATAGTGCCTTTGTGCTTTTGAATAATATTATATGTTATTGCAAGACCTAATCCTGTACCTACACCAACTCCTTTAGTTGTAAAGCCGGGACTGAATATCTTGTTTAAATTCTCAGGCTTTATTCCGATTCCATTATCTATTATTCGTATACATACAAATCTTTCTTCTGTAAATGTTGAAATCTCTATTTTGCCACTTCCGTTGATTGCATCAAGTGCATTAACCAAAAGGTTCATTATTACTTGATTCATTTGGCTTCCAAAGCAATTTACATTTGGAATTACAGCGTAATTTTTTACTATTTCGATTTTATCATTTATTCGACTGTTGAGAAGGATTAAAGAGTTATCTATATCTTTACTTATATCTGTATATGTAATCCAATCTTCATCATCAAGTCTTGCAAAGCTCTTTAAGCTCTTAACAATATTAACAATTCTCTTGCTTGCCATTATATTTATATCATTTAATTCATCCAGCTTTAAAAGCATATTCTGAGCATCAGGAAAGTCATCAGGAATACTGGACTTTATTTTACCGATAAGGACCTTTGAAATATCTACATTGCAGCTTATTGCACCCATTGGTGTATTGATTTCATGTGCAAGACCTGCAGAAAGTTGACCAAGCGAAGCCATTTTTTCCTGATAAACAAGCTGGGTT
This sequence comes from Deltaproteobacteria bacterium, assembly GCA_050258375.1. Classification (GTDB taxonomy): domain Bacteria; phylum Bacillota; class Clostridia; order Acetivibrionales; family UBA4821; genus JBLMYQ01. The sequence continues at coordinate 82,728 of JBLMYQ010000082.1, read as the reverse complement.
TCTGTTTGCCTTAATTCGGCATAAGCATTTTCCAGATTTTTATTTGATTCTGTCAGAACCTGATTAAGAGCAATTACCTCCTGCTGTTTTATGTTAAGCTCATTAAATGCATTGTGAACTGTTTCATTAGTAGCAATCAATTCCTGATTTAAGGCTGACATTTCTTCTTGTTGACTATTAAGATCTGCATAAGCCTTTTCAAGCTTGGAATTAGAATCTAGAAGTCCCTGATTTAAAGCAACTACTTCCTGCTGTTTTATACTAAGCTCATTAAATGCACTTTGTAAGGTTTCATTAGTAGCAATCAATTCCTGATTTAAGGCTGACATTTCTTCTTGCTGAGTATTAAGCTCTGCATAAGCTTTTAAATTCCTTGCATTAGTTTCTAAAAGATTTTGATTTAAGGTGAGAACCTCTTGCTGCTTTATAGATATCTCATTGTAGGCATCCTGTAAGGTTTTGTTATTTTTCTGTAATTCATTGTTAAGCTTAGCTACTTTTTGCTGTTCTGTTTCCAGATTATCATAAGCTGCTTGGAGCTCGGTGTTTTTTTCTAATAGCTCGCTTTCATGCTTTTTAAGGGCAGATAGTATGTTTGTAAGCTTTTTTAAGTATCCTGTAAGTATGTAGAAAAGAAATAAGAAAATAACAAAATAAATATAATTGTTAAAGCTTTCGGTTATTATGATTTTGTTAATAAGAATCAAAAAAAGAAATATTGAAGAATTCAGTAGAAGAGCGAAATATATGATTGGAAGCTCATAGTACAGCATTGACAGCATTATATTTGTTATTAGTGCTTCAGGAGCCATTGCAGTATTTGAAAGAATCAATATGAGATTAAGGGTAAAGGTTAAACTAGCTATTATTAAATATTTAATTATAAAAGTATTTTTATCTTTTTTATAGAATGATGAATAGCAAATTTCAAGGATTATATTAATTGTAAAAGAAATAACAGCACCAATAATATATGTAAACTGTGAAAAATTTGCTTCTTCATAAAATAATAATAAATACATAAGAGGATAACCAATGGCTGTAATACCCCAGCAGCTATTCAATAATATTCTATTCGTTTTACGTTCATTTTGGCTTAAAAATTGCTTCACAGTTATTTACCATCCTATTATAAAGTTTATTAAGCTTAAATAAAGGTAGTAATGATAGAAATAAAAAGATAAGTAAGCTTTATTGAAATGCTAACTTTTACTATTGATATTTTAGCATTTTTTTATTATTGGTGCAACTCTGAGGATTGGTGGTGCTGAAGTGTTAAAATATAAAAAACAATCTATTTATTGCATACTTGTTTTTAGTAATATATAATCGATTTTTGTAAGGATACTTCTGTGCCCTTAATAAAATACTATCAGGAGAATAAAGAAAATGAAAAGTCTGAATGAAAAGCTTGTGGCTTGGTTGTTTGAAACCAAAGCTATAAGGGTTTGCCCGGAAAACAATCCTTTTTGGTACACGTCAGGAACGATTGGCCCTTATTATATTAATACACATTTCCTGGTTGGAAGTGAAGAAAAAGCTAATGAGATACTTGAATTAATAAATAATGAAAAAAGCGATAAGTACTCAGTTTCTAAGAAGCTTCTTGATGTTTTCTCTCATATGTATTATTCTAATAGGATTTATAAAGCTCTTATCGATTCCATGTGTGAATACGTTAAAAATGCTGCTGAAATTAATGAGATTGATTATATATCCGGGGGAGAGAGAAGAGATTGGTTTTTTTCCTTTATGATAGCTAAGCTGTTGAATAAGCCGCATATTACAATATTTAAAGACCTTGACGCAGTTGTATTTGACGGAGAGAAATCAGAGAGAATGAATAATTTAAATAACTCCAAGGTTTTGCATATAGCCGATTTGGTAACAGAGGCTTCAAGCTTTGAAAGAGCGTGGATCCCGGCAGTTGAAGAATTGAATGCCAAAATGGAATGGAATGTTGTAGTGGTCGATAGAAATCAGGGAGGGAAGGAGTTCTTTAAAAGCAGAAAAATTAATGCATATTCAATGATAGATGTTGATAAAGAGCTATTTAAAGAAGCGCTTGCCAAGAACTTTATTAATTCAGAGCAGTATTCCATGATTTGTGATTATATTGATAATCCGAAGGATTCCATGAAGGCATTTATTAAAAATCATCCCGAGTTTTTAAAAAATGCTCTTGCTGCTGATGAAAAGACCAAAGAAAGAGCAAGCTTGTGCTTGGAAAAAAATATTTACGAAATATAATTTTGGCGAAATATTAATTCCCCCTAGTGAATATACTTAGCTAGGGGGTGTTTTTTATGAAGAAGGACAAATATAGTCTGTTTGACCATTTTTATTATTGTACACTGGCTCTGGTTGTAGTGTTGATAATTATTTTCATGCAATGCCTAAATAATACAAATTCATCAATAACAAATTTGGAGACTCCAAATGCTGCATTTAAGATACATCCATAAAATTTTAGCTGCCTAAATCTTCAAGGGTTTGTGCCAGCTCTTGTTGTGACTCTACTTTTAGTCCCTGTTTCAAACGGGATTTTTCTTTTTCCGGAAGATTCTTTACTAAAAGAGGCGTAACTTCTTTTAGTAAAATACCATTAATAGGCTGTTGATAATATACTGCCACAAAGCCGTCTTTTTCCTTCAATATAAAGTGATTGCTGCATTTCATTTCTAATTCCTTTAAAATTATTATTTTTTCAGGAGAAAACTTTGTGACTTTATAATTCTTAAAAGCAAGCTTCAGCTGAGACTCCGTAAGATTTACCATATCTGCCGGGACATTTATAGTGTTTGATATAACATGACCGCATCGGGTATATTTTTTTTCAATGACTATAATTGCATTAGGACTAATTAGGACATCCTCCGGACGACTTCCTTCAACCTCGGTATTTGAGGCTGGAGGAATTGCCTTAGGTGTAATTTTTTGTGGGAGAGCTTCTGGTGATGCACTGCCTTTAAAATGTATCTGTTGTGTATTATGACGGTTTTCATTAATGTAAAGATCATAAGAAAAATACACTGCCATAGCAAGCAGTACAACCAACATGCCGAACATTCTGTTTGGAGGATATTTCCTAATCATAGCAATCTCTTCCCTTTAAATACTAATTTTAATATATATTTTCCAGTAAAATTAATTTTTATACACTTTTGGTAGACTAATTTGTGAGATTAGGAATTATTGAATATCCTCTGTTATTAATCTCAATAGTAATACAGCCATTTTTATCAGTTCTGAAACCCTTGATATTATTCTGTTTTAGTTTTTGCAACACCGAATCTGAGGGATGACCGAAATTATTTCTTCCAACGCTTATTATTGCTGAAGAAGGAGAAGCTTTTGTCAGAAAATCCAAGGTGGTGGAATATGGAGAGCCATGATGAGAAATCTTTAGAATATCTGCTTTTATATCCTGATCGGAGGAGAGAATCAAGCTTTCAGCTTCAGATTGTATATCCCCTGTAAAAAGGATTGAGGTATTTTTATATTTTAGTTTAAGAACCAATGAATTATTATTCAAAGGAGAGTCTTCGTAGGACTTAGTGGAGGCAGAAGGATGAAGTACCCTGAATTCCGCATCTCCAAAAAGAATCCGGTTTCCCATACGTGCTTCAATTATTTGTGTGTTACTCTTGTGGCAAACATCCAATAGCTTTTTCATATCAGAGACTATTTGATTTTGAGGTGCTATAACCAGACATTTTACTTTTATATTTTCTATGACCTTGATCAATCCTTCTATATGATCCCCATGAGGATGTGAGAGAATTGCCATATCAAGATTTGTTATGCCGTTATCAAGTAAAAAAGGAATGATGATATCTTCAGGCTTTATACTGCTGAAGCTGCCAGGATATGTGCCTCCACCATCAATCAGGCAGGTTTGACCTGTGCTGTTTCTGATAAAAATACTATCTCCTTGTCCAACATCAAGAAAGAAAACTTTAAATGCCTTTGGCATAAACGTAAATAATATGTTTATTATAATGATTGCCGTACACACATTGGGGATATATCTATACCATTTGCTGGCTTGGTTTTTATGCGGAAGGTACCATAAAAGTGAAAAGGAAAGCCCGTAAAAAGCTGCAAGAAAAGAAATGGTGGGAGTGGGAACCAGAATTGATGCATATGGAATTTCGGCAGTAATTTTTGCACACCAGAGAACAAATGATAGAAGCACAAAGTTAAGATTGGAAATTATCTGAGCAAGAAAAAGATTAAGCTGACCAAGAATGACTGTTACAAAGCCCAAAGAAGTTATAAGACCCGTTGCCGGAATAACTAAGATGTTTGATAGCAGAGCAATAAGTGATAGCTTGTTAAAATATAATGCAATAATCGGACATACGGTAATTTGAGCGGATAGGGTTGCTGATAAAGCCTCATTAATAAATCTGGGCAAAAATTGAAAGATATCGGATAGTGTTTTATAAAAAAGTACAATTCCAATTGTTCCTGCAAATGAAAGCTGAAAGCCTACATCGTATAGTGCCAGGGGGTTATATAACAGTATAATAAGGCAGGCTGAAGAAATACTTGTGTAAATATCGGTTTTTCTTGTAAATACTTCAGCCAAAAGAATCATAATCCCCATTATTGATGCTCTTATTACTGAAGGCGAGCATCCGGTGATAAACATAAAAATAAGGATTACAAAAATGGTTATTATGCTTGAGACAGGTTTTTTTATTCCTGTTAAGCGGAGAATAAATATGCATGATAAAGCTATATAGGCGATGTTTGCACCAGATACACAAACGATATGGGTGAGCCCACTTGTATTGAAATCGTTCTTTACGGACCCGGGAAGTCCGTTTCTATCACCAATAAGCATGCCTTTTAAAAGACCGGCCTGATTTGCAGGCAGTAATTGGTCAATTATTCTTTGTATTCTGCTTTTAAGGAAAAAGCTTGCCTTCATTATTGGGTTAAGCTCAACTGTGCCAATAGCTCTAATACTGCCTGAAAAACATATTATTGAAGCATATATGCCTTGCGAATCAAGATATCTTTTATAGTCAAAGCCACCCGGATTTCTTGCATGTGAGGGTATCAGCACTTTGCCTGAGCCAGCTATAATATTTCCGTAAGAGAAGGAGGTTTCTGAAATATTTGTTTGGTAAAGAGATAGAAGGACTTTTGTGTTATTAGTTTTTTCTCCGTTAATCTCAAAAGGCATTATTATATAGTTGGTTTTTCTATCTCTGATGTCAGGCTCAGATACGATTTTTGCCCTGAATACTACTTCTGAAGAATTAAGCTTTTTGAAATTGGTTTTATTATACTTGTTTATGGTATGGAAAGAAGAGAGAGAGCCTAACAGTACAGCGAATATTAGGAGGGAATATGATAAATATTGTGTTAATCTGCTAGCAGTAAAAAGAAATAATAAAAGAATTAATCCTAGAAAAAGGGAAATAAGCAGCCAAAGATTTATATAAGAGCCAACTAATATTCCTAAAGTAAAGGCAGCGGTAAAAAATACTAATGGTCGTTTTTTCATTATTATCTCCAAAAAAAATAGAGACACCGGGTCCCGATGTCTCTATTTCTCTATATTTATTTTATAAAGGTTTTTCCTACTACATATGTTTTAGCATAAAAGTTTTCACTTAAGCTGCTTATTGTTACTTTATGTTTTGAACGGCTCGATGAAGCGTGAATAAACTTACCGTTTCCTATATATATTCCAGCGTGGGTTACTGGTTTTGCAGAGTTGTCGGTTTTGAAGAAAACCAAATCACCTGGTTGAAGCTTGTTTTTTGGGACATACTTTCCTTGCCTTGATTGGGCACTTGCTGTTCTTTCTATTTTAATTCCGAATTTTCTATATACATATGACGTAAATCCTGAACAGTCAAAGCCTCCTGGAGCACTTCCTCCATAAACATATCTTGTTCCCAGAAATCCTCTGGAATATAGGATTAATCTACTCCTGAAAGTGGTTTCTTTTCTGTTAACCATTGCAAGATTAGAAGAATTATTTCCTACGGAAACTGTTACATATTTATTTAAAACCCAACCGGTAGTTTTCCCGTAAGAAATTTTATACCAGTCACCAGAGCTTGAAAGTATTTTAACTTTTTTATTAGAAAGCTTACCAACAATCCTGGCAGTTTTTGATGGCTTTGATCTAAGATTGATGTCTGTGCCTTTGATTACTCCGTTTTGAGAATTATTTGCAACAGCGGGAGTACTTTTTGTTTCTAGTTGCCTTGAAGTGAGACCGGGGTCAGTTACAAATTCTTTTTTTACCCAGCCCTCCTTGCCATCTGCAGAAATCTTATACCATTCACCAGTTGTAGATAGAATTTTTACTTTCTTATTGGAAAGCTTTGCAATAACTTTGGAATTTGTACTATTCTTGCTTCTTATATTTACGTTGCTGCCTTTTATCATTGCATATTTTACAGTTGAAGCTGGTGCAACTTTTTTAGCAGAAGCCGCAGTCTTTACAGATTTCTTTGAAGCTGATTTCAAAAAGTCATTTCTTACCCAGCCTTTAATATTCCCGCATGATATTTTTGACCAATTTCCGGATGTTGCAGTAATAGTAACTTTTTTATTCGATAGATTTGCAGTTATTTTGGCTGAAGATGTTGGTTTTGACCTGACGTTTATATTTGTGCCGTTTATATAGCTGTAATTACTTGCAAATGATTCATAAATCGAGAAGTTGAAAATAACTATAAAACACATTAAAAAGAGAGCTTTAGTAATATTTTTTCTTAGGTTATGCATTATTACCTCCTATTTTTAGCTTCCGGAGTTAGCTGTCGGATTCGGGAAAGTCGGTCTATACCCTACCGCTAATGCGGATTCACCCCAAAGTTGGTTCCCCCGTACCTTCAAAGAAGGATTCAGCCTTGTATTACAAGTATGTTACATATTTATTACACTTGCATTATATTGTTAAAGCTTTAGATTGTCAAACATACCTTTATGTAGAAAAACAGAATTATCAGGAGTTTTTATAAGAAAAAACCTTTTTTTTGTTGACTATAGCTGATAATATACTAAAATGAATATTTATGACGAAATATTACACAGAAATATATTCAATGAATCTGACATATTGTATAATTGTTAATAGTAAGCCATAGTCAAGGAAGGTTAAATATGCAAATTAATTTTAAAACTTTATTATTTAAAATAGTTATTAGTATAATCTTAATTATTATAATAGCAAATATTGCAAAAGTTGTGATTGATGACCAGATACAGGGAAAAGATTATGTTCAAAATGGGCAGCTTGCTCAAAAAGCAGCGGTAATCGAAAAAAAAGGAACAACAATAAGCTTTGTTGGAGATATATTACTTGCTTCTAATGTGGGTCTTAAAATTGATGAAAAGGGACCCGAATACCCATTTGAAAAGGTTAGCAGTTACCTTTTGGCAAGTGATTTAGCTGTAGCCAATCTTGAATCAGCGGTTGCAATCTCAGGAGCTGCGGTACAAGGGAAAGAATATACTTTTAGAGCGGACCCCAAGGTTCTGGAAGGGTTGAAATTTTCAGGATTTGATGTGCTCAGTCTTGCTAATAATCATGTTTTGGATTTTGGAAGAGAAGCGTTTATTGAAACGCTGAGGAATATAGAAGATAAAGGATTTAATTATATAGGTGCAGGAAAGGACATTGATGAAGCTTACAGACCTGTTATTGTTGAAAAAAAAGGAGAAAAAATTGCTGTGTTTGGAGCTAGCAGGGTTATTCCTTCAGGCTCGTGGTATGCAGCAAAAAATAGCCCTGGTGTTGCCGGAGCTTATAATCCGGAACGCTTGATTGAAGAAATGGAAAATATAAAAAAAGATGTAGATTATGTTATTGTTTATTTGCATTGGGGAACCGAAAGAGAAGAATTACCTAATAAATATCAGAAGGGCTTGGCAAAGGTTCTTATAGACAATGGTGCTGATTTAGTTGTTGGAACGCATCCGCATGTGCTTCAAGGATTCGAATTTTATAAAGGAAAGCTTATTGCATACAGTCTGGGAAATTTTATTTTTACAAATTATAATACGCCAACAATGATTTTGAATGTTGTGCTTGAACAAAAAAGAATAGTATCTGCACAAGTGATTCCATGTATGATTAAAAGCTATGTTCCGGAACCAATAATTGAGCAGCAGGGAAAAGAAGAGGCATATCAGAGGTTGGAAGACATATCCATTAACGCAAAAATAGTTGATGGTATGATTTACGAGCATAGGACTTTAGAAAATTATGAAAATTGATTATATAGAATTGTCTAGAGGAATTGTTTTTGTTATAATCTAAAAGAATAATAAATAATAATTTAAAGAAGGTAAAAAATATGAGCGAATTTATTGCAAATCCAGGGAAAAATCTTGATATTGAGGTTGATGGTGTTACATATTCAAGAAATCCTATTAAGACGCATGTAGTTACTTCTGAAGATAATATTGAAGAAATAGTTGAGAAATATGCAAAATCTTATATAGAAAAAGATGATATGGTTTTTATCAGCGAAAAGATTGTTGCAATTTCACAGGGACGAGCTTTCCCGATTAAAGATATTAAGCCTTCAAGATTAGCAAAGTTCCTTGTAAAATTTGTATACAAATCTCCACATGGCATAGGGCTTGGAAGTCCATGGACTATGGAGCTTGCGATAAGGGATGCAGGTGCTTTGAAGATACTTTTTGCTGCGGGTTTGTCAGCTATAACAAAGCCCTTTGGAATAAGAGGAGTTTTTTATAAGGTTTGCGGAAAAAGAATTGCTGCTATTGATGGACCTTGTGCGTATACCCTCCCTCCGTATAATGAATATGCAAAGCTGGGACCGGAGAATCCTGATAAGGTAGCAAGGATGTTGAAGGACAAGTTTGGCTGCGAATTTGTAGTTATAGATGCTAATGACTTGGGTGTTGTAATTTTAGGGAAATCAAGCAAAGGTATCTCGGACAAGTTTTGTAAAGAAATGTTTAGGGATAACCCTCTTGGGCAGACAAAAGAGCAAACCCCTGTTGCGATAATAAGAAGAGTGAGGATTGAAAGTAAAATTGAAGAAAATCGTGAAGCTCTGAAAGTATAACAAGAATCAAAAAGCTCTTTCACTGGTTGAAAGAGCTTTCTAAATGTACTGGAATCATGTTGAAAGTATAAATATTATGTTGCTGACGGAAAGAGTTAATAGTGCAGCTGAACCAAATCTAAAGGCTTTTTGTGTATTTCCGGATACCTTGAAAGATTCATTCAGTCTCTTTGAAGCATAATAAAATCCGGTATTGGCCAATACAAACCCTATTACAGCAATGAATATTCCTAATGCATCCCAATTTAAATTCATTCTCAACATCCTTTCATTTTGTTTTTCTCTGCTAAATACAATAAGTGCCACAGAAATATTTAATAAAGATAATTTACATTTAATCCTGCTATGACAATGGTCACTGCATTTAACATATTTTACAATTTATAAACATTATTATTATAAATGATATTTATAAAATTAACAATATTTTATAAAAAAATTAAGGGTTTATATTTTGGGATGAACGCATGAATATAAATAATTCCAAATTCAGACCCTCCTAACCTCCCTAATAGGGAGCGAATAGTAATTTCTATGAAGATTTTTCTATGAAAAACTACTTTTCGTCCCCTTTTCAGGGGAGAAAGAGGGGTCTATGTAGAATTTTATCTTTTATTTTCCAAGTATTTTGCTTAATGCGTTTGCCCTGATATTTTAAACCATGATATTGACGTATCATAAATATTGAATTATAATTCTACATAATATATATCAATAGCTATGAAAGGGAAGAGTAAGCTTATCCCAAAGCCTAAAGAGAGTCGGGCACGGTGAAATCCGACGGTGGAGGAAAGAAGAAAATCACCCTGGAGCTGCTAGCCGAAACCAAGTAGGTGAAGCCGTTAATCACGTTAAGATTAATCAAGTGAGTGAGCTATGTTCACTAATTTGGGTGGTACCGCGCGTAACCTGCGTCCCTATATGGGACGCAGGTTTTTTGCTAAAAATGTTCAGAAGCGGCGCATAACCATTTTCAGTTAATTAGGTGATAAATAATTGGCATGGCGAGTAATCTAAAAGCTTGTCAATGAGTGCCTCTGAAGCTTGCTTGCCGCTTTTGACCGACCAAAATCGGCGGAAAAGTCGCCAACACTTCAAGCGCTAGCACGTGACACTATTAAGGAATACTCCAGAAGGGGGTGACAGGATGCGTAATTCATCCGTCATTAGGGGGAATGCCCCCTATGAGGTTACCCAGGTGGCTGCTAGGGTACAAGAAAAAACTTTTATGTGTTTTTTCTAAACTGTTATACTAGCGAGCTAGAAGATGTTGGTGGCTAGAGGAAAAGAGCGCAAGAGAAAAACCCTACTTAAAAAATTCTAATTAATATAAACATATAGAAAGGAAGATAACTATGGACTACAGCAGCACTTTAAATCTGCCAAAAACCGATTTCCCGATGAGGGCCAATTTACCGGAGAGAGAGCCGGAGATATTAAAGCAGTGGGAAGAAAAAAATATATACAAAATGCAAATGGAAAAGAACAAGGATAAGCCAACATATATCCTGCATGATGGACCTCCTTATGCAAATGGAGACATACACATTGGTCATGCATTAAACAAGATTCTCAAGGATGTGGTGGTAAAATATAAGGCTCTTCGTGGATATCGTACACCGTATGTTCCGGGATGGGATACACATGGTCTTCCAACAGAATTAAGAGCTATAAAGGCTTTAAATATAAACAGGCAGGAAATAAGTCCTGTTGAGCTTAGAAAGCTTTGTAAGGAATTTGTGCTTGGATATGTTGACAAGCAAAGAGAGCAATTCAAAAGACTAGGGCTAATAGGTGATTGGGATAATCCTTATATTACTCTTGACCCTAAGTTTGAAGCAAAGCAGATTGAAGTATTTGGGGAAATGGCTAAAAAGGGTTATATATACAAAGGGCTAAGACCTGTGTACTGGTGTGCTGACTGTGAAACAGCTTTGGCAGAAGCAGAAATCGAATATGCCGAGGATAAAAATAAATCTATATTCGTAAAATTTGAAGTTAAGGATGACAAGGGTTTATTTGCAGGAGTAAAAGAGAAGGTGTACTTTGTTATATGGACAACAACAACCTGGACACTGCCCGGAAATATGGCTGTTTGCTTAAATGCCGATTTTGACTATGCTTTAGTTAAAGCAAACAATGAAGTGTATGTTATGGCAGAGGAATTAGCTGAAGGGGTTATGAAGCAAGCGACAACTACTTCTTATGAAATATTAAAAAGATTTAAAGGAAGTGAGCTTGAGGGTATAAAGTGCAAGCACCCATTCTTTGACAGAGAATCGGTAGTAATCAATGGAGAACACGTTACCCTGGAAGCTGGTACAGGCTGCGTTCATACGGCTCCGGGTCATGGGCAGGAGGACTTTCAGGTATGTCAGAAATACGGAATTGAGGTTGTTGTTCCTGTTGATGATAAAGGTGTTATGAATGAGTTGGCAGGGCAGTTCAAGGGATTGTTTTATAAAAAAGCTAATAAGGCTATTTATGAAGAATTGGTATCAACCGGGCATCTTTTTGCAGAGGCGGAGGTTGTCCATCAATATCCTCACTGCTGGAGATGTAGAGAACCAATTCTGTTCAGGGCTACAAAACAGTGGTTTGCATCAATTAACGGATTCAGAGAACAAGCACTTGAAGCTATCAAAAGCGTTAAATGGATTCCCGGATGGGGCGAAGAAAGAATAACCAACATGGTTAGAGATAGAGGGGACTGGTGTATTTCCAGACAGAGATACTGGGGACTTCCGATTCCGATATTTTATTGTGCTGATTGTGATGAAGTTTTATTAAATGACCAAACAATAAACACTGTTAAAAAATTATTTGGTGAAAAAGGGTCTGATGTTTGGTATCAGATGGAAGCGAAAGACATCCTTCCTGTAGGAACAAAGTGTAAATGCGGCTGCACAAGCTTTACAAAAGAAAAAGACATCATGGATGTATGGTTTGATTCCGGCTCCACACATGAAACAGTTTTAGAAACAAGGGATGATTTAAGCTGGCCTGCAGATATGTATCTTGAAGGAAGCGACCAGCATAGAGGCTGGTTCCAGTCATCGCTTCTTACGGCTGTTGCGACAAGAGGAACAGCACCATACAAGACAGTATTGACACATGGATATACGGTTGATGGTGAAGGTAAAAAGATGTCAAAATCTTTAGGGAATGGAGTTGACCCGCTGGAAATCATAAAAGAATTCGGAGCAGATGTATTGAGGCTTTGGGTTGCATCTGCCGATTATCAAAATGATGTAAGGGTTTCAAAAGAAATTATCAAGCAGATGTCTGAGGTTTACAGAAAAATCAGGAATACAGCAAGATTCATACTTGGGAATATATCTGATTTTGAGCCTGATTTTCACAGTGTGCAGTATTCAGAGCTTCAGGAAATAGACAAATGGGCAATTATGAAGGTTAACAAGCTTATTAAACGTGTTACAGAGGCATTTGAAAATTATGAGTACCACATAGTTTATCATTCAATTCATAATTTCTGTGTTGTTGATATGAGCAACTTTTATCTTGATATTATAAAAGATAGACTTTACACATCAAAGGCTGATTCTATAGATAGAAGAGCAGCGCAGACAGCTATGTATGAAATCCTTGATGTGCTTGTAAGAATGCTTACTCCTATGCTTGCATTTACAACAGAAGAAATCTGGCAGTATATGCCTCACAGAAAATCGCATGATAAGGAAAGCATATTGTTAAATGAATGGCCTGTGGTAAATGAAAAATATATAGACGAAAAACTCGAAGAAAAGTGGAACAAAATCCTTGATATCAGAAGCGATGTTTCAAAAGCTTTGGAAGTTGCCAGAACAGAAAAAATAATCGGGCATTCGCTAAATGCAAAGGTTACGCTATATGCTGATGAAAAGAATTTTGCTTTCTTAGACGGAATAAAAGATGAATTGGTAACAATATTCATTGTTTCAGCTGTAGAACTTGCAAAAGGTTCTGGCGGATTGGCTAAAGGTGAATTGACAGGTCTGGAAATCAAGGTTGAAAATGCACCTGGCGAAAAGTGCGAAAGATGCTGGATGTACAGTGAATCAGTAGGGAAAGATGCAGGGCATCCGACATTGTGTGGAAGATGTGCAGGAACGGTTTAACTCACCCCTGGTCCCTCTCTTTTCAATAGAGGAGAATTAGAAGGGTGAATTGTAGGGGCGGGCCAATGGCTCGCCCTTGAATTTTTTAAAAAAATATAAAATTTTGTTGTAATACTTATTTTAAGAGAGTAAACTATGTAAAGAAATCAATATGCTAAAATAAGTAAAAAATAGAAATCGAAGGTGAATACAATAAAAAGAAAAGTATTAATGGTTTATCCTGAAATCCCTGTAACGTACTGGAGCTTTAAATATGCTCTCCCGTTTATAAAGAGAAAAGCACCATTTCCACCGCTTGGGCTTCTTACTATAGCAGGCTTAATGCCTGATAATTATGATATCAAGCTTATTGATATGAATGTAACCAAGCTTAGGGAAAAAGATATTCAAAATGCAGAGCTTATCTTTATTTCTGCAATGATTGTTCAAAAAGAATCATTCCAAAAGGTTGTTAAATTATGCAATAAACTTAAAAAGCCAATTGTAGCAGGAGGACCATATCCAACCTCATCCTATGAAAACATTACTGGTGTGGATTATTTTGTGCTGAATGAAGGAGAAATCACACTTCAAAGATTTATAGAGGATTTTGAAAAGGGATGTGCAAAAAAGATATATAGCGATGAAACAAAGCCGGATATTACTTTTACACCACCACCCAGATATGATTTAATAAATGTAAAGAAATATGTTTCAGCTATTCTTCAATTCTCAAGAGGATGTCCTTTTAATTGTGATTTTTGTGATGTTATTGAGATGTTTGGGCGTACTCCGCGTGCTAAAAATCCATGGCAGTTTATTAATGAATTGGAAACAGTTTATCAATCTGGGTTTAGAGGTTCGGTATTTATTGTAGATGACAATTTTATAGGGAATAAAGTTCAGGTGAAAAAATTACTGCCGGAGATTGCCAAGTGGCAGAAAAAACGAGAATATCCATTTACATTCTTCACAGAAGCAAGTGTTAATCTCGCCAATGAAGAAGAACTTATGGATCTAATGGTTGAAGCAGGGTTTGATATGGTGTTTCTAGGAATTGAAACCCCGGTTCAGGAATGTCTGGTTGAAGCAAACAAAGGTCAGAATATTAAACAAGACCTGCTTGAATCAATAAAGATTATTCAGAAAAAAGGTATGGAGGTAAGCGGAGGATTTATTCTGGGTTTTGACAATGATCCTAAAAATATATTTGATCTTCAAATAAACTTTATTCAAAAAGCAGGAATACCAATGGCAATGGTAGGCTTACTAAATGCACTACCTAATACTAAGCTCTATAAAAGGCTCAAGTCAGAAGGAAGAATTATAAAAGAGTCGAGTGGAAACAATACTCATGATTTACAGTTGAATTTTATTCCTAAAATGGATTATAAGGGGCTTATTGAAGGTTATAAAAAGGTTCTTTCTGCTATTTATTTACCTAAAAACTATTTTGATAGAGCATGGGAGCTTTTGAAAAATCTCCCTGTTAAAAAGGTTGCATATAAGCCTGTAAAATTAAAGGAACTAAGAGCCTTGGTTATGTCTTTGTTCAGACAGGCACTTTCATCCTATGGAATTTATTATTCAAAGTTTCTTTTAAAAGTACTTATACTAAAGCCAAAGCTTTTTAATGAAGCGGTAAGAATTGCAATAATGGGGCAGCACTTTTTTAAGATTACCAAAGAAATGGTTTCTATAGAAAACATAAATATGTATATTGAGGAAATGACACAAAAGCCAGCCTATGATAATTTGGAGTGTTAATAAATAAAAAAGAATATCTGAAATTAGGGGCAAGCCATTGGCTTGCCCCTAATTTTTTGATGCCATTATTGATTTCAGAGTGACAAGCCTAGCAGTTTATCTCCTTCCGAAAAATCAATATAGGTCTCAATCACTCCCTGCGGAGTTATTTCAACTTTTTCATAGCGTGAGGCTAAAAGGACATAGCTTTGGGGTCCATAAAGTGTTACAAGTGCTTCGCTTGTAGTAGTCCCTCCGGAGGTGGAGGTTCTGTCTTCAGGTTGCTGTGCCACAACACATTCTGCATTGTAGCATTTTATAATCCGTGCTTTCCCCCCGACTACAACTGCATCTGTGTTTATTCCGGGTGCAGCCTTAATTATATGACTGCTGATGATTTTACTCTTAGTTATAGTTAAATTCGGAAGAAAGAGGTTGTCCTGTGTTTCCGGAGAGTAAATTCTGTTGGGAGTCTTTGCCGTTCCATAGAGGGCGATATCTTTTAATTGTATGTGCGAAGGGGATATTTGTTGGGCGGCAATCCTTTCCACTATATACGTAGATAGTGCATCCGGACTTATAGGGACAGAGTATTCATGAATAATGTGGTCGTGAGAGCAAGCAAATTTCAAAAAAGACTCAATTAAAACGAAAAATTGATATTCATTACAACCAGAAGATTCTTTCCAAATTCTCATATTTATCTTCCTTTCCTTCCCGCCGAGCCACATGCTCTCAAACGGATTTTTACTGCACTCAGTTGAGTGTACTACATAGCAAAATACGGTTGAATTTGCTTAAATCCTACTAATAACCTGCCTGTATAAAAAAACAGAGGCGTTAAGCATAAGATGCTTATAAATAAAATGGTATATTCTTTAAAATTATATCACTAAAATTATGTATTTTATATTCGTGAATTAAGCTATTATTATAGTTTATCTATCATATACAAATACATATCTTCCATTTTCTAATGAATTTATACAAAGATAGGAAAATAGAAATAAATATTTAATGGTAATTTTTCTTTATTTAGAGAAATTTATAAAGTATAATAGCAATATCAAAATTGAGGAGTAATTTTATGCTAAAAGTACATGTGCCAATTGCTGAACGAAGTTATGATATATATATACATGGTAGCTTTGCCAATCTTGCAGAATATGCTCTAGCTCCATATAAAAGCTATAAGATAATGGTTGTCGCTGATTCGAATGTTGATAAGATATTTTCTGCTGAATGCTTTAAGGAAATTGAAAAGGTTGGTGCTGTACCCTTCAAACATGTTTTTCCTGCTGGTGAAAGCAGTAAGAACATTGAAACTGTGAATGAAATTTATAAAGCATGCCTCAAAAACAAATTTGAACGTGGAGATGCTATCATAGCACTTGGGGGTGGTGTTGCTGGTGATATGGCGGGCTTTGCAGCGGCTACCTATATGAGAGGACTAAACTTTATACAGGTTCCAACAAGTGTTTTAGCACAATGCGACAGCAGTATTGGTGGCAAGGTTGGAGTAGATTTCGAAGGAGTTAAGAATATAATCGGTTCATTTTATCAGCCAAAATGTGTGTATATTAATACTGGTGCGTTGAAAACTTTGCCCGAAAGAGAATATTTTTCGGGATTTGGTGAAATAGTTAAGCATGCAATAATTAAGGATGAAATACTGTTTGAATATCTTGAAAATAATATCGAAGCATTATGTGAGAGGAATACTGAGGTTCTTTCAACTGTAATTGAGAGAAACTGTAAAATAAAAGCTGAAATTGTTTCAATTGATGAAAGAGAAACAGGTTTACGAGAGATTCTTAATTTTGGACATACAATAGGACATGCTATTGAGAGCGAATCCGATTTTTCAATGCTACATGGTGAATGTGTTTCGATAGGGATGGTTGCAATATCTAATATGGCAGTCAGAATGGGTTTGTTATCCTTAAGCGATTTCAACCGTATAATAAAGCTTCTTCAGAAGTTAAAGCTTCCGGTGATACATAAAGGACTTGATTCAGAAGATATATATTCTTTAATGCAATTAGATAAAAAAGTTAAAAAAGGTAGGATTAACTACATTGTTCCAGTAAAAATCGGAGAAGTGCGAATAACATCAAATATTGATGAAAATACTATCAAAGAAGCCTTACAAGATATTTTGTAAGCATTGACAAAAAAATGTCAAAGTGATAGTTTTTTGTACAACTCACCTCTTAGTCCCATCTCTCGAGATAGAGGGGAAATGAGAAGGCAATCGAGTAAAAAACAGAATAAAAGATCTGAAAAATGCTTATAACGTTTCTGGTAAGGAGATGATATTAGTGGATAAATTGATATACATTGATCATTCAGCAACAACGCCTGTTAAAAAGGAAGTTGTGGAAGCCATGATTCCCTACTTTAGTGAAAAATTCGGGAATCCTTCTTCCGTTTATTCAATTGGTAGAGAAAGCAAAAAAGCTGTTGAAGAGGCCAGGGAAAAAACAGCAAAAGCACTTGGAGCAAACCCAAGCGAAATATATTTTACTTCAGGTGGAAGCGAGGCTGATAACTGGGCAATTAAAGGAGTCGCTTATGCAAATAAATCCAAGGGCAATCATATTATAACCTCTGCAATAGAACACCATGCAGTTCTAAATACATGCAAATATCTTGAAAATGATGGATTCGAGGTTACTTATCTCCCTGTAAATTCTGATGGGTTAATTTCACTTGATAATCTAAAAAATGCGATAAGACCTGAAACCATTCTTATTTCAATTATGTTTGCAAATAATGAGATAGGAACAATTCAGCCTATAGAAGAAATAGGAAGGATTGCAAGAGAAAAAGGTATTTATTTTCATACTGATGCAGTTCAGGCAATAGGCAATGTGAAAATAGATGTTGAAGATTTGAAGATAGATTTGCTTTCTCTTTCAGCTCATAAGTTTTATGGTCCGAAGGGTGTAGGAGTTTTGTATATTAAAAAGAGTGTCAAGATTTCATCTTTCATTCAAGGCGGAGGTCAGGAAAGAGGAAGAAGGGCAAGCACTGAAAATGTAGCAGGAATAGTGGGCTTGGGAAAAGCAATTGAAATTGCTTCAAACAACTTAGAAAATTACAACTCCAGGCTTCTTAAATTAAGAAAGGCTCTTATAGATGGGATAGTAGAAAAGGTTCCGTTTGTCAGACTAAATGGGCATCCGGAAAAAAGGCTTCCAGGTAATGCAAACTTTTCTTTTGAATTCATTGAAGGTGAATCTTTGCTTTTGATGCTTGATATGAAAGGAATTGCAGGCTCAAGCGGTTCTGCATGCTCATCAGGCTCACTTGACCCTTCACATGTGCTCTTGGCGATTGGATTAACGCATGAAATAGCACATGGTTCACTTAGACTTACTTTGGGTGAAGAAAATACCGAAGAAGATATAAATTATGTTTTAGAAGTAATTCCGCCAATTGTTCAAAGATTGCGCGAGATGTCTCCATTATACGAAAAAATATTAAGAGGTGAAAAAAATGTACAGTGATAAGGTTATGCAAAATTTTATGAATCCTAAAAATGTTGGAGAAATCGAAAATGCTGATGGAATAGGTGAAGTTGGCAATGCTAAATGTGGAGATATAATGAAGATGTATCTTAAAATAGAGAATGATGTAATTGTTGATGCAAAGTTCAAAACCTTTGGCTGCGCTGCTGCGGTTGCTACAAGCAGTATGGCTACTGAGCTTGTTAAAGGCAAAACCATCGAAGAGGCTTTAAAGCTTACCAATCAGGCTGTTGCTGAGGCATTAGACGGACTACCTCCGGTTAAAATGCATTGTTCAAATCTTGCTGAAGAAGCAATAAAAACTGCAGTAGATGATTACTTGGTTAAAACTGGACGCAAGCCTTTAGAAGCTGGTTGTACAGGATGCTGTAACAAGTGCCATTGCGATGATGAAGGATGTGAATAATTGACAGTTAAAGCCGCAAAGACATATATGTAAGGTTGTAGGGGAGAGACATTGGCTCGACTGGATTTTAAAGAATTAATTATAAAAAGAGGAATGTGTTATATTGAAAAAGAGTGTTATGATTGGAATGAGCGGTGGCGTAGATAGTTCGGTGGCAGCCGCTCTTTTGGTACAAAATGGTTATGATGTTATTGGTGTAACAATGAAGCTGTGGGATGAAGAAGGGCAAGTCACAGACTCTATGTGTTGCTCATTAGATGCGGTTAATGATGCCAAGAGGGTTGCTGACATTATTGGAATTCCTCATTACGTTTTCAATTTTAAAGAAGAATTTCAAACAAATGTAATCAACTATTTTATCCGGGAATATACTTTAGGGCATACTCCGAATCCGTGTATTGCATGTAATAAGCATATAAAGTTTGATTTGTTTCTTAAAAAAGCACAAGCAATGGGAATTGATTATATAGCAACAGGGCACTATGCTAAAACGGAATTGTGCGGAGAAACGGGAAGATGGCTTTTGAAAAGGTCGCAAGCTGTTTTAAAAGATCAGACTTATGTATTATATGGTATGACACAGCAGCAGATTGAGCATACACTATTTCCTTTAGGGGATTTTGAAAAAAAGGACGAGGTAAGAAAAATTGCCGAGGAGCTGGGACTCAAGGTTGCTAATAAGCCTGAAAGTCAGGAAATATGTTTTGTTGATGGTGATTATGGATATTATATAGAGAGTAGGCAGACTGGAATTTCAAAGCCTGGAAGCTTTGTGGATACTAATGGGAAAGTACTGGGCAGGCATAAAGGAATAGTCCATTATACAATAGGACAAAGAAAAGGATTGGGAGTTGCGCTTGGAAAGCCTGTGTTTGTAACAGCAATTGATACAGCTAAAAACCAAGTAGTTTTGGGGGATGAGAACGAAATATTCACAGATGAACTAATTGCAGGAGATGTAAATCTGATTCCTTTTGAAAAGCTGGAAACAGAGATGAAACTTACTGCAAAGATTAGATATTCCGCAAAAGAGGCAAAAGCCTGTATAAGCCCGTTATCTAACGGGCAAATCAAAGTTAAGTTCGAACAGAAGCAAAGAGCTGTTACGCCAGGTCAGGCAGTGGTGTTTTATCAGGGGGATATAGTAGTCGGCGGCGGTACTATAGTGTGATAACGTGATAAGCTCGCATTGCTGCGTTGCTTCCTTACACTGCTTGCTTCTGACACTTTCACAGGGAGAAATGTGAAATTTTAGGATAGATAGTTTACAATTAATCTGATGCACTCCTTCCACCAATGTCGTGGGGGAAGGGGATTGGGGATGAGGGTTAGAAGGAGGCCAAATTATGGGAATTATAAAAGGTATTAAAGAAAGGGACCCTGCGGCCAGGAATGTACTTGAAGTAATTCTTCTGTATCCGGGCTTTCATGCGGTTATTTTACATAGAGCAGCACATTTCTTTTACAAAATTAAATTTTTCTTTATTGCCAGATTGATTTCACAGCTTGCGCGATTCTTTACAGGAATAGAGATTCATCCGGGAGCAAAAATTGGGAAAAATTTATTTATAGATCATGGAATGGGAGTTGTTATTGGAGAAACAACTGAAATTGGTGATAATGTAACCATATATCAGGGAGCAACCCTTGGCGGAACAGGAAAAGATAAAGGAAAGAGACATCCGACAATTGGGAACAATGTATTAATTAGTACCGGAGCAAAGGTTTTAGGACCATTTAAGGTTGGAGACAATGCAAAGGTTGGAGCAAATGCTGTGGTTCTTGCAGAAGTGCCTCCTAATACAACTGTTGTAGGTGTCTGGAAGGGGAAAAATGTTAAGAAATCATTAGAGTTTGATTGTTTAAAATGTCAACATTTTGTTGTTTCAACTGATAAATTTGATTTGAATGTCAAAGATAGAAAGGTTAATGTATATACCAGCGAAACTGATGAAAAGGTCACAATAAATTTGGTGATAGATAAGGATGAAAAGCCGGCTAAGGAAATCTGTAAAGAAATGCTGAGTGATTTGAATATTGATTGTCCACAGGATTGTACAGGCTGTCCGTCGTGTAATAAGGATTTGCACTTTAATCCAAATGATTAGCTTGAAAGGGAGAGATAGATATGAAATTATATAATACACTCACAAAACAAAAAGAAGAATTTAAGCCTTTGAAGGGCAATCAAGTCCGTATCTATTCATGCGGACCTACGGTTTATATGTTCGCACATATAGGGAATCTAAGGGCTTACATATTTGCTGATACATTAAGAAGAATGCTGCAATATAATCGGTATGATTTAAAGCATGTTATGAATATAACTGATGTTGGACATTTGCGTTCTGATGCTGATGAGGGCGAGGACAAGATGCTCAAGACTGCAAGGGAGCAGAAAAAAACTCCGTGGGAAATTGCAGAATATTATACCGGGATATTTATGAGAGATTGTGCAAGATTAAATATCCAAAAGCCTGAGGTTGTATGCAAGGCAACAGAGCATATACCGGAGATGATTGAATTTGTTGAGGGGCTGGTTGAAAAAGGATATGCTTACGAAATTGGTGACGGGATTTATTTTGATATATCAAAGTTCAAAGAATATGGAAAGTTATCTGGGGCAGCGATTGAAGAACAATTAGCCGGTGCCAGAGTCGAAGTCAATGATGAGAAAAAAAATCCGGCTGATTTTGCATTGTGGAAAAAAGCACCCAAGGAACATATTATGCAGTGGGCAAGTCCGTGGGGACAGGGATATCCGGGATGGCATATCGAATGCTCTGCAATGAGCAAAAAATACCTTGATGAACAGTTTGATATTCATACAGGGGGAATTGATCATATTCCAATTCATCACGAAAATGAAATTGCACAATCACAAGGGCTTACCGGAAAAAATCCTGCAATTTTTTGGATGCATAATGAATTTATTCTTGTTGATGGCGGGAAAATGTCCAAGAGTCTTGGGAATATATACACAATAGATGATTTGGAAGAAAAAGGCTTTGAGCCGGTGGCATACCGGTTGTTTAGTTATAATGCACATTACAGGAACAAGCTCAATTTTACATGGGAGGGCTTGCAAGGTGCGCAAAATTCCTTGGATAAGATAAGAGAGGGAGTATTGGCTCACAAAAATGGCATTGAAAAAATAAGTCAACAGGAGCTTGAAAATCTTAGACATGAATTTAAAGAAGCAATAAATGATGATTTAAATATTCCAAAGGCTATGACGGTTGTCTGGGAAATTATCAAGGACTCCAGAAAGTCTGCTGATTTTGCGAAGCTGCTGATGGATTTTGATAGGGTTCTTGCGCTTGAGTTGGATAAGGTTGTTGAAAAAAAGGGAGAAGAGATTCCGGCTGAAGTACAGGAATTGGTGGAGCAGCGTCAAAACGCCAGGGAAAATAAAGAGTGGAAGCTGTCTGATGAATTAAGAGATAGAATAAAGGAAATGGGATATGTGATTGAGGATACGGCACAAGGGGCTAAGGTGAAGAAAATATAACTAGCTCTATTTGATTTTTCTCAAAATTACTCCATCTTGGCGGGATATTTCTTTTTCTATTCTATCAAGCTTGTCTGTATTTTGCTTCCAGCCTTCAAACAATGCTGAAAGCTTTTCGCCATGTTCATTTTCTATTCTTATAACTGTCTTATTAATGGAATTCATAGTTCCAGTCATATCGTCCTTAAACTCAATCATATCGTCTTTAAAGCCGGTCATATCGTCCTTGAATCCAATCATATCATCTTTAAAGTCAGTCATATCTTTTTTAAATTCAGTAAACTCAGAATACATTTTAGCCATTAAACAAGGCTCATTTTATAACATGAGCTTAATGCCTTATCATTGACACCTGCCTGTATAAATGCTAAAATTTGAAAAAACAGTCGGGCGGTGTTGAATAATGTTTGTGTCTGAATCTTTAAGTGTTAATGGTAAGGGGCATCTGGAAATAGGAGGCTGCGATTGTATTGAGCTTGCAAGCCAATATGGAACCCCGTTGTATGTTATGGATGAAGAATTAATCAGGAAAAATTGTAGAGCGTTTAAGAGCTCTTTGGATAAATTTTATGATGGGGATGGAATGGTTTTGTATGCTAGCAAAGCTTTTTGTTCCCTTTATATTTGCAAAATAATCAAAGAAGAAGGCTTGGGGCTGGATGTGGTTTCAGGCGGAGAACTATATACAGCTATCAAGGCTGGGTTTCCAGCAGATAAAATATACTTTCATGGAAACAATAAAACGCTTGAAGAAATTCAGCTGGCTTTAGACAATAATATTGGACGAATAATCGTTGATAATATTGAAGAGCTTGAGAGAATAAACCTTTTAGCACAAAGAAAAGGAATAATTTCTGATGTTAGTTTCAGAATAAAGCCCGGAATAGAAGCGCATACTCATGAATTTATAAAAACAGGGCAGATTGATTCAAAGTTTGGCTTTGCACTTGAAACCGGGGAAGCAGTTGAAATAATTGAAAAGGCAAGTAAGCTAAAGAATATAAATGTTATTGGATTGCACTGCCATATTGGTTCTCAGATATTCGATGTAAATCCTTTTGTAGAAGCGGCTGAAGTTATGATGAACTTTATTTTTGAAATAAAGCAAAGGTTTGGGATAATAATAAAAGAACTTAATCTTGGCGGTGGATTCGGAATAAAATATACTTCGGAGCAAGAGCATGAAAAATATGAAAATTTTTTGGAAGCCGCTTCGGGCAAAATAAAGGATGCCGCAAAAGAAAAAGGAATTGATATTCCGAAAATTCTAATTGAACCTGGAAGATCAATTGTAGGTTCTGCAGGAATTACTCTTTATACTGTAGGCTCGGTCAAAGAGATTCCCGGGATACGCAAATATGTTTCTATAGATGGCGGAATGTCTGATAATCCACGGTATATATTATATCAGGCAGAGTATGAGGTGGTTTCTGCAAATAAAGCTAATGAGCCTAAAGATGATGTTATAACGCTTGCGGGCAAATGCTGTGAATCCGGTGATTTGATAGGTGAAGGCATGAAGCTTCAGATGGCTGAAGTGGGAGATATTATTGCAGTAATGTCTACGGGAGCTTATAATTATTCAATGTCAAGCAATTACAACAGAATTCCGCGACCTGCGGTTGTAATGGTTAATAAGGGAACACACAAGGTTATTGTGAACAGGGAAACGTATGAAGATTTGATAAGAAATGACATCTAACTTTCTATCTATCTGGAAGAATTAGTGATTTCTTAGGGACTAAAATTCTAATATCTAACTGATTCCTTTCCTTGATTTCGGAGGAAGGGTAGGAAGGGGGAAGGACTTATTAATCAACTTTCAATAAAGGCTCCTGCGAAAATTAATCTGTATCTTGATGTTATTGGAAAGAGGTCTGACGGATATCATGACCTTAAAATGATTATGCAGACAGTTTCTCTCTACGATGAAATAAAGCTGACAAAAATTAGTGAGGGAATTGAGCTGATAGTTAATGCAAATATTCCAACAGGAGAGAAAAATACTGCTAGTAAAGCGGCAAAGCTAATGCTTGATAAATTTGGAATCAAAGATGGAGTTAAGATAGAGATTGAAAAGAATATCCCAATAGGTGCAGGATTGGCAGGAGGAAGTGCTGATGCAGCTGGGGTAATAAAAGGAATGAACAGCTTGTTTGAACTTGGACAAACGTCAGAACATCTTTCACAGCTTGGTAAAAAGGTTGGAGCGGATGTTCCTTTTTGTGTTATTGGCGGAACTGCTCTTGTAGAAGGAATAGGTGAAAGGATTACACAGCTGGATAGTTTTAGTAGTATTGATGTAGTTATGGTTAAACCGAATTTTTCTGTATCAACTGCTTATGTTTTTGGAAAATATATTGATAATAAACCCATGACCAAGCCTTGCACAGAGAAACTTATTGATAATATGAAAAATCATGATCTCCAAGAAGTAGGCAAAAGTCTGTATAATGCGCTCGAATCAGTTACAGCAGTTGAATATCCGGTTATAGATGAAATAAAGGAAGAATTATTAAGAACAGGGGCAGAAGGGTCATTAATGTCAGGAAGCGGCTCAACTGTATATGGGATATTCAAAAACTCAGAGGAAGCCAAGCTTGCGTTTGACCACATGAAGATAAAATATAAATCAACATTTTTAGTAAAAACTATATAACCTTTCTTTGTACTCATAGACACAAACCACCCAGCATAAAATTAATTATGAATTGGGGGTATGTGTATGATTATTTCTGAGGCTCAACATATTAGTGAGCGTTTTGGATTCAAAGGTGATGTAAGCGTTGTAAGAGATATGTGCAAAGTATTTACTCCGAAGGGTCAGATATGTATAAAAAAAGTAGGATACGGAATTGATAGGCTTATTTTTATACATAATGCTAAGGAATACCTTGTGAAAAACGGTTTTATTTATATTGATAGATTTTATTTGTCGCCGGAAGGGAATCCATATATTGTTTTTAATGATGAAATATTTGTTGCTATTGACTGGATAAACGGAAAAGAGTGTGATTTTAAAAAGCAAGAGGATGTTAAAATTACTACAGAGACTCTTGCAAATTTTCATAATGGAATAGAGGGATATTTGCCTCCGGCAGGGATTAAATTGCGTGATGAGCTGGGGCAGCTTCCGTCAACTCTTACGAAAAGAAGTGAAGAATTATTAAGGCTTAAAAAAGTTGCTCAAAAAAGTAGAAATAGATTTGATTTTTTATTTATTGATAATGTTGACTTCTTTATAGAAAGAAGCTATTCATCCATAGAGATAATCTACTCCCCGGCTTATCTAAAAATTGTGCAGAAAGCGAAAGAAAAAAGGGAATACTGTCATAGAGATTATTCGTTTCATAATCTTACATTTGATGGCAGTGAAAATCTTCATTTGCAGAACTTTGATTATTTATGCAGTGAAGTAAGAATATATGATATTGCAAGCTTCCTAAGAAAAATTATGGGTGAATATAATTGGAATGTAGATATTGCATTACAAGTTCTGAATTGGTATGATACAATCAGCAAAATTGACAATGAAGAAATGGATGTGCTTATTGCACTAATGGAGTTTCCGCAGAAGTTTTGGAGAATCGCAAACCGGTATTATAATAGTAGAAGAACACGACCTGAAAATGGCTTTTACAATAAGCTCATGGATGTAGTTAAGGAAAAAGAGGTTTATAGAGATTTTATCACTAAGTTTAAAAGCCAGGTAGGGCTAAGAGTGTAGAAATATAAGGAGCTGCTTGAAAGTGGATAATTTATTGAAAACACCTTTGTTTGATATTTATAGTGAATACGGAGGAAAGGTTGTAGATTTTGCAGGCTGGGCACTTCCGGTTCAGTTTTCAGGTATAATTGATGAGCATAAAGCTGTAAGAAGCAGTGTGGGATTATTTGATGTTTCTCATATGGGGGAAATCCTCGTCTTTGGAGAAGAAGCCACCAGCTTTTTAGAGTATCTTCTGGCAAACGAGATTTCTTCTTTAAAAAGAGGGAAAATCAGATATGCGCATTTATGCAATAACAAGGGCGGTGTTGTTGATGACATTTTGGTATACAAGCTTGGAAATAATGAGTATATGCTTGTAGTTAATGCATCAAATATTGATAAGGATTTGAAATGGATAAAACAACATTCTCCCAAAGAGGTTTTTGTGGAAAACGTATCAGGGCAAACTGCTCAATTAGCTATCCAAGGGCCTAAAGCTTTGAAAATTCTATCAAAGTTAACTGATTTTAGTCTAAATTCCCTTAAATATTATTCTTTTGAAAGAGAAGTGTTTGTTTCAAACCTTAAATGTATTGTTTCCAGAACAGGATATACAGGTGAAGATGGCTTTGAAATCTACTGCTCGCCAAAGGATGCACCAGATTTATGGAGAAGCATTTTAGAAGCCGGTAAGGATATGGGAGCTGTTCCTGTCGGGTTAGGAGCGAGAGATACTTTAAGATTTGAAGCATGTATGCCGTTATACGGACATGAGCTTGCTGATGATATTACACCTTTAGAGGCAGGGCTTGAAAGATATATAAAATTTGACAAATCAGATTTCATTGGCAAAGAAGCGCTTATAAAACAAAAAGAAAATGGGATACCTCGTATGCTTATAGGTATAGAAATGATTGAGAGGGGAATACCTAGAGGTGGTTATCCTGTAATTATTGACGGGAATATAATTGGAACTGTAACAACCGGCTCATTCTGTCCGAATTTAAATAAAAATCTGGCGCTGGCACTTGTTGATTCAGGGAAGATAGATATTGAAGAGAACGGAAAAATAATTGAGGGACAGGAATTATATATACAAATAAGAGAAAAACCAATCCTTGCAAAAACTGTTATAACACCATTTTACAGGAGGTAAAAAAGTGATTATAGATGCACATACCCATATATTCAACCATGATATCCTTAATGAGTATCTTGAAAAACATCCTGCGGATGCTTTTATATGTATAAAATTAATAAAGGATTTTTGTGGTGGAACGTTTGAAGGAAGAGATGAAGGGGTAAATGATTTTGTTGAGAATAACTCCAATTTGTATCTTATTGAGAGTATAGATTTTGAGATTAATATTCTAAACCAGATTGAAGAAATAAAAGAAAAAATGGAAAATACCAATAAGATAAAAGGAATTAAGCTGTATCCCGGATATCAACATTTTTATCCATATAATGAAAGAGTACTTCCGGTTTATGTATTTGCACATGAACAAAACATCCCAGTAATACTGCATTCGGGGGCGTTATATCAATTCGAGAATAGTCAGGCACAGCTTCAATACGTAAACCCTGTTTACATTGATGAAGCTGCTACCAGATATCCGGATACTAAATTTATTATTACACATTTTGGGTTCCCATATATAATGGAAACAGCCATGGTGCTTAATAAAAATAATAATGTCTATGCAGATATTTCCGGAATTCTTGATGTGGATACATATGAAGTATTTAAGGAGGATATCAAAAAGGCATTTAAATATTATCCAGGAATAACAGACCAGGTTTTATTTGGTACTGATTTTATGGGCAATGATACCTACCTTAATGAGGTTGATATTTATATAAAATTGATTGAAGAATTATTTGAGAATGAAGAAGACAGACAGGCAGTATTTTATAAAAATGCACAAAAGGTATTTGATATCAATTAGCAGAGGGAGGTATTGTAATGAACGTACCAGATAACGTCAAATTTGCAAGCACACATGAATGGGCTCGAATAGAAGGCGAAAAAGCTTATATTGGAATTTCCGACCATGCCCAGCATGCTATGGGAGATATTGTTTTTGTTGAGCTTCCTCAGCAAGGCAAGGTAATCAAAGCAGGAGACTCAATCGGAGTTGTTGAATCGGTAAAAGCTGTGTCTGATATTTATACGCCATTAAGCGGGAAGGTTGTTGAGGTTAATGAAGTGCTTTTGGATTCACCTGAAAAAATAAACCAGGCACCGTATGAAAACTGGTTAATTGCTATAGAAACGAGTAATTTAACAGAATTTGAGAAAATGCTTACCAAAGAGCAGTATGAAGATATTTGTAAAGAATAGCTTATGCCTTAGCCTCCTCTATTAAAATAGAGAGGGGACTAATTTGAGAAAGGATTTATGTTATGAATTCTTATATTCCAATAACAGATAATGATAGAAAAGAAATGCTTGAAGAGATTGGATTATCTGGAATCAAAGAACTTTTTAAAGATATTCCTGAAGAAATCAAATTAAATAGAAAGCTTAAGCTTCCAATTCCAAAATCGGAAATAGAAATAAAAAGATACTTTAAGAATCTGAGTAAAAAAAATGCTTCGGATTTTTTGTGCTTTAGGGGGGCTGGAGCATATAACCACTTTATACCATCTGTCGTAAAACATGTTATAACACGCTCTGAGTTTTATACTGCATATACGCCATATCAGCCTGAGATAAGCCAGGGAACGCTCCAGACTATTTTTGAATATCAGACAATGATTTGTGAGCTGACTGGAATGGATGCTTCTAATGCCTCTGTTTATGATGGTTCAACAGCTGCAGCTGAAGCAGCATTTATGTGTGCAGACATAACGGGAAAAACAAAAATCCTTATATCTTCAACAATCAATCCTGAAACCAGAAAGGTTATTTTTACATATGGGAAAGCACATGGACTGGAAGTAACCGAGTTAGGCCATAAAAATGGAATAACTGATATTGAAGACTTGAAAGTAAAGCTTGATGACAAGACTGCGGGAATAATATTGCAGAGCCCAAACTTTTTCGGATGTATTGAGCCTTGTAAGGATATATTTGAAATGGTTCATAACAGCGGAGGAGTAACGGTTATGAGTGCTAATCCTATTTCTTTAGGTATTCTCAAGCCGCCGGCAGAATTGGGAGCTGACATCGCAATAGGCGATGGTCAGCCACTTGGTAATCCTGTTTCATTCGGAGGTCCTTTTATTGGATTTATGGCAGTTAAGGAAAAATTTATTAGAAAGCTTCCCGGAAGAATAGTTGGTGAAACGATTGATGCAGATGGCAAAAGAGGATTTGTACTCACGCTTCAGGCAAGGGAACAGCATATTAGAAGAGAAAAGGCGAGTTCAAATATATGCTCAAATCAAGCGCTAAATGCACTTGCTGTTGGAGCTTACCTGAGTTGTGTGGGGAAAAATGGTTTAAAGCACATTGCAGAAATATGTGCACAAAAGGCGAGATACATGGCTCAGAAGATTGACAATATTGAAGGATACAGCATGGAGTTTATAAGCCCATATTTTCATGAATTTGTAATCAGGTCAGAAAGGTCTGCCAAGGAAATTAATAAAATGCTGGCTGATAATGGAATAATAGGTGGATATGAGCTTGAAAAGGATTATCCTGAGCTTAAGAACTGTATTTTGTATTGTGTTACTGAAGTTTGTACAAAAGAGGACGTAGATAAGTTGGTTGATAGACTAAAATAGAGAAGTGGTTCACGAACGTTTTGACTTAGAGGCATTTCAATTGGGTCAAAAAATTTTATTCATAAATTATTTGCAGTTAATTATATGAATAAGAAATTTAGTTTTTCAGATTTAAATGGAGGTAAGTTATGAATTTGATTTTTGAACTAAGTAAGGAAGGGAAGGTAGGAGCAAATCTTCCTCAACTTGATATAGAACAGCAGCAGCTTAATATACCAATTTCATATTGGCGACAGGAAGAGCCTGAAATTCCTGAAGTGAGTGAGGTTGATGTTGTAAGGCATTATACCGCACTTTCAAGAAGGAATCATGGATTAGACAATGGCTTCTATCCTTTAGGTTCGTGCACCATGAAGTACAATCCAAAAATTAATGAGGATATTGCAGTGTTAGATGGTTTTTCCGGTATTCATCCTTATGCTCCTGAAGAGCTTGCGCAGGGAGCACTTGAGGTTATGTACAATATGGATAAAATCCTTTGCGAAATAACAGGTATGGATAGAGTATCCCTACAGCCTGCAGCCGGAGCTCATGGCGAGCTTACTGGTATTATGATAATAAAGGCTTATCATGAGTCACAAGGTGACAAAAAAAGAGACAAGATAATCATTCCTGATTCTGCGCATGGAACCAATCCTGCAACTGCTTCAATGGTTGGGTATAAGATTGTTGAAGTAAAATCAGATGACAATGGCGGAGTAAATATTGAGGCACTTAAACAGGCTGTCGGAGAGGATACAGCAGGGTTGATGCTTACAAATCCGAATACACTGGGATTGTTTGACCCTAATATAACTGAAATCAGCAAAATTGTACATGATGCCGGAGGTCTTTTATATTACGATGGAGCAAACCTGAATGCCATAATGGGAATAACAAGACCTGGTGATATGGGCTTTGATGTTGTTCATTTGAATTTGCATAAGACATTTTCTACCCCTCATGGAGGAGGAGGTCCGGGAAGCGGACCTGTAGGCGTAAAGAAACATCTAGAGCCGTTTCTTCCAGTCCCATTAGTAGAGAAGGATGGAGAAAGATACTTTTTTGATTATGATAGACCTAATTCAATTGGTAAGGTTAAAGCATTTTACGGAAACTTTAATGTAATATTAAAAGCGTATTCATATATTCTTTCTATGGGAGCAGAAGGGCTAAAGGCGGCAAGCGAGACGGCTGTTCTAAGTGCCAATTATATGATGAACAGATTGAAGGAAAAATATAATCTGCCTTATTCCAGACTTTGTATGCATGAATTTGTTCTTGCAGGATTAAAAGAAAGGCAAGAGGGAATCACAACCCTTGATATTGCAAAGAGGCTGTTGGATTTTGAGATTCATCCTCCTACGATATATTTTCCGCTTATTGTTAAGGAAGCCATGATGATTGAACCTACCGAAACAGAATCAAAGGAGACCTTGGACAGCTTTATTGAGATTATGAATAAGATTGCTGAAGAGGCGGTAAATTCTCCGGAGTTACTAAAGCATGCTCCGCATAATACTCCTGTAAGAAGGCTGAATGAAACACAGGCAGCAAGGCAGCCTGTGTTGAGATGGAAGAAGTAAGAGAATAAATCAAAAAAACTAATTTACTCCTATAAATTGTTTTTTATTTAATTTGTTATGAATTTTTTAGTTAACTTCATATCCTGCTTTTCGTATTAATCTTTTTATTTCTTGAGGATTTGTTTTTTGATTGTCATAGGTTAAGCTTGCATTCCGGGTTTTGAAATCGAAAGAAATGTCTGTTACGCCTGTATTTGCTAAGGCGCTTTTTATTCTTCCTGCACACGTTTCACAAGTCATTCCGGGAATGTTGAATTCCAGTATATCCATAAGATACCTCCATTAAAATACTATAGGGGCAAGATATCAACCTGCCCGATGTCAAAATTAAATACAAAACCATAAATATAGGATTTGCAGTTTCTTTTTTTTTTATGTGAGGATTTTTGACTTTAAGTGCTGAATGAGATAAAGGAATTTTTAGAATTTTAAATGCTTATTGCTTTTTTAATTTAGTTACATTAATATAGTATTTGGTATAAAAATACAAAATATTAAAAATCTAGTCGTAGCAAAATTTTGCAGACGATAGTTGAGTATCAGCATTATTTATGCGATTAGGCTAAAAGTGGGGTGGTTATAAAAAATCCAAGGTGTATTTAATAAAAAGGAGGTGGCATGATGAAAAAAGTGGGATATAATTTTGTAACAAGTATAGATGATATAAATAGAGTACTGATACCAAAGGAATTAAGAAAAAAGCTGGACCTAAAACCCGGTGACCGTGTGGAAATATCTCTTAACGAAGAAGGTCAGATTATATTAATCAAGTATAAAGAAGATAATAAGTGAATGAAGAACTAAAGGGAGAGCTAAAAATTGAAGCGCTCCCTTTTTATTTAATTATTATTTTTAAAATTAATCAAGTTGCAGTTTTATATTCAAAAAGCTTATAATTAATATGATATGAAGTTGAAAACACTAAATGAGAGTTGGTATTTTAAACTTTACACTAACTAATTTGGAGGGTTCCATATGTGGTTTGATGATTTTATAAGTAAATACAGAGCAGGAATTTCACATGAGTTCATTTTCCATTTTAATGTCCGTGATTACGTAGACAATACCAGACTTATTGATAAATACCTTTATGATGAGTTTATCAAACAAAGAAATTTCGGAATTGTTGCTTTCTATGATATATCATCTGGTCTTCGATTCTTAGAACCGGGTATGGCAAGAGAATTTTCAAAAATAACCTGCGTAGATATTAATACCATAGCATATTCTTTGCCTTCAAGAGTGTTCCCTCTTGTAGATATTGCATTAAAGAATACTAAAATGGCATTTTTCGTGAATCATGCTGAAAAAATTATACCTTCAAGTGATATTTCCTCAATGTCTCTTGAAGAAAGAAATGCCTTGATTTGGTTTGTGGAATGGTCTGTAAATGGTAAAATTTCAAACGTGGGAAGTTCAATATTCCTATTAGCGGATAACATTGCAGATATGAATAAGGAATTGCTGAGGTCATCTTATAGGGTTGAGCAGATAATGGTTGAACTGCCAACAGAAACCCAGCGAAAAGAATACATTGAGAATATTTTGAAGGAAAAGCAAATAAAAATGGATTTAAGTGCAGATGAATTTGCGAAGCTTTCCTCAGGCTTGTCCAAGAAAGCCATAAAGGATATAACACTGAAGGCAGAAGCGGAAAGCCTTGCAGTAAGCTTTGATTTTATAAAGGAAAAGAAGCATTCTGTATTGCAAAAGGAATATGGGGATGTACTTGAGTTTATTTATCCTGAGATAGGCTTTGAAAACATTGGGGGAATGGAGAAGGCAAAAAATTATTTAATCAAGAATGTTGTTCAGCCGATTAAACAGGGAGATTTAAGAAGGGTACCTATGGGAATACTTTTGTGCGGCCCTTCAGGAACAGGAAAAACCCTTCTTGTCAATGCTCTTGCAAGAGAGAGCGGATTTAATTGTGTGAAGATAGATATGTCCAGAATACTTGGTCAGTATGTTGGAGAAAGTGAAAAGAATTTTAAGAAATGCTTGTTGGGGGCACAGTCGCAGCAGCCGGTAATAGTATTTGTTGACGAAATAGATACGGCATTCAGAAGAGGTGACGGCAATGACAGCGGAGTAAGCAGGAACATTTTCAGCGAGTTTCTTCAGTTCACTTCAAATACTAAAAACAGAGGCAAGGTGATTTTTATTGCAGCTACTAACAGACCTGATTTGCTTGACCCTGCATTAAAAAGGGCTGGAAGATTTGATAAAAAGATACCTGTGCTTTTGCCTGATGCATCCGAAAGAGCAAACATATTCAATATAATGATGAAAAGATATGCTTTTGAAACAGATATAAGTGATTACATGTCTTTGGCAAAAAAGGCAGAAAACTTTACCGGAGCAGAGATTGAGCTTGTTGTCAGAAAAGCTTACGAAATTGCAAATGAGGATGATGTTCAGGGAGAAGTCTTAACAGGGGAAATCCTTGATAAGGCAATTGCAAAATGCAGACCTAGCACGCAGCAGGTTGAACTGATGACTAAGCTGGCATTAAACGAATGTGATGATAAGGATTTGATTGCAGAAAAGTACCATAAATATATTGATGACAGGTCTTTGCTGGAACAAGGGTTGAAACTGTAAGAGTTAAGCTGAACATTAAATAGTATATAGTTGACTAAGTTAACAGAGAATATTTCAGTCGGTTAATATGCTTAACCTAACACAGTGTCGAGAGTGCGGGTGAAATCAGGTGCAAAAAAACGCGCATCCTTGCACGGGGTTGTAAGGTAGTAATTCAAAGATTTGATTTAAGTGCTTGTCGAAAAGACAGAAATCAGAAAAGATTTTTACCCTAATCGGTTAGCATAAATTATTGATAAGGGAAATCCGATGCAAATATTTTGCACTGGCAAGGGAAAGACCGTAATATTGCGTTATGTTAGAGACTGAATAGAATCCGAACGATCTTTATAATTATCTCTCCATACCTTTGCCATTGGATCGGGATTTAGGTTGAGGAGTTTTTTGTGGTTCGTCTCTTTCGAATCCTTTATATATACCAGCTTCAATACCACCGTCAATTTTTTCTAATTCGCTAGACGGAATTGAAACTTCCATAGCTTTTCGTACTAAATTTTTTCTCACTTTTTTATCTATTTCGGACTTAGATGGATTCTCAGCTTTTATTTCTGTTAGCGCTTCTATTTCAGCTTCTTTTAGCCATTCTGGCTGAACAGGAACTATTTTTGTTTTCGGCGTCTCTTCATCTTGCAATTGATATTTGATTTCTAGTTTTTTATTAAAAGCCATAATCTTCAACTCCTTCAAAAATTCATTAAAATAATTCTTCATATTTTATTATATCATAATTTTTTTCCAGCTTATAGTGTAAAAGATACACAGATTTTATCTTGTATTTTTGTTAATTTTGATAAAACTTGAATTTAATTAAAGTTTATGTTTTTATATAGTTATTGGATGTAATTGGAATATTCCTTTGGTGAGATATATATTTTAAGGGCTGTCGTCCATGACATCCTCTGAACAAGAAGGTGACCAACAACACTTAACAAAGCGCTCCCATAAAGTCGCGGTAAGAGTGGATGATGAAGAAGGTTCGCTCCACACCCCAATCGCTGGGTGTGACCACCGCCGAGGAAGAAGGGCTTTGTGGGTCCAGCTCTGTGGCGTCGGGAGTGCGGGACGTTATATGAAATTATTTTCCCTATTCATTTAATTAGTGCAGAAAGTATCTAATGAGAATTAATCTTTGAACAAAAAAATCAGGGTATCTCTACCCTGAAAAAAGATTGAGGATTTTCCTCAAACACTTGTCTTTATGGCATTTGCAAATATTTCAACAACTCTTATTATTTCTTCTGGATTAAGTGGATATCCTTTTCTCCGGATATATGGAGCAAGTTCAGGTATTTTAATACTAGTCCAATTTCTATTTTCGTTACTATAACTATCTGCAACACTGCTCCAAAACCATGTTACATTTTTCCTGACGGCGTTAACATTATCTTTATTAAGATATTCACACATTTTAATAAGTACTGTATCAGGCTCAAAAGTTGTTCCTTTAATACATTCAACGACTGCCCATTGGAAAGCCTTAACGTAATAAGTACGATTACGGTGAAAAGTGTGATCAGTTGAAAAAATTAAGCTAGCTTTTTCTAACCACCGTTGATGAAAATCCTCTTCTTTAGCAAGGGAAACTTTTCTTTCGTTAATTTTTAGTTGGAGATTATCTGAGAAAGTTATTTCTATAACTCCATCAACAACAGTGATTTGTACAAAACTATCTCTTACTTTAAGATCCATACTTACATTACTCATTTTACCACTCCTTAAATAAATTATTATTATAAGAAAACCAATATTTAACCAAGTAAGGGTTTAATATCCTAACAAAATCATGCCAAGACGAAAATGATAATTAATTTTGAAAGAAATATCTTTCTAAATTATATAACAAAGTTCATTTAATATAAAGAAAAATATATTAATTAATGCAAAATATTGTAAAATATTATAAAATACCAATAAGGTAAGGGAAAATTACATCATATAACAAAGCACTACCGTAAAGTCGCGGTGAGATTGGACAAGGAAGCAGGCTCCGCTCCCCAATCGCTGGGTGTGACCACCGCCGAAGAAGAAGGGCTTTGCAAGTCCAGCTCTGTGGCGTCGGGAGTGCGGGACGTTATGTGAAATACGGCTGATGGAGTTCGACATCGTGTCTCACATTTATTAGAGAGATAAGATTGCAGTAAAAGAAAAGCCTCTACTAAAGTTAAGTAGAGGCAAAGAATAGAATGTATTTATTATGGTGTTGCGGGGATGTATTGAACTAACGGATATGCTTCTAGAAAATTATTAGCCTCAGCTATGACCGCATCTCGTTTGTCAAAAGGCCCCCAGATTGCGATGGTAGCCCCCCCATCTTTAAATGGCGTAGACCAATGGAAGTCTGAATTAAATCTTGCTTCTAACCGGTTGCAAAGATTGTTAATTTGATTATCACTTTCGAAGCCACTACAAGCAAACAACAAACCATCTTGAGACATAGTAAATACCTCCTTTGCTTTTTTCTTGGCACGACAAAAGCGTGATTCTATCTGTCGTATAGCAATTGCCAAGAACGACCTAGTCTACTAATATAAAATTTTTACTATTTTTTAAGGATATCATAAGTAGAAAAATATTCAATAGTTTATAAAGATAAATTTAGTAATTATGAAGAAAGAATAAAGGATTCGCCATCCGTGGCTCATTCTGAAGATAAAGTCAGCCGTACATCACATAACAATGCACTCTCGCAAGGGCGCGGAGGGAGAGGGCAGAAGAATAATAGGTGGAGAAGTTGCCGCACCTCAATCTCCGAGTGACAAGCACTACGGCTCTGAGGCACCGAGAGTTCGAGACGTTATCGGAAAGATGAGGCAAAAGGCCGCGCGTCCATGCGCGGATTTATATACAAAGGCATTAAAGAATCAAATTAATACAATTTATATATACAATGAAGGAGATATTAAAAGTGATAAGATTTGAATGTGATTATGCAGAAGGTGCTCATCCACAGGTTCTAGAGCTTTTAGTTAAAAGTAATTTCGAACAAACCCCAGGTTATGGAGAAGATGCCTATTGTGAAAAAGCACGTACCATTATTAAAAAATTATGCCAGTCAGAGCGTGCGGAAGTGCATTTCCTTGTAGGTGGCACGCAGACGAATGCAACCGTAATAGCATCAATATTACGGACACATCAAGGGGTAGTTTGTGCAGAGACAGGACATATCAATGTTCACGAAACGGGTGCTATTGAAGCTACAGGGCATAAGGTTCTTCCTTTACCGAGTGAGAATGGAAAAATAACGGCTTCTCAAGTTCAGACAGTATATGATAATCATTGGAATGATTTTGCTCATGAGCATATTGTGCAGCCGGGTATGGTGTATATTTCAAATCCTACAGAAAATGGAACACTATATTCAAAAGAAGAATTGACAGAATTAAGTCAAGTATGCCGTAGATATGATTTGCCTCTTTATCTTGATGGTGCAAGGTTAGGATATGGCTTAATGGCTAAAGGTAACGACTTAACTTTACCTGACATCGCAAAACTTTGTGATGTTTTTTATATAGGAGGAACGAAGGTTGGGGCATTGTTTGGAGAAGCTGTTGTTATTACGAAGGAAGCAATAAAGAAAGATTTCAGATACATAATAAAGCAGCACGGAGGAATGTTAGCCAAGGGGCGTCTGCTTGGAATTCAATTTGCTGCTCTTTTGGAAAACAATTTATATTTTGAAATTTCTAGTCATGCAAATAAGCTAGCATATAAAATAAAGGATGCATTTATAGAGAAGGGTTATTCATTCCTTTACGACTCTATAACAAATCAGCAGTTTCCTATTATTCCAAATGTGCAACTTGAAATATTAAAGAAAAAATATGCGTTTTGTCCGTGGAAACATGTGGATGGAGAGCATAGTGCTGTTCGTTTTTGTACGAGTTGGTCAACAAAAGATGAAGATGTTGAAATATTATTAAAAGATATTCGTTCATTATGAATACATTTATATGAAATAGTTTACAGGAAAAGCTTTAAGGATTCGCCGTCCATGGCTCATTCTGAACAAGGGGCGCCTCATCCATCCGATAACAATGCATCTCCGAAAAGATAGATACCTTGATTTAAAGGAGTCCGTCAAGATAGAACGAGCAGGTTTTAGAAGAAGGAACTATCACACCGCTTCACCAAGTCAAAGTGTTACTAAGGTTTAGCGGCGTCGGAGATGCGGGACGTTATCTGGACATTACCATCCTTATATTAATAACTGCTTCGGCGGGAGTAAGAATTTTGGGAGATTGAGAAGAATGGTTAAGTTTACTATATTGACAAATGATAGTGTGAGAAAACGTGGGCTACTTGCAGAACATGGTT
Organism: Deltaproteobacteria bacterium; assembly: GCA_050258375.1. Taxonomy (GTDB): domain Bacteria; phylum Bacillota; class Clostridia; order Acetivibrionales; family UBA4821; genus JBLMYQ01. Next base: position 44,434 of record JBLMYQ010000082.1, on the reverse strand, counting down.
TATCAATTTTAATTGAAACTGGTAAAGAACAAGTACTATTGGATACAGGACAAACTGATGTATTCTTACATAATGCCAAATTTCTAGGTATTTCAGTTGAAGAAATTGACTACTTGATGCTCAGCCATGGACATTATGACCATGTCGATGGGCTGTTAAATTTTTGTTTGAAGAATAAGAAAGCACAGATTTACGCAAATCAAAATATCTTTCTAAGTAAGCAAAAGGAAACTAAGAAAAATGGAAAGATTGAGTACAGTAATGCTGGTGTATCATGGAACAAGAATAAAATAAATGATTTTATTGGCAGATTTGTATTTAATGATAGATATTTAGAGATTAACGATAGGCTATATATTTCTGGTGAGATACCAATGACAGTTGATTTTGAAGAGGAGCCAAAAGATTTTGCAATAAAACACGAGTTAGGATACGAGAAAGACATAATGGCTGATGAACAGATGCTAATAATAAATGAAGGAAAAGGAATACACATATTCTTGGGATGCGGACATAGAGGAGTTGCAAATTCTATTGTATATGCGAAAAAATTGTTTCCAGGTAAGAAGATTATTTCATTGGTTGGAGGTATGCACTTAGAAAACGTTTCGCAGGAACGATTGAAAAATACCATGGAATTTTTACTTGAAGCACGTATAGACAATCTGGTGCCACTACATTGTACAGGATTTGAAACTACATCAGAAATGAAGAGAATTTTTGGTGATAAGTGCAAGATTTGTTCTACAGGAGATGCAGTAGAGTTAAAATAATAATAAAGGAAAGGATGGTAACATCAGATAACAATGCACTACCGTAAAGTCTCGGTGAGAATGAGCAAAGAAGAAGGTTCCGCTTCACACCCCAATCGCTGGGCAACAAGCGCCGCCAAAGAAGAAGGGCTTCGTGGGTCACAGCTCTGCGGCGTCGGAGATGCGGGACGTTAGCTGAAAGATGGCGGCAAAAGCTAACTCCGGGAATGTTCCCTAAAGAAATTATTTAAGTGAAAGGTGAACTATGAAAGTATATATCTTAAATTCATTTGCTAAAACGATAAATGGCGGAAATCCAGCTGGAGTTGTATTAGACGCTGATTGTTTAACCGATAACGATATGTTGAACATATCTAAAAAAGTAGGATTCTCCGAAACAGCCTTTATACAGAAATCAGAAAAGGCAGATTTCAAAGTAAGGTTTTTTACTCCTGTTTCGGAAGTTGATTTGTGCGGACATGCGACAATCGCAACTTTTTCACTGCTGAAAGATTTAGATGTTATAAAAGAAGGCAAATATTCACAAGAAACGAAAGCTGGGGTCTTGAATATTGATATCAATGATTCAGGAATAGTCTTTATGAATCAAAATTTGCCAAAGTTTTACGACATAATTGATAAAGAGCAAATATTAGACTGCCTAAATATAAAAGAAGAACACTTAGTTTCAAAAATTCCTATTCAAGTTGTTTCAACAGGTTTGAGAGATATTATTGTTTCAGTTAAGACTATCGAAAGCCTTTTTTCAGTAATGCCTGACTTCGAGAAAATTAAGCATTTAAGTAAGAAATATGATGTTATTGGGATACATGCCTTTACGCTAGAAACAAAATTCAACTCAACAGCACATTGTAGGAATTTTGCACCTTTATATGATGTTCCGGAAGAATCAGCTACTGGAACTTCAAATGGGGCATTGGCATGTTATATGTTTAAATATTTTAAAGAAAAAATATCAAATACCCAAGAAATGAGATTTGAGCAAGGTTATATAATGGATAGACCTTCTGAAGTATTAGTGTGGTTAAGTACTAAGAACAATGATATTGCAGAGGTTCGAGTTGGTGGTATAGCGATAAGAACGGATGATATAAATGTGTAAAACAAACAACTTGATTCTTTAGGGTAGGACAAGGAGCATGCCGCCATCCTACATATAACAATGCACTACCGTAAAGTCGCGGTGAGAAAAAACAAAGGAGAAGGTGCCGCACCGCATCCCAATCGCTGGGTGCAAGCACTACGGCTCTGCGGCGCCGAGAGTGCGAGACGTTAGATGACATCATTTTCTTATATAGCATGTAGACTAATGAATGTCGAAAATTAAAGCTGTACTTTTAATTTAAATAAGAAAAAGCATGGTAAAACCCACGCTTTCCTTATAAGTTGTTGGAGACTTATGATTTTTGTTTATCCATGGTGTCAAACCATTCCCAGAAAGTTTGTCTTCCATTGAAATCAGGTTTTGCGCCACCAAAGAGATTCTTGCCCAGACGATATCCATCTTCAACAAGAGCCTGCGGAACTAAGCAGAGTTCTTCACAAGCAGTTGCTTGGACTTCTTTCAATAAGTCATGTAATGCTTGTCGTAACCCTTTCGCTTTGATTGTTGCATCGTCGAGAATAAAGGCGGCTTTTTGCATAACTTCAAGGGAAAGATTATCCCAGTCTTCAGTCATAAGAGTAATTTCTCTTATTGTGCAGACGGTAGTATAGATTTTTTCCTCTACAGAAATTTCCGACATGGTATCGTCCTCCTTTTATGACAGTCCTTCAAAATCAACATTGATCTATCGATTTCAGGTAAAAGTAGCTTCTTGCGAAATCCTTTCCTTATTATTTTTGCTAAACATATAAAATTATTTTATAATAGATGGTGATAAATGTCAATTCTGGTTTAAAGAGTGATTGATTCTCATGGAAATATCTGTAGTAAGTAGCTGATTATAAATATTGAAAATTATTTATAATTTTATATAGATATTTACTGAATAAATTAAAAAATAATTTAAAAATGCTAGCAATAATGAAAAAGACATCATCTAACAATGCACTCCCGTAATCTATGAGGTCCGCGGGTTTGTCATAGTAGTAGGTCATGTCTACACCGTCTCGCCAAGTCAAGGTGTCACTAAGGCTCGGTGGGTGTCGGGAGTGCGAGACGTTATATGAAATATCGGCAAAGGATTAGTAAGTACGTATTCTAAGTGTAAAATTAAATTGAAAGTAATCGGTTAAAATAAGGTATATAAAATATTTACAATTGTTGTATAATGTTATTAATAGAAATATGAACGGAGTGAAAATATGAGCTTGGCTGAAAAATTATTAAAAGAGTTTCAAGAACTCCCAGATGAAAAGAAAATGGAAGTTATTGATTTTGTCCAATTTCTAAAAATGAAGGAAAAAAGTGATTTATATAAAGTTATGGACGATATCATAAACGAAAATGTTGAATCGTTACGGGAGCTAGCAAAATAATGATATTTATTGACATTGAAGATGTCCTTATGTTTCATAAAAAAATTATTAAACAAACCGGTGGTGCAGATGGTGTTCTAAATATGGGACTAATTGAAAGTGCAATAAAACGACCATTTGCTACTTTTGATGGTAAACAACTATATCCAGATGATATTGATAAAATAAGTGCTATAGTTTACAGCTTAATAAATAACCATGGATTTGTTGATGGAAACAAAAGAATTGGAATGGCAGTTATGTTGCTCCTTTTAAAGATAAATGATATTGAATTGATATATGAACAAAAGGAATTTGTTGAGTTAGGCTTAAATATTGCAAGTGGTAAGTTTAAAGAAGATGACATAAAAAATTGGATAAAAAGACATAAAAAATAGATTATTTTATCGGGAATCACAATATGTGCAGTCTCTTTTTGCTTTTTGCCGATACTGGCGTATAACAATGCACTCTCGTAAAGTCGCGGAAAGATAAGAGTTCCGAGATTAACACGATGGAGAAAGTTCCGCGCCACACCTCAATCGCCGAGTGCGAGTACCACAGCTCTGTGGTGCCGGGAGTTCGGGACGTTAGGCAAAATGGAAAGTACCCCATTCATGGGGCAAATTTTAAAGTAAGTCTTTTAAGAAATTTAGAACTTATACATCAGCTAAACTTTGTTCAGCAGATATATATTTCAGATTTAGGCTTTCTGCAACAGCCTTGTAGGTTATATTACCAGCATATGTATTCAAGCCTGATATAAGAGCCTTATCCTCAAGTAGAGCTGATTTTACACCTTTATTTGTAAGCTTTAGCAAATATGGAAGGGTTACTCCGGTTAGAGCATATGTTGAAGTTCTCGGAACCGCACCGGGTATATTTGCTACCGAATAATGTATTACACCAAACTTTTCGAAGCTCGGGTTGTCGTGGGTAGTAACTCTATCAATTGTTTCAATGGAACCGCCTTGGTCAATAGCAACATCAACAATTACAGAACCGCTTTTCATGGTTTTAACCATTTCAGCAGTAACAGTTTTGGGAGCTTTTGAACCTGCAATTAAGACTGCTCCTACCAGCAAGTCTGCAGTTTTAACCATTTCAGAGGCATTGTATTCGTTGTATATCAAGGTTGAAACCCTGCCGGAGAATATATCATCAAGGTAGGAAAGCCGTGCTTTATTTATATCCATAACCGTGACTTTTGCACCCAGTCCAACTGCCATTTTTGCGGCGTTCAAGCCAACAACTCCTCCGCCAATAATCAAAACTTCAGCAGGAAGAACACCAGGAACTCCTCCTAGCAAAATTCCTGAGCCACCGCTTGCTTTTTGAAGTAAATGTGCGCCAATTTGTATAGACATCCTTCCTGCTACTTCACTCATAGGTGCTAAAAGAGGCAGACTTCCATTCGAAAGCTGAACAGTCTCATAGGCTATACCTATAATGTTTCTTTTTAACAATACTTCGGTAAGCGACGGATTTGAAGCAAGATGAAGGTATGTAAAAAGTATTTGACCTTCCTTAAGAAGATTATACTCGGATTCAAGAGGTTCCTTAACCTTTACAATAATATCCGATTTTTGGTAAGTATCTGAATTGGACTGAAGTATTTCTGCTCCTGCCTCTGCATATTGCTTATCAGATATACCACTGCCAAGTCCCGCTGATTTTTCAATAACTACTTTATGCCCTGATTTAACAAGCTCGTTTACACCGGATGGAGTAATTGCTACACGGTTCTCGCTGTTTTTAATCTCCTTTGGAACACCAACAATCATTATGAGTACCTCCTCTTAATAGTTGACAGTTGAAAATTTTTAATCATAGATTTGATAAAGATTGAAAAATCTTTTATTTAGTAATATTTAGTAATATAAAGAATTTAAGTCAATTATATTATACTATCTTAAAATATCAAGATGATAACAATTTTAAAAAAGGAAGAAAATAATAAGTTGAAAATATTATAAAATTAAAATAAAATAAAAGTGTTAGAGATTAATAAGGGGGTAACTTAAAGATGGGTTTATTTAGCAGATTGGGAAGTATTATTAGGGGATTCTTTGGGCTTTTCGTAGGTAATATAGAGAAGCAAAATCCGGAGGCAATGTTTGAAGATATCAAGAATCAGATAAACAAGGCAAGAAAGGCTGCAGAAGAGCAGATTGTCGAAATCCAGACAAATGCAGAGCTTATAAAGATAGAAATGAAAACAGCAGAAAAAAGTCTTGAAGCAGTTAAGGCTAGAATTGAAACTGCAAAAAGTCAAGGGGATAAGGATATCCTTGTTGAGCTTTTAATGCAGGAGGAAGAAGCACAAGCGGCATATGAATCCAAAAAAGCAACATATGATGCAGCTACACAAGAAGTTACAAAAATTCACGAAGATTTCAAAATCTTTGAGTCAGAAATGACACAAAAGCTCAATGAAATAAAGTCTCTTAAATCTCAGGCTAAAATGGCACAGCTCAAGGAGAATATCAACTCCATGAATGCTAAATATGCTGGAGCGGGAAACAGTATTGGCAAGATTAATGACCAGCTTGACAGAGCACGTGATGTTGTTAATCAAAAAACAGCAAGAGCGAATGCTATTGGAAGCTTGAGTGAGGATAATACAGAACTTAAACTGAAAAAGATTGATTTGGATTCTGCGAGAGAAAGAGCTAAAGCAAGAGCTGAAGCTATGCTGACAGGTTCTGAAGGATTTGAAGTAAAAGAAAAGACTGAAAATAAGACAAATGCATAAAGAATTAAGTTCAAGGTGATGTAATGACTCCTAAAATGCTTTTGAAATCATTGCTTAATATAAAAAGTCTGGGTGTATTATCTGCGGTTCTCATCGGATACTTTTTTTCCAAATGGGAGCCGCTTATTGTTATTGGCTTTTTGAGCTATACAGCAGTAGTAGGTGCCCTTTTAATGAGCCCTGAATTCAGGGAGAATTGTATTATTCAAGATAAGATAAGCAAGATTAAAAGGCTTAATCATAAGTCGACTAATTTGTACTTTCGTGCGAAGTCTAAGGTTGGTAAAAACTTAACTGCTAAAATAATAGAAAAAATTTTCAGCATTTTGGGGAAAAGCAGATTTATTGACGTAGAATCAAGAGTTGATGCTGTATATAGAGCAAAAGCAGAAATAATAGATACTTTTTTGAGTAAAGATTATTCGCCTATAAGACAGAAGGTTGCATTAAAATCGCTAGAGCTTTCAATTGTTTATTTCAGGCTAATGGATATTTATATTTCAAGGCTTTTTGATGTCAGCAGTAGAAATTTAGCAGCAATCGAGCAGCGGATAGGTATCAATCGCAGAAAGAAAATTGCTGCAGGTAATAAAGGTTATATTAATGATCTGGAAAGGGCGATAGAGGCTGATGAAAGGCTGCTGGAAAGGCTTAAAGAAGCCAGAAAAGAAGTGGAAAATATGTCTGTAAAGCTCAATCTTATTGAAAGTACTATGGCTTTGCTTAAGCAGCAGGTATATACAGAGTTTAGCTCTGAGGAAATGTTGGAGAATGTTGAAAATACAATAAATGAGGCTCAAGCTTTAGAAAGTGCACTCAGCCAGCATAGTACAATGAAAAGAAAGAATTATGCATAATGAAAGGGTGAATAGATTTGGATTTGGCATGCGGCGTTGATATAATTGAAATTGAACGTGTGAAAAGAGCTATTGAAAGAGATGAAGGAAGATTTCTCAATAAGGTATTTACGGCAGAAGAAGTAAAGTATTGTTCAAAAGCATCCTTAGCCAAGTATCAGCATTTTGCAGCCAGATTTGCAGCAAAGGAAGCGGTTGCTAAGGCTTTAGGGCTTGGACTTGCAGGAGGGGTCATACTTAATGAAATAGAAGTTGTAAAGGATGAAAAGGGGAAACCCAGTATAGTCCTTTATGGTTCGACAAAAAAGATAGCTGAAGATATGGGTATAAGTTCATGGAGCCTGAGCCTTTCTCATTGTAAAGAATATGCGATAGCTAATGTAGTATGCTCTATAAAAACTACTCAAGGAGAAAATCAATGAATCCGAATTTAATTGCCTTATTGATTATTATTATTTGGGGAATATGGACTATAGTTGATAAAAGCTTAGTTATGAACATACATCCGATATATGCGGAAATGTATCTGGCAATTGCAAGCTTCTTACTTGTACCGTTGTACCTTTTCTTAGGTAAGCATTTTGGAATAGAATTAGAGTTTAACAAATCCGCTGCTTTATGGACTATTCTATCTGCTGTTCTTGCAGCGGCAGGAGGATTATTATTTTTGTTTCTATTGTTGAAAAAGCCTGCATCATGGACTGTGGCTGTTACTGCTGCATATCCTATTGTAACGCTCCTGATTGGCAAGATTTTTTTGAAGGAGCAAATATCTTTAGTCGGATGTATTGGTGTTCTGCTTGTAGTCTCAGGATTAATAGTATTGGGTTTTGAATAAAGTTATAGACAATATAAATAAAAAAAAGTACAATATTTAAAAATATAAAGGGGTGTTAAAAATGGAAGAAAGAATGATTTATATTGATGGAAAGTACTATCCAAAGTCTGAGGCGAAGGTGTCTGTTTTAGACCACGGATTTTTATACGGAGACGGAATATTTGAAGGTATACGTGCATACGATGGCAGAATATTTAAGTGCAAAGAGCACATAGATAGATTGTACTGCGGAGCAAAGGCGATTGACCTGACAATACCTATTTCAAAAGAAGAAATGACAACTGCTTTACTTGATACTTGTGCAAAGAATAATATTAAAGATGGATATATAAGACTTATTGTTTCAAGAGGAGTAGGTGACCTTGGACTAAGTCCTACAAAATGTCCAAAGCCTAGCGTAGTTATAATTGCAGATACAATTACTCTTTATCCCGAAGAAATGTATGAAAAAGGTATGAGTGTTATTACAGCTTCAACAAGAAGAAACAATCCTGGCTCACTTGACCCGCAGATAAAGTCTCTAAACTATTTAAACAATATTCTCGCAAAGATTGAGGCTAATAGGGCAGGAGTGCCGGAAGCAATTATGCTTAATCCGGCCGGTGTTGTTTGCGAATGCACCGGAGATAACATCTTCTTAGTAAAGGATGGAGTAATTTATACGCCGCCGGTTTATGTAGGAGCACTTGATGGAATAACAAGAGGTGCGGTTATGGAGCTTGCAGAAAAAGTAGGATATAAGGTTATCGAAAGAGAGTTTACGCTGTTTAATGTTTATTCTGCTGATGAGTGTTTCTTTACCGGAACAGCAGCTGAGGTAATCAGCGTAACCAGTGTTGACGGAAGGGTGATTGGTTCTGGGGTTACAGGACCGGTTACAAAGAAATTAATGGAAATATTCATGGAGTATGCTAGAAGTCAGGGAGAACCGATATACAGATAAAAATTGTGATAAGCTTCGCATAACTGTGTTGCATTGCTCGCTTCTGACAATTTTTATTGATAAAATGTAAAAAGCAGAAGATGTTTAATAAGATATCTTCTGTTTTTTCTTGACTAATCCTACCTAAAATTATAAACTTACAATGTTTAACAAATAATTTATTTTTGCCTCAGTAAAGACTTTTCAGGGGGGAGATTGATAGTTTGCCGGATTATTTTTCGGATTTGAGGATGTTGAAAGGAGGGTATTGGGATGCTGGATAATTACTCAAGTGTAGTAGGAAATCTTGTTGAAAAATGTCGCCAAATCAAAAGCTCTAAAAGTATTGACTGGATATTAAACATAATTTCTATAATTGGTTTTGTAATATTTTTTATTGCTATGTTTAATGACAATAGAATTATTCAAAGTATCGGATTCTTTTGTGCGGCTATAGGCTCAACGGGCATAGGAATATTAGAGATATTGGACAGCAAGGATAAACTTGAAAAAGAATTGGGGTTGATTATAGGTTCTTTTATGTTTGTTTTTGCGATTATTGCATTAGGGACAGGAATACTGACATTATTATAAGGCAGAAGAAAAGAGTGAGGATAAATCCTTGCTCTTTTTCTATGCAATAATACTTGAAAAATAAGCAAAATATGAGTATAGTATTAAAAACAGTTGATAGAATTTATAGGGGCGAGACATTGGCTCGTCTAATTAGAATAATAATTTTCAAGAAGGGACTGATTTTATGGAGGACAAAAAAACATTCTACATAACAACACCAATATATTACCCTAGCGACAAGCTTCATATAGGGCATTCTTACTGTTCGGTAGCTTGCGATGCTATGGCGAGATATAAAAGACTCAGAGGCTATGATGTCATGTTTCTTACCGGAACAGATGAGCATGGACAGAAGATTGAAAGAAAAGCACAAGAAAAAGGAGTAACTCCGCAAGAATATGTTGATGAAATAGTTGCAGGAATAAAAAAGCTATGGAAGCTGATGGATATAACTAATGATGATTTTTTAAGGACAACAGAGGAAAGACATAAGAAGATTGTGCAAAAGATATTTAAAAAGCTTTATGACCAGGGGGATATTTATAAAGGAGAATATGAAGGCTGGTACTGTACGCCATGCGAATCCTTCTGGACCGAAACGCAGCTGGCTGATGGGAAATGCCCTGATTGCAACAGAGATGTTGAATTAGTAAAAGAAGAAAGCTATTTTTTTAAAATGTCAAGATATGCTAACAGGCTTATTAAGCATATTGAAGATAATCCAGAATTCATTCAACCCGTTTCAAGAGCAAATGAAATGATAAATAACTTCTTAAAACCGGGACTTGAAGACCTTTGTGTTTCAAGAACTTCTTTCAAATGGGGAATCCCTGTCGATTTTGATGATAAGCATGTTATATATGTTTGGCTTGATGCGCTTTCAAACTATATAACTGCATTAGGATATATGACTGAGAATAATGAAAAATTTAAAAAATACTGGCCTGCAAATTTTCATGTTGTAGGTAAAGAAATTATTCGGTTTCACACTATTACTTGGCCCATTATGCTTATGGCTCTTGGACTTGAGCTCCCAAATCAGGTGTTTGGTCATGGTTGGCTTGTTATTGATGGTGGGAAAATGTCAAAGTCAAAGGGCAATGTTGTTGACCCGGTAATTTTAATAGAAAAATATGGGCTTGATGCAGTAAGATATTATTTGCTTCGAGAAGTCCCTTTTGGTTCTGATGGGAACTATTCAGAGGAACTGCTTGTAAACAGAATGAATTCTGACCTGGCAAATGATTTGGGTAATCTTGTTAGCAGGACTACTGCAATGATAGAAAAATATTTTGATGGTATCCTTCCTGCTGATGGAACAAAAGGCGAATTCGATGATGATTTAAAAGCGATTGTATTGGGCACGGTAGAAAAGGTTGAGGAGCATATGGAAAAAATGCATTCTCATCTTGCGCTGACCGAGATATGGAAAACCATTTCAAGAGTAAATAAGTATATTGATGAAACAACTCCGTGGTCTCTGGGAAAAGATTCTGCAAATAAGTCAAGATTAGGTACAGTAATGTATAATCTTGCTGAAGGTGTAAGGATAATTTCTATATTGATAAGACCTTTCCTTACTAAAACACCGGCAAAAATTTGGGAACAGTTCGGTATCACTGAGGGAGTACTTACTGATTGGGATTCTGCAAAACAGTGGGGAATTTTGAAAGAAGGAACAAGGGTTAAAAAAGCTGAAGCGATATTCCCTCGTATAGAAATCAAGGAAGAACCTGTAAAGGCTGCACAGCCAAAGGTTGAAGAGCCAGCCCAAAAAGAAGAGTATATTACAATAGATGATTTTGCAAAGATAGATTTGAGGATTGCAAAGGTTTTAAGGGCTGAAAAGGTTGAAGGGGCAGATAAGCTGTTAAAGCTTACAGTAGATGCCGGAGATGGTGAGAGAACAGTAGTTTCCGGGATTGCTAAGCACTACTTGGCTGAAGATATGGTAGGTAAGAACGTAATTCTTGTAGCCAATCTGAAGCCTGTAAAGCTTCGCGGAATTGAGTCACATGGAATGATTCTGGCGGCAAGCAATGAAGAAAAGCTGGTGCTTGCTTGTACGGATAAGGAGATAGAGCGGGGAGCGAGGGTAAAATAACTTATGGAATTATTCGATTCGCATGCACATTATGATGATAAAAGATTTGCAGAGGATTACGATGAAGTAATCCTTAATGCATTTAACAGCGGAGTTAAATATATACTCAACGCTGGTTCGGATATAGCTACATCAAAAAAAAGCATAGAATTGGCAGAAAAATACGATTTTATTTATGCTGCTGCAGGTGTTCATCCGCATGAAGTTGAGAAGCTTGGCAGCAGTGATTATGAGGAGCTGAAAAAGCTTTGTGGGCATCATAAAGTTGTTGCTGTAGGAGAAATTGGGCTTGATTATTTTTATGATTATTCTCCACGCGAAATCCAAAAGCAATGGTTCACTAAGCAAGTTGAGTTATCAAAAGAACTTAATATGCCTATTATAATTCATAACAGGGATTCACATGAAGATATGATGAATATAGTCAGAAAATATGCACCATATTTGAATTCAGGGGTATTCCACTGCTTTGCAGGCAGCTGGGAAATGGCAAAAGAGCTTCTGGAACTTGGATTTTATATTTCATTTGGAGGCTCAATAACCTTTAAAAATGCTAAAAAATCAGTTGAGATATTAGAAAAAATGCCTGAAAATAGAATTTTAATTGAGACTGACTGTCCTTATCTTACTCCGGAGCCTTTCAGGGGCCAAAGAAACCATTCCGGCTATGTCCGCCTTGTAGCAGAGAAAATTTCCCAAATACGGGGAGTTCCAATTGAAGAAATCGCAAAAACAACTACTGAGAATACAAAAAGACTATTTGGAATAAAATAATAGCAGGCAACATTTTACATAATAAGTAATATAATGTTACTATAGCCCTAGAAAAATAAACGTTTGAGCGTAAATTTGACAAAACTGATAAAAAGTATTAAAATTGTCGTGACCCTTAGGAAGAGCAAAACCATAAAAAAGTTTTGTTCGAACTTGGGAATTATGCTTGTCTATATGAATATTTGAATTTGAGCATGGTTTCCTATTTATATAAAAAAAAGTAGGAGGTAATGGCAGTAGATGCACTGTGAAAAAGGTAATAAGCGGTTTAAGCTTAAACAAGTGCTTCTCCTGGCTTTTACACTTTGCCTTGCGATGGTTGCAAGCGTGGTCGTTTATGCATCACAGGTTAAGGAAGTTAGAATTGACAACAAGGGTAATAAAATTTGTGTAAAAACCATGGCGAAGACTGTTGGCGAATTGCTGAAAGAAACAGGAATTAAGCTAAGCAGTACAGATGTTATCCAGCCTGAAACGGATAGCATATTGGGTGACAAAGTTGTGATTATTGCTAAAAAGGCGCCTGTTGCCCAGCCGGCAGAAAAAAATACAGTTAGTCTTGTGGCTTCTGCAGTTGGAATAAAGCCGGCAAAACAAAATATAGAACCGAAGGATATAATTCTAAAACCTAAGGTTACCACTAAAGAAAAAATAATAACTGTAAAAGATAAAATACCATATAAAACAAAGAGTAAGGTTGATAGTAAGCTTTTTAAAGGCGAAAAAAGGGTCATTAAACAAGGGAAACCTGGTTTGGTCGTTAAACAATACAAGGTCATATTCAGGAATGGAAAGGAAGTAAGCAGAAAACTTATATCTACTAAGGTGGCGGTAAAGCCTGTAGATAAGTTAGTACAAGAAGGGACGCGCAGATTACTTGTAACTTCCAGAGGGGATACTTTAAGATTTAAAAGAGTAATCGAAATGAAAGCAACAGCGTACTACAACAGTTATTCTGAAACAGGTAAAAAACCGGGAAGTGCAGGCTTTGGAATTACTGCAACTGGTATGAAAACCAGAAAGGGTGTGGTTGCAGTTGATCCGCACGTAATACCGCTTGGTTCAAGACTTTATATTGAGAGTATGCAAAATGGTGTTTCAAACTATGGATACTCAATTGCTGCAGATACTGGCGGCGCAATAAAAGGAAATATAATAGACCTGTTTTTCGAAACACGTCAAGAAGTTAACGACTGGGGTGTTCGTAAGGTTAAGGTATATGTTCTTGAATAGAATACATAAGATGAATTTTAGAGAGTAAAATAATTAGAGTATAAAAGGTCGAAAAATCCTTATAGGATTTTCGACCTTTTAAAATCCGAAGGGTGAGCTATGAACAATTTATATGAAAAAACTAAAGGTATAATGCAAAAATATAATATTAATGCAAATAAAAGATTTGGACAGAATTTCCTTATAGACCAGCAGATTTTGGATTCTATAATAAAGGCTGGAGAGGTATCAAAGGATGATTTGGTAATCGAAATTGGACCTGGACTTGGAGTACTAACCGCAGAATTGTGCAAAAATGCAGGACAGGTTGCCGCCATTGAGATTGATAAGAGGTTTGCTCAAATATTGGACGAGGTATTAGGTAATTTTAATAATTATAAGATAATCCAGGATGATATTCTAAGGGTAAAGCTTGATGAATTAGTAGCAGGTTTTAATCACAGCAAAAAAGCAAAGGTTATTGCAAACCTTCCTTACTATATAACCACTCCGGTTATTATGAAGATTCTTGAAGAATGCTCTCAAATCAGTTCTGTTGTAGTTATGGTTCAGAAGGAAGTGGCTGATAGAATAACTGCAAGACCTGGAGGCAAAGAATATGGGGCACTGACCGTTTCGGCATCGTTTTATGGTACAGCCCGGAAGATGTTCGATGTTCCACCGCACTGCTTCATGCCAAGACCTGATGTGACTTCAAGTATTATCAGGATAGATGTAAATGAAAAACCTCCTGTTGAAATCAAAAGCAAGGAAAGCTTCTTCAAGGTTGTTAAGGCTTCATTTGCACAAAGAAGAAAGACATTATTAAACAGCTTGGCAAACTCGGGAATCTTTGGGCTGCCAAAGAATGAAATTGTAAAAATGCTTGGGGAGATAGGTATTGAAGAGAGCAGAAGACCTGAGACGTTAACCATAGAAGAGTTTGCAAGAATTGCGGAATACATGAAATAACCCCTCTTTTTTAAGAGAGGGGTTAGGGGTGAGTTATTTGCTTAGACCCAGGTCTTCTGGTCCGAATGCTTTTGGAAGCAAGGTCTCCATTTTAAAAACAAGGACATTTTCTCCTGATTGATCAAGGCAAACTATTCTGGTATCAGATTTAGCATGCTCATAAAGACGTTGGCGGCATCTTCCGCAAGGAGTTGAAAAATGACCGGATATTGCTTCTGATTTTAAAGGAGCGCCATAGATAATAATCAGCTTAATACCCTTACGGCCTCCCAGGACATAATTCATAACTGAGCCTGCCTCTGCGCAGCTGCTGTCATAGTTTGCTGTTTCACAATTCACACCAAAGAATTTTGTTTCTTCAGAGTCAATTATAAGTGCGCACACACCAAAATTGCTGTAAGGTGCGTATGTTGAGCTGCGACTAAGTGTAATTAATTCGTGAAAATAACCCTGGACTTTTTTAGGAAATTCTTTTGCTTTAAAGGTTCCTTCTTTAAAATCTTTTAGCACTATGAAATATCCTCCTTCAAGACGGTATATTCTTTATTCTTCCTCAGAAACATTGAATTTTTCAACCAAGTCAGAAAGGCTTACTGCTTCATGGGTTAGCGTTTCTGTTGCTTTAGCTATTTCATGATTTCCACCCGAAATGAAATTAACCGATTCGGTTACTTCTTTCATTGACGATACCGCTTGCTTGTTAGCATCAACCTGCTCTTTAACTGATGTTGAAATTCCTTTTGATAAATTATTTATATTTTCAGAAGCAATTACCACCATTTTTATATCCTGTTCCTGCTGTTCAGTAAGAGCTGAAACCTTTTTTATAACCTCTACTGTATTTTCAACTTCTATTCGGATAGTTTCAAGAGCAGTATGTGTTTCTTTAGCTAATTCTACACCTAATTCCATTTCTTTAGTACCATTTTTAGAAATTTCTACTGCGGTACCGACATTTTCTTGTATCCCTTTAATAAGCTTGGATATAAGCTTAGTTGCTTCCGCACTTTTTTCTGCCAGGCTTTTTACTGATTCTGCAACCACTCCGAAGCCTTTCCCGTGTTCACCGGCGCTTGCAGCCTCTATTGCGGCATTTAAAGCCAAAAGGTTTGTTTGATCTGCTATATCCTCAATTACATTAACTATCTCACCAATTTGTACTGCGGAAATTCCCAAATCTTTTATTGCAGAAGTCAGTTCTCCGAATGTATGACTAATTTTATCAATTTCCTGATGAGTATTTTCTATTGATTGTTTGCCTGACTGAGTTGCACCAAGAGAGCTTTCAGCTTGCTTTTCAACCATGTGAATATTTTCAGTGACGGTTTTTACTTTGTCTGCAAGATTTTCCAATAGATTTGTTACGTTAGAAATATTCCCGGCTACCTCTTGCACATTATATGAAATTTTTTGCATGCTATCATCAATTTCTTCAATAAATCCCAGCGTTTTAATGCCGGAACCTGATAAATTCTCCGTACTTCCTGAAAGTTCTTCTGTAGTTGCATTTATTTCCTGCGAAGAAGAAGCAACTGTCTGTGATGTTGCGCGTATTTGACGGATGGTTGTTTTTAATAGTTGAATAAATTCATTAAAGGATTTTGCAAGCAAGTTTATCTCATCTTTCCCTTTTATTGGCAGCTCTTTATTTAAATCCCTAAGCTCCATAATGTTTTTTATATTTATTAATTGAACTATAATATTTTTGTGTACCCATATTACTATGATTGATGATAAACAAACAATTGCTATAACAGTAATTAAAGCAATCAGCCTGATAGAGTTAAGGGCTTCTATGCTTGATTTTGAATGTCCTTCTGCTATAATTGCACCAATCAAATTATTATTCATATCAAGCATTTTGCCTACAGATATAAGTGTTCTTTGACCATTTTGTTCTTTTGTTTCGGTTATAATATTATTTGATTTTAATTGATTAAGAAAATTACTAAATTGGGTGGTATCCTTTTCTGTGATTGGGGATATAGAAATTGTTTTTCCATTAGAAGCATAAATGGAAATTTTTATGCCAACAATATCACTTATTTTTTTAATAAGGTCAGAAGACAAATATTCGCCAAATATAAATACTCCTGAAGGGTCAAGGCATTTTAAATCGTCTGAACGTACTATTTTGGTAATACCTACAATAGCCAAGCCGTCAGGAAGCTGGACGAACCCTGCATAGTAATTCTTATGGTTGTTGATACCTGTGAAAAAGGGAGTATTCTTTAAATTTTTTAGTTTGTTTAAATAGTCACCTCTGCTGACAGAGGCAATTATATTGCCTTGCAGATCAGTTACAGCCATAAATTTTGCGGAAGTTGTAATGGTACTAAAAGCTTCATCCTTTATGGTCTGTAAGTCCTTATTTTTTGCGGCTTCATATAAGGTATCCCAACAGCCCCATCCTTCAAAAGTGCTTGTTTTAAGCTCTTCAACTTTCTGGGCTAAGGTTGCTTGTATGCTCTGAAGATTTTTCTGATTTTGTTCTTCTTCGAAGCCATAGATGCTGTGCTTTACATTCAAATTAAGAAGCAAAACGCCAATGATTGTAGGGACAATCATTGTCAGAATTATTACCAGTATGAATTTCTTTTTTAAGGACATAGGGAGCCTCCTGAAATTAAGATTAAATATATAATGTTGGAATATATAGGAGTTAATAGAAGAATGCATATATAACAATGTGTTGCATTTGTTTATATTATACAACGGAATTGAAGCTAATTAAATAGTAAAATATTTTACTATTTATGGATTAAATACGTTTACAGCTAAATAATAATGTACTATATTGTATATAAACCCTTAATTGAAACCCAAGAATGGGATTTATTCAATTTTAATTTTTAAAAGGAGAAATTAATATGTACAATAACAAGTCAGTAGATTTATGGGTACAGGAAATGGCGAAACTTACAAAGCCGGAAAAAATTGTATGGATTGATGGCTCTGAGGAAGAAAAAAAGAGACTGATTGATGAAGCTTGCAGTACGGGAGAGATTCGTAAAGCAAATCAGGAAAAGCTTCCAGGATGTTATTTACATAGAACTGCACAAAATGACGTAGCAAGAGTTGAGCATCTGACATTTATTTGTACGCCAAATAAGGAGGATGCAGGAGTAACAAATAATTGGATGCCTCCAGAAGAAGCATACGAAAAGCTTGGAAAAATATTTGACGGTTCAATGGCAGGGAGAACAATGTATGTCGTTCCTTATTTAATGGGAGCTCAGGGTTCACCTTTTAGTAAGGTTGGAATAGAGTTGACCGATAGTATTTATGTTGTTTTAAATATGAGTATAATGACCAGAGTTGGAATACCTGCGTTAGAGCATCTTGGAGATTCTTCTGATTTTGTAAAGGGGCTTCATTCAAAGGCAGATTTAAATCCGGAAAAAAGATATATATGTCATTTTCCGCTGGATAACACGATTTGGAGTGTTGGCTCAGGATATGGAGGGAATGTGCTGCTCGGGAAGAAATGTTTTGCACTCAGAATAGCAAGCCATATGGGCAAAAGGGAAGGCTGGCTTGCTGAACATATGTTAATTCTTGGAGTAGAAAATCCTCAGGGAGAGGTAACTTATATTGCTGCTGCATTTCCGAGTGCTTGCGGAAAGACAAATCTGGCAATGCTTATTCCGCCAAAGGAGTTCAAAGGCTATAAAGTGTGGACGGTTGGAGATGATATTGCGTGGATGAGAATTGGAGAAGACGGAAGATTATGGGCTATTAATCCGGAGGCAGGATTCTTTGGGGTTGCTCCGGGTACAAATTCAAAATCGAATCCTAATGCTTTGGAGACTGTTCAAAAGAATACAATATTTACGAATGTAGTAGAAGGGTCTGATGGAACTGTCTGGTGGGAAGGGCTCGACAGAGAAATTCCTCCTAACCCAATTAACTGGAAGGGAGAACCTTGGAATTCCAAGAGCGGAGAGCCGGGTGCACATCCAAATTCGAGGTTTACAGCTCCTGCGAATCAGTGTCCTACAATATCACCTGAGTGGGAAAATCCAAAAGGGGTACCAATTTCTGCTATTGTATTTGGAGGCAGAAGGGCAAAAGTAGCTCCGCTGGTTTATCAGTCATTTAATTGGCAGCATGGGGTGTTTGTTGGAGCGACTATGGCTTCAGAGACAACTGCAGCAGCAACTGGGGCTATCGGAGTTGTGAGACGTGACCCAATGGCTATGATACCATTCTGTGGATACAATATGGCAGATTATTTTCAACATTGGGTTGAAATGGGAGAAAAAATACCGCATCCGCCCAAGATATTTAATGTTAACTGGTTCAGGACTAATTCTGAAGGTAAGTTTATCTGGCCTGGCTACGGCGATAATCTGCGTGTACTTAAATGGATAATAGATAGATGTAAAGGGGAGGCGGAGGCTGTAGAAACAGCTATAGGTTACGTTCCTGCTCCTAATACACTAGAACTTACAGGGCTGAATATTTCAAATGAAGTTCTGGAGGAACTGCTATCTGTAGATGTTCAGGTTTGGAAGCAGGAACTTAGTGAGCTTGAAGCCTTTTTGGCTAAATTTGGTGAAAAATTACCAAAAGAAATTGTAGAGCAAAAGGATGCCCTTGGGAAAAGGCTTGATTCATAAACGGATTTCATTTTCAATCAGCCAGTATCCAAATTCCCCATAAAGTTCACCGGTGTTATTTTCGGATTTCCAGCAGCAATTAACAAAGTATGGCTTGACATCGATACCATATAAGGCGGGAATTCCGTATATCAAGTGATTTGTATCATTATTGCAAATGATTCCTATTATGTAGTATCCATATATATAATAGGAATCATGCAGAAAGCTTCCCGAAGGAGCGATGTCTTGTAACCCGCAGTGGGAAAAAATTCTTTTTAGCAGATGATGGTTGTTGATTTTCCACCATTCTGTGTGTTTGCTTTCATATGCAAAGGGCTTGCATTTTGGGAAGTAAATTGAAATCATATTTTCCAGAATATTTTTTTTAATAAATTCCGGAGACTTTTTGCAGGGCTCTCGTGAGATTTTCCAAGTAGAATTGATATCATAATTTTTTTTATTGCTGGATTCCATTAATATTTTTCCCCCTAGCCTAGATGATTAATATAAGAATATGAAGGCATATTAAAAATCTTACCAGTTTTTTATAGCTCCAAATTAAAATTATTCTCCAAAATATGTTAAATAAAATAAAAAATAAACAAAATGCCATTTTAATTACTTGAAATATGTATTATAATTATTTGTAGAAGATGCATGAGTGGGATTCTGGGAGGAGGCAATTAATGTTCAAAAAGAAAATCCTTGTAATAGACGATACTGAGTTGACCGTAAACCTCATTAAGGAAATTCTCACAGATGCCGGCTACGAAGTGATAGTCGCAAATGATGGGAGAACTGGACTGCAGATGGTGCGGCAGGAGAAGCCGGATTTGGTAATTCTCGATGTTGTTATGCCCGGCTTGGACGGCTTTGAAGTCTGCAAGATACTCAGGGAAGATGAAAGTAATAATTTAATGCCTATACTAATGCTTACGGCACAGGATAATGAAGATGATAAGCTTATGGGTTTGGAATTAGGTGTTGATGATTATATTATAAAGCCTTTTAACCATAGGGAATTAACAAGCAGGGTAAGAAATACATTAAAAAGGATAGACAGAAATAGGTGGGCAAATCCGCTTACAGGTCTGCAGGGAAATATTGAGATTCATGCAGAAATAAACAAAAGAATTGCAAAGAATGAACATTTTGCAGTTCTATATCTTGATCTTGATAATTTTAAGGCATATAATGACGTTTACGGTTTCGCAAGCGGTGATAGGGCAATAAAGCTAACAGCTGATATAATAACTTCAAATGTACATATGGTAGGTAATCCGGGAGACTTTATAGGGCATATTGGTGGAGATGATTACGTAGTCATAACTATTCCCGATAAGGTGGATGAGCTTTGTACAGGTATTATTCAGGACTTTGATGAGAAGATTGTGGATATGTATTTGCAGGAAGATAGAGAGAAAGGACATATTACTACTGTTAACAGATTGGGGCAAATTATGGAGTTTCCTATCATGACCATATCTATTGCAGTGGTGACGAATGAGGGCAGAACTTTATACAGTCCTGTTCAAATTGCCGAAATTGCAGCCCAGGTAAAGAAGAAAGCTAAAATGATAACTGGAAGTTCCTTTGTAAGGGATAAACGTAAGGATAGAGATGAATAAGTAAAAATAAATATAAAAATGCTCCCTTAAAAAGAGCATTTTTTTTATTATTTATAATAATTATTAATATAGTATTTTTTGTGGCGGGAAAAAATGATTATTGTTATAAGAAAGAAAGTTTTGCTCTCTGTATCACTTTTTGTAGTAACTGCATGTCTGGTATATAGTATGTCTTTTCAGGAAACTGTTCCAACCATGGTTCTTCCTGTAACAAATAAGGTTATTGTTCTTGACCCGGGACATGGTGGAGCTGACCCGGGAGCTATAGGTAAGTCGGGAACAAAGGAGAAAGATATAACTCTTGATATTGTAATGAAGCTTCAGGGGCTGCTTGAACAGAGTGGCTGCATCACCCAGTTAACAAGGGCTGTTGATGAATCAATACATGACAGGGATTCTTCGAGAAGAAAGAATTCTGACTTAAAGAACAGAAAAAAGATTGCAGATACCAGTCAGGCAAGTGCCTTTATTTCAGTGCATCTTAATAGCTTCCCACAATCCAGATATAAAGGTGTTCAATCTTTCTATCCAAAGAACTCGGAACAAAGTAAATTGCTGGCTGTAAATATTCAGAAAGAACTTAAAGCTACCCTTGGCATAAATGATAACAGGGAGGCGCTTGCAATAAAAGACGTGTATGTATTGAAAAACACAAATATTCCTTCTGTTATCGTAGAATGTGGTTTTTTATCCAATCCAGAGGAAGAAGCCCGACTTAAATCTGAAAAATATAGGCAAAAGATTGCCTGGGGTATTTATCTGGGGATAATGCAATTTTATAACTCTTTTCGTTGAATTTTAAGTATTGATATATTAAAATATTCAAGTCTACTAATAAATTTATGAAGCAGGTGAAAATATTGATATCCCTTGAAGGATTAAATGAAAAACAGGTTGAAGCAGTGACCTGTACTGAAGGACCGCTGCTTGTACTGGCAGGGGCTGGTTCAGGTAAAACAAGAGTTCTAACAAATAGAATCGCACATCTTATACTTGAAAAGAGTGTGGCTTCATGGAGCATTTTAGCTCTTACCTTCACAAATAAGGCAGCTAAGGAAATGAAGGAAAGAGTATGTAAGCTTGTTGGACAAGCCGGAGAAGATATGTGGATAAGCACATTTCATTCCATGTGCGTAAGAATGCTCAGAAGGGATATTGAAAAGCTTGGCTTCGGGAGCAATTTTGTTATTTTTGATTCAGGTGACCAACAGACACTGATTAAAGAATGTCTTAAAGAATTAAACTTGAATGATAAGAATTTTCCTCCAAGAAGTGTACTTGAACAGATCAGTAAAGCAAAAGATCAAATGATTGGACCTTCTGATTATTCAAATATGTATGCTTCTGATTTCAGATTAGGGAAGATAGCCTTAATATATGAGCTTTATCAAAAAAAGCTCAGGCAAAATAATGCTCTTGATTTTGATGACCTTATTTTTTATACTATTCAATTACTTATGGATAATCAGGATGTTTTAGAATATTATCAAAAAAAATTCAAGTATATTCTTGTTGATGAATATCAAGATACAAACAGCTCGCAGTTTACCCTGATAAGTCTTATGTCAGCCAGACATGGCAATATTTGTGTGGTGGGGGATGATGACCAGTGTTTACCTGAAGGTACCCTTATTAACACTCCCAATGGTAGCATTCCCATAGAGAAAATTGTAGAAGGTCAAAGTATAACATGTGCTGGTGGTTGGGGAGAGTTAATGATTGGGAAAGTAGATAAATCATTAAAAAAGAAATATGAAGGTATTATTATCAGGATAAAAACAAAGACTGGTAAAGAAATATCAGCTACGCCAAATCATATTGGTTTTGCAAAAATCCACCCTCACTCAGGTGTTTATTATGTATACCTTATGTATAAAAAAGGTGTTGGGTATAGAATTGGGCAAACTCAAGGAGTAAGAAGCAGAAAGAATGAGATTGTGAATGGATTAAATGTTCGTTTGAATCAGGAACATGGCGATAAGATGTGGATACTAAATATTTGTTTAAGCAAGGAAGAAGCATCTTATTATGAGCAAATGTATTCCTTTAAATATGGTATACCAACTACTTTATTTCATGGGAATGGAAGAAGTATTACATTGTCTCAAAAGTACATTAATAAGATATACGAAGAAATTGACACTATAAGCAACGCAATGAAGCTTATGGGCGACCTTATAATTTTTGAAGAATATCCACATCATGTTTGCAATGCAGTAGTAAGAGGACAATCTGTAAGGCAGATTATAAATATAACAGCTTTTGGGGGAAGAAAAACAGCAGCTGATGCCGGATGGCATAGTCATAGAATATGTTTAAATACTTCTGGAGAACAGCTGAAAAATTGCGTTAAAGAACAAGAATTTCCGGTAAGGGACGGAAATCGTAACACCTGGAGAGTGGAAACGGAGAGAAAGGAATATGATGAAGCAGATTTTTATGCCAAGAGGATGGCTCAAATAGATGAAAACCTGGAGATTATAAAAAAAGCCAAATTAACTGAGAATACAAGTTTTATGTATATGCCTTTTGCACATATAAAACCCACGATGAGTGTTGCAGTTATGAATAACGGAAAAATAGAAGAAGATATTGTAGAAGAAGTAAAATATGAAAACTATGAGGGAAATGTATATGATTTATCACTTCCGCATTTTAGACAATACGTAAGTGAAGGGATTGTAGTTCATAATTCGATTTATGGCTGGAGAGGTGCAGATATTAGGAATATTCTTGATTTTGAAAAAGAATTCCCGGGGACAAAGGTTGTAAAGCTTGAACAGAATTATCGTTCAACAGGAAATATTTTAGATGCTGCTAATCATGTCATAAAGAACAATGCAGGGCGTAAGAGCAAAAAGCTTTGGACTGAAAAAGGAAAAGGTGATAATCTAAGGTATTATTGTGCATCTAATGAATATGAAGAAGCTGATTACATAGCTTATGAAATAAATAAGCTTATGAGAAATTTAGGGAAAAAGTATTCTGATTTTGCAGTTTTATATAGAATGAATGCGCAATCTCGTGCAATTGAAGAGGGATTTATGAGGTATGGTATTCCATATCGTATTGTGGGAGCACAAAAATTCTATGATAGAAAAGAAATTAAGGATTTAATAGCTTATTTGAGATTAATACACAATCCTATGGATTCACTAAGCTTAAAGAGGATAATAAATGTTCCTAAAAGAGGAATAGGAAAGGCTACTATAGAGTTTCTTGAAAGTCACTCCGCCGAGAAGAATGTTTCGATTTTCAGCCTTATTCAGTCCGCAAAAGAAATTACTGGTCTTTCAAGGAATGCGGCAGCTCTTGAAGACTTTGCAGCTATGATTAGCTCTTTTAGAGCTTCCAGTGAAACAGTGAGACTGCCTGATTTTATAGAAGAGCTGCTTAACAAAACAGGCTATATAAGAGAGCTTGAACAGGATGGAACAGCAGAATCTTTAGGCAGGATTGAAAATTTAAAGGAATTCATATCTGTTGCAATAGATTTTGATAAGTTTAATGAGGATGCCGGGCTTGGTGCTTTCCTGGAAAGTATCGCTCTGGTTGCAGATGTTGATGATTCTGAGGAGCAAAAGGATGAGGTTATTCTTATGACTCTTCACAGTGCAAAGGGCTTGGAGTTTCCGGTGGTATTTTTATCTGGAATGGAAGAAGGAGTATTTCCGGGATATAAGGCTAATAACGAAGAATGCGAAATGGAAGAAGAAAGAAGACTTTGTTATGTTGGAATAACCAGAGCAAGAGAAGTACTTTATCTTACAGGTGCATATTGTAGAACCATTTACGGAAGCACTTCATATAATAGAGTTTCTAGATTTATTACAGAACTTCCCGAAGAGCTTGTTGAAGGGTTGGAGAATATTAAAAAGAAAGAAGAAAAACTAAAATCCTGGGATGATTCAACAGATGACAGTTATGGTTACTCCGGTTATCGCAAAACAACAAAAACCTTTGCTGAAACAGCTTCTAGCCACAGCAGTGGATTTAAAAGTGTTATTGCAACAGTAGATGAGGATGTTGATTTTACGGCTTTTAGGGTTGGTGCTAAAGTTGAGCATAGGAAGTTCGGTTCTGGGGTGATAACCAAGGTTGACCCTGAAGGGAATGATTTAAAGCTCGACATAGCATTTCGTGAGGCTGGGAATAAGAGATTGATGGCTCGGTATGCAGGATTAAAAATAACACAATAAAACTCAATTAATTATTTAGATGGAGTAAGTTAAAAGTTACACATAATCATGGATTATTTAATAAGATATAGCATAATTACAATTTTCGTGGATGATTATGGAAACTTTAAGAATAGGCTCCAGAGGACCTAATGTTAAACTTATACAAAGCTTACTGTCTAAAATTGGTTATAATCCCGGAATAGTAGATGGAGTGTTTGGGGTGCAGACCCAGCAGGCAGCAGCTCAGTTCCAGAGAGATAACGGGCTTTTTCCTGATGGTGTTATTGGACCAGCAACATGGAATGCATTTGACAGAATATTGAAAGGGTATGATGTTTATACTGTAAAAGCCGGAGATACCATATATGATATTGCAAACTCGTACTATACTACCATAAATTCAGTATTAACAGCAAACCCGGATTTGAATGCAAATGCATTAACAGCAGGACAGAGAATTATAGTTCCCTATGGAATTCCGGTTGTATTTACTGATGTTGATTACACTTATGAGATAATGGAACGAAATATTAGAGCATTAAAATCAAGGTATCCATTTATTGAAATAGGAGCTGCCGGACAGAGTGTTATGGGGAAGAACCTATATTATGTAAGGCTTGGCAGAGGACCGCGTCAGGTGTTCTATAATGGGTCTCATCACGCAAATGAGTGGATTACATCTTTACTGTTGATGAAATTCGTAGAAAATTTTTCAAGGGCTTATTCAGAGCAGTCAACCATCAGAGGATATAATGTAAGTAATATATGGAATACCAGTAGTATATATATAATGCCTATGGTAAATCCTGATGGAGTTGATTTGGTAAACAATTGGCCCATATATACCAATCCTGTTTATAAGAGAGCAAGCCAGCTTAATAAAACAGGGCTTCCGCTTCCGAGAGTGTGGAAAGCCAATATCAGGGGAGTTGATTTGAATCTTAACTATCCTGCAAGGTGGGCAGAGGCTCAAAAATTCGAATTTTCTCAAGGAGTAACTGGACCGGGACCTAGTAATTATGGAGGACCGGCACCACTGTCTGAGCCTGAATCTTCTGCGGTGGTGGGCTTTACCAGAAATCATGATTTTAGGTTGGTAATTGCTTATCATACTCAAGGGGAAGTTATTTATTGGCAGTATAGAAATCTTGCACCTCCTGAAGCTCTCCCAATAGCTCGGCAATTTTCGCGTGCCAGCGGTTATTCAATTGCATTAAATCCGGGGGAAGCTTCTGATGCCGGATTTAAGGATTGGTTCATTCAGCAATATAGAAGACCGGGGTATACAATTGAAGTAGGGCGGGGTATTCCTCCGCTGCCGTTGTCGCAGTTTGGTTCTATATATAATAAGAATGAAGAGATTATGCTGCTGGCTCCTTTGTTATAAGGGAAAAACATTAATATTTTGTTCTTAGCTTAATGCACATAAAAGAGGAGGCTAAACGCTTTAGGTTAGCCCCCTCTTTTGGATTAGTAATTAAATACATACAGACCTGCAGAAAGTTGAGCAGTAAGATCCAAGGAAAGATTATATACTGATACTACGTTTTGAAATTTGTTTTTATTGGTTCCTGCTTCTTTTTCCTTAGGATCCTCTCCAGAAGCAACCTTAACCGGATAGACTGTACCATTATGACTGTCTAAAACGATAAGAACGTGGGTTGCCCTTTCATTTCTGGATGCTTCAAGCCATTTCAAAAATTTTTGTTTATGAGACTCCCAATAATCCTTACTGTTAATGAAAAATATATGGCGTTCGTATCTCATGGACATACTAGCAACTCCTTTCCATTTTAATAAACAAATATTTGTATGGAAATTATTGGCTTGATATTATTTTACTTGTCCATACAAATATATTGTTACGACATAAATGTAATTATTTATTATTTGTCAATTAAAAAAATTTTAACATACTTTATATGTATAGTCAATTTTCACCCACTGTTAAAGAATTTGTTTTTTGTTAAACATGAAAATAATATGCTTGATAACTATTAATTGCAATGTTATACTGAAAAAGTATATTTATAGCAATTATTTACAGATGAGTAGGAAAGTATTTTAACCTACAGATAGGAAAAAGGAATTTTGGAACAAATCCACATTATTTAAAAGTTATAAAAGGGAGGTCGTTTAAATGTCGGAAATATTTAAAATGAAAAATCCTAAAGTAGAAGATTACAAAGAGTATATTAAAAAGAAGCTGGGAGAAGAGGTAACTCCCATGTATGAAATCAGGCAAGAGGACCTGATATATCTATTAGCTTGGACGGCAAAAGGATATCAGGTGTTTTGGTTTGATGCTAATTTTTCTTTTGTACGAGAGGATTTTGTATACAAAGAAATTCATCATATCAAAAAAGAAGAAGAGGCAATCGACTGGTTTATAGGGCATTTTGTATGTAAAGGGCTTAGAAGAAAAGACCAGCCTGCTATTAAAAAGATAACCTGCTTAAACTACGGCCGTGACGAAAAGGAAAATGTTATATTATATGAAAAAAAATAAGCAAAGCTAAAAAGGCATTCAATATGGATGCCTTTTTAGTTTTTTCTTATTCATATATTAGGCTAATTTAGTTTACACTAGCATAAATTTGGATTAGAATATTACTAACAATTCAGATTTAAGCAAAGGAATATTATGATTATAGAGATAAATAATACAAAAATAAATTATGAGATTCAAGGTGAAGGAGAGAATATCCTTATTTTGCATGGTTGGGGCGGATGCATTGACAGTATGAGACCTGTAATTAATAACCTGAAGAATCATTTCAGAGTAATATCTCTTGATTTCCCCGGACATGGAAGAAGCTCAGTTCCTGAGTCGCCTTGGGGAGTACCGGAATATGCTAATTGCCTGCTAAAGTTTATGCAAGCTTTAAAAATTGAAAAAACAAATATTATTGCCCATTCTTTTGGGGGAAGGGTAACCATTGTACTTGCATCAGACCATCCTGAAATGGTAGGCAAGATTATTTTGGTAGATGCCGGAGGGATTAGACCAAAGAGGAAAATCAAGTATTACTTAAAAGTATATACATATAAGTTAATAAAGAATTCTCTTAAGCTCTTTATCCGTAATAAGCAGAGTTATGAGAGAATTATTGAAAAAGCAAGAAAGAAATTTGGTTCATCAGATTATAAACAGCTTGATGGAATTATGAGAAGCTCATTTGTAAAAACTGTAAATCAGGATTTAAAGCCTTTATTAAAATACATAAAAGCATCTACTCTTCTGATTTGGGGTGAGAATGATACTGATACTCCGGTTTACATGGGAAGGATAATGGAAAAGGAAATA
The DNA here is from genome assembly GCA_050258375.1 of Deltaproteobacteria bacterium. GTDB lineage: Bacteria > Bacillota > Clostridia > Acetivibrionales > UBA4821 > JBLMYQ01. Next base: position 16,471 of record JBLMYQ010000082.1, on the reverse strand, counting down.
CCGGATGCAGGGCTTGTTGTTTTGAAGGGGGCAGGTCATTTTTCGTATCTGGATAAAAGCGGGGAATTCAATAAAATCATTGATAATTTCCTGGTTAGGGGGTGAGTTATGCAGACTTTATTATTGCTATTTTCAATTCTGCTTGGATTGACGATTTATGCTTTTCTTACAAAGAGGTACTTACATATTGCTCAGCTTGAAGGATATAAGAATAAGCAGTTTGTGGATTGGCTTGGCAAGAATATTTATTCTGCTTTTGCTCAGCCTTTACTTGTTTTTTCTTCCGTTACGGCCGTTTTCGTAATTGGAAGGGCGCTGGCTATACCTAAAATGTATTTGAGTTTTACGTTGATAGTGGTTGTTTTAATAACTGTACTGCCATATATATCTTTTTATACTACAAAAAAATCAAAAAAGCCGCTGGCATTCACACATCGAATGATGAGGCTTACAGGTATCAGCATATTCATTATCCTTATAGAATCCTTTGCAGTCCTCATATTTTTATCAGGATTGAATTCTGATTCGGTACTGCTTTGGTTTTCGGCTGCACTTATTTTAAGCCCTATTAATACATTGCTTGCAAATGCCATTGCCATGCCATATGAAAAATACAGACAAGGGACTTATGTCAAATCTGCTAAAGATAAGGTTGCATTGATGAACAAGCTTATAAAAATCGGAATAACCGGAAGCTATGGAAAGACGAGTACGAAATTTATACTTTCAGCAATTCTTGCCGAAAAGTACAAGGTATTATCTACTCCGGAAAGCTATAATACAACTATGGGGACAACCAAGGTTATACGTGATATGCTTAATGATACACATGAGGTATTTATATCTGAAATGGGAGCAAGGAATATTGGAGACATAAAAGAGCTTTGCGATATAGTCAAGCCTGATTATGGGATTATAACCTCAATAGGAAAACAGCATTTGGAAACCTTTAAGTCCATTGATAATATCATAAAAACAAAACATGAATTGATTGAAGGACTTGAAACAGGAGGTATTGGATTTTTTCCTTCAGATGATGATAATTGTTATGAGCTTTATACAAAAACAACCTCGGGAAAAGTTTTATATGGCTTGGATAAGCATATTGACGAAGCAGATATGAGCGTAAAAAATATTGAGCTTTCGGATAAAGGAAGCGAATTTGACATCCTTTGTAAAAATGGAGAAAGTATCAGGTGTTCAACCAAGCTTCTTGGAAAGCATAATGTGCTTAATATACTTGGCTGTGCAGCTATTGCAAAGCATCTGGGGCTTTCCCTGGAACAGATTTCAGCAGGGATTGCAAAGGTTGAGCCTGTTCCGCACAGATTGCAGATTCTGCCTACTCAAAATGGAACTGTTGTAATTGATGATGCATTTAATTCAAATCCTGTTGGAGCAAAGATGGCACTGGAGGTTCTTGCACAATTTAAAGGAAGGAAAATAATCATAACTCCGGGGATGGTAGAGCTAGGGAAAGAAGAATATGAGCTAAACAGAGCATTTGGTCAGTGTATATCCGAATCGGCAAATATAGCGATATTAGTTGGCAAAAAAAGAACCGAAGCAATTCAGGAAGGGTTGAAGGATAAAAGCTTTCCGATGGAGAATATTATTATTGCAGCTAGTCTTGATGAAGCGTCCTCAAAGCTGGCAGCTATAATAAAGGCCGGAGATGTAATCCTTTTTGAAAATGATCTGCCTGATAATTACGATGAATAAAAACTGGGGGTATAACCATGAGCAAAAAAAATGTTGCAGTAATATTCGGAGGTTGTTCTGTTGAGCATGAAGTATCAATAGTAACTGCGCTTCAGCTTATAGAGAACATGAACAGGGAAAAATACAATATCATTCCAATATATATTTCCGGCAAGGGTGAATGGTTTACGGGTAAAGAGCTTTTGGATATAGAAATATATAAGGATTTTGAATACAAGGAAAGAATGTTTAAAAAAGTTCTTGTTCCTCCTGTTCCATCAATAAGGGGAGTTATGCATTATCCTAAAAAATTCGGAATATTTTCTAACAGCATTTTCAGAGGAGTAGATGTAGTGATTCCGGCAATGCATGGAATGAATGGCGAGGATGGGACAATTCAAGGTCTTCTTGAGCTTGCTAATATTCCTTATGTGGGCTCCGGTGTAGTAGGCTCAGCCGTGGGGATGGATAAAGCTATTATGAAATCAGTGTTTAAAGGGAATAACCTTCCCATTTTAAAATATGCAACATTCCTTAGAGTCGAATGGGATTCAGATAAAGAGAAGATTCTTAAAAGTATTGAATCAGAGCTTGAGTATCCTGTATTTGTCAAGCCTGCAAACCTTGGTTCAAGTATTGGCATAAGTAAGGCTAAGGACAGGGAGGGGCTTGAGAGAGCTATTGAAACAGCTGTTTATTATGATAGGAAGATTATAGTCGAACAGGGGGTAGAAAGTCCCATTGAAATAAACTGTTCTGTCATGGGATTCGGAAATGAGGTAGAAGCATCTGTTTGTGAACAGCCTGTTAATTGGGAAGAATTTTTGACATTTGAAGATAAATATACAAGAGGAGGCAAAGGGGCATCAAAATCAGGAATGGAGAATATGGAAAGAAGAATACCTGCTCAAATTCCCGATGACCTTGCAGAAAAGATTAAAAAACTTTCGATTACAGCATTTAAGGCTATGGATTGTAGAGGCGTTGCAAGAATTGATTTCATAATCGATAAAGATGGTATGAAGCCTTACATAAATGAAATAAACACTATTCCGGGTTCTTTCTCTTTTTACTTGTGGGAGTATTCAGGAATTAAATATCCGGAATTGGTTGATAAGCTTATTGATATAGCTTGCAAGGTAAATGACGAAAAGAACAGAAATGTTTATTGTTATAATTCAGACATATTGGATAAAGCAAAGGAAGGACAGAAAGGCGGGGCAAAAGGGTAAATAAAATTGGGAATAATTATCTGAAAATTTGAAAGAATATTAGCATTAAATGCAAGGGAGGTATTCTATTGATTAATATTGGAATTTTTGAAAGAATACTGAGAATAGTTGGAGGAATGCTAATATTCAGCTTGTATTTTGTTCTGCAGGGAAATATAAGATATATTGGATTAATCGGATTAATCCCAATAATCACTGGTTCAATCGGAACTTGCCCAATTTATGCTGTTCTTGGTATAAATTCAAATAGGGTAAGAGAAAAGTAAAGTCAATTTCTGATTCTTATTGTCACGAGTGAGGCAATATAGAAAACTGCACTGACAAGTACTATGGTTGCTCCTGTTGCGGTTCCCCAGTAATAAGACATTATTAGACCTGATATGCCGGAGATAAGAGAAATAGCTATTGAGAATGCATGATATTGCTTAATATTTGATGAAAGGTTTCTGGCTGAAGCAGAGGGTAAAACCAATAAAGAATTAATTATTAATATCCCTAACCACTGAATTGATATGGTTACGATTACTGCTACAATAAGGGTAAATACTGTGTCTGCAACAACGGTATTTACCTTTTTGCTTACTGCAAGAGACTTACTTATGCTAGTTAAAAAAAGCTTATTAAAAATTAAAATCCATATAATGATTACAGATATAAATACAAAAAACAGCAAAGCTAAGTCATTAGGGGAGATACTTAATAAGTCGCCAATAAGATAGGATGAATATTTTGCAAATCCGCCTCCCTTGGAAAGGATTACAATTCCAAGAGCAACTGCAGCTGACGAGAAAATTCCTATGATTGTATCAGTAGAATTAAGGCTTATATTTCTTGCAGCAGATATTGCAAGTGCAAGAATTATGGAGAATGCCAGCATGGATAAAATAGGATTCTTTAAGCCTAGAAGTACTCCGATTGCAATACCGGTTAGTGCTGAATGACCAATTGCATCAGAAAAAAAAGCCATCTTATTGTTTACAATCATTGTTCCTAAAAGTCCGAATAGAGGGCAAACAAGGATTACTGCCAGAAGGGCATTTTTCATAAATATATGGTTTGTCCAATCAAAGGGAAGGAGAAAATCAACTAATGAATACCAAATATTCATCATGATTGAGCACCTCCTTTATTATCAAACAAGCCACGAGACCATACCTGCCCGAAAAGGTTGATGAATTCATTACTGCTGAATACTTCCGATGGACTGCCGCAGCTTAAAATAGTTTTATCTAGAAGTGCAGCTCTGTCAGAATATTCTGCAACCAATGAAAAATCATGCGAAACCAAAATTATTGACATATCAAAATTTTTTCTTAATTCAGAAACAATTTGATAAAAAATACTCATTCCTTTTTGATCAATGCCTGATACAGGCTCATCAAGAAGAAGAATATCAGGGATGGGATCAATAGAAAGGGCAAGAAGAACCCTTTGAAGCTCACCACCGGAAAGATATCCAAGCTTTTTGTTTAATAAATAATCTGCACTAACTCTTTCAAGTTTATCTTTTACATCTTTTTTTACATTGCTGCTTATTGAAAGCCATATTGGCATTTTTGATTTTACCGCGCAAAATAAATCAAGAACACTTACGGGAGAATTTCTATCAAAATAAAGGTGTTGAGGAACATAACCAATTACAGGATGACCTGTATGCTTTCCTTTGTGGTCAAGAAAATGAAGGCTTCCGGAATGATTTATTTCACCAAGTATTGCCTTTAATAGTGTGCTTTTCCCTGCCCCATTCGGACCTATCAATGCAGTCATTTCTCCGCAGTGAATATGCAGGTTGACATCTTTAAGTATATCCTTGCCGTTTCTGGAAACTCCGATTTTTTCAATTTTTGTACAGCATAATCCGCATGAGTTTCTGGGATTGGCTGCGATTTCTTCACTCATTTCAACGCCTCTTTTTAGTTGATATTAAGGTTTAAAGATAATAAAAGCATTTATTTTTTATAAATGCCATGCTGCTAACAAAGCTGTATTTATACTTGAAGATTATATACGTAAAAAATTTATTTTTCAATATTTACATAATTCGTGAAAGTAAACACATGAATACAAATAATTCCGAATCCAGACCCTCCTATCCTCCCTAACAGGGAGCGAGTAGTAATTTCTATGAAGACTTTTCTATGAAAAACTACTTTTCGTCCCCTTTTTAGGGGAGAAAGAGGGGTCTAAGTAGAATTTTATTTTTTGCTTTCCCAGTATTCTGCTTCATGCGTTTGCCCTTATAATTCGTGGAGGTTACAAGATTATAATACCGGAAATGTTACTATAAACTCGGTACCTTTGCCAACCTCGCTGTTTAGAGTAATTGTGCCATTGTAAATATCAACAATATGCTTTACTATAGAAAGTCCCAAACCGGTTCCTCCAAGACTTCTCGAACGACCTTTATCAACGCGGTAGAATCTCTCAAATATTCTTGTCTGATGTTCTTTGGATATGCCTATGCCTGAATCCTTAAATGAAATGATAATTGAATTTGCGGATTTGCGTGCATTGATTTTTATCCAGCTGTAATCGGGAGAATATTTAATAGAATTATCCATAAGGTTCAAGACCAACTGCATTAACTTATGCTTACTAACCTTCAGTTTTAAATTAGGTTCTATGTCATAATTGATAGAAATATTTTTCTTTTCTGCCTGACCTTGAAGTACAGTGACAGAATCACTGATAATTTCTTCTAAATTAATACTTGATAGGTTAGCATCCTGTTTCATGGTTTCTATTTCTGAAAGGGCAAGAATGTCATTAATAAGAAAGAAAAGCCTTTCAGCTTCAATATCAATTATATCTAAAAATTTATATGCAACCGCATGGTCATTAATTGCTCCATTTTTTAAAGTTTCAATAAATCCTCTGATGGAGGTAAGAGGAGTTTTAAGCTCATGAGAAACATTTGAGACAAATTCCTTCCCCATCTTTTCTATATTTCTCATTTTAGTTATATCCTGAAGAAAGAGAACCGCGCCTATAATTTCAAGGTCTGATTTGATAGGATTTATTGATGTACTTAATATCTTAGAATCATTATCGATTGTTATTTCTTCAAAGAAGCTGCAGTCTTCCAGTATTGATTTTTCAAGCAGGCTGCATATTCCCTCATCATTTATCAGTTCTTGAATTTTAATACCTAATGTTTGCCGATTAGAGGAAATGTTCAAAATTGTACATGCAAAAGGATTAACAAGTATTGTTTTCAGATTCCTGTCAACTGCGATTATACCATTTGATATACTGTTAACTATAAGCTCCAGATATTTCACTGCTTGTCACCCTTATCAACAAATTTGTATCCAATTCCTCTTACAGTTTCAATATATGTAGGATTGCTGTCATCGTCTTCAACCTTTTGTCTGAGATATCTTATATGAACGTCAACCGTTCTTGTTTCACCAAAGTAATCAAATCCCCAGATTTTTTCCAGAAGAAGCTCTCTGGACATAACGATTCCGGGATTTAAAGCCAGAAGCTTTAAAAGTTCATATTCCTTTAGAGGAAGGTCGATTTTAACACTGTTTTTGGTGACCTCATGGCGGTTGCAATTGATTATAATGTCTCCGCATTTAATAATAGAATCTTCAACACTTGATGTTGAATAGGTCCTTCTGAATAAAGCTTTTGTTCTTGCAATTAATTCGCGTACGCTAAAAGGTTTTGTAATATAATCATCAGCACCAAGCTCCAATCCTAAAACCCTGTCAAATTCTTCTCCTTTTGCAGTCAGCATTATTATAGGAATGTTCTTTGTTCTTGAATTGGCACGCAGCTTTTTGCAAATTTCCAGCCCATCAATTCCTGGGAGCATTATATCCAATATAAACATATCAGGCCTGTCTAATTCATAATTTTCTAATGCAGATTCACCATCATTGAATACTGAAACTCTAAACCCGGATGTTTCCAGATTGTATTTTATTAATTGTTGAATATGCTGCTCATCTTCAATCACATATATTAATTCTTTTGCCATATTTTCCTCCTGAGGATGAAAATTCTATTACTATTAGTATACAGATTTTTAAAAATATCTTCAATACAGAGAATGAAGGATTTTGAATTGAATTTATAAAATGTGTATGATAATATTTGGATGAAATATTTTAATAATGGAAAACTTATGAATAACTTAAAAGTAAAAGTTGATATAATCCAAAATAAAGAGTCAAAAGAATATGAGGCTGCTCAAGGGACTTCTATAGCAAAAGCTTTGAAATCCATGGGCTTTTTTGTTGACTCGGTGTGCGGGGGAATCGGAAAATGCGGGAAGTGCAAGATTAAGGTATCAGCACCAATAAACATAGAGATTACTGCGGAAGAAAGAAGGCATCTTGATGAGAAAGAAATAAAGGATGGTATAAGGCTTGCATGCAGTATCCCTGTTGTTGATGGAATGAAAATATGGATTGATCAGCCAATTGTCAATCAGGAAAAATCAGCCTTTCCGCTGTGTATAGCAGCATCGGAAAATATTGGTGCAGCAGTTGATATAGGAACTACAACCATTGTATTGTCTCTTGTTGACATTTCAACAGGGAAAGTAATAAGTACCGAATCGACTACTAATCCACAGGTTGTTTATGGAGCAGATGTAATTTCCAGAATTGCATATGCAGGTAATAACCCATCAAGGCTTAAGGAAATGCAGAAAATGATAATTTCAGCTATTAATAGGCTTGTTGATTCTGCATTAAAAAATACAGCTCAAAATAAAAAAAGTATATACAAGGTGGTTGTATCCGGAAATACGGTAATGCTGCACTTGTTTCAGGGTTTGGATGTGCAATCATTGGGCATATTCCCGTATGAAACAAAAAATACTGCAGCCCTGAAGAAAAATGGGAATGAAACTGGGTTAAAGGTTATACCAAATGGAGAGGTTTGTATCCTGCCATGTATCTCTGCCTTTTTAGGAGCGGATATCGTTTCTGGAGTCTTGAAGACTAAAATGTATCAAAGCGAAAAAATGTGCATTTTATTAGATTTGGGCACAAATGGAGAGATTGTTGCAGGGAACAGATTTAAGATGGTAGGCTGTTCAACAGCGGCTGGACCTGCATTTGAAGGAGCCGGTATAAAATGCGGAAGCACAAATGTTGAAGGAGCCATAGATAAAATATTTTCAAATGGAAAGAATATATCATATACCACTATAGGCAATATGCCGCCAAAATCTATTTGTGGTTCAGGGATAATTGATATTACTGCAATACTTTTTGAAAAAGGCGTTATACAAGAAAACGGCAGAATGTTGAATTATAACCAAGATAATCAATCATTTTTAATTGCAGAAGGCGAAAACAAGATTGTATTTACTCAAGAGGATGTAAGACAAGTTCAGCTTGCTAAATCAGCGGCAGCAACTGGAATAATGATGATTATGAAAAGGTTGAATATTGATTTCAATGATGTTGATAAATTATATATAGCAGGTAATTTCGGAAGCTTCTTAAATATTCAAAATGCAGTTAAAATTGGTTTGATTCCTGAGAGCTTAAAGGATAAAATAGTAATAGTCGGTAATTCATCTGTGGATGGTGCAGTAGAATGTTTATTGGATTTCGGACTGATTGAAGAATGCTCCAAAATTCAGATGCATGTTGAATATTACGATATTGGAATGGATAAAGATTTTCAGGAAAGTTATGTTAATAATCTTAATTTTTAGATTCGGAAGAGGGGATTAATTTTGGATAAAAAGAAATGTGAATTCTGTGGAGAAGCTATACATATTAATACAAGAAGATGCCCTTTTTGCGGAAGTATTGTAAGCGAAGTTCCCCAAGAAGTAATCACAGACGGAGAAAAGCAAGCGATATCTGAGGAAGCAATCGAAAATAGAGGAGAAAAAGAGCAAGCCGCTGTAGGTGAATCTGGCGATAGTCTCACGATTGGCTATAACCAAAATTCACAAAAGCCGCTTAGTAATGCAAAGAAGGTCTTGATTACAGCATTATCTTGTGTAATTCCTGGCTTCGGGCAGATGCTTGGAATTATAGCTGCTATTATATTTATGTCTGATGAAGAGGATGCTGATAGAAGGTCTTTCGGAAAGTCTTTGCTTGTTGCATCTCTTGTAATTTTTGCATTAATAAGCATCTGCTGTTTGCTTTATGGAATGTTTGTTTATAGTATAATGAAGGCATATCCGGATTTAAGGTTCAAATAAAAAATGCTTATTGAAATTTTTTTTAGATTTATGGGCTCTCTTGTTTGCCATCAAATAAAAGAACGAACCCTACTCATTGATAATATTTATTTAATGGTTTGTGCAAGGGATACTGGAATATACATAGGAATAATTTTCGGTATTGCTTTTCTTGCCTTAAACAGAAGGCTGAATGCAGACTGGCCTCCCAAATTAAAACATGCTTTAATCCTGATTCTGATGATGGTACCTATGATAATAGACGGTGCGACATCTTATATGGGGGTAAGAAACACAGATAACCTGACCAGGCTAATAACAGGCGGATTCTTTGGATTTCCGCTTGCTGTTTTTTTTGTAGTTGCTAGAAATTATAATCCGAATAAAAGTAACAAGATAGCTCCTTTCAAAACATCAGGAGAGCTGGGAGCAGAAACATTTATTTTTATTATATTTATTTCTCTGGTTTATAATGGTATTATACCTTGGGCTGTTGTAAGCTCGCTTTTAGTTATGGGTATTATAACCATGTTTTATTTGATAGTTGACTCTATAGTATCTCTTATTGGAATAAGTTCAGAAAATAAGAGGAGAGCAATTTCACTTATTGGTGTGTGCTGCATATTTGTAGCATTATATGTATTAAAAAGATATGTTTTTGGGGGATTGTATATTTAGTGAGCATTGAAAAAAATGAAATCAGAAAAGCAGTTTTAAATCGACGTGAATTATTGGCACCAGAAGAAAGAGAAGAATACAGTAAGGTTATCTGCAAAAAGCTTGAGAAGTTAAAAGAATATAAAGAGGCAAACATTATTTTTGCTTATATTAATAGTAAAAGTGAGGTTGAAACCCGCACTGTTCTTTTGAATAGTATTAATAAAGGAAAGACTGTATGCTTGCCTCATTCAATAAAGCATACGTTTGAGCTTGAGTTTTATAGAATATTTGATTTTAAAAAAGAACTTCAAATAGGAAGCTACGGAATTCTGGAGCCTGTTCCAAATGTTGAGAGAATTGTTCTGCCTCAAAAAGCTGAATTAATAATTATACCTGGTGTGGCATTTGATTTAAATTTGAATCGGGTTGGTTATGGGAAAGGCTATTATGACAAATTCCTGTCTTCAGTGCCTGAAAGTATTCCCAAGATTGCGCTTGCATATGATTTTCAAGTATTAGAAGGTATAAGGGCAGGAGAGAATGACATTAAAATGGATATGGTAATTACTGAAAAAAGGATAATAACTGTTTAAGGGAGGAGCGGCAATGAGAGCGTATATTATTGAAAACGCAAGTGCTCAGCATTTTAAGCTAAGTCATGAAAATATTGATTATTCAAAACACTATTTTATAATAATGCATGAGAGCGAATTTGATTTGATTGGAGAAAAATTTGATATCAAAACCTGCTTAAATGCAGACCACATGGATAAAAAGTATAATCTTGGAATAGAAACCCATAATAATTATTATACTATAGCATTGAATATTCCAAGAATAGTTGAAGGTAAGGTTATTGTGCAGCCGGTTGTTATTTATACTGGCAAAAATTTTCTGATAATTTCATCCAATGAAGAAACTGATTTGGTAAAAGCTGTTGAAGGTGAGCTTTTAAGCAGCTCTGATATTTTACTTAAAGGTATATCAAACCCTTCAAACAAGATGCTGTATTTATTATTTGATAGATTGGTACAAAAAAGCCTTGGGGTAATCAGAGAGTTGGAAAGAAGAATAGAAGCGCAGGAAGAAAAGGTTTTAAAAGTAGGGAAAAGCGTAATGGTTAATGAGCTTATAACTATGAGAAGACAGGTTTTTAAGGTCAGAAGATATCTTAACTATCTTACATATATAAGCGATGTGCTTTTATTAAATGAAAATGAGATTATAAATGATGATATGATTAAATATTTTAATAATATTGATATTAAATTTGCAAAGCTTGACAGCGACATAAGTGAGTTGTATCAGTTTATTGCAAGCTTAAGGGAAGCTTATGAGTCTGAAACATCAAACCAGCTAAATCAGATAATGAAAGTGTTTACAATGATTTCTACAATTTTTCTTCCCCTAACGCTTATTGCAGGAATATATGGAATGAACTTTGATAATATGCCTGAGCTTCGCTATAAGTATGGTTATTATTCGGTAATGGGGTTCATGGCTTTACTATCAATTGGAATGTTATTTTACTTTAGAAAGAAAAAATGGATTTAACTCACCCCTATCCCCTCTCTTAAAATAGAGGGGAAATAGTTCTTGAGGAGTTTGTATGAACAAGGTTAAGGTTACTCAAGCTAATAAATTGCTTTTTGTGGTAGTGTTTTTGCTTGCAATTCTGCCGCAAATTCTTTTTCCGGTATTAGAAAATTTATTTAATTTTGAATTTTCACAGCTTGCAGCATCAAATGAGATAGTAAAGATTTCACTTTTGTTGATTGACCAATATGTGTTTATTCTTATTCCTATAATAGTATTTACAATTATAAATAAGCTGAATATTAAAGAAGTTTTCCGCTTGAAGCCTATTAATTTTTCAGCAGGCTTGCTGACTGTTATAATGGCTGCGGCAGCTTGGTTTGTGAGCGCTTTTACAAGTATAATAGTTTATCACATTTATACAATTGTTATTGGTAAGCCCGGTAATGTTATGGATAATATGATACCTGCAAATATGTATCTGGGGCTGTTCCTTATTGCTCTCACACCTGCAATTTGTGAAGAAGCACTTTTTAGAGGAATTGTTTTAAAAGCTTATGAAAATAGGGGAACGGTTAAAGCAATTGTAATTACTGCTATTCTATTTGCCTTGATTCATTTTTCTATTATAAGGGTCACGGGACCGTTTATTATTGCTCTTCTTGCGGGTTATCTTGTAGTAAAATCAAATTCAATAATCCCGGGAATACTTACTCATTTTACCTTCAACGGCATTAGCCTTTGTATATTTTATGCAGCAAAAACAATGCCTGAGCAGCCGGAAAGACTTCCGGGAATGCCTGAATATCTTATTATGTCAATGCTTGTGGCCTTTGCATTGATGGTAATTGCCATATGCTTAATAGGGTTTAATTATGTAACTTCTTTTAGGGAAAATGCTTTAAGAAAAGGAAGGACATATAGATTTTTCCTGGGAGGTGCGCAGCAGGAAAACCAAGCTTTTAAAAAGTCTATAGCTTCTGTTAAGAATGATTTGATATCAATTCTGTCAAATTGGTCAATAGTAATAATCTTGTTAGTCTTTGTATTTTTCAATATAATCGAAATATTATCAATTTTATATGAATAGAATTATATAATAAACAAATAGCTAAAGTGCTTGCGTAAATGCGGTGACTTTATGTAAAAAACAGAGCAAGCTCAAGGAAAGCTGGAATAAATTATACTAATGCAAAAAAATAATTAAATTTAATAAAAAAGTATTGACTTTTCGAGAAAAATTGCTAAAATATTCTCATTGCCTTAAAAATAAATGAAAAGGTGGTTGATATTTTTATCCAATAAAGGAGGAACGGAAATGAATACTTTGGGCCGTCATATTTTGGCAGAAATTTATGGATGCTCTGCAGATATACTCAATGACGCGAGCAAAATTGAAAGAATCATGGTTAATTCAGCTTTAGAGGCTGGAGCAGAAGTAAGGGAAGTGGCCTTCCATAAATTTAGTCCGCAAGGTGTGAGTGGGGTAGTGGTTATATCCGAATCACATCTGACTATTCATACGTGGCCGGAACTTGGTTATGCGGCTGTTGATGTATTTACATGCGGAGATAGGATTAATCCTTGGGATTCATGTAACTACTTGACAGAAAAGTTTTGTGCCGAGCATATGACTGCAACAGAGGTGAAACGAGGATTATTCGAAGAACCAGTAAAAGTTGCAAACTTATAATATATATATAGAAAAAAATAAAGCGCTTAAGCGCTTTATTTTTATGTCCGGAACTCAGCCTTAAAGTAAATCAGGCAGTCCGCAGAATAGGCAAACAGTGGTGTCCTGCTCAGAATGCAGATTTTCGCGAAGCTCAATATTGGGAAGGCTTTTTGATATTTCTTTAAAGGCTAAAATGAATAAATCCGCTTTTCTACCCCAAGAGAAATAGCCTTGTGGATAAATGAAAGCCCAAAGTAACTTAGTGTTCAGTGCAAATATGGCAGGCTCTTTATCAAAATTTCTATTAGCAGGTGCATAGAAAAATTCAAAGCTATGACCGGGTACGGATACTGCGCACAAAGGCACACAGGGATTGTCAGGCTGTCCCGAGTTTTGTATGAAGGCCCAGTTACCATTTCTGGAAAGTTTGTGCAAGCATAAAGTATTAGTTACAGTGTCTGCCGGACTTACCTCTACTTCAAGAGAGCTAAAATCTGGGAGTCTTGTGTTGGGAACAAAAATATGCCAATTATTATTGTGGGAATGACCTTTTTTCAAGTACTCTTGTACGCTGCAATCTATAAGCTCTGCAGCCTTTACAACTATTAGATTTTCAGGATCGGGGTTTTCTAAATGCGTTTTAAACATGCAAACGACCTCCTTCTTTCCCTAAAATTTTAGGATTATAATGAGTTAAACTACCTGGTACAAAAAGTTTTATGACCATTAGAAGAATATATTTATTTTTACAAATATTAACTTTATCAAAATTCATATTAAAATTCAATAGAAAAGACAGGTTTTTTACTACTTATTTATTACAAAAATTGGTATACTAACTATTTAGACTATTCATACAGCATTATAAAGGAAGAAAAAAACAATAAAATTTTAAGAATCTAAAATAAAATGTATAAAACTTTTAAATATGTCAATAATATTAATGACCTCACAAAACACATTGAGACCCCCTTTACATTATTTTTCGTGACATTTTTATAATGTCACGCTTTTTTTTTGTAGTAATATATGTTAGAATCTAGGTAAACAATAGGCGTAGTACATCCGCTTAATCAATTATTCACAAGGAGGAAATATAAATGGAAAGAACCGTAATACTCTTAAAACCTGATGCAGTTAAAAGAAGACTTGTAGGTGAAATTGTCGGAAGGATAGAAAGAAAGGGTTTTAAGATTTCTCATATGAAGATGGCAAAGCTCGACAAGGCAGTAGTCGAAGAGCATTATGCGCATTGTAAAGGAAAGAGCTTTTTTAATGATATGGTTGGTTATATGACATCAGGAGAAGTTGTAGCTATGATAGTTGAAGGTGAAGATGTTATAACAATGATGAGAATGATGATAGGTAAAACTCTCGTAACAGAAGCGGCACCCGGAACAATAAGAGGAGATTTTGGTTTTAATTCTTATGAAAATCTTATTCACGGTTCTGATGCTGTTGAAAGTGCAGAAATTGAAGTGGCAAGGTTTTTCCCTGAAGTTAAATAAAGTGGTGGAAGGGGAATTACATGTTAGATACTTACGAGCAATTTACACAGGCTATTTTTCAAATAACAGGGATCAATCTAGCTAGCTACAAGGAAAGGCAAATGAAGAGAAGAATTGATTCTTTAATACTCAAACGCAATTTTTCTGACTATGAAAGCTATGTAAGAGCTATAAAAACTGATAAAGCCCTATATGATGAATTTGTTAATTATATAACTATAAACGTATCTGAATTCTACAGAAATCCCAAACAGTGGGAGGTTCTTGAACAGGAGATTATACCAATGCTAATGAAAGGCATTAGTAATCTGAAGATATGGAGTGCTGCCTGTTCTACAGGAGAAGAACCGTATTCCTTAGTGTTTGCGATGAACAGATACCTTCCATTAAATCAAATAAAGATATTGGCTACTGATATAGATAAAGAGGTAATAGCAAAAGCACAGGCTGGTATATATAATCCCAAGAGCCTTGACAGCCTTCCAAGAGAAATGATTCCAAAGTACTTTCACGAGGAAGGTGATTTCTATCGTATTAAAAATGAAGTAAAACAATGCATCGAATTTAGAAATCATAATCTCCTGGCAGATAAGTATCCTGAGAATCTTGATTTGATTGTTTGTAGAAATGTACTTATATATTTTACTGAGGAGGCAAAATCTCAAGTTTATACAAACTTTAGCAAGTCCCTCAGAGAAGGCGGAGTTTTGTTTGTGGGAAGCACCGAACAGATAATTCTTTCTTCAAGGTATAACTTTACTTCAGCAAACACATTCTTTTATCAAAAGACTAGGAGTGGTTAATAAACAAGTGTAAAGCGTAAAATTTAAAATGTAAAGTTTAAATCAAGAATACAGAATACAGAATTCAGAATACATACATAAAGGTTTATTCTGACTCCTGACTTCTGTATTCTAAATTTATAGGAGAGAAACATGCTTTCATATATTAAAGGAACAATCCAAAATATTAATAAAGAATACCTGGTAATTGAAAATTCAGGTATTGGCTATAAAATCTATTCCTCCTTATCCACTTTGGATAAAATTTCACTAGGAAGCGAGACAAAAATCTTTACATATATGCATGTAAGAGAAGATAATATCAGCTTGTTTGGATTTCTTACGCAAGAGGAGCTCAGGGTTTTTGAGCTTCTTATTTCAGTTTCCGGAATTGGACCAAAAGCAGCTATTTCAGTTTTGTCCGGATTATCACCTTCAAAATTCAGTCTTGCTGTTATAACTAACGATATAGCAGTATTAAAAAGCATTTCCGGTATTGGTCTGAAAACGGCTCAAAGAATAATTCTGGAATTAAGAGACAAGGTTAAATCCGAGGATGGAATAGAAATTACAGAAGAAAATGCAGGATTGGGAGGAAAGAAGCTGGAAGCACTAAATGCCTTGCAGGTTTTGGGGTATTCATCAAAGGATGCACTAAGTGTGCTTAATCAGATTGATGTGGAAAATGCAGCGATTGAGGATATAATTAAGCAGGCATTGAAGAGTTTCTCAAGATAAAAAATAGTATTCTGCATATGGTTCAATAAAAAAAAAGAGCGTTTCAGAATGAAGCGCTCTTTAATTAGATAAAAGGTATCATTATTCATTTTTCATAGCTTTACCAAATTCTTGACCTATTTTCCAAAGCTCATCCATAATGATTCTTGCAAGCAGTTCTGGATGCTTAATGATTTCGGCTAACACTTCATCATCAAATCCTCCAACTGACAAAAAATTATTTTTTAGGCAAAACGTACGGCAAAAATAAAAACCGTTACTTTTATCGTATTCATAACCAGGCTTTTGTGCTAATAAAGCGTAGCCATATTGTTCCAAGTTAATAAATGTTTCAGAAAGAAGTTCAGTCGATGATGTCACCAGTGCTGCAATTTCTTCACGAGTAATTTTATCTCCGTATATTTCTTGTGGAACATATAAAGCTATGTTTGCTTCGGGCTGTCCAGCGCTTTCGGGCGTAGTGAATAGTATAAAAG
>JBLMYQ010000081.1:0-3767 GCA_050258375.1 Deltaproteobacteria bacterium | reverse complement strand
TGGCGGAGAGGGTGGGATTCGAACCCACGTGACGTTGCCGCCAAACTGATTTCGAGTCAGCCCCGTTATGACCACTTCGATACCTCTCCGTATTTAGATATGGGAATTGAGGTGTAAGATTTCATGCTTTCCTTCGCAGCTCTTTGAAGAAAACCCTCAATATCTCTGCACATTCCTCTTCCATTATGCCTTCATAAACTTCTACCTTGTGGTTAAAATTATTCTCAAACAAATTTATTACTGAACCGGCTGCTCCAGCTCTGGCATCATATGCCCCATAGTAAAGTCTTCTTATCTTTGACTGCACTATTGCACCTGCACACATAGGGCAAGGCTCTAACGTAACATATAAATCACAATCGGATAATCTCCATGCATTCAGCTTCTTGGCTGCCTTCTTTATTGCCAGTATTTCCGCATGAGCAGTAGGCTCTTTTCTGGATTCCCTAAGATTATGCGTTTTGGCAATTATTTCGTCATCCCTTACGATAACTGCCCCAACCGGCGCCTCACCTTTTTTATACGCTTTTCTAGCCTCTTGCAAAGCTATTTCCATGTATTTATTATCCATATATTCATCCTTAAGGATTTCATTCCTACAGCAAGGTTAATTCTACAACACTACTGTCGAGACTGTCAATAAGCATAAAAAACTTGCTTACAGAACATTATTCTGTAAACAAGTTTTTCTCAAAGGGATTTATATTAATTATACTTTGAAGAATATGCAAGTTGTCCCTACTCTCAAATTCTATTGAATTGTGTTTGCCATCTCCTTAATTTCGCCTGCTATTATCTCATAATCACTAACCTTTATATCTTTGCTTGTCTCATAACCATACTTTTCAGAAACATTCCTTATTATATCTGTATTAGCATTTGCAAGAGCATATAACCTTTTTCTCTGTGGCTCAGTGATTACTTTATCTTCTTTATTATCCTTTGCATACTCTCCTTTATCCTCTCCATCTGCCTGCTGCATTTCTTCATTTGTATATATCCCGCTAAGGTCATTTGGAAAAGCCTTCCTTAAAGCTAATGCTTCCGCACATTTTCCAAGCATAAGGTATGGCATCTTCATCCACATAAATCCATGTGACTCTCCCGGATAGTATTCCTTCCATCTGGCTGTGGCTGTAAACGGACATCTTTGATTGTTTACCATCTTAAAAACCGTAACCGTAGCCTTGTTAGGAGCATTGGCATCCTCGGTATCATAGACAGGATCATCAATTCCAGCAAGCTGACCTGTTCTTTCCGCAATTGCTCTATATCCATCAATTCCAGTCTGAACAGTTATTATACTTTTGAAGCTTCCCTCATTTTGCCGAATTTTTCTTTTTACAAAATGTATTTGTTTCGTAAGCGGGTCCAATCCAGTCCTCTGCGCAATAAATAAAAATAGTTTAAGCTCGTCATCTGTGGCATCCTTAGCCGAAGATGCTCTGATTAGCTCGACCTGTTCTGCATTAAAGCCATAAGGTAAATCATTACTATTTATACCTGCATTTTTATTATTCAAAAAAATTCCCTCCAATTAATTTTTTGAGTATTTACTAACATATATTATTTTCTACATAATCTTAAAAAAAATGACACTTTCAAAAAGTATTTAAAAGGAAA
Organism: Deltaproteobacteria bacterium; assembly: GCA_050258375.1. Taxonomy (GTDB): domain Bacteria; phylum Bacillota; class Clostridia; order Acetivibrionales; family UBA4821; genus JBLMYQ01. The sequence goes on along the minus strand of JBLMYQ010000081.1, from coordinate 2,144 downwards.
ATAAAATACCAAGCCGTAGTGACTTGGTATTTTTGGTGCGCCTGAGACGACTCGAACGTCCGACCTGCGGTTTAGGAAACCGTTGCTCTATCCACTGAGCTACAGGCGCGTATTCATGCGGTTGTGAGGGACTTAAACATAATGCTAAGATGCCTAGTCCGTTAACCGTCTATAGTATTATAATCGCCCAAGCTAAAAAAAGCAATATTCAGAGAACGAAAAGAGTTATTAAAGTTGAATGAAAAAATTAATATCCATCAAGTCGACATTTTAATCTTTTTATGATAGTATCTTTTATCATATTAAGCTGAGATGGAGAAAACAAATGCCTTTTATACCTGCATATATTTATAATGATAAGCTTTATCTTAATATAACAAACCATTGTACAAATAATTGCTGCTTCTGCATAAGAAACAGCAAAGATGGTGTTGGCTATGACCTTTTTCTGGATAAAGAGCCTACCTCTGAAGAAATCCTAAAAGCAGTTAAAGACCTTCCGGTTTCTGACGAAGTTACCTTCTGCGGTTTTGGCGAACCTCTTTTAAGGCCGGAGATAGTTATTGACGTTGCGAAGGAAATAAAAGAAATATATGGGTCTAAAATCAGAGTAAACACAAACGGGCTTGCTGAAAAAGCTTTAAATAGAAAAATCCTTCCGTCTCTGGGAGGATGTATTGATACAATCTCTATAAGCTTAAACGCACATGATGATGCCACTTATGAGAAGGTTTGTTTTCCTCAAACAGGAGCCTCTTCATTCAGATATGTTCTGGATTTTGCTCGTGAAAGCAAAAAATATATCCCCCATGTAGCTCTTTCAGTTGTAGACATTCCCGGTGTCGATATTGAAAAATGCAAACAGCTTGCAGAACAACTTGGAATAGAGCTTAGGATACGTCATTTTATTCCCTGATAATTCTTTTTTTATGCCATAACACTTCAATTATTTTCATAAAAACCAATCCCAAAAATCCACCTGATGTATCTATCATAACATCCATTACTTTTGCCGCCCTTCCGGGTACAAACATTTGGTGAATTTCATCTGTAACAGCATAAAGCATGCAAATCAGCAAGGCACTCAGAAATAGCTTCTTATCGGCAAATCCCAATGCCGAAACTGCTAAATACAACAGCATGCACAACACTGCATATTCCCATCCATGCGCAATCTTTCTGATAAAGTAATTCCAACTGTCATCCAAAAGCTCTCCTTGAAATCCCAAGCTATTAGCCGCTTTATTTATCATCTCAATAACAAACAGGCTCTGATTGTCTGATTTTTGTGCTGGATTGCTAGAGAAAAGAAATATTACACACATCCAAATCAGAACAAGTCCCCAGTAAAATACTATCTTTTTTAAGCTCATTAACCTTCTCCATAATTTTTAGCTTTTATTAAACAGCCTTTTTAAAAAACCGTTTTGGCTTAACGCATTTGATTTATTACCTTCTTCAATATTAAGAGCAATATCAATATTCATTAAGGATGCAACTCTTTTAATCAGGTTTTGTATACACAAATTATACTTATTTTTTTGTTTTACAAACTCATTTGTTTTTTTCTGATTATAAAAATCCCTCATGCCGCAAGAATAAACCACACTCATATGCTCAATACCATAGGCTTTTTTAATTTCACTTGAATTAGGATAAATACTCTCTTCAAACATATTTATAACGTTTATTTCCTTTATGTCCTTATGCTGGTTATAAGCCTTATACCACTCAAGAATATACGGATTTTGAGTCATAACATTTAGAAATATATCACAATTAGAATAAATCAGTCTGCTTAAAGCGCTTTGAGTGCCTGCAGTAGTGTCTACGATGATAATATCAAAAGCTTTTCTGGCAACTTCAATTATTTTGAGTACTTCATCGGTATTTTCCTTAAGATAATCAGAGTTGTCTATACGGCTTGGGTTGACAAGTCTAAGGTTTGGTCTTAACACTTCAGTATTTTCAACTAAAAGCTCGGGGGTCAGCTCCCTGTTCCTAACTATAGAAATCAAATCATCAATGCAGTTTGAAGTCTTTCTGTCAACAAGGAACTCCATTTCTCCAAATAAATAGTTAAAATCAAATATGAGTACGCTCAAATCTGTATAATTTGCTAAAGTATATCCAATATTGTAAAC
>JBLMYQ010000080.1:0-16723 GCA_050258375.1 Deltaproteobacteria bacterium | reverse complement strand
ATACCTGCAAATTATACGGGGGTTGTTGCCAAATTCAATATGGAAACTGCCATAGAGCTAATTCTTAAGCTTAGACCTAAAACTGAAAAAATCATGTTTCTACTGGGAGACTCAGAGGTAGAGCGGGCTGGCTTAGAAAAGCTTAGTAATACGATTAGTAAATATAAAGATAGGCTTAAATTTGAATATTTAAACAAGTTAAAGCTAACAGAAATAATGTCAAGGATAAAACAGGAAAAAGGCAATTCTGCAATTATATATATCTCTATGATAAATGATGCTGAAAAAAATTGGTATGCTCCTTCAGAATTTATAAAAAGTGTATATCCTACTGCTCAAGTTCCCATATTTGGAATCCTTGATACGTATATGGGGTCAGGAATAGCCGGAGGCTATTTGGCAAGTGAAGAACGTATGGGTGTAGAAGCAGCCAAGATTGGCGCAGAGATTCTTAAAGGAAATGATATTTCAAAAATAGGCGTTCAGGAAAAAGATTTATCCGCATATATATTTGACTGGAGAGAATTGAAACGGTGGGGAATTGATAAAGATAAGCTGCCTCAGGGCAGCAAGATATTATATAAGCAGCCCACGATGTGGGATTTATACAAATACTATATTATTTTAGGATTTACTATTCTTATTACCGAGTCTTTTCTTCTGTTGGGTTTTATAATAAATCGTACTGTTAGAAGAAAAACTGAAAAAGAGCTTGAAGAAAGCGAAGAAAGATTTAGATTTATAACTGAAAATACTAAGGATTTTATCTGGACAATGGGATTAGACGGAAAGTTTTTATATGTAAGCCCGTCGGTTAAAAATATTCGCGGATACACATCAGAAGAGGTTTTGAATCAAACAATAGATAAGGCTCTGACAAAATGCTCATCCCAACTAGCACTAAACACATTAGCTGATATATCAAGCAGAATAAACTCTGGTGAGCGTTATATTGAGCCTATATATTTTGAATTTGAACAACCATGCAAAGATGGTTCTGTAGTTTGGACAGAAGTATGGGTATATACTTTATTTAAAAAAAATGGAGAGTTTAATTATTTTCTTGGGTATTCACATGATTTAACCGAACGCAAAAAGGCTGAAGAGGTTTTAAGAAAGGCTAAGGAAGCAGCTGAAGAAGCTAATAAAGCAAAAAGTGAGTTCCTTGCCAATATGAGTCATGAGATTAGAACTCCAATGAATGGTATAATTGGCATGACAGAGTTAACTCTGTTGACGGATTTGACAGAAGTCCAACGGGAAAATCTTAATCTGGTTAAAATATCGGCGCATTCGTTATTGAGAGTTGTAAATGATGTACTGGATTATTCAAAAATTGAGGCTGGAAAGGTTGAACTTGAATATACAGCTTTTGATATTAAAGAAATTATCAATGAAGTAATAGACCTTTTTGGTATTGCAGCAAAACAAAAAAATGTAAAAATAAATTTAAAATATGATAAATCAATACCCCAAACATTAATAGGCGATCCGGGTAAAATCAGGCAAATAATATCCAATATTATTGGGAATGCTGTTAAGTTCACTGATAAGGGAGAAATTAATGTTAATGTTTATATTGAAGATTTTTATGAGCAAGTACTATTATTGCGATTTAGTATATCCGATACAGGTATTGGAATAAAACAAGAAAAGCTAGATATGATATTTGATAGTTTTACGCAAGCAGATGGAGGCTGTTCAAGGAAATATGGGGGGACAGGCTTGGGGCTTGCTATTTCAAAAAAGCTTGTTGAGGTAATGGGCGGTAAGATATGGGCAGAGAGCGAGTGTGGAGTTGGAAGCGTTTTTCATTTTACCATTAAGTTGAAATCAAATGATAAAGTAAATAATATTATGCAAAAACCAGATTATTTACCTGAAACTGAAAATAAAGAAGCGTACGATGAAAAAGCTTTAAATGCTTTAGTGGTAGAAGATGATGATACTAGCAGAAAAATAATATCTACTCTACTTATAAATTTAAATTGCACCGTATATGGAACGTCAAATGGAAAGGAAGCCCTTGAAATAATTTTAAATAATAATTTCGACTTGATTTTTATGGATATACAAATGCCCATAATAGATGGATATGCTATGACATCATTAATAAGGCAGATGGAAAAGAAGCTTAATAAACAGCGTACGCCAATTATTGCTTTGACTGCATATGCCGTTGAGGGAGACAAGGAGAGGTGTATTGAAGTTGGTATGGATGATTATATTCCAAAGCCAATAAACCTTGAAGAGTTTCAATATAAAATAAAACAGTGGCGTAAAAAATAGTAGGAATATCTTCCTATAGCTTTAATATCTTTCAAAATTATATTTTAGATGATATAATTTATTTAAATAAAATAACCTGCATATGGGGCGGATATCGATGTTGCATAATCCTCAAAGAGAAAGAGAAATAATGGACATATTAAATCAGATGCAAACTGAAATACTTCGCATTGGTTGGCTTGGTGTAGCCAAAAAGTATCATCCTGATGTCAATCCTGATAAGCCATTAACGGATGAAAAATTTAAGGTATATAAAGCTGTATATGAATATATGAAGGAAAAATATACTATTTGATTTAAGTTTCATATTATAGTAATACTTAGGAACAGATATTATTTTATTATATCTGTTTTTTAATACTTTTTTATTGAATATTCTGTGCTTTGTGTTAAAATATATAAGTATATTTTGCTTCTGGAGGGAAAAATGAATCAGAATCAAACTCCGCTATTTGATGCGGTTAAGAAACATATTGAGAGAGAAGTTATACCTTTTCACGTTCCAGGACATAAACATGGTAACGGAATAAGTGAGTTCAGAGAATTTGTAGGTGACAATGTACTAAAAATGGACCTTAATTCTATGAGCGATATTGATGATGCTTGCAATCCAATAGGGGTTATTGCAGAATCTCAAAAGCTTTTTGCTGAGGCCTATGGTGCAGAGCATGCATATTTCCTTGTAAATGGTTCTTCATCAGGTATTCAAACAATGATTATGAGTGCTTGTAAACCGGGCGACCAGATAATATTGCCGCGAAATGCACACAAATCTGCTTTGAGTGGGATAATATTAAGCGGGGCAGTTCCTGTATATGTCCAGCCTGAAATAAATGAAGAATTGGGTATTGCAATGGGTATTACAGAAGTTGCATTAAAGAATGCCATTAAAAAGCATCCACATGCAAAAGCTGTTTTTGTTGTAAACCCAACATACTATGGTGTTTCGTCAGATATTAAGTCAATTGTAAAAATAGCAAGAAAAAATAATATGGCTGTGCTTATAGATGAAGCTCATGGAGCACATATGCCTTTTCATAAGGATTTTCCATTAACAGCTATGGAAGTAGGGGCGGATATGAGTACTGTCAGTACTCACAAAACAGGAGGCTCTTTGACTCAATCTGCAGCATTGCTTTTACGCAGCAATATAATAAAACCGGAAAAAGTGCGCCAAATTTTGAATTTAACTTATACTACCAGTGCCTCCTACTTATTGATGAGTTCAATAGATGTTGCGAGAAAGCAGCTTGCAACAAAGGGCTTTGAGATGTTGGATAATGTATTGAAGCTTGCAAGAAAAGCAAGAGAAGATATAAACAAGATAGAAGGATTGTATTCCCCCGGAAAAGAGCTTATTGGAACAACAGGCTGCTATGATTTTGATGAGACAAAGTTGACTGTAAATATAAAGAATTTAGGCTTAACCGGTTATGAAATGGAAAATATTCTGGTAAATGACTACAATATTCAGATTGAATTTGCAGATTTATTTAATATATTCCTAATAATTACTTTGGGCGATAAAGAAGAATATATTGATGCGCTTGTTAAGGCTTTAAAGGAAATTGCTCAAAAAAGAGATAAAAAGGCTGTAAATAAAGCCGCAAAGATTCCATTTAATCCAGAGATGATAATCTCTCCAAGAGAAGCGTTTTATTCGCAAAAGAAGACTGTGGCATTAGAGGACTCTGAAGGAGAAATTTGTGGCGAAATGATAATGGCTTATCCTCCTGGAATTCCTGTAATAAGCATGGGAGAAAGGATATCCAAGGATGTAATTGATTATGTTAAAATCCTTAAAAAAGAGAAGTGTCAGCTTCAGGGTACATCTGACCCATATGTCAATAATATAAGAGTCATAGCAAAACCGACATATTTACTTAAAAATAATTTCCAATTTGGAGAATATGCAGAATATTCGGATTAGAACAAAGAGAGGCAGCGTTATCCAATGCTACCTCTTCTCGTTTGATTCAATTATTTAATTTCGTTAACTGCCAGTGAATAGCCAAACATATGATTGATAACTGCTTCTTCGACTTTTAATGGATTCTGCAAGTCTTTAGGCGAAATAGGCAAGCTGCCTGGCATAAGATTGCTAAAGCCAATCATACCTCTTCCAATCTGAAACTTCCGTTCCTCAATATATGTGTTTTTATAATAACCAGGTACATTGTTTACAATATATCTTACTGTTATTATCGGATTGTTCCTGTCATAATCAGAAACATACGGAGAATATATAGTTTTAGCTCTGTACGAAATATCAATTATCTTGGCTTGGACTTCGTTTTTATTTCCGTTAATAGTAATATTGGAAAACCAGGTGCTGCCAACCTGTATAGGAAGCTTTAAAATAACAAAATTATTTAAAATAGAATTAACTGATTTTGTTTTCTTTCTGGTATTTTCAATCACCTTTTCTAATATGGTTCCTTTTAAATAATCAAAAATATACTGCACTTTAAAGGTTCCGGGAATTCCAGAGCCATCAGTATATTCACCATTAAATTGATAAACCGAGCTTTCTGAGCTTGTAGAAATTTGCTTTAAGATTCCTTTATGAGCATATTCGGCAAGTCCAAAAAATCTTAGGGTTTTGTTTAAGGGTGGCAGATAAGAATTAAGCACAAGCTTGTCAGAATATCCTGTTAAAGGAACATACAAAGAGTAAGTAACCGGGAAATCACCATCTTTACTTTCAAAAAGCTTCTCAAACCAAATTACACCTACGCCTTGCTTTATTTTTCTCTTTTCATAGTATTTACTGTTCCTATCCTTATAGTAAATAGAATAAATATTCTGACCATTATCAACAGAAATATCTGTTATAACACAATCTAAAATTATAGTTTTGCCACTTTTATCTAAAACATATTGTGTCCATTTAGCTGTCTTGGAAAGAGGTAATCTGACTAACTCAATACTATTAAATTTAGAATCCAGCATTCTCTGTTCTGTTTTTTTCTGCATTAAAGTATTATTAGAAATAATATAAGTTAGTTTTAGATTATTATCTATTTTGCTTTCACCGCCAGACATATCATCAACAGTTCCTGAGATGTTATACCTTGTTTCAGTCCCCGTTTTTTCAATATACTGTAATTTCATAAAATGTCCATATTCAGCAAAACCATTATACTTCCATTGAAAGTTTTCGCGATAGGGGAGAAGCTTGGAAAGGGTCTGAATGTTGGTATTGAGTGCTGTATAACTAATTTGCTGCTTATTTAACTTTGGCTGTAATCCAACATTATTTGCTTTGTTTATGCTGCAGGCGGATAAAAATACAATAGTTAAAAAAATTATTGCAAAGCTTGAGTGCTTTAAAAGACATTTCATAAAAGCCAGCTCCTTTATATATTTAGATAATAATATTATAAACCTTTTATTCTCTTATAATTCGTCTAAATACTCTAAAATTTATGATATTATATTGAAAGCCAACACTTATAATTGTAAAATTATATTAATAATGTAGGGGAGGATATATAATGAATAAATCAACAGCCGGAACACCATTTGAAGTTATAAGAAGATTGCTTTTTTTCTTATTGATAATCTTATCTGTATTTGCTTTTACATACGCAGAGCTTTCACAATCAGTTGTAATCAGTCAGGTTGAAAAAGAAGAGGTCGTACCTGATTCAACAGATTATGGTAATTCACTTATTGATAAAGTCTCCAGAATTAAGAATAAAGCAAAAGAAAAAATAGAAGAAAAGAAAGGGCAGATAAAAGTTAAAGGAACAGAGTGGGAAGAAATTTTCAGCAAAGCTGAAGAGACTTATAATTATGACCGCCCGGCAAAAGGTTGGGAAAACAAAATTACATCTTCAGATTTAAAGTTTAATAATATTTATTATATATTTTTCAAACCTGATGAAAAACCGATTGCTTCTATTTATGATAAGCTAAATGACGGAAAAAGCCATTTACTTAAATTAGCAGTAAAAGAACCCAAGTATCTTGAAATAATGACAAAAAATACTGAAATACATGGGTTGAATGGCTTGATAAACGATGTGCCATCGGATTTTGCCTATCCATATAGAAAATATGCTCTAGCCTTGATAGTGTTGGCGTTTGTTCTTTATTTAATCATTCCCGGACCTAAAAAAGATACTAATACTATAAGAATGAAGAGAGGGAGGATAGTTCTTGCAGACTTTGCTTCGTATTTGCTGTTTCTCCCATTTTTTGCGCTGCCCTTCTTCATAATCGGAGGAGTAAAAGCTGCTCTTGGAGAATATATTATATTCACATCAGTATTTTGGGCTGTATCAATATTAGGATTAATACTGATTTACTGGTCAATTAAGTATGCAAAGTTAGAAATAAAGGTGACAGAAGAAGGGTTTTGGAAATTTGGGCTTGGTACAAAAGAAGAATTTAAATTTTCAGATATTGATTATATTCAACGAGCAGTTATTAGTGCTCCAAAAAAATTAACAGCAGCAACTATCATCTCTGATGTTGCTTCACCTGGTGGATTATCAGGCGTAGGTCTATTAACTGCGGTTAATAGTAACGGAGGATTGTATATAAAAACTAAGGATAATCGTTCAGCCTATATTTGGTACAGTGATTCATTTGGAAATGTAATGCTGAAAAACTTTGATGTCTTAATCAATGCATTGGAGAAAAATAATATTCCTGTTAAGGAAGAAATGATAGATATAAGAAGAGTATTTCCACCGGAAAAATAATTATAAATTTAAAAGCCAAAAAACAAAAGTGTAAAACAATTAATTCAAAAAATAAAATTAATTGTTTTACACACTATAAACAAGAAGCTGCAAGTATCTTGTTTATTTTTCACCTTTTTTTTGCTCATTTTTTTCAAGCTTTTGTTGACGTTTTTGTTCTTTCTTTGCAAGCTTCATTTCTCTTTTACGATTAATGGTATACTTTATCTTGTTTCCATTCTGCATTTTTATAAAGAGATTAAGCTTATTGATTTCTTCTGAATGTTCAATAATCAGATCCATAAATTGTTTTAATTCTTCCTGAACTCCCATAATAAAACCTCCATATCAAATTTATATCTATTAGCTCCAGAACTTATTAGTTTTAATATCGTTAATTAAAAATATTATTTTTTCCTTTATTAAAGATGTGATTTTCTCAAATGAGTAATCCTTATCATCGAAATATAAAGGAGTGCCTATGTTCGCATAGTATTTACCTGTCATTACTACAAGCGTCTTATAAACAGTTTCTTCAATTTTTATATTTGCTTTTCTCTCTTTGACATATCTTTTTGGTGCAATAATTCCAATAGGTACAACAGGGCATTTTGATGCTAACTGAATCTTCGAAACACCATGATAAAATTCGAGCAGTTCATTTTGATTATTCAAATCACCCTCTGGGAAAATGTATATCGATTCACCTTTGGAAAGGTACTCGACTGCATTATTTACAACATCTTTCCTGTTTTCATAAAGAGCATTGATCTGTTCTCCGGCTTTTAGAAACCAACGAATTACAGGCAGCTTAAAGCCGGGGCCTATAACCATATGAACAGGCTCATCTATAAGAGTTATAACAAAAAGAAGGTCGGATGAGGAAAAATGATTCGAACAAAAAATCTTTGGACCTGCAGGAATATTTTCCTTACCCCAAACCCTAAATTCAAGAAAAGTCTTAAGATATATTTTTACCGAGTTTTTAACCAAATTATATATAGATTTCTTAAACCAATGCAAGAATATTCTACCTTTCCTTAATCTAAAATAAATTGTACATATTAATTTTAATAATTATATTCTAACATAATGAATTTTTAGAAACAAATACTAAAAAGATTGATATAATATTTAAGAAATATAAAGCTGTGGAGGTTAATTTAATGTCTAAACAATTATGGAAGCCTGCGACTATACTAAATCCAGTTCCATTAGTAATGGTTAGCTGCTCTGATAAAAATAATAATCCTAACATTATAACTCTTGCATGGGCTGGAACAATAAATTCTGAACCACCAATGTTATCAATTTCTGTACGAAAAGAACGCTATTCTTATAATTTAATAAAAGAAAGGGGTGAGTTTGCTGTTAATCTTGTGACAAAGAAAATTGTTAAGGCTGCAGATTATTGCGGTGTGAAATCAGGAAGAGATATAGATAAATTTAAACAAACTAATCTGACCCCTGAAAAAGCTTCAAAGATTAATGTGCCCTTGATAAAAGAAAGTCCAATAAATATAGAATGTATTGTTAAAAGTATTCTGGAATTAGGCTCGCATGATATGTTTATTGCAGAGATTGTGGCGGTAAATGTCAAGGAGAATCTGATAGATGAGAAGGGTAAGCTGTGGATGAAAAATGCAGACCTGGTATGCTATTCGCATGGCGAATATTGGGGATTGGATAAGCCGCTAGGTTATTTTGGTTATTCTGTTACAAAGAAAAAGAATGTAAAAAGATGATATTTTTTTATAGATCTAAGGTGAATCACCTCAAATCTATTCATTTCAGACATTTTTGGGTTTGTTTTTAATCGAATATTGGAGTATTATATATACATAATGATAAATTTTTAAATAAATAACAAAAGAAAAAATTTTAAATTAGTGGTGATTTTTGTGTTGGTAAGTATTCTAATATCATTATTTCTTACTATTCCTTATGACAAAATAGATATTTCCTATACAAGGGATGATACAACTGCCTTAGTTATTAAGGCAGATATAATTGACTGCAAAAATACCCCTCCAATTGTTAAAGGAGATCAGGTATTACTTCCTATTGACATTGTGAAGAAGTATTTTGATCCAAATTTGTTTTTTGACGATAAAATGGATAGAGTTGTAATAACCAACAAGGATAATGTATTAAAAATGAAGCCTGATAGTAATATAATATATGTAAACAATAAACCCTTTAAAAGCATTATTTCTCCTACGGTAGTCAAGGGTAAGCTTTACTTGCCGATAAACTTTCTGAAAAACATTTATGGAATTAGTATAAATGTTAATAGTAATTACAATATTGTAGCGATTGATTACAAGCAAGAAATACATACAGAAGGGCGAGTAATGCAATTATTACCTCCTGTAAGGAAAAATAAATTTGCCTCAAGCCCTATCATAAAAGTGGTAAAGTTAAATGATACTTTAGAGGTTTTTGATGCTTATAAAGATTGGTATAAAGTAAGAACAAAGGAAGGCTTAGTTGGATTTATAGGAAAAAGTAATCTCCAGTTAATAACCATTGTTTCTTCAGAGCCCAAAAATAAAACCTATGCTTTAAAAGACATACGTACCCCAAAAATAAGTTTGGCTTGGGATCAAATGCTAAATGTTAATAATGTAAATAAAATTGATGGGCTGCAAATAATATCTCCATTTTGGTTCTATGTTAGTGATGAAAATGGTACTGTAAATAGTAAAGCCAGTGATGAGAGCATGAAAGCTTATGTCAAAAAAGCGCATCAGGAAGGTTACAAGGTGTGGGCTTTGTTTTCTAACAGCTTTAGTCCTGTTATCAGTTCAAGTATACTCAATGATGGAACGCTGAAGGATAAAGTTATTAATCAGATTGTTTCGTATGCTAATACATATGCTTTAGATGGTATTAATATCGATTTTGAAAATATGTACAATAAAGATAAAGATATGTTTACCCAGTTTGTAAAGGAATTGGCACCAATATTAAGAGCTAAAGGGAAGATTATTTCAGTTGATGTAGGTGCACCAAGCGGATATGCAAATATTTGGGGGTGCTGTGATGCCAAAGCCCTTTCGCAGGTTGTAGATTACGTTGCTTTAATGACCTATGATCAACATTGGAGCAACTGTCCATATAGCGGTTCTGTTGCACAATATTCATGGGTTGAGGATAAATTACAAGCTGCATTGGAAGAGGTTCCTTCTTCAAAGCTTTTATTAGGTATTCCATTTTATGCAAGAGGATGGAGGGAAGAGGCAGATAGCAGCGGTGCAATAAAAGTTACCCAGTATAAAGTATTTTCAATGAATGGTGCTGTAAATGAAGTTAAGACCAATAATGCAAAGGTCCGGTGGGATGACGAAAGCGGGCAATTATATGCCGAATATAATAAAGATAATGCCGTTCATAAAATATGGCTGGAAAATGAAGATTCTATCAATCTTAAATCATCCTTGGTTCAAAAATATAATCTCGCGGGTGTTGCTATATGGGAAAAATCATATGCAAAACCTGAGGTATGGGGCGTACTCAAGAAAAATCTTCAACAAGAAAAAAGCTATGCTACTTGGATAAAAAATAACAAGGCATTATATGCAAAAATAAAAGAATTATATCTATGCAAGCAGTAAAAATAGTCAAATAAAAAAACTGTTCTCTCGAACAGTTTTTTTTATATTAGTTGCCTCTTACACATTTATATTACCACAAATCGGGCAAAAATTCAAGTCTTGCAATACCTCGGACATAAGATTATGCTACAGGTTGGAGGTGATATTAGTGGATGAAAGATTTGATATGACTATTGTGAATATTCAAAAATTGCAAACAGCCGAAGAGCTTCGGGAGTGCAATGAACTGACAGTAAGGTTCGGCTTATTTCTTTCTGAGCACCAAATACAAAGCCTTGTAGAAAAACGCTTTGAGGCCCTAAAAAATACAGGACGTATTGAGTTTGGGCAGGGCATACTAAAGAAGCTGATTACAGAGTTTTGTGATTCTCCATATATCATACAGGAAAATTATGAAGATACTATATTGGAGCTTCAGGACGCTTTCTACTACTTTAAGAATGAATCCAATGATTTAATATCGGATGAAGAATTAATCACTTTTATGAAGCAAAAATTTGATGGGGTATGCCAAGGGTCATTGGAATACTTAAGCGATATGACTCTTGAAGAGCTTTGTCGAAATACTAGGTACGGTTATGAGAGAGAGGATACAGATACGTTTTAGGAGGGAATATGGACGCAAATAGTTTATTACTCATATCGGAACATGATTTGCGAAATGGTGTATTTACAGAGGAAGAACTAAAAAATATACAAGTAAGGCTTTGGAATTTACTAGGTGACAGGACCGAACGCTTCACTATGGGCGACAGCACATCTGTTCCGGTAGAAACAGCCCAGGAACTGCTAAAATCAATCTGTTTTTCTATTGGTATATATTTAAAATCGAGTGATAAGAATATATCTCTCCTTAAGAACGAAAATATGGATATATTGTTAAAATTAAGTTGGATAAAAATCGAAGCAAAAATTGAAGCCGGAAAAGAGCTTTTAATCAAGGCTAAAGCAAATGCCTTGCCAATAGAAAATGTCTCTTTTAATGATACTCTTCAAGAGATAGATATATTTTTCAAAAAATACGACTACAGATTCTTTGCCCATGATATACCATGCAGTATTGACTACCAGCTATGTCATGCTGTACCAGATGAACTCCAAGGTATTGAGTACATCAATGAATATCTACGGCAGCTTGTCATAGAAAACGAATTTTGCAGACGATTTGATACTGAAAGAATTAAAGTGTTATTAGAAAGATATTGCTTAGATTATAAGGAGCTCCTTATCAATATATATGAACCCATAGTGACAAATGCCATAGGGCTTGCATTACTTGATGCTGATATTGCTTTGCTTGACATTACGGATTCGGATAGAAGCCGGCTGCTTTGCTTGTTCCATACATGGTCTAAAAAAGAAGCGGTTGAAGTGCTCAGTCAGGCATCTGAGAAGCTCTGCTGCTGCCTGCAAATAACAAATGCTGCGGAAAAAGAATATCTGAAATCTACAGCGGTAAATTTGTACGCAAGAATAGAAGCACTACTGCCGACAAATCAACTGGAAGGCATATTTCTTTCTCTTTCTTATCCAGAAGAAACTGAAGTTTCCGACTTTCAGTTTGTTGATGGTGAGATGATGTCTGATGAGGAGCTTCGAGCTCTTATATATGAAATTAGCAGTTGTCGTTATATATCCGATAAAATTGCCATGTTCAAGCAGAAGGTGCACAGCTTAGGTGACTGTATTGAAATTTTAAATACCTGCTTTTGGGATGATGATTGTATTGAACTATACAAGACTCTTGATAAAGCTGAGCTTGCAGTAATATTTAATTTTGCAGCTCAAAAGCAGAAGGAAGCATCGGATTGGCATTCTGAATCAGGATGGGAACAGCAGCTGATTAAATATATTCGCAAATTATCCGGACTCACAGCATTCGGCTAAAAACAATTTTATTATTTTCTTTACGCCTCATGCCCTCTCAGGGTTCGACTCCCATTTATCTAAAATAAAAAAGTCACTCAATGAGTGACTTTTTTATTTTTGGTGGAGGCGAGGGGAGTCGAACCCCTGTCCGAAAAAACATCCACAAAAATTTCTCCGGGTGCAGTTAGTGATTTAACATTCCCTCTACAATACTCCCACTAACAGGATTATTGCTTAAGTAGCTTCATAAGTCCGGCCTAGCTCAAAGCTTTGCTAAGTTCGTTCTCCGCTAGTCGACGCCCAATCCCAAGTCGCGGAACTCTCAGGTTGAACGTTAGCTGCGACTAAGCAGCTAAAGCTAATTCGTTATTGTTAGCGTTTAATTTAAGTTTCTCGTTTTTTAGGTGGCCAACGAGAATCCACCACCCGCTTATCTTGATTCAGTCTTAACGTCGAAACCAATACGCCCCCATATCTAAATCGTGATAAGCTTCGAATAGCTGTGTTATGCATCGGTCTCAAAGTGCTCACGTACTTTTATGTACGCTCCACGCTTTTCACCTCGCACGCCTTGCTCTTCTTGCTTATGACGATTTATCTTTATTGTAATATATTTTTGGATGGGGTAAGTTAATACTTGCTTTGTTCCTTAAGCCTTTGCTCAATCTGTCTTTTTGCATCGCGCTCGGCAATGTCATCCCTTTTATCATACAACTTTTTACCCCTGGCAAGACCAAGCTGAACCTTTACCCATTTACCCTTTAAATATATACTTAGGGCAACCAGCGTATAACCCTTTTGTGTCAGCCAACCAGTAATCTTATTTATTTCTTGTTTGTTTAACAGTAGCTTTCTATCTCTCAGAGGATCCAGGTTGAAGATGTTTCCTTGTTCATATGGACTAATATGCGTATTGGAAAGAAGAACTTCACCATTTTTAATATATGCATAACTGTCCTTAAGATTAACCTTTCCCATGCGTACTGATTTAACTTCAGTTCCGGACAATGAAATACCAGCCTCAAAAGTTTCATCTATGAAGTAATCGTGATAAGCTTTTTTGTTGTTGGCTAATATCTTTTTGTTATCCATAATCAACATTCCTCGGTCTTAGGGTAAAAAACCCACCAAAATGGCGGGGCAGTTATATTATAAAACAGGTAAATGATTAAGTCAATATACACAAATTAGCTAAGATAGAACAAAAAAGAAAGAGATCAATCCCTTAGTTTGGGATTAGTCTCTTGAAGAAAATAGATTAAACTATTTATTTAATCCATGATAACCTTTTCATCAGTAGTATCTTCCTGCTGCATTGTGGCATTATAAAGCAGTGCTGCTGCCTCAGCCCTGGTAAGTGCACCAGCAGGTCTAAATGTATTATCTGTATAGCCTGATATAATATTATTTTCATAAGCTATCAATACATATTTACGAAGTACAGGGCTTATCTTGTTAGCATCTTTAAAAATAGTAGAGAGCTTCGCAATATCAGCAGCTTGATTTTCAAGTCCTTTTGCTTTTACAAGCGCATAAGCCATATCTTCTCTTGTTGCATTTATACTGCCCTTGTAGTAGTATGTTCCATCTGATTTCTTATATCCTGTCAGATATGATTTTGCTGATTCTACATACTTGTATGCCCAATGTTTACTATTCATATCTTTAAATGTAGGCGTTTTAGGTTCTGTTATTGGTAGATTTAATGCTCGAACCATCATTGTTGCAAATTGTTCACGTGTTACGGTGGCATTTGGTCTAAATGTTCCATCAGTAAAACCATTTATTATTTTTTTTGCAGTCATTTCGCTTACTGCTTTATACGCCCAGTGATTCGCCAGCAAGTCAGAAAAATTTATAGTACTGACTGGAGGTGTAACAGGAGGTACTACAGGAGCTTCTGCCGCGGTTGTAAAACTGAAACTATATGCTGAGGTTTTATTATTGGCTTTATCGCTAAATGCGCTGCCAGCAATTTCTACAGTATAAAGTGTTCTTGGTTTTAAATCGGATACAGCAATTGTAAGTATTGAATCATTTATTTTGGCTATAGCTGGTTGACTACTGCCGTCTTGAGCTTTTATCCATACAGGATTTCCCCCTGCAAAGTATACATCCTTAGAATTTTGGATTGGTTCTGAATACTCAACTATTATTTTCGAAAGCTCGGATGTAAGTATTTCTTTATTTGCAGGTGTCGTTGTTAGTATAGTAGGGGAAGTAATATCTTTCTCAGTTTCTGTAGTAAAGCTAAAAGTATATTCCTCATTAACATTACCATAGGAATCCTTTATGCATCCCTTTTGGATTGTACATGTATATTCAGTATTATAATCAAATTGAGGATATTTATCGCTAATAGCGGCAACTTTTATGGTATTATCTGAATTTTTTGTAAGGAAGCAAGTCCAAGCGTTATTACCCTTGCTCTTGATAATCACATCAGTATTAGCTTTTTCATTTATTATCACATTTTCTGAAAACGATAGAGATATATCGGTTTTTATATTTACATTCTTTGCTCCATTTGAAGGAGTAGATTTTAAAAGTGTAGGAGGTGTAGTATCTTTTTCAGCTGATGTAGTAAAGCTAAAAGAATATGCAGAAGCCTTATTGCCAGAATTATCCTTTAATTCATCACTTCCTATTTTTACTTGATACGATTTTGATGGTTTTACCCCCTCTTTTAATGTAATTATAAGTTTTGAACCATCTATTTTATCAGAACCATATATATCACCATCACTGGATTCTACAGAGATGAATTTCTTTCTTTGAATATAATTTGTTGAGTATATAATAGGTTCTGAGTATTCAATAATTATTTCCCAAACTTCTGGTGCATAAACTGCTGTTCCATTTGAAGGGGTAGTCTTTAGAACGGTAGGAGGCGTGGTATCCTTCTGACCTGGCGTGGTAAAGGTGAAGGAATATACAGAGGTTTTATTGCCAGAATTATCTTTAAAAGCTCCAGAAACAATCTCTATTGTATATAATGTACCCGGATTTAAATCTTTTGCAGGAATTATAAACTTTGAACCGTCTAATTTTCCGCTAACTCCAAGTTTACTGCCATCTTGAGATTTTATCCATGCAGAGTAAAGTCCGTAACTTGAATATGTAATTGGTTCTGAATATTGAACTGTTATATCGGAAAGCTCTGATATAAGTTTTTCTCCATTTGCGGGGGTAGTTTTTAAGACATAGGGAGATGTAGTATCTGCTGAAAGGTCTGCTTCTGTAGTAAAGCTAAAGGTATAAGCTTCATTCAGATTACCTTCATAATCCTTTATGCACCCTTTTTCAATTGTGCATGTATAAGTGGTATCATAATCCAAATGCGGATATTTTTCACTGGTAGTTTCAATTGTTATCTCACGGTCTCCAGTTTTTAGAAAATCGCAGGTAAAATTGCTCTTGTAATTTGCATCGCGTATAATTATATTAGCTTTGCTTTCTGTATTTATCTCTATATCCTTTGAGAAGTTTACATATATTTTAGTTTTTACATTTACTTTTTTTTCACCATCTTGAGGACTAATATTGGATATTTTTAAAGAAAGCCCTTTTAAATATGTTGATAATATTATTGCATCTGGCATATCAATAGTATTATCAGTATTCAAATCTGCAGCAAGCTGTCGACGAAAAGTAAACTTTTCTTTGCCAGCAATATAATTCATTAATAAGTCAGAGTCTGCTTTGCCAATAGTTTCGTAATTTTCTAAAGCTCCATAAAGTACACCATTAAAGAGTTCCTGCGGAATACTTCCTGTGGATGATACATTTTGAATTATGCTATCTAATTTTGTGATATCTGCTTGATTTATTAAGCTGTCAAAATTAAGGTCCGCTACAAATTGTTGTTTTAAAGTGAGTTTTAAGGTTCCTTCAATAGCATTATTAAGTAATTCTTTATCCAACGTGTTTATATTTCCATCCTGATTTATATCTCCTAAAAGAATTTTCTCGTGGTAGTTAACTTTAGAAGATTCTGCACTTGCTGTTACAGTAAATGACACTGAAAGTAATACAAACAAAAAGACTAAAAAAAATATAACCTTAAAATTCCGCATGATATATTCCCCCTCAGAAATATTGTTTTTTGGCTAAAACTCCCAAAATATACATTTTAATTATAGTCCTTTTATAGCCTTTTTACAATGCGGATTGACAGGAACCTCTGAAAGTATTAAGCTTTTATTCATAATTCAAAAATATAATAAGGTAATAACACTAATAATTAGGGTTATGGAT
>JBLMYQ010000079.1:0-10682 GCA_050258375.1 Deltaproteobacteria bacterium | reverse complement strand
TACTTAGACCCCTCTTTCTCCCCTAAAAAGGGGACGAAAAGTAGTTTTTCATAGAAAAATCTTCATAGAAATTACTATTCGCTCCCTATCAGGGAGGCTAGGAGGATCTGGATTTGGAATTATTTGTATTCATGCGTTTTTTCTGCTTTTAATAAATTGCCTATTTTTAAATTTTTATTTTTCTGATATTATACTTATAATTAATAATTTTAAAGGAGTTAGCATTGAGAGTATGAGTACAATATATTATATAATGGCAACAGTAATAATACTTGGAACATTTATTTTTCTAGTCAAAAGACTTCCCAAATAAGCCTTAGAAAGCCTCTTTTTATAGCCCGCTTTATTTAATAATTTAAACAAAGGCCCCCACTTTTATTTCAAGGTTTCTTTCTTCATAATTATTTAGCGTTTATAATAAATATATTTTGTATACTTTCCCTTTATTGAGTAAACAAAATGTATTATAATAAGTGCATCAAAATGCACCTTCGTTATAGGTCATTCTCCACGGGGTACTAAATTTGTTAAAAAATGTATTGAGGGGTTTATCTACATTAAAAAATCTTTGGGATGACAAAAAAATTCAAGGAATAAGAATGTTTTCTTTCATTGAGAAGCTTTCTCCTATTGCCTTTTTCTTTTGTTTTCCAGCATTAATGTTAATTATAATTGAGTTAATAAATAAAAGAGATATAATTCAGACAGTTATTTGGCCTTTTACTGCTCCCATTGAATTTATTGTAAATTACATTATTATTCTTTGCATTTTTAGTGTTTTTACAGCTTTGTTAGGTAGAATGAATTGGAGTTCTCCTGTTTCTTTTATTTTTCTAATTATACTTTCATTAATAAGCTTTTATAAAGAAACCATGCTTGGTGAACCGCTTTTCCCCTGGGATATATATATGGTTAAGCTGGTTGTAAATCTTCTGCCCTATCTTTATAAATCTTTAAATATTTTAAATATTCTTTTTGTTTTAATTTTAATAGGTATTGTTTATGCCTTTAATCCCTATGTTAAGAAAACCGTAATATCAGTTAAAACAAGGCTGCTTTCCGGGATGTTGTCAATTTTGGTCCTTATATCTATCACCTGCAACCAATATATTACTTTTACTTTTCTACCTCAAATAGGTATAAGCAATCTGGATTGGATTCAAATGGAAAATTATGATAAAAACGGGTTCTGCCTAGCTTTTACATTGAATATAAAAAATATTCTTATTAAAAAGCCTGAAAATTATAATAAGAAAAATCTTATAGAGAGTATTGAACCATTCAGTCCTGCTCAACCAGCATATGCAGTTAGCAGTGCATCTAAGACTGATAAAGCTGTAAAACCAAATGTAATAATTATCATGAGTGAATCCTTCTGGGATCCTAAGCTATTAAAAAATATATCTTTTTCCTCAGATCCCTTGCCAACCTTCAGGAAGCTAAGCTCCGAGTTTTCTTCCGGAAATCTTCTTTCTCCGGCTTTCGGAGGAGGAACGTCAAATGTTGAATTTGAACTTCTTACGGGAAATTCGATGAATTTTTTACCCGATGGATGCAACCCTTATCAGCAATACATACATAAGCCTCTTCTCTCCTTGGCAAGTATTTTTTCATCTAACGGATATGATTCTATGGCTATACATTCTTATCATAAATGGTTTTTTAACAGAGATAATGTGTATACTCTCCTTGGCTTTAATAAATTCATTTCTGCAGAAGATTTTGTTAATCCCCAAAGCAAAGGTTTTTACATATCTGATCAAGAAATATCCAATATGATAATATCTGAACATAAAAAAGCTAAAAAGCCTCTGTTTATATTTGCAATAACAATGCAAAATCATGGTCCCTATAACATAAAAAGGTATAAAGAGCCTTTTAATGTAAAGGTTTCTGGGAAAGGTCTCTCCGAAGAATCCCTTTCTATTTTGCAGGATTATACACAAGGCATATACGACGCAGATAAATCTTTAAAAACAGTTGTCAATTATTTTAGCAAGGTAAAGGAGCCTACCGTTGTAATGTTCTTTGGGGATCATTTGCCTCTTTTGGGTAACGATTTCTCGGTTTATAAAGAATGTGGATACGTCAATGCTGATAAAGTGCAATGGACAAAGGAGGAATACAAAAAAATGTATTCTACTCCTCTGCTGCTTTGGACAAATTATAAGCATGAAAAAAATGATATTAAAACTTTAGATGCAGCATATTTAGGTGAATACCTGCTTGATTTTATAAAATTTTCAAAACCTGTTTACTTTGAATTTTTAAAGGAGCTTAGAGAAAAACTGCCTGGGAATATTAAATATTTAAAAATTTCATCTGATAATTCATTATATGATAACAGCGATATTCCTCAAAATCTCACGTCCTTAGAAAAAACTTACTGGCTTTTTCAGTATGATTTGCTATTTGGAAAAGGTTATTTAAGCGACATTTTATTTAATACGAATAGTTCGAATGATAATTAAGCCTTTATTAATTTAATTTGGTCTCGTCTAAAATAAATATCGTATAATAATATTAGAATAGGAAAAAAGAAAGGCGTGATTTTATGAAGTCAGTTGAAAAAATCTCTCCTGTATTAGAAAAAATTATTCTGACAGGATTGGAAAAAGCCGATAACGTTTTAGGAATATCTGTATCCCAATCTTCAATAAAGCTTTACTTTCTAGAAAATACTCTTTTCGTTTTGTTTTCTAAAATTAATGGCTATACAAATAAGAATATAGTTTCACTATTTGAAGTTAAAAATACTGAAAGCTCATTTCTTTTTAGTATAATTAATCAGATTCTTGAAGATTTAGACATATATGGAGAGGATGCAAAAAAAGATATAATCCTTGATTTATACCCAAAGGTTATATCTTTTTGTAAGAAAATATCTTTTGATTGTCGTGATTTCGAAAACTATTTAAAAAATTAAGTCAAAATCATTATCAAACACCGCTATCTCCGTTATCAAACGGAATCCCCTCATCAGGTCCGGCAGACGGCTGCTGCGATGGCTGTGTTTCCTGCATTTCCGGCTCAGGAGGTGCTTCAACTGCTTTAGGCTTTTGATTTTGAACCGGGGTATCTTTAATCACTTTGCTTTTAGCTTTTGTTCCTTTTATAATAATCTTTTGGAGCGGATTATACCTGTTTGTAGAAATAAGGGTTCTTGAAACCAGCTTGCCATCTTGCTTAATTATTTTATATGTATTAGCTTTGCAGTATTTCATTCCCTTCTGCTCTACTTTGTAATAACCTGCCGGCTTGCCGGGATCTTCTATTACCTTCTCGGGAAGATAGTAGCTTTTTAATATTTCTGTTTCTAACTCTATCGTTCTGCCTTTATGCTCGTTAACTCCCATTATTTTTATACTTAATTTGCCTTCACTTGTACCACTTACAATTTTAATAGGAGTAGAAAAATTGTTTTTGAATCTAAAATCTATACTTCCATAAGAAACCGTTGCATCCCGCCCTGGCGGAACATAACCTACAAGCATGTTGTGGTTTCTTCTTTCAACAATTTCGAGACCGGCAAACAAAACTGTATTATAAAGAGTAGTAGAAACTTGGCAGATTCCGCCTCCTAATCCATCAACTATTTTCCCTCCTGCATAAACGTGTGCTTTTTTAAAACCTTCTTCAATGGTTCTTTTTCCAACTACCGTATTATAGGAGAAAACACCTCCTGAACCAACTATAATTCCATTTATCTTTGAAGCTGCAAGAGCAACATTGCTGCTGCGGTCTTTATCTGCTCTGCTGTATCTGGTTGTAAATGCAGCAAGCTCATCTTTAAATAAGGAGTCTTTAAGCTCCTGCTCATATTTTTTAGGGTATGTTATTTTTAATGGTATTTCAAAAGTTATTCCTTCTTGGCTCTTGTTTTGCTCATAAAGATTTTTTGCATATTCAACATCAAAGTCTCTTCCTACTACAGCCGGAATAAAAGCCAGCTTGTATTTTTTTACTTCGCACGAAGCATCCTGGACCTTTGTAAATACTTGTTTATGTAATGCATCAATATCTAATGGCTCAGGTTCTTTTATTATAATAGGAATTTCTATATTTCCAGGTTCGAGATTTTGTGTTTTTTCTATGATCTGCCCTCTAAGCTTTGCTTCATCAATGCTCTGCCCTGTTTTACCGATCTTTATTATTATCTTATTTTCTAATATTTCATACGAGTTTTGTTCAAGCTTATTGTTCAGCTTAGTTGAGAATTTGCCTATAATCTGCTGAAGCTTTGCTTCGTTATAATTATAATCAAGCCCTATTGTTTTTCCCTTGGTAGAAATAGCTGCAATCTCAAATATTTTTTCAGCTATATTCCCTTGTCTTCCTTCAATAAAAGCATTTTCTACTGATTTTTCAGCGTTTATGTCTTGCACAATATTTGAAGCCAAAAGCTCCTCTTCTATATCTCCATGCTTTAAGCAAATCCTGGCAGCTTTTAATCTGGGCTCATATGTTTCCTTAACCAGCTTAACAGCTTGGTCAACCGTCATACCAGAAACATAAATATCCTCTATATAAATACCTTTATAAATCCTATCATAGTTTAATGTACTTGCAAGCAGCTGAATTGATAATACAAGCTGAAACAATGCCAAAACAACAATAGTAATGATAATGATTTTTTTATTTTTAAAAAATCCAAAAAGCTTATGTAAAACATCTTTCATTGAGACCCACCCAATCCGTTTCTATTTTCTCCACCCTATTATCGCAACTTTGTGCTTTAAACACAATAGTTTTTTAAATTTAATAAAAATGAAATAATTAAAAAACAAATTTTTTTAATTTTTTGTTTGAAACCTTATAATTTTAGGTATATAATCATTATAATTACTGAATATTGTTGTAAGGAGTGATGTTAAATGTCGTTTGATACCAATAAATACAATTTCTCGTCTTTAAATGGAGTTAATGTGAACAATTATTCAGACTATGACCTCGATTATATTAGAATGCAGATAAAGAAAAATTCTGAATCATTAGAAAGATCCCTGGAAAATTTAAGAAGAATAGCAAGTCGAAGAGACTCAGAAATGCAAAAGGCAGGCAATAACTAGCCCTGCCTTTTTCTTTGTTTTTACTTGTTTAAAATTAGTGCCATTACTTCTGAGCGGGTTCGTGCATCTGTTTTTATATTACCCCTTAATGCTGAGGTTACTGTACGAGAACCCGGCTTTTTTACGCCCCTCATAGTCATACAAAGATGCTCTGCTTCAATTATAACCGCCACTCCCAGTGGCTTTAATGTTTCCATCAAAGTATCCGCAATACTGCTAGTCAGCCTTTCCTGAAGCTGAGGACGTTTTGCCCATGCATCAACAACACGGGCAAGCTTGCTTAATCCTGAAACTTTACCTTTACAAGGAATATATGCAACATGAGCAACTCCGTAAAAAGGAAGTAAATGATGTTCACAAATAGATTGAACAGGTATATCTTTAACTACTATCATTTCTTCATGATTTTCTTCCTGAAAAATTTTCATAACACTTGCAGGTTCTATGCTCATTCCTTGAAAAATTTCTTCATACATTCTTGATATTCTATCCGGTGTTTCAACAAGACCTTCTCTGTCAGGATCTTCACCTATTGCCTCAAGAATTTCCCTGACAGCTTTTCTTATTTTATCTTTATCAACCATTCTTTTCTCCTTCGTATTTTCTGCAAGATTAAATTCTTCTTATAACGCCGTTATATTTATTAAATCCTTGGTTAGCTTTTCAAGAAGCTTTTCTTTCATTTTGCCATCGTCAGGGAATGTAACACTTGAAGCTATTAGGGCAACTCCTTTAACCTTTGATTTTATAGTCGTATGAGAATTAAATATATTCTTAATTTTTTGCTCAACTACTAAACTTCCCTCTTTATTGCAGAAAGGAAGCAGTACAATCATATTATTTGAACCATAATAAAATACCGTATCGGTGTCTCTCAGCTTTGTTCTTGTAACCTTAACCATATCATTTATTACATCATAGAATTCATTTGTATTTTTCATCTTTCCTACTTCATCCACCACAGTTGCCAAAATAATGGTTAAAGAATGATTTCCTCGTCCGGCAGCCTTAATTTCCCGTGTCAACATATCTGAAAAAGTAAACATCAGCACATCTTCCTGCTCTCTGCCAGTATTCCCAAGAATGATATTTCCCAATAATTTATCAATTTTTTTTACCACTGTTTCATAGTCATATGGTTTGGCAATAAATTCACTTACTCCGGACTCAATTGCCTTAACTATGTACTTTCTATCCGTAAATTTCGATATTATTGCAATAGGTATAGCTTGATATTGCTCTTTGGATTTTATATTTTTTATTGTTTCAAAGTCAGAATAATCTTGAGAAACATACGACCATAAAATCAACTTGACGTTTTCTCTGTTTGCATGAAGATAATTTATGGCTTCCATACCATCCTTTACATGAGCAACTTCTATACCATATTCCTTGAGGATTGCGTTCATCTCAATTTTGACAATACCTACTTCATCGACAAGCATTATGCACCCTTTCATTTTTCACCTCTTACTTATTCGCCATTTTTCTACATTATTATACATTGTTTTTATCTTTTTATACAGCCTTTATATCTCTGCATAGTTTATTATTAGTTGTATCCAACAAAAAATTAATTTATTTATTTCTCTGTATTCATTTAATAAAATATTGACTAATTTTTTATTATTTAAGCTTAACTTTGTTATTACCTTTTTATTAAACAAAGAATATATTGGAACAAATAACCTTTATTACCCAAATACTTCTATTGTATTGGAGGAGATATATGTCTTCAAAAATTCCTTTTATAGATAAAAATTTATTTGAAAGAAAACTAATAGAAAACACTCTTCCTGTTGCTGTTGTATTTTCTTCAGACAGCTGTCCTTCATGCAAAGTATTATTGTCAAAATTAGAAAACTTTTATTCAGATTATTCTGAACAGATATATTTATATAAACTTCTTAGGAACGAAAATACTTATTTAACAGAAAAATATGAAATTAAAAATGTTCCCACCATTATTATTTTTAATAATGGCAAGGAAGTTTCCAAACGTCTTGTTGGCAATGTCTCAACCAAAGAAATTGAGTCCTTTTTTAGTCCATTCATAAAGAAAAAATCTTATAATAAAGAAATAGAAAAAATCCTTTGTGATGTTCTTATTATAGGTGGTGGTCCCGCTGGATTATCCTCTGCAATTTATTCTTCCCGAGAAGGATTAAAAACTATTATTATTGAAGAAGGACTTCCGGGGGGTAAACTTCTTACCACTGAAAACATTTCAAACTATCCTGGAACTAAAGGAACTGCTAAGGGCAAAATTCTGGCAAAAAATATGATTAAACAGGCTGAAAATTTTGGTACAACTATACATTCTTTAGCTTTAATACAAGAAGTAATTCTTACAGCTTCCCACAAAAGAATTCTTACAGATAGTGCCGAGTATGAAGCAAAAGCAGTTATAATCGCAACTGGTGCAGAACCTCGCAAGCTTAACGTCGAAGGCGAAGAGCATTTCGGAGGAAAAGGTATTCACTATTGTGCAATTTGTGATGGACCATTATATAAAAACAAAGATATCATTGTCGTTGGCGGAGGTAATTCAGCTCTTAAAGAAGCTTCTTTTCTCTCCAAGTATGCTGAAAGAATTACTATTGTGCACCAATTTGAAACCTTCCAAGCATCTAAAATTATTCAAGACGAAATAAGTAAAAATAAAAAAATTAGACTTGCTTTAAATTCAGAAGTAAGAAAACTTATAGGTAAAAATAATCTGTCCGGTGTTGTAGTACAGAATACTAAAACCGGCTTTTATTCTGAATTTGATACGCAAGGCGTTTTTGTATATATAGGATTATCACCAAAAACAGCATTTTTAAGAAATCAATTAATTACATCTGAAAATGGTTACATTGTAGTAAATGAAAATATGGAATCAAATATTAAAGGCGTTTTTGCTGCTGGTGACGTCAGAAAAAAGAATATCCGCCAAATTGTAACTGCTGTTTCAGATGGTTCAATTGCAGCTCTATCTGCTTTTGAATATATAAATTCTTAGAAAAAATGATGTTATCTATGTATAATTACATATTAAAGAAAACCTTATGAATGTTAACTTTTACGTTTTCAATAGCTTCTGCATATCCTTTTTTAAAGCCAATATCATATCCAAGCGATTCTAACAGGTCCTTTGATGGAAATTCTTCTTTAACAAAGTAATCCAGCGGTTTATTAAAATTTTCTGCTATTTTGATTAGTGTATCTAGGTCAGGTGCTTTTTTCCCTTTTTCCCACCTTGAAACACTGACTCTGGCAACATCAAAAAGTCGTCCGAATTCTTCCATTGTTAATCCGCTTTTATCTCTTACTTCTTTTAATTTTCTTCCTAATATTGCATAATCCATACAAATTCCTCCTCATATGTACACAAAAATAACTAACTATACAAATATTTTAACATATAACTAAAAGAATGTTAATTATAATTATTTATTTCTATACAAAAGTATCACATTCAGGATTAAAATAAGTAAAAGGAAGCAAATAACTCTTTGCTTCCTTTTTTATAGCTTATATATCCGTTCTTTGCCAGCTTATATATCAAGATTGCTTACATATTTTGCGTGGGTTTCAATAAATTCTTTTCTTGGTTCTACCTTATCTCCCATCAGTATTGTAAAGATTTCATCGGCTGCAACTGCATCTTCGAGTTCCACCCTAAGGAGTGTTCTTCTTTCAGGATCCATTGTAGTTTCCCAAAGCTGATCCGGATTCATTTCTCCAAGACCTTTATATCTCTGAATGTTTACATCCCTACCTGTTTGCGCTAAAATCTTTTCCAGCTCTTTATCATTGTAAGCATACTTTATTTCCTTTCCCTTTGATATCTTATAAAGAGGAGGCTGAGCTATATATACATAGCCCTCTTCAACAAGCGGTCTCATGTATCTGAAAAAGAAAGTAAGCAATAATGTTCTTATATGTGAACCGTCAACATCAGCATCGGCCATGAGTATAATTTTATGGTATCTTAGTCTCTGAACATCAAAATCGTTCCCAATTCCTGCACCAATAGCGGTTATTACCGGTAATAATTTATCATTATTATATATTTTATCAATTCTTGTTTTCTCAACATTAAGCATTTTTCCCCAAAGAGGCAAAATAGCTTGAAATTTTCTATCTCTCCCCTGCTTTGCAGAGCCTCCCGCAGAATCTCCCTCAACAAGATATATCTCTGTCAATGCCGGGTCTTTTTCTGAACAATCTGCAAGCTTGCCCGGAAGAGTTGTTCCTTCCAGCGCAGTCTTTCTTCTTGTAAGCTCTCTGGCTTTTCTTGCTGCTTCTCTTGCTCTTGCCGCTACAAGGCACTTATCAAGTATAGCTTTTGATATAGGCGGATTTTCTTCAAAGAAATTAGCCAGCTTTTCATTTACAAGCGCTTCAACTATTCCTCTTACCTCGCTGTTGCCAAGCTTGGTTTTTGTTTGTCCTTCAAATTGAGGTTCTGTAAGTTTAACGCTTATTACTGCGGTTAATCCTTCTCTTACATCTTCTCCTTGCAGATTCTTGTCGTTTTCTTTTATCATATTATATTTTCTTGCATAATCATTAAAAACCTTGGTAAGAGCTGTTTTAAATCCTATAAGGTGAGTTCCGCCTTCAGTAGTTCCTATATTGTTTGCAAAACTGAAAATGTTTTCATTGTAAGAATCATTATATTGAAGAGCAACTTCTACGGTGGTTGTATCCTTTTTCCCTTCAATGAAAATAGGCTTTTTCATTATTACTTCTCTATTTCTATCAATATATTCAACGAAAGAAATTATTCCGCCTTCATAGAAAAGAACCTTTTTATTGTTTTCTTCTTTTCTTTCATCAGTAATTATTATTTTTATTCCTTTATTTAAGAAAGCAAGCTCTCTAAGCCTCTGAACCAATACCTCCTCTTCAAACTCAACCGTTTCAAAAATATCCGCGTCAGGCTTAAAGGTAACCTTTGTACCTCTCTTCTTAGTCTGTTCCATTTTAGTAAGAGGAAGAACCGTCTTTCCCCTTTCGAACTTCATTTTGTATATATGTCCTTCGTAAAAAATTTCTACCTCAAGCCATTCAGAAAGAGCATTAACAACTGAAGCTCCAACACCATGAAGACCTCCGGATACCTTATAGCCCTCTCCCCCAAATTTTCCTCCTGCATGAAGAATTGTAAAAACTACTTCAACAGCAGGAATTCCCATCTTAGGCTGTATACCTATCGGAATGCCTCTTCCGTTGTCTTCTACGGTTAACGAGTTATCTTGATGAATAATTATATTTATATTATCGCAGTATCCAGCAAGGGCTTCATCTATACTGTTATCTACTACCTCATAAACAAGATGATGGAGTCCGCGTATTGAAGTGCTTCCAATATACATTCCGGGTCTTTTTCTTACTGCCTCCAATCCTTCAAGAACCTGTATAGAGGTTTCATTATAATTCATGCTTCCATTATTTTTTTCCATAAATATTCTTGCCCTCCGTTATTGATTTATCATATGTTTCCTAACCCTTTAAGAAAATTTGCTCTTTTCTGAAGGGTAACTGAAGAAATATGCGAAAGATAAATTTTACTCTTTTTATCTTGTTCAGTAATTATAAACGATTTAGGAATATCCTCAGATA
>JBLMYQ010000078.1:0-8103 GCA_050258375.1 Deltaproteobacteria bacterium | reverse complement strand
AACATCTTAATACAGCTGCTTATGATGAAGTCAAAAAGGCGGTATATCCTCCTGCTCTTCCATTCAATTTCCCTTTGGAAGAAGCACGTATATATCTACAGTATCTTGGTACAAACAGAGCAGACTTAATAAAAGCCTTGCTGCCTGTAAATGCTTCTGCTGATAAAAATGCTCCCAGCCCATACAACTGGGCTACAGAGTATCTTGGTATCTCACCAATAGAAGTGGATATTATTACAGCAAACAGTGAAAATCTGATTAGTAATGGAATTAATGCACAAGTCTGCGAATATTATGGGTTCAACAATACAAGCGGTTATAATCCTATCCAGGATCCTGCAGATTCCCAGAAAAGCATATCAGGAATATCATGGACAAGCGCATTATCGGGAAGGGTTGATGTATTCTTACAGCAAACAGGTTTGCAGTATACTGAGCTTTTATATATGCTCAATACCCGGTTTATAAATCCTGAAATAAATAACAGCGGGGACAGAAGAATAACCATACAATCTACAGATACTCATAACCCTGCAACCTGTGTGCTTAAGAGCTTGAGCATCAGTGGCTTGAATAACCGAGATTTTGCTAAAATATATAGATTTATAAGGCTCTGGAGAAAGCTTGGAATTAGCTCGTATGACCTTGATAGGTTGATGATGGGCCTTTCATTACAGCTTTCAAGTGACGAAGATATTATTAAAATCGCGAATGTTATGTTTATCTCAAGCAAGTTAGCTCTAGAAATTGGAGAAGTGCTTCCTTTTTGGTGTGATATTGAAACCTTTATTTATAAGGATTACTCAAAAACTGGTCAGCCTGATATTATTCCCCTTTATGATAAATTATTTAGAAATAAAGCAGTTGTAAATCCTGTAGATAATATATTTACAACAATCCGTGAAGGAGGGTCAGCATCTTTTAGTGGGCATACCGCAGCAATTCTGGCTGCTTTGCAAATAACCGATGATGAATTTACATTGCTGGTAAATGAACTTGCTATAAATATTAACGGTGCAAATCTGAATAAAGCATCCTTGAGCAATTTGTACAGGAATGTAAAGCTGGCAAAAGCCTTATCCTTGACGATAAAGGATTATTTAACACTGAAAGCAATGATAGGAATAAATCCTTTTGCCGGTATCAATGATACTGTAAGATTCTTAGAAAATATTGATAATGTGAAATCAAGTGGATTCAGCATTGATTTATTGAGCTATCTGCTTTGCCATCAATATACTGAAGAAACCTCCATTGCTCCTACTACACAGGCAATAGCTGTATTTTTAACCGAACTGCGTACAGAGCTGAAAAAAGTAATCTTAAAAGTGACATCGGAAATGTCTTCGGCAGAAAGAACAGCGGCGGAAACTGCATATGCCGAAAGCAGATACGACATAATAAAACAGAAAATTGCCGAAAAGCTTAAAATTACACCTGCTGCCGCTAAAACACTTCTTGTTGATGTTTTAAAGGGTAGATATAATCCGGCAAAGGCAGTAATAGAGGATTTTGTTGTAAGCAGTTATCTTTGCAATGACTTGCAGCTTGTGAAGGAAAATGCAGAAGCCGGTAAATCTATAGAATTACCAAGACTTTTCGAGAATTTTATACTACTTGATAAAATAGCAACATTTATAAACAAGCTCAAAATTGCAGATGAAGAACTACCATACATTCTCACAAAATCAACACAGCTTGGAATCGCCAATTTATCATTACTGCCAATAGCGGCAGTTTCTACAGCACAATTTGAACAATTTAACGGTTTGATAAATCTAATTAAAGCAAGAGATTTACTGCCCTTTGGAACACTGGCATTCTTTGATATCCATAAGTATACCTTTAATACCGAATTATCAAATCAGACTGCAAAGGGAAACTGGATTGATGGAATTAAAAAACGTACCAATTGGGATGAAGCATTAATAACCAGCCTTGTAGGAACAAAAACACAAATAAGCCAAGGGGGTATACTGAGAGTTAATTTTCCGGCAGATTTCAAGAGTGGCAAGCTGTTATTGCGGCTAAATGAATGTGTTGACCTAATAAAACGTATTGGTTTGTCTCCATCCAAACTATCTAATCTCGTAAAGAGAGATTTGGATGCCGATAATTCAAAAGAAGCTAAAAATGCTGCAAAAGCGAGACATGCTGAAAAAGAATGGTATGAAATTGCAAAGCCTTTGCGTGAGCAGCTTCGTGACAAGCAAAGAGCTGCATTGGCAGCATATTTATTGGCGCGTCCGTCTCACAATATGCATCAATATTGGAGAACCACAGAAGAGCTTTATGAATATTTGCTTATTGACGTTGAAATGTGCCCTGATATGTATACATCACGGATAAAGCAAGCAATAAGCAGTGTTCAGCTGTATGTTGACAGAGTGCTTATGAATCTTGAGCATTACAATATGGATAAAACCTCAGATGCGTTAAAGCTTAGCATTGACCAGGTCAAGGAGTGGAGAGAATGGAGGAAGCTTTACCGTATATGGGAGGCAAACCGCAAGGTATTTTTATATCCTGAAAACTGGATAGAGCCGGAATTGCGGGATGATAAATCACCATTTTTCAAAGAGCTTGAATCCCAGCTTATGCAAAATGAAGTGACTTTAGAAAATGTTGAAGATGCTTTCCTGGGTTATCTTGAAAAGCTGGATGCAGTTTCAAGGCTTGAAATCAGGGGAATATACCATCAGGAAGAGCCAGAGAATAATATCGATATAATTCATGTTATTGGCAGGACTCATGGTATGCCCCACAAGTATTTTTATAGAAAGCTTGTGTCAGGTGAATGGACTGCATGGGAAAAAATTGATTTGGATATTGAGGGAGAGCATTTAATACCAATTGTTTGGAATCGTCGTTTGCATCTATTTTGGCTTGTTTGCGTAGATAAGGCTCAAGAGGGTCAAATAAAAATGCCGAATGCTGGTGATTCTTTAACCGGTGCTAATAAGTATATTGAAATAAAGCTTGCTTGGAGCGAATACAAGAAAAACAAATGGACAGCAAAAAGGGTTTCGAAAAATTTTATAAGTTCAGAAGCAGGTATTGCAGCCAGTAATTCTACAGGATTGGATTCAGACAAAATAACCAATTGGAATGATTCGTTAAGGAATAGATATTATTTAAGCTGTAAGCCTTCCAGTGATAAGCTTAACATAATAATAAGCAAGCAAGAAAGCAGTTTAAAACATAATCCTCTCTATACCTTTATATTTAGAAACAGTAATACCGAACCAGAGGCATATGATTCTTTGAAGGTAAACAATTATAAGGTAGTACCTCCTCCTGCATGTTATGCTGAAGCTGGTATATTCAAAGGTAAAATATCTCTTTGCTATGATAAATATAAGGTAGGAGCCAGCAGGGTTGATCCTGATTCAAGTCCGGCCGCAATCCAATATCAAACAATAATTGACCAGTATGATAAGCTTTTAGGTGCGGTAGAAGGTGGATTCAGTCTTGCTTTAATGCCGGATAAGCTTCTCAGACCATATAGTGATTCATTTTTTATGCAGGACAGCAAAAGCACCTTCTTTGTTGGCAGGTCGACAGAGAGGGTTGAGGATGAATTCTTAGGACATAGGGACATGGTTGATTTATCGAGGCTTGCTGATATATTAAATCATTATTATTATGAAGAAATAGCTTACCCGTTCCCGGAGCCAGACCCTGTTGAGTTTGGAGATGGAATCACCGACCCGCCAATGGAAAATATTTTTGATCCTATTAATGAAGAAGCAATACTATTTAATAATATCATAGACAATCCTGATACATTTGTAGTCATTAATGGTCAAACCATCAGAGGCAATGAGTTTACTAGCAATGGCCTTTATATTGAGACTTATGGAGAGAGTTATCCAAATAATTGTGCAGCTAGCTATTCCGGCTTGATGACAAAATCAATGGTACTTCCATCAAAGACTGATATGGTTTATAGAAGTTATACAACAAATGTAAGCTATAACAAAGATAAGATGAGAGGGTTTAAAAACAATGGAGTAAGACATTATCATTATGAAGAACGCTTTACTTTCTATACATATTATCAGCCTAATGTGAAAGCTCTTATAAACGAGTTGAACAAGGATGGCTTAGATGGCATGCTGAACCGCAGTATGCAAATGGTTTCAGATACTATGAATTTTAATCAAAAATATAAACCGCATGAAGAGATTGTCAGGCATATTTCTCCATATTCCTATCCTGACAATTGTATGGACTTTTCCTATGGTGGAGCTTACTCGCAGTATAATTGGGAATTGTTCTTTCATGTACCGCTAATGATTGCTTTAAGACTTTCCCAAAACCAACGGTTTGATGAAGCACGAAAATGGTTTCATTATGTATTTGACCCTACAAACAGTGAAGGTGGCGGCAAAGAAAGATTCTGGCAGTTCAAGCCTTTTTATGATGAAGCAGGAAAAACACCGCAAACCCTTGAACAGCTTATGAAATCAATAAATGATAATGTACAGCAGGTAGTGGAACAAGTGGATAAATGGATGCAAAATCCCTTTAAGCCCCATGTAATTGCTCGTATGAGGATACTTGCATACATGAAGAATGTTGTAATGAAATATATTGATAACCTTATATCCTGGGCAGACCAGTTATTCCGCCGCGATACGATAGAATCAATAAATGAAGCAACACAGCTTTATGTTCTTGCATCAAAAATCTTGGGAGAACGTCCGCAGAAGGTTCCGCCAAGAGCAATTCCTGTTGTGCAAACCTATGAAGAGCTTGATGATAAGCTTGATGCATTTTCAAATGCGATGGTTAATATTGAGCTGTTTATCCAGCCTTCTACAGCTGGTCACATATCGACAGGCTCAAGTGGAAATGTGCTTAAGATGGCATACTTCGGGATTGCAAAAAATGCAAAGCTTCTGGAGTATTGGGATTTGGTTGCAGACAGACTATTCAAAATCCGCCACTGCATGAATATAGATGGTATTGTGCGCCAGCTTCCATTATTTGAACCACCTATTGATCCTGCAATGCTTGTAAGAGCTGCGGCATCCGGCATGGATTTAAGCAGTATAATAAGTGGTTCTGATGTATCACTTCCAAATTATCGCTTTAGCATAATGCTTCAAAAAGCAAATGATTTATGCAATGATGTTAAGAGTTTAGGCAGTGTACTTTTGATTGCCTTGGAGAAGAAAGATGCCGAAGAGCTTGCATTACTTCGTCAATCACATGAAATCCGACTGCTAAATGCTGTTCGTGATGTTAAAAAGAAGCAGGTTGATGAGGCAGCTGAGAATATTGAATCATTGAAAAAAGGTAAAATCATTACTCAATTAAAATATGCTTATTATGCTTCCAGGCCTTTTACAAATGCATATGAGGCAGAGCATCTTTATTCGCTGCAGGCAGGAATTGTTCTACAGTTACTGCAAGGTGGTACCGAAATGATAGCCTCCGCTCTTTCGGCGGTTCCTGACATAAAAATTGGCGCACCAACTTCTTTGGGAGCAACCTTCGGAGGTTCAAATATTGGGATGGTTATGAAGGCCTTTAGTTCATACCTTGGAATAATGTGCGAAATAAATAAGATTAGTGGAACTCTTTCCTCGACATTGGGAAGTTATCATAGGAGGGCAGATGATTGGAAGTTCCAGGCTGACTGTGCAAGAAAGGAGCTTGATCAGGTTGATAATCAAATAGCTGCTGCAGAGATACGTCTTGCAATAGCAGAAAAAGAACTGCAGAATCATGATGTTCAAATGCAGAATGCTCAGGAAGTTGATGAATACATGCACAATAAATATACAAACAAAGAACTATATGAATGGATGGTAGAGCAGCTATCAACCGTGTATTTTCAAAGCTATCAGCTTGCTTTTGATATGGCAAAGAAAGCTGAAAAGTGTTTGCACTACGAGATTGCTGCCGATAATATGCAGTATATTCAGTTTGGCTATTGGTACAGCCTTAAAAAAGGATTACTTACAGGCGAGAAGCTTCAATATGACTTGAGACGTATGGAAACAGCCTATATGGAAAAGAACAAGAGACATTTTGAACTGACAAAACATATCTCTCTAGCAGTCTTTAAACCGGAAGCAATAATTGCATTAAAGAGGGATGGATTCTGCAGCATTAGCTTGCCTGAAGAGCTCTTTGATTTGGATTATCCGGGGCATTATCTGCGCCGAATCAAATCTGTAAGTTTTACAATACCTTGTATTGTGGGTCCGTACACAACAGTTAATTGTACTTTAAGATTAAAAGCTCATAAAACAAGACTTACTCCAATAGGCTCAAATTTCGAAACAATAACTTCAATGTCGAGAACTCAGGCAATTGCTACAAGCAGTGCGCAAAATGACAGCGGTATGTTTGAGCTTAATTTTAGGGATGAAAGGTACTTACCTTTTGAAGGCTGCGGAGCAATAAGCAATTGGGATATTGAGCTGTCTACGGATGCGGTATTAAGGCAATTTGACTACGAGACAATTTCAGATGTTATCTTAAATATAAGGTATACGGCGCTGGAAGATGGGGCACTTAAAATACAGGCAT
This sequence comes from Deltaproteobacteria bacterium, assembly GCA_050258375.1. GTDB lineage: Bacteria > Bacillota > Clostridia > Acetivibrionales > UBA4821 > JBLMYQ01. The sequence continues at coordinate 1,557 of JBLMYQ010000078.1, read as the reverse complement.
GTGAAAACCTCAAAAAAGTAATCAACAATACAATTGAGGGGACGAATCCAATGCCTTTGACCCGCATGTTTAGCTTGAAGCACGAATTTCCTGCACAGTGGCATAAATTCCTGAATAATGATGTTGAGGGAGAAGAAAAAGTACTTGAGTTAAGCATTACTAAGGATATGTTTCCTTATTTGAGTAAAGGTAAAAATATTAAAATAAATGGAATGTATATATATGCTAAGTGTAAGGGAACAAATCCGTATGTGGCGTGGGTATCACCGCCATTAACTGAAAATAATGGGGATGCAATTCCATTGACACTTGTGTCCGGTATGCATCAGGGCTCCTTGGATGTATCAGCAAAGTCCGTAAATCTTGTTACCTCGCAGGATAATGTGTGGAAGCTCAAAATGAAGAAGGGTACGGTTGATAGCAGCAATCCTATAGAGAGTCAGGACGTAGAAGAAATAATACTTGTATTAAAGTATAATTTGTAAAAAACGCATTCATGGGGATTTGAGACAATAAAGAATACTCCTCTGCCTAGCTTGGCAGAGGAGTATTCTTTATTGTCTCAACAATCATTCCCACGGCATAAATACCATGAAATCACAAAACATACAAAAAATCTACTATCTTGACAATTGCAGTCGAATCGTGTAGAAATATAATAGGAGAATTTTAATATTATCAACGAAAATATTTCTGATTTTCGAGAAAAATTCAAACATTTATAACAAGCAGTAAACGTCTTTAATTTCTAAAGAAAATATTATAAAAGGAGAGATTTTAAGTATGAAGGCAAAGAAAAAATTGTCTGCTTTTTTGGTGTATTTAACAATTATTGCAATGGTTTTGCAGATTATGCCGATGGTTACATACGCTGTAGCAGTACCAACTGTTGGCAGCACAGTAGTCTTCGCAGGAGCTGAATGGTTATGCATAAATGCGGATTCAGGTTATAAGCTTTTAAGAAAAGATATAGTGTCATCTCAGTCATACGGTTTAGGAAACAATTATTCTACAAGTAATATAAGAAGCTATATTAATGGTACATACTATAATAGTTTTACAGCGGAACAGAAAAATAAAATTGTCCAGTCAACATGGTACTATGGAAATGAAAATGGAGAAACAGGTTCTCAGGTTACCGATTACATAGGTTTATTGAGATATAGTGAATATAACAGTATAAAAGATCAGGGGTGGTATGCAAGCATAACAAATAATTCCTGGTGGCTTATAACACCTAATTCAGGTTTTATGAATACTGTTGCAAGCTGGATTGTACAATATGATAACAGTACAACTTATTGGGGGCATGGCAGTTCAATGGGGGTTCGCCCTGTGCTGTATCTTGATTCTGACGTTACCTTTACGGAAGTTTCTAATAAATTCTATGCTGATGGTGAAAATTTGCCGGTTACGGTTACTTATGATGCGGAAGGTGGAACGGTATCACCTGAAACTCAGGTGAAATTGCAAAATTCTACATACAGCAAAGGCTCTGATGGAACAACAGATGACGAAATGCCTATACCTACAAAAGAAGGATATTGCTTTGCAGGT
>JBLMYQ010000077.1:0-15463 GCA_050258375.1 Deltaproteobacteria bacterium | reverse complement strand
TCAACTGCAGCATTAAGAGCAAGAATATTGGTTTGGAAAGCAATTTCATCTATAACCTTGATGATTTTTGATATTTCCTTGGAAGAATCATTAATATCATTCATTGAAGCCAGCATGGAAGCCATATGCTGATTACCCTCCATTGCCTTTTCCTTTGCTCCTTCAGCAAAATCATTTGCACGCTGTGCGTTGCCGGCATTATCCCGTATCTGTCCAGATACTTCCTCCATACTAGAGTTAAGCTCTTCAACCGTACTTGCTTGTTCTGTAGAGCCTTGTGATAAGCTCTGACTTGAAGAAGCAAGCTCTGTCGCAGCCGATGCCACCTGATCTGCTGATGCATTTACATTTGCCATGATATCATTTAGTTTTCCAACCATCTCGCAAAGACTGGTTCCTACAGCATCTTTTTCTGATTTGGGTTTTGGCTCAACAGTAAGATCCCCATCTGCAATCCGCTTTATGTCCATAGCTTGCTCTTTCATATTTTGTATCATATTAGAAAAAGAGAGCATTAAATCTCCAATCTCATCTTTTGTTTCAGCTTTTACAACTACATCTACATCTCCGGCTGATAGCCTTTGAGCTGCCTCAGCAAGCTTTCTGACCGGCTTACTTATCATGTTTGAAATAATTATACCTTCGATAATTGCCAATATCATTCCAATCGCAATGAATATTATCATCATGGTAGTAGCATCATTAGCAATTTTGGTATTGCTGTCGGATTTTTCTTTAGCTGTACTAACCATTGCATTTACCAAATTATCGATTGCTTCCTGATATGCCGCAGCAGTTTTTGCTGCATCTCCGCTCTTCATATATTGTGTTGCCTCTTTAATCTTACCGGTTTTGGCAATTTCACTTATTTTTTGCACGAAAGGTACGAAACTCTTTTGCGCGGTTACAAGAGCATTAAACAAGACCTTTTTTCTTTCATCATTCATATACTTTGCTAATTCACCTGCAGACTTGCTTATTTCTTCCTCTCTAAGCCTAATATTATCAGCCTCTTTATCCATTGCCTCATCTGACAAAGCTAAAAGCATATCCCTCAGATGAACACGCTCTCTTTGAAAAGACATAGCAATATTTGCAACTACGCTCATAGGTACAGTTACATTTTCATACATCTCAGTATCTGCCTTATCAATAGCACGTATATTTATCATACCTACAACCCCAATAATACCTGCTATTACAGCAACTGAAATAAATCCAATAAGAAGCTTTAATGATATCTTAAGATTACAAAACCATTTCATAACTTTTCCTCCAATTTTAATTTATTATTTAAAAACAAAAATTATAAAGTTTATTATTTTTAAATTGATTGCTCGATTACTGCATACTCTTCATCATTTAACAGCTTATCGCAATCAAGTATAAGTTTTACGTCCTCACCGATTTTTCCTATACCCTTTATGTATTTATTATGGTGACTATTACCTAAATTAGGGGGTGCCGAAATGTTTTCCTCTGAAATATTTACTACTTCAGAAACCCTATCCACAACTAATCCTATAAACATTTTATTTATATCAATAACTATGATACATGTTCTATCATCATAATCTATTTCTTCTTTCTTGAATCGCAATCTTACATCCATTACAGGTATTATCCTGCCTCTCAGATTGATTACTCCTTTTACATAATCAGACAAATCAGGCACTTGCGTTATTGGCTGCAAACCGATAATTTCAGTTACATACCTGATTTCAATGCCGTAATACTCTTTTCCCAGCGTAAAAGTAAGATACCTGCCTTTTTGAGTATCTTCTTCCAACTCCATTAAGTCTTCATCTAATTCTGCCATCTTAACAGCTCCTTTTATTAAAGTATTAGTATCTGCTACTTCAATTTTGGGTACAAGAAAACAAACCATTATTACACAGCTTAGAATCGCATTCTCCTCAATTAAATTTTTAATGGCTTTAAACATCTACGATATTTATCTTTTTAAACATATAAAATTGCAGTCCTTGCTGCTTTTAAATATACCTCCAACCCTCCTTTGCTTATATTTTTTTCTGTAATAAATAGGAATTTTTAGAATGTAGTTTCTAGATAGAAAAGAATATTAGAATGTTGATTAAAAGAATGTTGATAAAAATTGGAATCCCGATTTGTTCCATAAATATAATACAATATATTTTTTCCTATTTCAACACAATTTGATTATTTTTTACATATTAATATTTTTTTTACTTGCTTGCTACATTATTCTACATAATGTAGCATATACATATTGCCACCTTATATTTTTAAAATACAAAAATTAAAGGGACCGTTTTCACAGTCCCCAACATCATTATTTTTTTCTATTTGTTCTTACCAGCTTTGTTAAGTACTTTATTTTTAATATCTTCTTTCTTTTCTGTAATTTTCTGTTTTAGCTCTTTAGATTCCTTTGAAGCTTTTTCTTTTACTTCTTTAGCTTTCTTGATGATTGTTTGTTTGTTTACTGACGGTTTACCAGTAGTAATGACTTTTGCTTTTTGAATCTGAGCTTTGATAGCAAGCAATTGAATTCTATGATTATTGTATTTAGCTAATGTAGACTTAAGGTTATCCTTAATAATCTTTTTCTGTTCAGCAGTTAATTTTTTAGCATTCTTCGTTACATACTTATTAATTTCAATAAGCTTTATATGTACCATTGTATCAATCACTCTTTGCGCAGCAAATCTCTTTTCTACCCTAGCTAATGCCTTTTGTGCAACTACTTTCTTCTTATACTTTGTGATTTCTTTAATTTTAATAATCTCTGCTTTGTAATAACTATCTCTTGACTGTAGATATTTTTTTATCATTAAAAGAGTCATGCATATATTGGCATTATTTATTGTCTTGAATTTATATGCACTTTTTACAACCGTAGCCTGTTCATTCTCAATATCAGTAATACCATCAATCTTTATAAGGGCTTCAATTTCCTTTTGCTCATAAACTGCATCCTGAACAGTATCTTTCGCTTGTGTCAATACAACTGGCTGAGTTTGAACCACCGGCTGTAGTTCCACTTTCTGCTCTGCTTCATTTGAGGTCGAATCTGTTGTCACTTCTGCAAAGCTGGTAAAGCAAGAAAAAGCAAATGTCAAACAAATTACTAAAGCCACAATCTTTTTTCTTTTCATTTTCTTCCTCCTCCGATGTAATCATAGATTTGTTTTATTACCTAATTTCAAAGCAGTTTAATAATATTATTTTATCATAGATTACAGCTTTTTTGAAGAAAATTCACGAAAATTAGGACCTATTTTGAAGGCATTTATCTCCTTAAAAAACTCACACATTCTTTAAGTCCTTCAATTGCACAATCAAGCTCTTCTCTGGTATTTAAAATTGATAAACTGAATCTAACTGAAGACCCTGCCAATTCATCCTTTATTCCCATTGCTTTAAGCACATGGCTTACTGTTTTCTTTCTTGATGAGCACGCTGAACCTGTTGATGCAAATATCCCTTTTTGTTCTAAAGCATGAAGCATAACCTCTCCAGGTATACCCTCAAACCACAAATTTGCAATATGCGGAGCACTCTTTTCGTTATTTGTCGTCCCATTAAGCCCCGTATCAGCTATCTCAGATAAAATCCGTTCAACAAAATACTCTTTTAACTCTCTTGTTTTATCAAGTACTTGATGATCATATTTATTAAATATTTCAACTGCCTTCCCAAGCGACCATATACCCAAAATATTTTCTGTGCCGGGTCTAATCCCATCCTCTTGCCCACCACCGTAATACAAAGGCTCGATACGTACTCCTTTTTTGATATACAATGCTCCAATGCCTTTTAGCGCATGTATCTTATGCCCACTAAAGGATAAAAAGTCAATTTCCTTTGCAAAAGATGATACTTTTACTTTACAGTATGCTTGAACAGCATCAACGTGAAGTGAAAAACCGTACCGTTTTTTCAAGCTGATTATATCTTCAATTGGCTGTACGCTTCCAACTTCATTATTAACATGCATTATGCTGGCAAGCGATACCTTCTGGCTCTGACAAATTTTTTCCAGTTCATCAATTATTATTACCCCTTCTTTATCTACGGGTAAATAATAAACCTTAAAACCTATTTTTTCAAAATATTTAAAAACATCCAAAACTGAAGGATGCTCAATTTTTGATGTAACTAAACAACCAAGCCTTTTTTCATTTGCTTTTACATATCCCTGCAAAGCAATATTATTTGACTCAGTTCCCCCTGATGTAAAAAATATTTCCCCTGAAGAAACTCCAAGGGAATTAGCAGCAGCCTGCTTTGAATACTTTAGAATTTTTTCCGATTCCAAGCCCTTTGAATGAAGTGACGATGGATTGCCATAATTTATTTCTATTCCGCTGCCGACATTACTTATAATTTCGTCAAAAGGTCTGGTGGTTGCACTGTTATCAAGATAAATCTCTCTCAATTTCATAACCTGCCTATTTATTCATTTATCAGTTTTTCTAAGTTTTTCTTAATTTTATAAAAATATAAAAGAGCCTTTACAGGACTTTTATTTATTTTTTGCAGCATAGTATCTACTATATTCTTATAAACCCTGCTTTTTTCCACTTCATTTTCTATATATTTAATTTTATTTTCTATTCTTATATTTGCATTCTTAATTTCAAGCAAGCTTTCATTTTGAAGCTTTACTATATGCCCCAATTCTTCAGTCAGCTTTATTACATCTTCTGAGGTAAGCTGTCCATTTTCTTCACATACCTTGCTTAAATAATCGATTATTTCCTGTAGGTACATCTAAAACCCCTTCTCTTAATCATACTTCTCTTATAATTATATCTTTATTCTTATATACATAATCATAACCGGAATATACAGTTGCAATAACAGCAATCCACATTGCTATAACATGAAACGGAAAGACAAATAATTGTGCAAACGGTTGAAGGTCATGAATTAATATAGCTATAATCGCAATAATCTGCGTAATTGTCTTGATTTTCCCCCACATACTTGCCGCAATAACAATTCCTTCTCCGGCAGCTACCAACCTTACTCCTGTGACAATAAATTCACGTGCAATTATTATAATAGCCATCCATGAAGGCATTTCATGAACTTCAACCAACCAAACAAGTGCTGCAACTACTAATAATTTATCTGCCAGCGGATCTAAAAATTTGCCCAGATTTGTAATCTGATGCATCTTTCTTGCTATATAACCATCTATAAAGTCAGTGCTTGCTGCAATTATAAATATAATAGCGGCAAGATATTTCCCAACCTCAATATCCTTATACTTAATCTTTATAAGTAAAGCAATAAGAAATATCGGCACCAGCAAGATTCTTGAAATTGTAACCTTGTTTGCAAGATTCATTATTCTACTCCTCCAAAAAGATCATACTCTGTTGCTTTATTTATTTTTACGGTTTGAATTTCTCCAGGAACAAGTACCTTTTTTGTTTTTATATAAACAAACCCATCAATTTCAGGCGCATCTCTGTACGTTCTTCCAAAGTAGCTTCCTTTTGTAGTAGTACCTTCAATAAGCACATCTATATTTTGTCCAATAAATTGCTCATTTAATGCTTTTGATATTTGATTTTGAGCTTTCATAATACTAGAATGTCTTGATTTCTTTGTTTTATAAGGCAATTGCTCTTTAAGGCTTGCTGCAGGTGTACCTTCTTCACGAGAATACGCAAATGCCCCTAATCTTTCAAATTTAGCTTCTTTGATAAATTCATATAATTCATTGAATTCTTCTTCTGTTTCGCCGGGGAAACCTACTATCAAGGAAGTTCTTAATGTTATTCCCGGCACTTTATTTCTTAATTTAGTAATCAGCTCTCTTATTTGCTTTCCAGTACTTCTTCTATTCATTGTTTTTAGAACTCTATCATTTATATGCTGAATAGGTAAATCTATATATTTGCAAATCTTCTTTTCATCAGCAATAACATCTATTAATTCATCAGTAACACTTTCCGGATAAGCATACATTAATCTTATCCATTGTATGCCGGAAACCCCACAAAGCTTTTTCAGTAATTCTGCAAGCTTATATTCTCCATAAATATCAATCCCGTATCTTGTTGTGTCCTGTGCAATAACCGTAAGCTCTTTTACTCCCTGTTTGCTCAGATGATAAGCTTCATTTAAAATATCCTCCATCTTTCTGCTAACATACGGACCTCTTATAACCGGAATCACACAATAGGCACACCTGTTATCACAACCTTCTGCAATTTTCAAATATGCTACAGAAGGAGGTGTGCTTCTAAGCCTGTTTATGTAATCATCTACAAGCAAAATATTTTTTTCATATTTTTTTATTCTAAGAAGTCCCTTGATTATCTCTATTATTTCAGAATAATCCTTTATTCTTACAATAGCATCAACCTCAGGAATTTCTTTCATAATATCTTCTTTATATCTTTCAACCAAGCACCCAATTACTATTAATGCCTGGCATTTCCCCTTAGTTCTATATTCAGACATTTCAAGAATGGTATTTACAGCTTCCTGCTTTGCAGTATCTATAAATCCGCAGGTATTCACGATTATTACATCTGCGTCCTGTGCTGCATTTACAATTTGAAAACCATATCTGGCAAGATTTCCAAGAATTATTTCTGTATCTACAAGATTCTTGGAGCAGCCTAATGAAATAACCCCGATTTTTATACTCAAAATTCATTCTCCTTTATAAATTTTGACTGCAATATTAACTATAGTACTTTTTGGTAATCAAATCAAGTTTTAACTCCCAAAACTTATTCTATTTCCGGCAAAAGCTTTTTAGATTCATCCAGCAGCTCTTCAATTTCAGTTTGAACCTTTTTTATTTCTTTTTCGAGATTTTCAGGCTCAAGATTTAGTGCTCTTCTTTCAGCCTCTATCTCTTCCTTTTGCCTGTTTAATTGTTCCAATCGTGCTTCAGCCTTTAATTTCATACCCTTTGCTTTTTCAAGGTTTTCTTTCATCTGGGCAATTTCTTTTTCATAATCGCTGGTCATTTTAACATTTCTTCCTTTCGTTATGCTATTTTACCGACCCTAGGTCACTTTATTCAAATTCGTATTGCTCTATTACCCTCTTTATTGTCTCTTCATCAATATTGCTAAAACAAACCGGACACTTTGATATTGCTTTTAATAAATTATTATAGCTTTTAAGATTTGCTTTTATTTCTTCCTTTAAATTTATGATATATTTTTCTCCTTCAAGCATACTTCTTTTAATATTATTATATGAAATATTCAACTTGCAGATATCCTCTTTTCTCCTTTGCAATTGAATAACCTTTTCAAAAAGCTCATTCGCTGTTTTTATATTTCTAGCCTTTGAAAGTATTGATTCAGTAATTTTAATTTCATCACTTATATCTAAATATTTTTTATTCAAAACCTCTAACTTTGCCATAATCCCTATTTTATTTAAAAGCAAATTAACTACCTTCTCAACCCTGTTCACATTTTCAAGCCCTTTAATTATTTTATTAAGCTCATTAATCTCATCATTGATTTTTTCATATTCGAGCTTATATTTTTCTATTTTATCAAGCTTTTCATTCAAGCCATTGATTCTCTTTAATATTACTTCACACTTATTAATCTTTTTTTCAATTTGGTCTAAATCCTTAAATGAATCAAGCTTTTCAAGCAATTCATTTTTCTCTTTTTTATATTTTACTAAAAGCTGTGATTCCCTTTTTATGTCACTTGCACATTCTCTCATCGCATTATCTAATACATGAACACCTGTAAGCCTGCCGATAGCTTTTGCTTTTGTTGAGCCGGTTTCAGAAACCAAAAATGGTGCTTCCAATTGCTCTCCAATATTTAAGCATACGCTGCTGTCAGAATCAATCAACACCTTATAAATTCCATGAACAGCCTTAACTTCTTCCGGAACCTCATTCCCAAAGCCTTCAAATACTTTTGTTTCGCCTTTAATATCAATTATAGTATACCGGTTTTTCGAGGATGACCTTTCTCTGATTATTCTGTATCCATTATTAAACTCAAGGTCAACTCTTGCGAAATTTGCCCCATTTCTTATAAATTCATTTCCACGAGGCTCATTGAACAATACCCATTTAATTGCACGAATAACTGCAGATTTACCTTGATCTGACGGTCCCACTATTACATTCAGCCCATTAATAAATTCCAGCTTGGATTTTTCATGTGATTGAAAATTTTCTATCACAACGTTAGTAATATAGTTCAAGCCTCCACCTCTTCTCCTGCTATATTAGATCTTGCCTGTTCAATTCTTTTGATGGTTTCAACTTTCACTTTATCACTAATACCTTGAGCAGTAACAATTTGCTCGATTATGTCATTTATATCAATTTTAATCTGCTTATAATCTCCCGAAGCATCAATATTTTGGAAAAACTGATTCAGCTTGTATGCCCTATTTTGTGCATTTTCTATATGTTCCCTATCAAGAATTTCTTCACCAGCTTTTGCACATTCTAACGGCACTGTCCAGATATTAATCTCTTCCTTAAGCTCTATTACAACAACTTGGGGAATTCTTTCGATTTCACTTTTCAAAGCACTTATTCTCGCAAGACTCCCAAGATTAACGAAAAACCGTTCATTAACTTTTTTAATTCCAAAACCGGAATGATAATGCCCTGCAAGCGTTATATCAGCTTCGGTAGATGATATTTCATTAATGGTTGTGTATTTTATTCCTTCAATAAATGCTTTCGGAAGCAGCATCCCATGAACAATATTGATACAATAATCACAGTCTTTATTCTTCTTAACAATATAGCTTTCCTTCAAGCCCTTTTCATCTATTTCATAACTGTAAGAATGCCCATAAATTTGAACCTTAATATCATCCTTTTCTATGATTACAGGCTTATTATCTTCAATTATTTTGATTACATCCGTACCTTCCAATAGCCCAAGCATGGTCCTTGAAATGGTTTCAGGATTGTGCCCAAAAATATCATGGTTTCCAGCAACCGAATAAACCGGTCTGTCGAACTTCTTTACCAGAACAGCAAAATCACGTACAATTGAAGGTGCAATATCGGGTCTATCAAACCAATCTCCACCATGAATAACATAATCAATATCATTTTTTTTAATAATATCAACTATTTCTTCAAATTTATTTTTTAGTGCCAGGTAGTAATCATCCAGCCTGCTCTTAGGATTCGTTCCACGTATGTGAGTATCTGTAAAAAATAAAAATCGCATAAATTACCCTTTCCTTTCGCACATATATTTTATATATCTTCTTACCTTTTAACAATAGCTGGAATTTTAAATTCTCTTTACAATTATTACAACTTCACATTAAAATAATAAAGACAAACTTTCCTATATTATAAAAAAATGTACCTTGGGAGGCACAATGTCAAATTACGAATTTACTTCAGATTCACAGACAACTATTTTAAAATTTCTGAAATACAATTTAGGCATATCCAAACGTCTTCTAAGAAAATTTAAAAATGAAGGTGCTTTTTTTATTAATGGTAATCCGGCTGAAATTACCTTTGAAATACAAGCAAAAGATGTTATAACTATTAATTTAGAAGAATCTTTCGGTGATACTGTTCCTGAAAATATTTCTATAGATATTGTTTTTGAGGATGAATCCATCCTTGCTGTAAATAAGCCTCCAAATATGATATTACATCCGGTTTCTTCCCATCGAACAGGAACTTTAGCCAATGCCATAGCCTTCCATTTTGCCAGAAACAAAGTCAATTCACCAATAAGACCTGTTATAAGGCTTGACAAAGATACTTCAGGAATTGTTATATTCGCAAAGAATGCATTTATACAGGAATCTATAATCCAGCAAATGAATGTAGGCTCGGTTCAAAAAACTTATCTTGCGATTGTAGAAGGAATACCTAGTCCTGAATCAGCAAAAATTGATGCTCCTATTTCCCGTCTTCCTGGAAGTATAATAAGCAGGCAAGTCTCGCAGAATGGCGAACACGCAATTACAGATTATAAGGTTATAACTAAATTTAACGGTTACTCGCTATTGGAAGTCAAGCCTGAAACTGGAAGAACGCATCAGATAAGAGTTCATATGAAGCATATCGGTCATCCGATTATTGGAGACACACTCTATGGAAATAAAAGCGAATTGATTGACAGACAGGCTTTGCATGCCTATAACTATAGATTTATACACCCGATACAAAAAAATGAGGTCAGCTTGACTGCTCCACTGCCCCATGATATCAGTTTGTTATTATAAAACATTCCAGCTATTTTGTATGAGCCGCTTCTTAAGTAAGAGCGAGACATTGTCTCGCCCCTACATTTTCAAAACAATTTTATTATCTTCCTACTGAATACCATTTCGCAAGCATCGCTGAATAAATATTAAAGCAATTTACCTTATCAATTGATTGACTTGCAACAAGATCTATTTTACCAATAGCTTTATTATTTGTTTTTAAGATTATTTCTCCAATTTTCTGTCCTTTTTTAACTGGCGCTTTAATTGTTCCATTCAATGAAACTATTCTTTCAGTATTTCTTTCTTCACCCTTTTTTACTAAAAGCTTAGTATCTTCAGGAATTATACAGTCAAGCTCACTCTTGATTCCTTTTGCAACCTTTACAGTTCCATATACATCTCCTTTTTTACCTACCAGCACTGAGCTATAATTTGCGAATCCATGATCAAGAAGCTTTGAAGCTTCTGCAAACCTAACCTTACTAGAAGGTGCCGCCATTATTACTGCAATAAGTCTAAGCCCATTTCGTACCGCAGTTTCCGAAACACAAAACATTGCTTTAGATGTTGAGCCTGTTTTTATTCCGTCACAGCCTCTATAGAATCTTACTAATTTATTTGTATTTGCCAGCCCGAATTCGCCATTTCTTACCGTGTCCATCCAAATGCTCATATACTTATGAATCGAAGGATGCTTATTAACCAGTTCTCTTGACATCAAAGCAATATCATAAGCAGTTGTAACATGATTATCAGCATCAAGACCTGTTGTATTAACAAAATTAGTGTCCTTCATACCAAGCTGTTTTGCCTTTTCATTCATCAAGTTAACAAAGTTTTCTTCACTTCCGTATATATGTTCTGCCAAAGCAACAGTTGCATCATTTCCAGATGCCACAACCACTGACTTCATAAGTTCGTCTACCGTCATTTGTTCCCCAGGCTCTAAATATATCTGCGAGCCTCCCATACCAGCAGCATATTCACTACATGATACCTTTTCATCCCATTTGGTTCTGCCTGAATCTATGGCTTCCATAAAAAGAAGGATTGACATTATTTTTGTTACGCTGGCTGGGGGAAGCTTTTCATGAGGATTTTTTAGAAAAAGCACCTGACCGGTTGCCGCATCCATTAATAAAACAGATCTTGACTGAAGCTCAAAGATTGATTTTGGTTCATCCTGACTTTTAATGGTTTCAATCGAATTGCCTTCATCTTCAAATACCCCGGTATCCTCTACAAATATTTCTGCAAATGAACAAAAGCTAAATATGTTGGTTATCAAAAAGATTGCTGTAACAATATAGGTAATTATTCTTTTTGACATAAAAATCCTCCTGTAAACATAGTTATTCACTAAATGTTATGCAGGAGGATAAGTTTTTATGATTTTCACTTCTTGATGTTATTCTTCAGTGCATAAATCGCTGCCTGTGTCCTATCAGTTACGTTTAACTTTTTAAAAATATTTGAAACGTGATTTTTTACAGTTTTTTCGCTGATAAAAAGGGTTTTTGCTATATTCTTATTAAGCATTCCTTCAGCAATCAGCTCCAAAACTTCAATTTCTCTTTGCGTAAGACTATGCTCAGGACCTTTCTGCTTGTCATTTCTTGATATTCTGTTAAATTCCTTAACCAGCTCACTTGTCATAGTATGCTGAATATAATTCTGACCATTAAAAACTGTTCTAATAGCGTTTATTAATATGTTTGATTCAGCATCTTTTAAAACATAAGCATTTGCTCCAAGCTGAAGGGTTTTAAATAAATAGTCACGATCCTCATGTATCGTTAACACAACTATTTTTACATCCATACCGGAATCCCGTATTTCCTTTATTGCTTGCAGTCCATTAAGAATCGGCATATTAATATCCATTAAAATTACATCCGGATTTAGGCTTTTTGCCATATCAATTGCTTCCTGCCCATTTGTTGCCTGACCAATAACCTTTATATCTTCTTCCAGCTCAATTATCTGTTTTAACCCTTGTCTCATCAGAGAGTGGTCATCTGCAATAAGAACCGATATTTTATTCATTTAGATTCCCCTCTTCAATATTTATTGGTACTTTAACTAAAATCTTTGTTCCTTTACCTTTTTCCGAATTTAATTCAAATTGTCCTTGCAGCAGCTCTACTCTTTCTCGCATACTGAAAAGCCCAAACCCACTGTCTATATTAAAGTGCTTCTTTTTTACTTCATTAATATCAAACCCGACTCCATCATCAGCAACAGAAAAAATAATATAATTATTCAAATTCTCAATATTAATTGTTACATTTTTTGCATTTGAGTATTTCTTAATATTACTAAGTGCTTCCTGCATTATTCTAAAAATCGTTAAAGATACAACAGGCTTTATATCCTCGTAATTTCCCCTTGCTCTGAGTACTATCAATATTCCTGTTTGTTCTATAAAGGTATTTACATATCTCTGCAAGGTTGGTATTAATCCCAAATCATCAAGAGACATAGGTCTTAGATTATATATAATTCTCCTAACGTCCTGCAAGCTGTCCTTAACCACAGACTTCAAATCCTTTAATTCCATTTTTGATGCTTCCACATCACTTTCCATAAGCTTTTCACAAATTTCTGCTCTCAGGACTACATTAGACATTGATTGCGCAGGTCCGTCGTGAATCTCTCGTGCTATACGCTGTCTCTCATCTTCTTGCGCTTTAATAATCTTAATTCCCAACCCTTGTCGCTGATGCAATTCTCCAAGCTGGGTACTTACAGCTTGTAAATCTCCTGTAAGCATTCCCATTGCTGAACCAACAGCACCTAACAGCTTATCTGTTTTCTCCACCATTTTCATGGCATCTCTAACCCTTAGTTCAAGCTCATTTCTTTTCTTAATCGCCATTTGTTCCATTTCACGTTTAACAGCTAATTCAATTCTTAAATTGTCTGTTTTTTCATATATAGCTTTCTTTTCCTCTTCATCATGCTTTTCATAATACTTATTGGAAACTAGAAGCTTCTTCTTGCTGCTAATGAGCTCCTCTTCAATATTCTTCACGATTGCTGCCATCTCAATAACATATTTTTTTGATTCTTCAAACTCATCTTCAATTCTTTTTTGCTCTCTCTTTGCAAATTCTGCAATGCTAAAGAGCTCTGTTTTACTTTTATCTATAGCTTCAATAGTTTTATTTATTATTATGTCTATTTGCGAAAAATCCACTTGAGGAAACATTTTTCTCTCCTTGACCTGTTAATTATTTATTTATTTAATTCTACATACTTCAAAAAAAACCTTTACCAAAAAAGTTTTTGGGCTAACCATTTTTTCTGAATATTTATATTTTACTAATTATCCTTTAATTTTCTTAACTCAAATATTCTCTTTATAGAAACTACCTGCTTGGATTTATCATCTATTTCGAAAACAACTGCATTAAACTGTGCTTCACCCTTCGCTATTTCAAATTTTTCAGGAAGTTGAGTAACAAATTTTTTAACAATAATATCCTTTTCAACACCTATAATTGAATTATATGGACCGGTCATTCCCAAATCAGTTATATATCCTGTCCCATTTGGCAGAATTCTCTCGTCAGCAGTCTGAACGTGTGTATGTGTTCCAAAAACAACATTCGCCTTACCATCAAGGAACCACCCCATAGCTAATTTCTCTGAAGTTGCTTCAGCGTGAAAATCAACAATTATTATATCCGCTTCATTTTTGAATTTCTCTATTTCCTTTAATGCTGAATTAAATGGGCTATCAGCAGGCTCCATAAATATTCTTCCGATTAAGTTAATAACTGCAACCTTATGATTAAACAGCTCAACTATTGTACTACCTGTACCCGGAAGCTCATCTGGGAGATTAGCTGGTCTTATTATTCTTGTATCTTCATCAATAAAGCTCATTATTTCTTTTTTTGACCAAACATGATTTCCCATGGTTATAACATCTACTCCGTATGAATAGAGTTCCTGAGCTGTTATATATGTAATTCCAAAACCACCGGCAGAATTTTCACCATTAGCAATTACAATATCTACGTTGTAATCCTTTCTGATTTTAGGCAATAATTCCTTAACAATTTTCCTTCCCGGATTTCCAACAATATCTCCTACAGCAAGCAAAATCAATTTTTTTCCTCCTCAACTCATCTCTAGCCCTTCTCCTTTAGCCTTCATCCCAACGTCTTAGTAAATTCAAAGGAGAATCAACAATTATTTTAGAATAAATAAAAAGCGTGCTTCCACGCTTTTTATTTTAATAGATTTATTTAGCATATTCAATGGTTCTTGTTTCTCTAATAACATTTACTTTGATTTGTCCCGGATACTCTAATTCATCTTCAATTTTCTTCACTATGTCCCTGGCAATAAGGATCATTTCTGCATCTGTGACATCTTCAGGTTTAACCATAATTCTCACTTCTCTACCTGCCTGAATCGCAAATGATTTTTCTACTCCGGCAAAAGAGCTTGCTATTTCCTCTAATTTTTCAAGTCTCTTAATGTATGATTCTATTGTTTCTCTTCTAGCTCCCGGTCTTGCTGCTGATATTGAATCTGCTGCCTGTACAAGCACAGATATTGCAGAAACCGGTTCAACATCTCCATGATGAGAAAGTATTGCATTTATTACTTGGTCATTTTCCTTGTATTTCTTTGCAAGATCTGCTCCAATAGTAACATGCGAACCTTCTAATTCATGATCTGCAGCTTTTCCTATATCATGGAGTAATCCTGCACGTTTGGCAAGTGTTACATCCAATCCTAATTCTGCTGCCATCAGTCCCGTAAGATGAGACACCTCAATAGAATGATTTAAAACATTCTGACCATAACTTGTTCTATACTTTAATTTACCAAGCAATTTTACAATTTCAGGGTGAACACCATGAACTGCTGTTTCAAATGTTGCTCTTTCTCCCTCTTGCTTAATAATTGTTTCTACTTCTTTCTTTGACTTTTCAACCATTTCCTCTATTCTAGTCGGATGTATTCTTCCATCTACAATGAGCTTTTCAAGAGATAGGCGGGCTACTTCTCTTCTTATTGGATCGAACCCTGATAAAATGACCGCTTCAGGTGTATCATCTATAATCAAGTCTATCCCCGTTAAGGTTTCGAGAGTACGGATATTTCTTCCCTCTCTACCGATTATTCTCCCTTTCATTTCATCATTCGGAAGGGCCTTATATCATGCCGCCCATCATACCATTATCCGGATTTGTTCTGTTACCCATCATACCGCCCATCATGCCGTCACCTATCATGCCACCGCCCA
>JBLMYQ010000076.1:0-2597 GCA_050258375.1 Deltaproteobacteria bacterium | reverse complement strand
GTATTATCACTTTCATTGCTTTCCCCCTAATTTAAAAACATTATCGGGTCTCGTACCACCTTAAAACCGTTGGAATAGTCTTTAGTATAATCTTTATATCCAGCCAGAGGCTTCTTTTCATAACGTACTCATAATCTAATTCCATCATTTTTTCAAAGGGAAGAGCATTTCTTCCACTCACCTGCCACAACCCCGAAATCCCGGGAAGCGCCTTATACCTTATCTTATACCATTCTTTATCATACTGCTCCAGCTCATAAGGCAGATTAGGTCTTGGTCCCACCAAGCTCATATCACCTTTTATGACATTGATGAATTGGGGCATTTCGTCAATACTAAGCTTTCTCAGGACCTTTCCTATTCTGGTTATTTTAGGGTCACTGCACTTATCCTTACCGTTTTTTTCTATCATTTTATTATCTTTAATGCTTTTTTCCATTTCTTCTTTGTAGATTATTTCAGCCTTATCAACCATAGTCCTGAACTTGTAGATTGTAAATCCCTTCTGGTCTTTTCCGACCCTTGTCTGCTTAAAAATTATTGGCCCCGGAGATTCCAGCTTGATTAATACTGCAACGACAAGAAATAATGGGAATAGAATAATCAATAATATGCCAGTTAACACAACATCAATTATCCTTTTACCAATTGTGTAAAACCCATTGACTTCCATTGTACAGAATATTTTTTCAGCCTCTATCTCAAAACTATTATAAGCAGCTTTCTCCTGTGTTGTTTCAATCATTTCCTTCCCCTCTTTCACTCAAATAGTTATTTGATGCTTGTACAAATTCTTTATAATGCGGAGCTGCACTTAAAATCCCCATTACAGCCCACAGTGTAGGTGAAGTAGAAACCACACTGTTATTGAAGAAGGCTTGAACAAGATACGCACACCATGCACAAAACAAACCCAACATTAGATAAAGATTTTTTTTGTCAACTCCATATTTCCTATAAAATCCAAGATAATTTTTAAGTATTGATAATATAAGCCATACGTATGCCAGTAAGCCAAATATACCTATATTAAGTATCAAATTAAGGTATTCATTATGTGCATTTGCCGCTATTCCCCTATACTCAGCACTTACTGATTTTGTAAATTCTTTTTGAGGAAATATTCTTTCAAACATATCAGGACCTGCTCCGAACCAAAAATATTTCGGAATTAGCGGCACACTAAGCTCCCATATTTTAAACCTCGTAGTGCCTACATATGTCTTGTCACTGTCCTTGTCAGTAAGCTTGGCAGCATCATTTACCATGGTATTAAACCGTGTAAATATAAGCCCCTGGCTGTATGTATTTACTGCAAAAACAATTATTATAAAGGAAATAAGTAAAGCAGAAAGCTTTTTTAAGGTAATCTTTTTTCTCCCCAATATAATCAGAAGCACAAAGCCAGCTGCATTACCTACCCAAGCACTTCGGGTATGGTTCAGTATAAACATGCTAAAGAAGATGCAGCTTAAAATGTAAAAGAGCAAATTGGTTTTTTTCTTTTCCGAGAAAAAATAACTGGCAACAGCCGGTAAAAAAATCAAGGTGAAATAACTGGCTAAATAATTTCTATGACAGAATGTAGCACCATCATTTATATAAAATGCAACATCTCTATTTGTAATACAGCTTCTTAAAGCAGCGTCAAAAAATAAAACAAGTGCAGAAATCCAAATATATTTAAAAGCCTTACTATATTTGCCTTCTTTTTCCGCCAGATATTTAAAGAGAATAAAAATTAAAGCATAAAAAGCTATTTCAAAAAAATTCAAATGGCTGCGGATATCGTATCTCATAATAGAGTCAATGATTATAATAATTGCCGTAATCCATGTGGAATAGATAACAATATTCAATCTGGTTTCGTTTTTGATAAAAAGCCTTGCTGCAATAAAAACTGCACCATAGCAAAGCAAAGTTAGCATACCTTCGTGGAAAAACATTTGCCCCCATATTGCCTTACCTGCATATGGTGAAAGTAATGTTGAAATAACTACTGCCGTCATATAAACAATAACCGGCATAATAGAATATATTTGTTTTACATCAGGCTTTTCTTTTGAAATAAATATTCTGATTATTCCCAATATCAAAAGAGCTGCCACGCAAACATATAAAGCATTTGCTTTCCAATAAAAGGCATCGAATATCAAATAAACTATAAAGATATAAGCCGGTAGAGCAATTGACAATACAAGAAAAAAAGCAATCAGTTTGTCCATTATTTCAACACTTCTTTTAGCACTGGCACTAAAAATTTCTGATAAAATATTTTGCATAAAGATACCCCTTTATCCGCCGTGGGTTAAAACCGCTAACCCCCTATCTATCTTCCCCCCACTATTGATGGGAAGAATCCGACTCTTCAAATGAGCCCCATTTCCCATGTGCAGCTGCACTCAACATTCCCATTACTGCCCACAGCGTAGGTGAAGTGGGAACCACGCTGTTATTGAAAAAGGCTTGAACAAGGTACGCACACCATGCACAAAACAAGCCCAGAATAAGATAAAGATTTCTTCCATCAATTCCATATTTCTTATAAAATCCAAGATAACTTTTAAGTATTGATACTACCAGCCATATATATGCCA
>JBLMYQ010000075.1:0-38369 GCA_050258375.1 Deltaproteobacteria bacterium | reverse complement strand
TTCTTCCTGCGCTGTCTTCAAAAATTCCTTTGTTATTTTTGAAGTAGTTGTTGTATCAAGATCCAAAATCGCAATTATGCTTTTTACTGGAACCGCAACATCTTTACCTAAATGAATAAACATAATACCTCCAATTAACTTTCAATTTTTCCGTCATTAACTCTATAGTAATTTATATTATCAATAAAGCATCCATCGTCCAGCTTTTCCGTAGATGTTATAAAAACCTGAGCATCTTTTATATGCTCTATAAGAAATTTTCTTCTATTCATATCTAATTCAGAAAACACGTCATCCAAAAGAAGTATAGGATATTCTCCTATTTCTTCCTTTATAACTTCTAACTCTGCAAGCTTAAGAGAAAGCACTGCTGTTCTTTGCTGCCCTTGTGATGCAAATTTTCCTGCATCTTTACTATTTATATTAATTACTATATCATCCCGATGAGGTCCAATATGGCTAAAACCTGCATCAATATCTGTTTTTCTTGCTTTCTCCAAAGCTGCCGCAAAATTTTTACTCATATGCTCAGTTGAATCAAAAAACTCTTTAAAAGTTGATTTATACGATATTTCCAGAATTTCATTTCCATTAGTTAATTTATAATGAATTTGCTGAGCTTTTTCTTTTAATTTATTAAAATATTCTATCCTCTTCTTTAAAATTAAAACTGCTGTCTGAGTATATTCTATATCCCAAATATCTAATGTATCTATTAACTCTCTTTTCAGCTTAATCTGTTTTAATAAATTATTTCTCTGTGCCGCTATTTTATAATACTTTTGCAGATTTAACAAATATGACGCACTTAACTGACAAACCAATATATCTAAAAACCGCCTTCTATGGTATGGGCTTTCCTTGATAATCCTTAATTCATCAGGAGAAAATAAAACAATAACTAATTTGCCTAGTAATTCTCCTATTTTTTTTATTTCTACTCCTGAAAGTTTAATTCTTTTTTCTTTTTTGTTGTTTACTCCAATTTCTATTTTATAACTTCTCTCACTCTTAATCAAATCTATTTCTATAAAATATCCTTGGCTTCCAAAAAAAATCATTTCAGCATCTCTGGCTATTCTTTGTGACTTTCCTAAAGCACCCAAATGAATAGCTTCTATTACATTCGTTTTTCCTTGCGCATTATCTCCATATAAAAGATTTATTCCTTTTTTAAAACCAACTTCAAGATGTTGATAATTTCTAAAATTAATTAATTTAATCCTATTAACATACATTTACTTACTCCAGATTAAATATTTTCTTCTCTTATTCTTACAGGAAGAATCATATAAACAAATTCCTCCTCCTCTACCGGTCTTATTACACCCGGTGCCATACTTGTTGTCAAATCTATATAAATCTGTTCTTTTTCTATTACCTTTAAAGCATCAATAAAATATTTAGGATTGAATCCAATTTCAATATCCTTTCCATCAATTTCTGCAGAAATCTCCTCTTTAGCATTTCCAATTGTGCTGCTGCACATAATAGTAATCGTGTTATTTTCTGTTTTTAATTTTACCGGATACTTTTTTTCATCTCTTGTTAACAAATATATTCTTTCAAAAGCAGATAGTAAAACATCCTTGTTCACCTTTATTCTAATCTCTTTTTCAACCGGAACAGCTGCTTTATAATTTAAAAATTCTCCTTCAAGTATTCTAGAAACTATTTTTACATCCTTCATTTCAAATAAAGCTTGGTTTTTAGCAACACTTATATTTATTTCTTCATCATTATTCTGAAGAATTTTAAAAATTTCATTTAGTGTTTTTCCAGGTATAACAACATTTAGGCTTTTTGCTTCTCCCTCATACTTTTGCCTTCTTAGTGACAATCTGAATCCATCAACAGAAACCATATTTACCATTCCTTCTTCTATCTCTAAAAGACATCCCGTAAATATTGGTCTGTTTTCGTCTATACTTACAGAAAATATAGTTTCTCTTATCATTTCCTTTAATATGTTTTGTTTTATTGAGACTTTTTCTTGTGAAGTAACTTCAGGAAGTCTTGGAAATTCATCAGAATTTAAAGAAACAAATCTATATATCGAACCTTCGCATTCTATTACAAAAATTCCGTTATCTTCAGAATAAAGCACTATATCAGTATCTGGCAGTCTTCTTATTATTTCTCCAAACATTTTGGACTCAACAACTACTGCACCTTTTTCTCTGACATCTGCTTCCAATAAGCATTCTATACCTATTTCCAAATCATTTGATGTAAGTTTTACTCCTGATTCGATAGTTTCAATAAGAATACCTTCAAGTATTGGTAATGTAGTTTTTGATGAGACAGCTTTTTGTACGATATTAATTACTGAAGCAAGCTTTTCCTTTTGGCAAATGATTTTCATTTTTACACCTCTTTGAATAATAATTAATTAAATAATTTAGTAGTAATAATAGTAAGTATTGTTGATAATGTTGATAATGGCTTATAACCTACTTGTATCAATATGTTAGTGTGTCTGATAATTTCGGGATAATTTGTTCAATTTTCATATGTTATTAAATTAATATTTAAAATAAATTTTAATAAACAATTTAATATTAACTTATACACATAAAATTGTTGATTATTTTAAATATTCTTAATTGACTTTACAATATCATCAATAACTATTTGTAATTCTGAGTTTAATCTAATTTCTTTGGATATTTTTTCATAAGCATGTATTACGGTAGTATGATCTCTTCCCCCAAAATCTTCTCCTATCTTGGGGAGTGAAATTCCGGCTATTTCTCTACAAATATACATCGCTATCTGTCTGGGATAAGCTATGTCTCTATTTCTTTTTGGTGATTTAAAATCATCTATTTTTAAATTAAAATATTTAGCAACACTACTTATTACTAAGGATGAAGTAATAACCTTATTTTTTGCATGTGAAAGGATGTCTTTTATTGCTTCTTCTGCTAATTCAGGAGTAATTTGCTTGTTGTTTAAGGTTGAATATGCAACAATTCTGTTTATTGCACCTTCTAATTCTCTGATATTAGAATTTATTTTACCAGCTACGCATGAAAGAACTTCATTTGGAATTTCAAGCTTCTCAAGCTGCACTTTTTTTCTTAAAATTGCAATTCGTGTTTCCAAATCAGGTGCCTGTATATCACAAATAAGACCCCATTCAAATCTGGATTTAAGCCTGTCCTCAAGAGGAACTATATCCTTCGGGGGTTTATCACTGGAAATAATAAGTTGCTTATTAGCCTCATAAAGAGCGTTAAATGTATGAAAAAATTCTTCCTGAGTACGTTCTTTGCCAGCAATGAATTGAATGTCATCTATCAAAAGAACGTCTATATTGCGGTATTTTGCTCTAAATTCCTTATTTTTATCGTCTTTGATTGCATTTATAAGCTCATTTGTGAAATGTTCAGAGGAAACATAAAGAACCTTTGCTGAAGGATTCTGCTGCAAAATATAGTGTCCGATTGCATGCATAAGATGAGTCTTGCCTAAGCCAACCCCTCCATAAAGAAAAAGCGGATTATATGCAGAGGCTGGTGCTTCTGCTACAGCAAGACTTGCGGCATGAGCAAATCTATTACTATTCCCTACTACGAATGTGTCAAAAACATATTTAGGGTTAAGGAATGTTGAATTATAACTTATTGATTGGTTTGATACCTTTTTTTCTTCAACACCTTTTAATTCTTCAAGGGAGGAAATGAAAAGAAGGTCATATTCCTTTAAAGATACCTGCTTAATTGCATTCTTTATTAAAATGGAATATCTTGATTCAAGCATCCCTTTATAAAAATCTGCCGGAACCTGCATAATTATATTATTTCCATCAATTGATATTGGAGTGATGGTTTTAATCCATGTATCAAAGCCTATTTGTGTCAGTTCAGATTTTATAAGCGGTAGAGCCTTCTCCCAAAGGCTATTAACATTAATACTCACGAAAAACCTCCTGATAAAATGTAACGGTGCTTGTTCAGTTAATTATATATTAAAAAAGCATAAGAATAAATAAAAAAATGTGGAAAACTTTCAGTTTATCAACATTTTTATCCACATATAATAAAAGTATCGCTTTTTATCTTTTGTTTTTTATGTTAAATAGATATATTAAGACCATCTTTAGTGAGTATAGAATAATATATCAAATAAGATTGAATTGTTCAATTATTAATAATTATTTTTTATACAGCGTAAACTGTTGACAAAAAGCTGTTTCTAGAGTATAATCGCAATGTTATTTTAGCTAAAGGTCTAAAAATAATAATTTTGTTAATTATTTTTTAAATAAATCGGGAGGAATAAAAGATGTTAAGGACATTTCAACCAAACAATAGGAAAATGAAAAAGGTTCATGGTTTTCGTAAGAGAATGAAGACTGCAGAGGGAAGAGAAGTCTTAAGAAGAAGAAGACTAAAAGGAAGAGCAAAATTGACCGCTTAAGACCGCAATAATGTGGTCTTTTTTTAAAATAAAAATTTTTCATTAAGGAAACTACATGAAAAATACAGAGTCTTTAAAGAAAAACATTGAATTTAAAAAGGTTTTTACAAAAGGAAAATGGTATAAAGGAAAATATGTAGTAATATATTTTCTTCGAAATAATTTAGCCTTTAATAATTTAGGGATTGCTGTGGGTAAAAAAATTGGCTCGAGTGTAGAAAGGAACAGAATAAAACGTTTAATCAGAGAATGCTACAGATTAAACGAGAATACCATATACACCGGATATAGTATAGTTATCCTTTGGAAGAGCCAGCAAAAAGACATAAAGCTTAAAGAGCTTGAAAAGGATATCCTTGGAATTATTAATAAAAGCGGTCTCAGGAGGAAAGATGAGTAAAATAGCCGGAGACTTTGCAATAAGCATGATTTATTTTTATAAAAAATTTTTATCTCCTTTAAAAGGTAAAACATGTAGGTTTTATCCAACGTGTTCCCAATATGCAATTGATGCAATAAAGGAATACGGTTTTTTAAAGGGGGTTTTATTATCAGGTAAAAGACTTATTAAATGTCACCCATTTCATGATGGTGGGTACGATCCGCTTAAATAGTAATCAAGAGAGGAAGTATATATGTCAACTTTGTTTGGTACAATAGCGCATGCTTTAGGTTTTATTTTGCATATTCTATACAATTTAGTATGGTTTAATTATGGTATAGCAATAGTAATTTTGACAGTAATAATAAGGTTTTTGTTATTGCCGTTTGCAATTAAGTCATTTAAATCAATGGCTCAAATGAGTGAAATTCAACCACTTGTAAACGAGCTGCAAAGAAAATACAAAAATGATAAAGAAACTTTAAACAAAGAGCTTATGCAGCTGTATCAAGAAAGGAAGATAAATCCTTTAGGAGGCTGCATGCCTTTATTGATAAATTTTTTAATACTATATTCATTATTTTTGGTTATGACAAGTCCAATTACATATATGTTTAATGTGCAGGAAATAACCCAGACAAACACTTTTGTTTCTCATGTTACTCAAGGTAATTATTATAAAGAAGTTGAATTTCTGGAAAAGCTGCAGAAGAAGCCAGACATATATAAGCAGTTAATTTCTGAAATAGGAAAAAAAGCTGATGGCAAGCAAATAATTGAACGTATTGTAGCAAGAAATGTGGCTTATATGAATCTTAAATTTTTAGGTATAAATTTGGGAGATGTTCCTAAATTTATACCTCCACAGCAAGAACGCCAAAAGTATATTATTTTATGGATAATACCTATACTGGCATGTGCAACCACATATTTGGCTTCAAAACATGGACAAATGCCTACAAACAATACAGAGATGACAGATATGCAGAAGTCAATGCAGACACAAATGTTCATAATGATGCCCCTAATGACATTATACTTCTCGTTTTTGGTTCCGGTGGCACTCAGTGTATACTGGATACTTGGAAACGTGCTGCAATTAATACAACAAAAAGCATTAATAAATATTTATGTTACGAAGAAGGAGGTTATTTAAATGGCAAAGTATGTTGAAAAAACGGGCAAAAGCATCGATGAAGCTATAACCCTCGCAATAGAGGAAATGGATGTAAAAAGGGAAGATGTTGATATAGAGATTATAGATGAAGGAAATAAAGGACTTTTTGGATTGCTTGGTTCAAAACAAGCAAAAGTAAAGGTTTCCATAAAACAAAAAGAATGTAATAAAGCTAAGAGCTTTCTTGAGGAAGTTTTTAAAAAAATGGACTTGGACGTTGATATAATAATAAATGAAACAGAAGATGAAATAGATATTGATTTACAAGGTAAAAATATGGGTGTAATAATTGGAAGAAGGGGAGAGACTCTTGATGCCCTGCAATACCTTACAAGCATTATAGCGAACAAAGGGCAGGTAAAATATAAGAAGGTTTTAATAGATACAGAGAACTACCGGAAGAAAAGGGAAGAAACATTAGTTATTCTTGCAAATAGAATTGCTGAAAGAGCTATAACAATGAAAAAGAGCATAACGATGGAGCCTATGAATCCATATGAGCGTAGAATAATACATTCAACTTTGCAAAACAATAAATATATTGAAACCTATAGCGTAGGAGATGAACCGAACAGAAAGGTAGTAATAGCATTAAAATAAAGCACCTATAGGTGCTTTATTTTTCTTTATGTAATTGCCTGTTTGGAAATAATGCCTAGGAGCTTGGAGGAAAAATGAACAGCGTTATTACTATTGATGATACGATTGCCGCAATTTCAACACCTTTTGGAAATGGCGGAATAAGTATTATTAGAATTAGCGGGGAAAAGGCTTTTGAAATAATTGAAAAAGTATTTAAACCTGCGAAGGCTTCTGAAAAAAACATAAAGACTTATTCCATGAAATATGGACATATAGTTGATTCTTTCAGTCAACAAACAATTGATGAGGTTTTGGTTTCTTTTTTTGTAAAGCCTAATACCTATACGCGAGAAGATATTGCGGAAATTAATTGTCATGGCGGAATAATAATAGCCAAAGAAATTCTGGGTAAGGTTGTTGAGCATGGTGCAAGATTGGCAGAACCCGGGGAATTTACTATGAGAGCTTTTATAAACGGAAGGGTAGATTTATTACAGGCAGAAGCTGTAATTGACCTTATCAATTCTAAAACAATAGCGTCAAAGAAGGCTTCTTTAAGGCAGTTAGAAGGTAAGCTATCAAACAAAGT
Organism: Deltaproteobacteria bacterium; assembly: GCA_050258375.1. GTDB lineage: Bacteria > Bacillota > Clostridia > Acetivibrionales > UBA4821 > JBLMYQ01. The sequence continues at coordinate 31,214 of JBLMYQ010000075.1, read as the reverse complement.
AAGAGAAATCCGAGAAAAGTTAGTTGATATTATTACCGACATTGAAGCCACAATAGATTATCCTGAATATGACATTGAAGAAGTAAGCCGAAAAAGAATAGAAGAAAGCCTAAATTATTATATAGCGGATATAGAAAAGCTTTTAAAAACATATTTTCAAGGAAGAATTTTAAGAGAGGGCATTGAAGCTGCAATAATAGGCAGACCGAATGTAGGAAAATCCTCTCTTTTAAATGCGCTTGCGAAGAAAGAGAAAGCAATCATTACAGATATTCCGGGAACAACCAGAGATGTAATTGAAGAATATATGGAAATAGGCGGTATTGCAGTTAAAATACTTGATACAGCAGGGCTGAGGGAAACAACAGACAAAATCGAAATGGCAGGAATAGAAAGAAGCAAAAAGGCTATTGAAGAAGCAGATTTAACATTATTGATATTTGATGGAAGTCAAGAATTAAAGCAGGAGGATAAAAAGATATTAGAGCTTCTGAAGGATAAAAAGACTATCGTAATTATTAATAAGATAGATCTTGAAAGGAAGCTTTCTATAGAAGAGGTTCAAGAGCTTATTCCGGATAGAAAGATTATTGAGATATCGGCTGTAAATGAAGAAGGACTTGAAAATATTGAACAAGCTATGCAGGAAATGATTGCAAGCAATCAAATAAGCTATGATAATGAAATATTAATTACGAACTTAAGGCATAAAAACCTCATAGAGGAAGCAAAAAAATTTTTAGAGGAAGCAAAAAGCCTGATTCAAAAAGGTGTTCCTGTAGATATAGTATCTGTAGTAATAAGTGAAGCGGCAGGTAAAATTGGAGAGATTACCGGAGATACAGTTGGGGAAGAAGTAATAAGAAACATTTTTTCAAAGTTTTGCGTAGGAAAATAGGGAGAGGGATAAAAGTGGAATACTTTGCTGGGGAATATGATATAGCTGTAATTGGTGCCGGACATGCTGGCTGCGAAGCTGCTCTTGCTGCTGCAAGGCTGGGTTGCAGCACGGTTTTGTTTTCAATTAATTTGGACAGTATAGCTAATATGCCTTGTAATCCTAGTATAGGAGGTACAGGGAAGGGGCATCTTGTAAGAGAGATTGATGCTTTGGGCGGAGAAATGGCTAAAAATACTGATAAAACCTTTATACAATCCAGGATGCTTAATGTAGGAAAAGGGCCAGCAGTATATTCTTTAAGAGCGCAGGCCGATAGACGTTCTTATCAAATAGAAATGAAAAGAGTGCTTGAAAAACAAGATAACTTGGACATTAAGCAGTCTGAAATAACTGAAATAGTAGTTGAGGAAGGCAGGATAAAGGCGGTTAAAACTCATATCGGAGCTATTTATGAAGTTAAGTCAGTGGTTGTTACAACAGGAACTTATTTGAGAGGGAAAATATTTATAGGTGATGTTAATTATGAAAGCGGACCTGACGGATTATTTCCGGCTAAGAAGTTGTCTTCGTGCCTTAACGAGTTGGGAATAAAGCTGATGAGATTCAAAACAGGAACTCCTGCCAGAGTAAGCATGAAAAGTGTTGACTTTTCAAAGATGGAAGAACAGCCGGGGGATGAAACCATAATTCCTTTTTCATTTGAAAATGAAGAAAGCAATATTAAACAGGTTTCATGCTGGCTGACATATACAAATCAAGAAACTCACAAAATCATAAAAGAAAACCTGCACAAAGCTGCTATTTTTACAGGAGATATAACTGGCATAGGACCTAGATACTGCCCGTCAATAGAATCTAAGGTGACAAATTTTGCAGACAAGGAAAGGCATCAGGTATTTATTGAGCCTATGGGACTGAATACAGATGAAATGTACATTCAAGGCATGTCTACAAGCTTACCGGAGGATGTACAGCTTGCAATGTATAGATCTATTGCGGGATTGGAAAACGTAAAAATTATGAGACCTGCTTATGCAATTGAGTACGATTGTATAGATCCGCTTCAACTACATCCAAGTCTTGAGCTAAAGTCAATCAAAGGACTTTTTTTTGCCGGTCAAATTAATGGAAGCTCTGGCTATGAAGAAGCTGCAGCGCAGGGGATAATTGCAGGAATAAATTCTGCTCAATTTATAAAGGAAAAAGATTATATTATTCTTGGAAGAGATGAGGCATATATAGGTGTTCTTATTGATGATCTTGTAACTAAGGGAACCAACGAGCCCTACAGAATGATGACTTCCAGAGCAGAGCACAGACTTCTTTTAAGGCAGGACAACGCTGAACAAAGGTTGATTGAAAAAGGGCATAAGATTGGGCTGATAACTCAGGAAAGATATGACAGATTTTTGCAAAAAGAAGAAAAGATTAAAGAAGAAATCAAAAGACTTGAAAATACTATTATTACACCAACCCAAGGAACAAATGAAATATTGAGGAACGAAGGGACTGCAACTATTAAAACTGGTGCTAAAGCAAGCGACTTGCTTAAACGGCCAGAAATTACGTATAAAAGCATAAAAGAAATTGAAGGAACAGAAAGCGCGCTAACCAGAAGCGAAAGAGAGCAGGTTGAGATAAGAATAAAATATGAAGGCTATATAAACAGACAGTTGCAGCAAGCAAAACAAATGTCCAGACTTGAAAACAAAAAGATACCCGAAGGAATTATTTATAAAGAAATCAAAGGGATATGCCTTGAGGCAAGAGAGAAGCTGGAAGCTGTCAGACCGATTTCTGTGGGACAGGCCGCACGTATATCGGGAGTTTCTCCCGCAGATATTTCTGTATTAATGATTTATTTGGAACAATGGGGCAAAAAAGCTTGATTTATATTGCGAGATTATTTATAAGTATTTGCTATAGTAGGGGCCAGACATTGGCTAGTCCTTAATGAAACAACATAGAAAGAGGAAGAAAACATGCAGGTAGAAGAGCTGCTGAAGCAAGCGGCAAAAGAGATGGGAATTGACCTAAAAGAAAGTCAATGCAGTAATTTTATGAAATATATGGCTTTGTTATTAGAATGGAACGAGAAAATAAATTTGACAGCCATAACCGACCAAAACGAAATAGTTATCAAGCATTTTATTGATTCTTTAACATGTTGTAAATATATTAAAAATGATTATAAGGTAATTGACGTAGGAACCGGAGCAGGGTTCCCGGGTATACCGATAAAGATATTATTAGGAGAGCAAGTCGAAGTTTTATTAATGGACTCGTTGGCAAAAAGGCTAAAAATTCTTGACATTATTGTAGAGGAACTAGGTTTAAAGAAGATAAAAACCATTCACGGAAGAGCAGAAGACATAGGCATTAACAAACAATACAGGGGCAGATACGATATTGCTGTATCCAGAGCGGTTGCAAACCTTGCTGTTTTGGTTGAGTATTGTATGCCGCTTATAAAAACAGGAGGCTGTATGCTGGCGATGAAAGGCGGAGAACCGGAACAGGAAGTGTACGGCGCAGATAAAGCCATAAAAACACTGGGAGGAGAAATAGAAGCAATAGAGAAAATCAATCTGCCGATGTCGGACATTACACATTCTATCATTGCTATAAGAAAGATAAAAGACACCCCTGCAGTCTATCCAAGAAAGGCGGGAAAGGTTGAAAGAGAGCCGATACAATAGAAATGTTTCACGTGAAACAATATAAACCTCAGCTAAAAATATGAAAAAATGTTTCACGTGAAACATTTTTTTCATATTTTTAGATAAAAGCTTTTTCAACAAAAAATATTATGGTATAATTTTATTTGATACAAACTGTCTTTAATTTAAGGAGGATAAATAGTGTCAAAAATTATTGCCATAGCCAACCAAAAAGGGGGGGTGGGTAAGACCACTACTGCTGTAAACCTCAGCGCAGGTGTTGCTTCAAAAGGGAAAAAAGTTTTGCTGATTGACATAGATCCACAAGGGAATGCTACAAGCGGGTTGGGTAAGAGCAAAAACGATATCACTAAGTCTATTTATGATATTCTTATAAATGAAGAAAAAGTATCAAATGTTATTATAGAAACCTGTATTGATAATCTCAAACTATGCCCGTCCAGCATTCAACTGGCAGGAGCAGAAGTAGAGCTGGTTCCGGTAATGTCAAGAGAAGGAAGACTTAAAAGATCATTAGAAGAAATAAAAAATGATTTTGATTACATATTTATAGATTGTCCTCCTTCGTTAGGGCTTCTTACAATAAATTCACTGACTGCGTGTGATACTATTCTAGTTCCAATACAATGTGAATATTATGCGCTTGAAGGATTGGGACAGCTAATGAACACGGTGAACCTGGTCAAAAAGCACTTAAACACTGCTCTTGAGGTTGAAGGCGTTGTCCTTACAATGTACGATGCCAGAACAAATTTATCCATGGAAGTTGTTGAAGAGGTTAAAAAGCATTTTAAAAACAAGGTTTATAGAACTGTAATACCGAGAAATGTAAGACTTAGTGAAGCACCTAGCCATGGATTGCCGATTATTCTGTATGATGAAAAATCAAAAGGAGCCGAAAGCTATTTGGATTTGGCAGAGGAAGTAATTGAATATACTGAAGGCTAAGCCGTAAATAATGCAAGAATATTCAACAAAGGGAGGTTAACATGGGGAAAAAAGGTTTGGGCAGAGGCCTTGAAGCTCTTATTCCGGGGACAAGTCAAGCTGAAAAAGAAATAATAGAATTAACAATAAATGATGTGGAGCCAAACTCAACACAGCCGCGAAGGGTTTTTAAAGAAGAAGCGCTTGAAACGCTTGCTGAATCAATAAAACTTCATGGTGTGGTACAGCCAATTATTGTTACAAAGGATGGTAACAGATATAAAATTGTTGCCGGAGAAAGAAGATGGCGTGCAGCTAGAATTGCTAACCTTAAGACTATACCGGCTATAATAAAAGAATATGCTGACAAAGAAATACTAGAGGTTGCGCTCATTGAAAATATTCAGAGGCAGGACCTGAATCCGATTGAAGAGGCGGAAGCCTTTCAAAGATTAATTCAGGAATATGCACTTAAGCAAGAAGAGGTTGCGGTTACTATAGGTAGAAGTCGTTCAGCAGTCGCCAACTCTCTTAGACTGCTAAATCTTGATTATAGGGTTAAAGAAATGGTTGTGGGAGGAATAATTTCTGAAGGACATGCAAGAGTACTTCTTGCGGTTAAAAATGGGGACGAACAGTACAAAATAGCAAAGGAATTTGAAAAAGGTCTTTTTAGTGTGAGGGAAGCAGAAAAGTATTTAAAGAAAGCTATGACAAAAACAAAAGGGAAAAAAGCAAAGGATGAAAAAATCAAAGATATTGTTATGGATTTGTCAAATAAATTAAAAGATACCTTGGGGACAAAAGTACATATTGATTCAGGAAACAATAAAGGGAAAATAGTTATTGAATATTTTTCAAATCAGGAGCTTGATAGGTTAATTGAAATGCTTCTTAGCCTAAAGAGTTAATTACTTAAAAAATTAGATTTTTATTATATAAAGTTACACAATAAAATTGCAGGAGGGATATTAATGCAAAGGCACGCAGTACTTGTAATTGATGAAGATATGGAAAACAGAAGGCTTATTAAGGCTGCATTAGAAAAAGAATATGATGTGTTTGTTGCTGCAGATTTTGCGGAAGTCGAGGCAACGCTCAAAAAACAGAGATTTCAGGTAATAATTACAGATCAAACAGTATGTGGGATGCCAGGTCTGGACATTTTGAAAAAGACCGGACAGTACAGTCCTAATGCAGTAAAGATAATTCTGGCAAGATATGCAGATGCTGAAATGCTTTTAAATGTAATTAATAACAGTGATGTTTTTAGATATATTTTAAAGCCATGGGAGCCGTATGAGCTTAAGGTTACTGTAAAAAATGCCATAGAAAAATACGTAATGACAGAGGAAAATAGAAATTTAGTTGAAAAACTAAAAGAGAACTATTCTAAAACGGTATTAATGCTTGCAAATGCACTGGAAGCAAGAGATAAATTCGCGCAAGGACATTCGGAGAGAGTAGCATATGCCTCTGTTTGTATAGCTAAAAAATTTGATACACCACAATACCAGCGTGAAATGTTGTATTCAGCATGCTTGCTTCATGATATAGGAAAAATCGGAGTGCCGGAGGAAATTTATAGAAAGCCAGGCAAACTGGATGAAGATGATTTAATATATATAAAAGCACATACCACTATAGCAGAAAGAATTTTAGCACCAATTCCTGATTTTAAAGAAATGATTCCTATAATAAGATATCATCATGAAAGAGTTGACGGAAAAGGGTATCCCGATGGATTAAAAGGTGAGGAAATACCATTCCTCGCAAGAATAGTAACTGTTGCGGATACATTTGATGCAATTACATCTGATAGATCATATAGAAGCGGGAAATCATTTGAAGAAGCAATAAAAATTATAGAAGAATCTAAAGGTACACAGCTTGATGCCCAAATAGTGGATGTTTTTGTGTCATTACTGAAAACAAAGAACATTTCGTCTTTGTGGGAATTAGAATAAAAATAAAAAAGAATAGCAGCCATGATTTAAAGAGGGAGATTACTGATGGATTTTCTCTATACAACCATACAAGTAAACGTATTGGACTTAATAGTAATAGCAGGTGGGATTTTCTTAATTTTTATAATTAGCTTACATAATTCTTTTAGAATAAAAGCCTTTTATAATAAACAAGAAAGATTTTTTAAAAGCTTTAATGGAAGCAATATAGATGCTTCTCTTAATCGTTTTTTAGATAGGGTTGAAGAAGTATATAACAATGGCATTGAAGTTAAAAATTACTGCAATGAGATTGACAGAAAATTGCTCAAGTGCTTCCAAAAGGTTGGAGTAGTAAGATATAACGCTTTTGAAAACGTGGGAAGCGACTTAAGCTTTGCGATTGCACTGCTTGATGCAAATGATGATGGCTTTGTAATGAATGGAGTTTATTCAAGAGATGGCACATGTACATATGCAAAGCCTATAAGCAATGGTACGGCAAAACATGTTCTATCTGCTGAAGAAATGCAAGCTATTGATTTAGCAAGAAAAACAATTAAAACACTTTAATAATATTTTAAGAATTGGGTGAATAGATTGGACAATAAAACAAACAAAAGAAAATATTTATGGGTATATGCAGGAGTTTTATTTTTGAGTGCCCTTGCTGTTTTGCTTTTAACTGCTTTTAGTCAAATGAAGCTTACAGGAAACATTGAGGAATATAATAAAAAGCTTAAAAGCCATGAAAATAAGATTAAAGATTTTAATATAAGCTTAAACTCAGCCACAGTGGAAAGAGATGCTTTAAAAAAGAGAATTAAGGAATTGGAAACAGAAAATGAATCATATAAAAGTGCTTCTGTTGGTACAAAAAATCCGTATGGACTTTCTAACAGTCAGAGTATTAAAGAAGCCTATGAGAATTTATTAAAAGCAGACAGCTTATTTAAAAGTGATAAAAAGACCGAAAGTGCACAAACATTAAAGAATATTAAAGAAGAATATTTGGGAGAAGAAGCAGCTAAAAAACTAAAGAGACTAAAAGATGCTACATATCTTACTGCAACTAAAGTCTTGTATTCTGAAGGGAAGACAGAATATTCAAACAAGAACTATTCTAAAGCTGAAACAGTATTAAAGGATTCTTTGTATTTTGATAATACGGCATATTTTGAAGAAAATACGTTGTTTTATTTGGTTATGGCTGAAAGGAAACAGCAAAAAACGCAAGAAGCGGATAAGTACCTAAATATGCTCACCAGCAAATATCCAAACAGCAGTTATTTGGGGAAAATTAAAAGCATGAAATAGCGTGAGGTTTTGTATTGGAAGCTATGGCAATGAACAATTTATCAATTGACAGATTGGTTCTTGCGTGTTATATTATTACTTGCGGTTCTACGGAGGGGTGTCCGAGCGGTTTAAGGAGCTGGTCTTGAAAACCAGTGACTCGCAAGAGCCGTGGGTTCGAATCCCACCCCCTCCGCCAAATTAGAAGTTTGAGGTGGGAAGTGAGAAGTTAGAAAAAAGAGAAATCTTTTATTTAAATGATTTTATCTAACATCTAGCCTCTCACATCTCACCTCTAAAAATGGAGAAGTACCCAAGTAGGTTGAAGGGGGCGGTTTGCTAAACCGTTAGTAGTCGCAAGGCTAGCAAGGGTTCGAATCCCTTCTTCTCCGCCAGAAAAAGACACGAAAGTGTCTTTTTTCTTATGGATAGGATTCGAACCCGAGAGGGCTTTTGCCGTGAAGAAAATGCAAAGCATTTTTAGGCAAAAGTAAGGAGCAGGGACCCGCCAAAGCGGGAAGCGACGTGGGCAAACACGAGAGGAGCGAAGTGTTTGGGAATCCCTTCTTCTCCGCCAGAGAAAAGACACGGAAGTGTCTTTTGGTTATTATACCCAGAACAAGCACGAATTTCAAAGAGGATTATGGGAATATGTGTCGAAATATATAATGTTGAGTCGATATATAAACATAAATTTAGGAGGTATTGTTCTATGAAAATAATGGATGTTTTTCATAACAAGAAAGATTATAACAATAGTACTCAGACTACTCTGGGCTTGTCTTATTTTTTCATCATATTATTTCATATACCATTCATTTTAATTTCATTAAGCTCACCTATTATGCTTTGGTCAACCTATGCCGCGATGTTCTTATTTGCACTGCTTGTATATCTTAATCATGCGGGTTACTCAAAAGCTACTCAAATGCTATCTCTAGTTTATGCTATTACATATATGCCTCTTTGTATAATCTTTTTCGGTTGGGCTGCAGGCATGCAGTATGTTTATATTAATGTTATTTTATTAGTATTTTATCAGGAGGATTTAAAGCTAAAGGAAAAAATATCCTCCGGTATTTTATTCTTTCTAGTCGTAATTTCTTTAAATGTTTATACGTGGTTCCAGCCGCCAATAATTAAGCTTAGTAATACAGTTACATCTATAATGAGCATATGTGTAACAATTATGGTTTTTTTAATTGTTATATTAATAAATATAAAATATCAAATCATAAGAGATGAATTAAAAGATAAAACCATAAAGACAGAAGGCTTGCTTAAAAATATAGAAACGGTATTGGATACAAATCAGAAAATAGGGATAAGGACTAATAATATTGCACAGAACTTTATGACAACATTTGATGGGAATATAAAAACGCAGGAAACCATAGCAGAAGCAATTGCACAGATAACAGAAGGAAGCAAGGAAAATGCAGAGAAAAACCAGGATATGGCCGAAAAGATGCATTCACTGTCAAACAAGCTGGAAAACTTGATATCCTTAATGAATCAAATACATGAAAATTCAAAGAATGTATTTAGTCTAAATAAAGATGGTAATGACAGCATACAAGAAGTTCTTGAAAGCCTTAATATTAATGTGAGATCTACGAATAACCTGGATAATACAATTAGTGAGTTAGGACTAAGGGCAAAAGAGATAAGCGGAATAGTAGATGTAATAAATGCGATATCAAGCCAGACAAGCCTTCTTTCCCTAAATGCATCAATAGAAGCTGCAAGAGCAGGAGAGGCAGGAAGAGGGTTCGCGGTAGTAGCGGAAGAGATAAGAAAGCTGGCAGAACAATCTAGTAATGCGACAGGAAAGATTGCAAAAATAATAAACGGAGTCCATAACAGTGTTATTACCTCAAAGGATAATATGGAAAAGCTAACAGGCATAGTAAAAGAACAGGAAAAGTTATCAAGCGGTATGAAGCTTGTATTTGAGAAGATTGAGGAAGAAATAAATAATATAACAGGAGAGATCGAAGAGGCAAACAAAGGTATAAATGAAATAGGAAATTATAAAAATGACATAGTAGGATTAGTAGATAATATATCATCTTTACTGGAAGAAACCACGGCTTCTACAGAAGGTATAAATGCAAGCATAAGGCAGCAAAATAATTCAATGAATGGTGCAAAGGGCGTTCTAAAAGAGCTGATAACCTTATCAGGAGAACTGAAAAAGGAATATTAAACAAACAAAATGAATTGCTTTTGAATTATTATTTGTATAAAAAGTTTCACTTGTAAAAAAGTGAGGCTTTATTTTTTGTCTATCTGTAGGAAAAACAAGCTTTTGTATTGATTACAAGCCTATATATAGATATACTTTAGTAAAAATAGACTTGGAGGAAAAGATGGAAGAAGTAATTAATGCGGAAGCTGTTGCAAAGAAAATTGATCATGCTGTACTGAATCCTGCTGATGGCAGCAAAGAAATTATTGAAGCATGCAAAATGGCAATAGAGCAGGGCATTGCATCTGTTTGCGTGAAACCTTCATATGTAAAACTTACGGCTGGCCAGTTAAAAGGTTCAAGTATTTTGGTATGTACCGTCATAGGATTTCCTCATGGAGGAACAACTACTGATGTAAAGCTTGCGGAAGCACAAGAGGCAATAAACAATGGGGCTAATGAAATTGATATGGTAATAAATATTGCAAAGCTAAAAGAACAAGAGGATGAATACGTAAAGGAAGAAATCCGCTTGTTGGCTGAAGTTGTACATAAATCAAATGCTGTACTAAAAGTAATAATGGAAACAGCACTGCTCGACCATAATGAGAAAGTTAAGGTTTGTAAATTTTGCGAAGAGGCAGGAGCCGATTATGTAAAAACATCAACCGGATTTGCAAATGGGGGAGCAGAAATAGAAGACATAAAGCTTTTTAAAGCTATTTTAGGTGATAGAGTAAAGATTAAAGCTTCGGGAGGAATTAAAAGCCTGGAGCAAGCTAAAGATTTTATCCGCGAGGGCTGCAGCAGATTAGGAACGAGCAAGACGGTACAAATTCTTTCTTCTATTGAAACTGATGATGGGTATTAAAATGAGAAGAATAAAGCATTTACCTAACGGCAAAAAAGAATTTGTTATTATGCTGCTTGTTGTTTTAAGCATATGCTTGCTTGTTGTAATTGAGATAAATATTTTTTATAAAGGGCTAAAGCTCCAGCCACAAAAAGCGGATGCAATAATAGTCATGGGGTGCGCTGTTTGGAGAGATGTTCCGAGCCCAGCCCTTTATGAGCGCATATATAAATCATTTGAGCTGTACAAAAACGGTTATGCAAAAAAAATTATTGCAACAGGGGGGCAAGGAGAAGGAGAAAACATTACAGAATCGGCAGCAATAAAAAAACAGCTAATCAGATTAGGTGTGGAAGAAAAGGATATTATTGAAGAGAATAAATCAAGAAATACCATTGAGAATCTTAATTTTGCCAGGAGCATAATGGAAAAAAACAGGCTTGAAAAAATAATTATTGTTACTAATTATTTTCATATATACAGGTGCTCAATGATATCTTCGGATTTAAAAATAAATGCAACTTTTGCTAAGGCAAAAATGCCAGACTCTATACCATATCTATTTTCTTCAAACGTAAGAGAGGTATTTTCGGTTGTAAAATATTATTTTTCTAGCTTGTTTGAGCACGAAAAGAATAAGTAATCAGGGGTTTTAAGAATACTATTTTGCCTGTCCGCATAAACATATTATTAAAATATGTACAAGGAGTGGAGAGGTTGAGAAAAAAGATATTATTAACCAGTATACTTATAATCTTGGCATCAGGGTGCTCAAGCCTGGCAGGAATGAGCAATGAACAAATTAAGAAAGAGCAGCCGGTATTAGCTCAAATCAATGAGGATAAAGATACAAAAATACAAGAAGGTAAAGACGAGAGGGTTGATATTCAGCTGTATTTTGGAGATTCGCAGAGTGCTATGCTAAAAAAAGAGAAACGACAAGTGAGCTTGAAAGAAGTACTAAAGGATTCGCCAAGAGTAATTATTTTAGAATTAATGAAGGGACCCTCTGAAAAGGAGCTGTTTCCTGTTGTTCCGTCAGGCACAAAGCTTTTGTCGATAGAAAAAAAGGAAGATACAGTAACAGTAAATTTTTCAAAGGAATTTAGAGATAATCATAATGGAGGGTCAGCCGGAGAAACAATTACGCTGTATTCTATTGTAAATTCTCTCACAGAAATAAAGGATGTTGAAAAAGTACAATTTTTGATTGAAGGGAAAATAGAAAAGGAATTTAAAGGACATTACGAATTTGATAAACCTTTTATTCGCAATGAAAGCCTTACAGTACAATAATATTGTTCAAATTTATAAAATATAGTCCTATATTTTACTGCCGTATTTTGTAATTCAACAAGATAGTATATAATTATTATATAACTATTTATTCTAATATTTTATTGGAGTTGAATTTTATGAGAATTAAAAGAGTAATCTTATCGGCAGTTTTATTTTTTATAATGACAAGCACAAATGTTTTTGCACAAGAATCTCTTCTAAATAAGGTTAAAAGCGTTATAGGAAAAACTGACATAAAAAATGAATATAAAAACTTAATGGGAACTTCAGGAGACATTCTCAAAGATATAGAGAAACAAATGAAAAATATGGATGTTTTAGAAATTGAAAGAATGCTAGGGTCTAAAGAGTGGCTAAATGGGAAGAATGGGAAAAAACTAAAAGTCTTAGCTGATAAGTACATTCCTGTAATAATTGAAGAGCTTAAAGCGCAATTAAAAAAGGCACCAAATGACACTAAGCTTTTGCTTAAGCTGGCTATTGCGTATCAATTCGGGGCAAAATATTCATTAGCACTGACCGTGGCTGAAAAGATTCTTGCGCTGGAGCCGGATAATCACTATGCAGCAATTATTAAAGCAGAATGCCATAAGCTTATGGGGGAAACAGAAAAAGGAGCGGCATATTTAGAAAAATTTATAAAAAAGCAAAAGGATAATCCCGACCTTTCACAAGTATTAGCATCTATGAAAATGGATATAGGGCAGAAAGATAAAGCAGTAAAGTACCTTGAAAGCTCAATCGGAAAGTTTCCGGATGGGGAAAAGTTATATAAAGAATTAGCCAGAGGCTATGAAAAAATAGGAAAAAAGGGAATACAAATTTTTATTAATGGTAAAAAAATTGATTTTTCTAAATACGGTAATATAGAGCCTATGGTAAAAAACGGAGTTACAATGATTCCTGTCAGGGCGGTGTCAGAATTATTGAAGGCAAAAATTTCATATGAACCAAAAACAGGAATAGTAACCTTAATCTATAAAGATAAAACAATTATACTGGAGAAGGATAAGAAAACGGCCAAGGTTAATGGGAAGGAAATAAAGATTGGCGGTTCAGTTCAGGCTGTAAAAGGCAGAATGATGGTTCCTTTAAGATTTGTTTCAGAGCAGTTTTCAAAAAAGGTTAAATGGTTTCCGTTTAACAACGTTGGAATAGTTTCTTTAAACTAATGCAAAATAACAATAAAGAATAAAGAAAACCCACCGGGTTTTCTTTATTCTTTATTTTCATGCCAAGAGTCAATTTTATTCATAACGCTTTCCAGAGCCTTTTGCGCATATTCTGAAAAATTTTCAGTGCCTTCCCCGGCTTGAGCAAAGCCCTTCTTAACCGCATTCTTAATCGGCCAAATCTTAGATTTATCGTCACCGCATAATTTTTTTGCGAAATCAACAATTTTTTCTGATGTTTTTTCTATCTTATTTATTTCGTCTTGAGTATCTTTATTGTCAAGCGTTTTGCTTATTTCACTCTGTTGTGTTATCAGATTATCCACAAAACGAACCAGTGGCTCGTAAAATTCTTGAGAACGTTTTTGATAAGATACAAAGTGAAGCTTCTTTGTTGATAAAACATTATGTATATCAGTTATTCCAGAACTATTGCCGATAGGTTTTTGGGCAGTGTATGCTTGCTGCTTTGCAATAGATATTGGAATAACCGATGTGGTTTTTACTGGTGAAATCATATAAATTCCTCCTTCCTTCCTTGGAAATGTATATATCTTCCTATTTATTATATCGGCATACATAAATGGAAGTTTATAGGATATTCAAAATGTTTACTTTTTGTTTTTGCAACACCGCAATATATCAATTAATTCAAGCTCCTTTTTAAAAGAGCAACAATCGCGCCTAAACATTTTGTTTACATAAAAATCAATACAGTATTCTAAATCACAAAATATTTTACAAATTTCTTTTTTGCGTTTTTTAATTTTATTAGGAACAATGCTAAGATCATTAAAAATTTTATCCATGTTATTTTCCTCAAAAAGGTTCTTTATGTATTATATTTTTATTTAAAGCTATTGGTGTAAAAAGTTATCAATAATCTTGTTAAAACTATAATTTAATAGAATATTTTGGCTGGTAATGTAAAAAATATGGTTATTAAAAATGAAAAGAGGTATTGATTGTGAAAAGAGCAAAGGCAGCTATTTTAATAACTATCGCTACTTTAATAATTGCTTGGGGTATATATGAATGTCCTACACCAATAACAACGCTTTCATACTATGGCTCAAGAGGAAATGAGGTTATAAACATTCAGACAAAGCTTAAAAATTGGGGATATTATAAGGGCTATATTGATGGGGTATATGGTTATAAAACATATTCTGCTGTTAAGTATTTTCAAGCAAAAAACGGTCTGAGAATTGATGGAGTTGCCGGTGCTGAAACACTTGGAGCCTTGGGGATTTTTAATGGGAAACAATATACACCGGTTTCAGGTAGTACGACCTCAGGCAATACACATCTTCTGGCACATTTGATTCATGGAGAGGCCAGAGGAGAACCTTATGCCGGAAAAGTTGCTGTTGCTGCGGTTGTTTTAAACAGAGTAGAGAATACAAGGTTTCCCAAGACTGTTCCCGGAGTAATATATCAACCTGGGGCTTTTACTGCTGTATCTGATGGGCAAATTAATCTTGAGCCTGATAATAGTTCGTTAAATGCTGCAAGAGATGCATTAAATGGATGGGATCCTTCGTCGGGCTGTATATATTATTTTAATCCGGCTACGGCTACGAGCAACTGGATATGGTCTAGACCTATAGTGACTGTTATTGGAAAGCACTATTTTGCAAAATAAAGGTGTACATTTGTTAAGAAGTAGAATATAATTGATAGTATATATACGTAAAATTAATTTATTTTAGTCATGGTCAAAATTGACAGGGACGGTTGTCTTGCTATACTGCGAAGAATAACTATTCCTGTTTTTGTATAGAGGAATAGATGAAAAAGAAAGGGGACGTTATTATGAAAGGATTGTTATTTTTACTGGCTTTTTTTGCTACTGGGGCAGGTTTAGGAATTGGGCTTTCGTTTATGCTTAGAAATGCGTTTATTAAAGAAAACAAGGAAAATGAAGAGCTAAAAGAAAAGATTAAGAAGATGGAAGAAGAAGCTGCTAAAAATCAAGAAAGGATTAAAAAGCTCGAAGAAGAAAATGCAAAATTGAAAAACTTTTCAATTACCGATGATTTAACAGGTCTTCTCAATAGGCATGGCATTAGAAAGATTGTTGAACGTCATTGGAAGCGGTTTTGTGTTAGTGAAGAACCTATTGCCGTTTTGATGATAGACATTGATTTTTTTAAGAAAATTAATGATACCTATGGACACCCTGTTGGAGATGAGTACCTCCAGCTTATGGCAGAATTCTTAAAGAACAACGTAAGACCTACTGATTATGTAGGTCGTTATGGAGGAGAAGAATTCATTGAAACTCTTACCATGGTTAGTTTAGATGAAGCAAAAGAAATTGCAGAAAGAATCCGTATGGGAATAGGGAAGATTAAAATGCCATACGAAAGTATATCTGCAAGCATTGGATTGGTCTGGGGCGTTCCAGGAAGGGACTTCCTTACACCAGAGGAAATGGTTAAGGCTGCAGATTTTGCCCTCTATCAAGCGAAGGATAATGGCAGAAACAGAGTAGAAATATGGGAAAACGAATAAAAAATCGGGCATTGCCCGATTTTTTATTTTATAGGAATCATTTTAAAGTTTGCAAATCTTGGGAGCCCTAAATTATCTTCTTTATATTCGTTTTTCCCTTTTATTAAAGGTGTTATATAATCAAGAACCTCTCTTTTTACGCCATGCCCTTCGTCATTTATCCATTCTCTAGGTATTTTCTTTTCATGGTTTGCAATATTTGAAAGGGGAGCAAGCCCATAGCCTGCGACGTATGGTTCTTGTTTCTCGCGTAAAATGGTTACCATATAACCTGATTTACCTTCAGCTGCAGCTTGAATTGCTTTTACTCCAACCTGATATGCTTCTTCAACATCTGTTGCAGATGCAATATGTGCAGAGCATCTTTGAAGAAGACTGAACTCTATAGTCCTAATCTTTTTGCCAAGATTTGAAATCATTGATTTAAGAGCGCCTGCCACACCACCTAGCTGTGCATGACCAAATGAATCATGACATTGTAAGGTTTCATTTTGAGCAACGTAAATACCGTTTACGTCTTTTATTCCTTCTGATGCACAGATTACTACGTCTCCCTTTTTACTTTGAATGCGGGCAACCTCTTCTTTGAAGTGATCATAGTGGAAAGGAACCTCAGGCACATAAACAAGGTCAGGACCTTCGCCGGTTAATGTTGGAACGGCACTTGCAGCTGTAAGCCAGCCAGCGTTTCTTCCCATTATTTCGATAATGGTTATTTGGTCTGAAGGATAAACGGTTGCATCCTTATATATTTCTGCGAGGCTGGTTGAAATATATTTTGCAGCACTTCCAAACCCCGGGCAATGGTCCGTTTCTACTAGGTCATTATCAATTGTCTTAGGAATGCCAATGATTTTAATTTCATGACCGGAATCATTAATAAACTTATTTAATTTATCAGCGGTATCCATTGAATCATTTCCACCAATGTAGAAAAAATATCTTATATTATATTTCTTAAAGGTGGCTAGTATTTTATCATAATCTTCACCTTCTCCGGGTGCTTTTAATTTATATCTGCAAGAACCAAGGATTGATGAAGGGGTATTTTTTAAAAGCTCAACCTCAACGGATTCCTCTTTTCCCAGATCAACAAGGTTGTCATTTATTATACCGAGGATACCATTTCTTGCACCATATACTCCTGTAATTTCCTTATGCTTCAATGCTTCCTGAATTACTCCGCAAAGGCTGGAATTTATTACCGAGGTGGGACCTCCTGATTGTGCAACAATGCAGTTTCCTACAAGACTCATAATATCACTCCTTTTTAAATAATGATTTTACCGCAGTAACTATATCTGATGCTGTCAGCCCATAATGTTTAAGAAGCTCTGCAGGTTTACCTGAACGCCCAAATACATCTTTTACACCTACCATTGCTATAGGAACAGGGCAGCTTCTTGCGGTAATGCTTGCAACGGCTTCGCCAAGGCCTCCAACAATGGAGTGTTCTTCAGCAGTAACGATTCTACCTGTTTGATAGGCAGCATCTATTATTGCTTTTTCATCAATAGGTTTTATTGTATGCATATTAATTATTCGTACATTTATTCCTTCATTTTGAAGAATTTTATGTGCTTCAATAGCTTCCTGAACCATTAAGCCTGTTGCAATTATAGTTGCATCTGTTCCTTCTTGCAAGGTTATTGATTTACCTATTTCAAACTTACAAGCTTCTGGGTTATCGTAAACTGTAGGGAGTGCAAGCCTGCCAAGCCTTAAATAGACAGGACCTTTGTATTCAACAACTGCCTTAACAGCCAAAGCTGTTTCAATTCCGTCTGCAGGACAGATTACGGTCATTCCCGGAATCGCACGCATAAGGGCTATATCTTCAATTGATTGATGAGAAGCGCCGTCTTCACCAACGGATATTCCTGCATGGGTAGCAGCAATTTTTACATTAAGATTTGGATATGCAATTGAATTTCTGACCTGATCGTAAGCTCTTCCGGTTGCAAATATTGCGAATGTGCTTACAAATGGTATTTTGCCGCATGAGGCAAGACCGGCAGCAACAGATGTAAGATTTGCTTCAGCTATTCCCATATTAAAAAATCTGTCAGGAAATTTCTCGGCAAATTTGCATGTAAATGTACTTTTACTTAAATCTGCATCAAGAACAACCATATCAGAATATTTTTCTCCTATTTCAGCGATTGTGTTTCCATATGCTTCCCGGGTTGCAATTTTTTCAGCCATGATTATTGTACCTCCAACTCACCCCTAACCCCTCTCTTTTCAAAAGATGGGAAAAAGATGTATTTATAAATTATTTTTATATATTTTTATAACTGACTTTCAAGTTCTGCAATTGCTTGTTTGTATTGTTCTTCATTAGGCGCTTTTCCATGCCAGCCTGCAACACATTCCATAAATGAAATGCATTTACCTTTAATAGTTTTGCAGATTATTATTGTTGGTTTATCTTTGATTTTTTTTGCTTCGTCAATTGCGGAAATTAATTGTTCAAAATTGTGACCATCAACATTTATTATATTCCAGCCAAAACTGCGGAATTTTTCATCTACAGGCTCAGGAGACATTACCTTTGTAATTGGACCGTCAATTTGCAAGCCATTATGGTCTAAAAAGGCAGTAAGATTATCCAGGCTGTAATGAGCGGCTGACATAGCAGCTTCCCAGATTTGTCCTTCTTCAATTTCTCCATCACCGAGGAGAGTGTAAACGCGATAATCTTTTTTATCCAATTTGCTTGCAAGAGCCATTCCAACAGCTGTCGAAAGACCTTGACCAAGGGAGCCTGTTGACATGTCTACACCGGGAACCTTTTTCATATCAGGATGCCCTTGAAGAAAGCTATCAAAATGTCTGAATTTTTTAATTTCTTCTTTGGGGAAGAAGCCTTTTTCA
This sequence comes from Deltaproteobacteria bacterium, assembly GCA_050258375.1. Classification (GTDB taxonomy): domain Bacteria; phylum Bacillota; class Clostridia; order Acetivibrionales; family UBA4821; genus JBLMYQ01. Next base: position 12,554 of record JBLMYQ010000075.1, on the reverse strand, counting down.
GCAAGAGTTGAGTAAAGTGCAGGAGAGCAATGTCCCTTAGATAGTACAAATCTATCTCTGTCCACCCATGATGGGTTTTGAGGATTAACATTCATAGCTTGAAAATACAGAGTTGTAAGAATATCTGCACTTGATAGAGAGCCGCCTGGATGACCTGATTGAGCATAATAAACTGCATCTAAAATTCCTATTCGGATTTTTGTTGAGATTGTCTTTAATTTTCTGGTATCTACTGGATTCATTTTATTGTTCTTCCTTTCATAGGGTTAAACTATCAACTGTTTTTAACTTTACACTTTACATTTTGTACTGTCAACTGTATTAGCTATAAAGATTACCCTATTATTTGATTCTTATTCCCCAAATTCTTTGACCCCGAGTACCAACAACAGCAATGTTTTCATAAACAGCAGGAGAGCCTTCAATATTTGCACCAAGGGATTTTCTATCAAGTATTTTTCCTTTTTGGGGGTCAATAAGATACATCATTCCTGCTGAGTCGCAGTAAATCAGGTACGCTTTTCCTTCAGAAGTATAAACATCTACTGGAGAGCTCCAGGAATAATTTTTAAAATTAAGTTCCCAAATCTTTTTGCCACTAATTTTATTAAATGCAGTTAATTTTCCACCTGAAGGACCATTGCATTTAGCAGTACTAAAGATTATCATTCCGTCAATATTGCTTTTACCAAGCACGGGAGTTCCGAAAACTCCACCATTGACGTTTGAATTATAAAAGCAGTCAAAGGCAGCTTGCCACACTAAAGCTCCTGTTAAAGCGTTTATTTTTCTTATATAAGCCTTTCCGTTCTTACCCTGATGGTCTACTTCGCAGCCGGTATAAAGGAAGACCTTATCTCCTTCTTCATCTAAGACCGTTGTGCAGTCAGTATCATCGGTTACATCCCTTGCCCAAACAGGTTTTAGCGTATTAAGGTCAAGACATTGAAAAATGCCGTCATTATCAGCAAAATAGGCAAAGTTTTTATAAATTGCGGCTGAATTTTCAATACCTTTTTTAAGAGATTTTTGACTCGAATAACGATATTTTTTAAATTTTGGATTTATTTTAATAAATTTTTTCTCAGGAATAAAAGAAGTATTTAATTTTGCAACATACACAATTCCATTTTCTCCGGGCTCGATAAGAGTATCGGTTTTTGTGTCAAGAAGGCTTGTAGAATCAAAGGCATACCATTTCCTTTCAGCAAAGCTGTCTTTTCCATTAATAAAATAAAGCATTTTTTGATTTATAAGGTTATATATCCTGTAACCTATTGCTACAGGCTTATTATGAACTGTTGGAATGCCTTGTCCTACATATAGAAGAGGATAACCGCGAGGATCAATTGATACACTTCCTTTAATAGGTCCCGGGAGCTGTATTGCCAATCTTGTTTGGTCACCTTTTTCAAGGTCAAGAAAATGGACTTTTCCATCAAGGGCTCCATAAATTACTTCCTTTAAATTTGCTTTTTTCTTCTTGGCAGGGAAAATATTCATAATGTTTTTTACCGAGTCATCCCACTTCACGATTGCTGGCTGCCCATTCCAGCCAACGCCTGTCCAATTATCCAGGCTTCCTATTTTATAGTTCCATATTGTTTCAAGCTTCTCTTCTTTTATTTGTGCAGTTCCATATGATGCCGAATTTCTGTAGTTATTTCCTCTAAAGCAAACTACTCCGGAAACTGAAGAATAGTCTTCAGGATTGCCAAAAGAGATATTGCTGTAAACTGAGTTTGTTATGGTTAATGGCTGGGTGGAATAATTAAGAGACACATTCCCTAAGGTAGAAGAGTATAGGTTATCAGAATACACTGCAGATTTTACAGAAAAGCATAGCAAAGTTAACATTGTGAATATAATTAAGGTATAAAACAAAATTTTTAAATTTTTCATAAAAAATCCTCTTTGGTTAGAATGATTGATATTTCCATTACAATGATACCATAAAAAAAAAGAAGGAGGAAGAGATATTTCAAATAAATGGAAGACATTCCAAGTAACAGGAAGATAATGTTAGGATTTTATTAAATTTAAATAAAATTTCTGGATTTTAAAGAAAAATATTGATATAATTATTCTATGAATGTTCTTATCTGAATAACGTGCACAACTGGAATTATTTTCTGGGCGGGACGGTGAGTTCGAATTAGACCTTATGAACTTATGTCCGGCCTATTTTTGTGCCGTTATTTGGATTGATGTCTAAAAATTAAGGATGTAAAAAGAGAAGGAGAGATGGCTGTGAAAAAGGATGTAGATAAGAAAGAAAAATCATTGGTGGAGATTTTTAATGTCTTAATCAAAGACGTTAACAAAGAACTCAAGTCAGAAGTTCTTAAAAAACTGGCAAGAGAAATGAGACCTATTTTAAGGCAGGTCGAAAAAGGCAAGTATGCTAAAGACATTAGAATAATCCTAAGTTTGGCTGGATTCAGAGACTCTTTCTGGAAAATGCAAATATACCGGGGGGGTAAAGAATTCAATTCTCGGGGGATACACACTCTCAGGGTTTGCTTGCGGGCTGTTAGACTTGCTAAGAGACTTATAAAAAAGGGAATCCCCATTGATATAAGTCTTGTTGTAGCAGAAGCTCTTGCCCATGATTTGGGCCATTTTGCATTCGCACATGTGGCTGAAACAGAGATAGATGCTTTCCTAGGAACCAAATGGAGGCATGGTCAGCAAGGGGTATGGAAGTATGGTCTTATTGAAGAAGAGATTATATCGTTGCCAGTTCTAGACGGAATGCTTTGTCATTCTGAAATAGAAGAAATATTGTTCTTCAATCCTGATAAAAACTTAAGCGTAAAAGAACTACTTTTAAGCGAAAGTCGCATTCCGGCAAGAATTGAAGTTCTATTGGTGAAAATTGCCGATAAGTTTGGTAACGCAATCGATGATATTGATGACGCTTCAAGAAATGGGGTCGATATCAGCGAAGTAAAACCTCTGCTTGAATCTTTGGGAGAAAATTCTGAACAAATCTTTGCTTCCTTGACGAAAGGAATTGAGGTTTTAGAAAATTGCGTGGTTTTGAAAGGGGAAGAATATAAAGATTTTCTGAAATTGCAGATATTCTGCTTTGGGATACCAGAAGAAGGCATTCCAGGAAAGATTCATGGAGACCCTGATTTGGTTAAAGACAGAGAAGAAAGTAAATGTAAAATCTCAAGAATCTTGAAAGGGCTTGAGTACTTTATCAAAAGCGAGATGTACTTAAATCCCGAATTGGATGACTTATTGGTTAAAAAAACAGTCGTGTTATTCTTAGAAGAAAGAAAGAAAAAGTACGAAGAGATAGAAGCGCTAGGGTTTACTAATGTTAGCCTTGAAAAGGTTATCGCAAAGGATATTTTTGCAGACCTTACAGAACCAAAGGCAAAAGAAATTGATGACAACCTTGCACAGTATTCACATGGGTACAAAGAACTTGCGAGGGCAATGGCAGCATAATCAGCATAAAAAAGAGGGGTTTTCCCTCTTTTTTTGCTTTAATATTGTTTGACACGGTCCTTTCCTAGTGGTAGATTATTTTTAAATGAATATACAGGAGCCGCTAATGAATCAATATATTAAACCCAATGAACGTATAGATGACCTACAAATCAAAGGCTTAAAAATAATCCAGAACCCGGAGGGGTTCTGTTTTGGCATGGATGCGGTTTTGCTTTCAGGCTTTGCAAAAGTCAGGAAAGATTCAAAGGTTGTTGACCTTGGCTGTGGCACAGGGATAATCTCAATTCTTATTGCTGGCAAAACTGAGGCTTCAAGCATTACTGGAGTAGAGCTTCAGGAGCCCGTTGCCGAAATGGCACAAAGAAGTATTGAGATGAACCAGATTGGTGACAGAGTAAAAATAATTAATGCTGACTTGAAGGCTGCACCTGAAATTCTTGGCTTGTCATCAATGGATGCTGTAGTAACCAATCCGCCTTATCGTACAAAGGATTGCGGTATGGAAAATCCTGATGATGTAAAAGCCATATCAAGACATGAAGTATGCTGCACTCTTGAAGATGTAATAGTTGCATCAAAAAAGCTGTTGAAGCCTGGTGGCAAGCTGTTCATGGTTCATAGACCGGACAGGCTTGCTGATATAATTTATCTTTTGAGGCAAAATAGTTTAGAGCCTAAAAGATTGCAGTTTGTACATCCAAGACCACAAGCTGCACCGAATATGATTCTTGTTGAGGCATTGAGGAGTGGAGGCAAGCATCTTAAAGTAGAAAAGCCACTTTATATATATGAAGAAGGGACAAAATATTCTAAAGAGGTTTTAAATATTTATGGATTATAAATTTGTAAAAAGGAGAGAAAAATGAGTCAAACAGGAACCTTATACCTTGTTGCAACACCTATAGGCAACCTTGAAGATATGACTTTCCGTGCAATACGCACCCTTAAAGAGGTTGACCTTATTGCTGCTGAAGATACGCGGCAAACTATGAAGCTTTTAAACCACTTCGAAATTTCAAAGCCTTTGACCAGCTTTTTCAGGCATAATGAAGGCGTAAAAGGTGATGTAATAATTCAAAGGCTTTTAAGTGGAGACAACATCGCACTCGTTTCTGATGCGGGTACACCAGGTATTTCCGATCCGGGAGAAGAGCTTGTTGCGAGAGCGGTTGAAGAAGGAATAAAGATTGTTCCTATTCCGGGACCTTCTGCTGTTATTTCAGGAGTCATAATTTCGGGTTTGCCGGCAGGGAGATTCGCTTTTGAAGGGTTTCTTCCAATGAATAAACGGGCAAGAAAAGAAAGACTTCAGATACTTAAAAAGGAATTGCGCACAATGGTTTTTTACGAAGCGCCACATAAGCTTCCGCATACATTAAAAGATATATATGAAGCTTTTGGAGAAAGGCGGATTGCGTTAGCAAGAGAAATGACGAAAATGTTTGAAGAGGTATTAAGGATGAAGCTTTCAGAGGCGGTTAATTATTATAATAATAATCAGGCCAGAGGAGAATTTGTTTTAATAATCGAAGGAGCAAAAGAGGAAATACTTGAGGATAAAGAGGAGGATAACCTTCCGGTCAGATTTATTGTTGAAAGATATATGGAACAAGGAATGGATAAAAAGGAAGCTATGAAAAAGGCTGCCAAGGAAAAAGGAATTTCCAAGAGAGAAATTTATAATCAAATGCTTACAGAAAAAACCGATTACCTTGATAAATAAAGGCAATCGGTTTTTCTGTAGCTGTTCATAATAAATAATTATGCTTTAAGTTCTTTTAAGCATGCAGGGCAAATGTTTTTGCCTTTGTAAACGACGACATCTTTAGCATCGCCGCAGAAGATGCAAGCAGGCTCATATTTTTTCAAAATGATTGTTGCACCATCAACGTAGATTTCAAGGGCATCTTTTTCTGCAATATCCAGAGTTCTTCTCAGTTCAATTGGAAGAACTACTCTACCCAATTCATCTACTTTTCTTACAATACCTGTTGATTTCATGGAATTTCTCCTCCTTAGTTTAGCAACATTTTTCGACATTGTTTGCATCTCTTATAATAACATAATTGTAAAATAACGTCAATATAAAAACAACAGAAAAATTGTTAATTTAATTAATAATTGGAAAACTTTTATAATAAATAATAGATAATAGATATTTATACTTTATAGGGCAGTGTATGTTAAATTATATTTGGGCAGGAATGCTTATTATCGGAATTGTCACAGGCTTTCTGACCGGAAGGGTTGATGAGGTTACAAAGGCGCTTCTTGATTCGTCAAAAGGTGCTGTTGACCTTGCTATTGCACTTTTAGGAGTTCTTTGCTTATGGACCGGAATAATGGAAATTGCTTCGAGGGCAGGAATTATAGGTGCAATATCCAATGGTATACGTCCTGTTACGAAATTTCTTTTCCCCGGAGTTCCCCAAGACCATCCAGCACAAGCCTGCATGGTAATGAATATTGTGGCAAATTTTCTCGGGCTTGGTAATGCTGCAACTCCTCTGGGACTTAAGGCAATGACCGAGCTACAAAAAATAAATAAGAATAAAGCTTTAGCAACTAATGATATGTGCATGTTTCTGATTCTTAATACAACATCAATTCAGCTTATACCAGCTACGCTGATAGCATTAAGAACTGCCGGAGGCTCTGCAAATCCTACGTCAATAATTACAGCTGTTTGGATAACCTCATTTGCGACAACGGTTACAGGAATAATAGTTGGAAAAACATTTGCAGCTGCATGGAAAAAGCCCGACCTGAAAGGAAAAAGGATATGAGCAAAACTATTACAACCTTGTTTTGTTCATATCCTTATAGTTATATATGTTTATTTATATCTATCTATTCGTGCTCCTTTGAATGTTTTACAAAAAACGATTCTAGAAAATGATGGCATTGTTCAGGTCTGTAAAGACCATTTAAGATTGCTTTAGTCATGTTTTTGCAGGATGCATAACCGCATGCACCACAATTTTTAATATCTTTTTTTTCAAACTTGCCCATTTGCTCATTAATGATATCAGTTATTTCAGGGGTAGGTTCCTGCAGCGCTCCTGAAATAACTGATTTGTCGGTATATTTCCTTGAAAAATCGATATCCTCCATGTTCTTTAATACTTCATCAAGCTTGGCAGTGTATTCAGAATCTGAATAATACTCGCGCTGCTGCTTCTCTAAACGCTCTGCCTGCAGCTTTAGTATATCATCTGTTGTCCTTTCATCATATATTGTTCCGGTTCCTCTATTACAACCATGAAGACAATTTAAGACATCAACTATTACTACGTCGCACTCTCCCCTGCTTAATTCGTCTTCAAGCTCGGCAAAAAACTCTTCATATACTTCTATGCCTTCTGTCCTTCTTACTTGATTAATTTTTAAAGGAACATCAAATCTTTTAAAGGTTTCGTGTAAGCCGCCTGGCTGTGAATACAGGATACCCTTTTCAGCCTCTAATGGACCGTCGAAATTAGCTTCTGGGAATGAAGCTAAATCAATGTTGTTTTCAGCAAAGTATTTTTTTAATCCTGCTAAGGTAACATTGTAACTAACCATTCCTTTGGTATTCGGGTCCTCAAATTCTCGCTTTTTAGCAGCGCAAGGACTTATAAACGCCAGCTTCATTCCGGGATGATTATGATGAACCCATGCTGCAAGATCCATTGTTGGACTGCCTGTAGGGGCAAGATGCTTAATAAGGTTAGGTTTGTAAAGCTCAATGTATGAAACTATACATGGACAAGGTTGGGCAATAATGGGAGTTTGTATGCCGCTTTTTACAGCCTTTAAATATTGGTAAGTCGTTATTTCAGCGCCAAAAGAAACATCAAAATTCATAGATACATTAATGCTTTTAAGCCAGCCAAGAAGATTTTTTAACTGATGTGGGAAATTTACATCAACAGCCGGAGCAACCAGTGCCGCAATTTTTTCACCATTTTTTAAATCATTAATAAATCTTTCGGTATCATCCAGAACAATCCTTGCTTTATGTGTACAGGCCTTAACGCAAGCGCCGCATCCAATACATAGGTTTGAGTTTATTCGGATTCCTTCATTAACATCTGATGCATCATTACAATATTTTACAGGGCAAACTCCAATACACAAATGGCAATTGGTACATTTTTCTTTATCAACTTTAATTATTTCTGGTAAATTAATTTTATTAGACATGTTAAATTCCTCCCTAAATTATTTTTTATAAAATCAAGAAAACTCTCTACGAACGACTTCCATTGCTTTAATAAATTTTTCAATATTTTCAGGAGAATCAGGTAATTGGGATGCTTTTGTAGAAGGTGCAGAAGTAAGAATTGCAAGCTTTATTTGGGCGTTGAGCCCGCCTATTTTTTTTGCTTCATCATACATGTCAAGCAATTTTTGACCCATGGTTTTCACTCCTTTCATAGGTTAAGTAAAGGGCTAAGAGTTAACCGTATACAGTTCAAGTTATTTTCATATAAATGTTTGATTTTGAACAAAAACAGCTTGAATATAATATATTCTACAAAGCAGACAAAAATCCTTTTAATTCGACAAAATATAACATTCCATTTTAAGGCACAACAGCTTTATTTTGTAAGCAAATTGAAAAACAAAGTTATGTATGGAAGTAAAAAAGAATATGATAAGTAAAAAGGAAAAATTAAGATATGAGTGTACTTAACTTTATTTCTGTTTCAGCAATACCGTCGGTTGTTATGATTATTGTTGTTATAGGAATTGTTAACAGGGTGGATGTTTTTGATTCGTTTACAGAAGGGGCAAAAGAAGGAATAGCAACCACTGTTAGAATTATACCGCCGTTAGTAGGATTAATGGTTGCAGTCGGTGTTTTTCGTGCATCCGGGGCACTTGATTTATTAATAAAGGCTGTTGCACCGGTTTTTAATTTTATAGGAATTCCTTCTGAAATATTAACATTAGCATTAATAAGACCAATTTCAGGAAGCGCGGCGCTTGCAGTTGTAGCAGATATTATGAAGAATTTTGGACCGGATTCGTATATAGGCTTAGTAGCTTGTACTATTATGGGCTCAACAGAAACAATATTTTATACTTTGACAGTATACTTTGGCTCTGTGGGAATAAAACAAATAAGGTATACGCTTTATACAGCGTTAATTGCTGATGTTATAGGTATTATTATTGCAGTGTATTTCTGGAGATTGACAGCATAAAAAAAGAAGCACTATACAGTGCTTCCGTTTTTTTATGCTATTATTATATCATCACGACCTGGACCGATTCCTACCATTACTACTTTTGTTTCACAAAGTTCTTCTATTCTTTTAAGGTATCTTTGCAGTGGTTCCGGCAAATCAGCAAAGGTCTTGCAGCCGGAAAGATTTTCGTCCCACCCGTCAAATTCTTCATAAATTGGTTTCATTTGTGCCAGATCTTCCAAGCTTGCAGGGAAATCAGTAATTAATTTTCCGTCCTTTTCATATGCAGTACAGAGTTTTACTTTATCAAAGCTTCCCAAAGTATCAGCCCTGTTTACAACAATTCCAGCCAGACTGTTTACTCTTACCGAAAATTTTACTAATACTGAGTCAAACCATCCGCATCTTCTGGGTCTTCCTGTTGTTGTACCATATTCTTGACCTCTTTCGCGAATTCTGTTTCCGATTTCATCAAGAAGCTCCGTTGGGAAAGGACCCTTTCCAACCCTTGTAGTATAGGCTTTAACAACGCCGAAGCACTCATCAATCATAGTAGGACCAATTCCGGCACCAATACAAACTCCACCGGCAGCCGGATGTGAAGATGTAACATATGGGTAGGTTCCGAAGTCAAGGTCAAGAAGGGAGGATTGAGCGCCCTCAAACACAATGTTTTTATTATCCTTTATCATTTCAAAAAGAATTTTAGTTGTGTCTGTAACATATGGCTTAAGTCTTTTGCCGTATTCAAGATATTCGCTTATGATTTCTTCTGCATTCAAAGGCGTGCCACCATAAACCTTTTCTATAAGAATATTTTTGAAAGCAACATTAGCTTTAACCTTTTCAGCAAATAATGTTGGATTAAGCAAATCACAGATACGAATTCCGCATCTTTCGGTTTTATCAGCATATGCCGGACCAATGCCTTTTTTTGTTGTTCCAATATCATTTTCACCACGAAAGGATTCCTGAAGATTGTCAATTACCTTGTGATAAGGGAAAACAAGATGAGCGCGATCGCTTATCAATAAATTATCTATATTTATGCCTCTGGAAGTCAAGTTATCCATTTCTTCTAAAATGGAAGCAGGGTCAATTACTACCCCATTTCCTAAAATACACTTCTTATTTGGATATAATATTCCGGAAGGAATAAGATGCAGTGCATATTTTTGCCCATTTACGACCAAGGTATGTCCTGCATTGCTTCCACCAGAAAATCTTACTACAGCATCAGCTTTTGCTGCTAAAATATCAACAATCTTACCTTTTCCTTCATCTCCCCACTGTGCGCCAATAATAACTTTAGTAGCCATGAAAAGCCCCCCTATTAAACCATTCTTTTTAAAATTTCTCTTGCAACAAATACTCCGGATGCTGAAGCTTGAGCCAGACCCCTTGTAATACCTGCTCCATCACCTATTGCAAATAAATTACCTATTTGTGTTTCAAGCTTGTCGGATACACTTACCCTTGAAGAGTAAAATTTAACTTCAACACCGTATAGCAAGGTGTGCTTGGAGTATACACCCGGTACGATTTTATCAAGAGCCTGAAGCATTTCTATTATATCTGTTAAAAACCTGTAAGGCAATACAAGGCTTAAATCTCCCGGAACAGCTTCTGTTAATGTTGGTTGAAGCAGGCTTCTTTTAATTCTTTCAGGAGTAGAACGTCGTCCATCCAGCAAATCTCCAAGTCTTTGAACAATAACGCCGTCTCCTAGCATGTTAGCAAGAGAAGCAATGTATTTTCCGTAAGCAATCGGAGAATCAAAAGGTGAGGTAAAGTCTTTGCTTACCAGTAAAGCGAAATTTGTATGATTTGTTTTTATATCCTTATAGCTGTGACCATTAACAGTTTTAAGACCTTCAGTATTTTCTATAACTACTTTTCCGCTTGGATTCATGCAAAAGGTTCTTACTCTATCGTCAAAGGACTTTGTATAATAAACCAATTTTGATTCATAAACAGCGTCGGCAATTTCCTGCATAACTACTGCAGGAACCTCAACCCGGACACCAATATCTACAGGGTTTTTTGCAGTATCAAGCTTTAATTTTTTGGAGACACTTCTAAACCAGTCAGAGCCTTCACGACCTGGTGCGGCAACAACGTATTTAGAAGTAAAGGTTTCGCCGTTGGCTGTTTTAATCCCGGTTACAGTTCCATCTGATACCAGAATATCTTCAACCGAATCCAGAAAGCGAATATCAATTCTTTCTTTTAGATATTCTTGCATATTCTTTAATATTTCATAGCACTTGTCAGTACCAAGATGTTTAATTTTTGCAGGAATAAATCTTAAATCAGCGGCAGCAGCCTTTCTTTCCAAGTCATGTACTTTATCGTTGTCTGTACCATGAACGTCCATGGTTCCGCCGAAATCAACGTAAATACTATCAATGTACTCAATAAGCTTCATTAGTACTTCATCTGTAATATATTCTCCTAATATACCGCCAAATTCTGTTGTCAGTGTTAATTTCCCATCACTAAAGGCGCCTGCACCACCCCATCCGGTCATAATGGAGCAAGGCTTGCAGCCGATGCATTTTTGACCTTTATCACTTGAAATACAATATCTATTTTCAATACATTTGCCCTTTTCCAGAAGCAAGATTTTAAAATCTTTTCCGGTCTTAAGAAGCTCAAGAGCAGTAAAGATTCCCGCTGGTCCGCCACCTATAATGATAACGTCATAATTATTTTCTTTGTTCATATTAAGCCTCACCTTTACATGTTATATTTCTGTTTTTGAGTTTATTCTTTAAAAAATAAACTCACCATAAATTTACAAAGGACAAGAGATTAAATTTAAAAGCCACTTGCCGAAAATATTATATCAGAAACTCTTTACAAATTCAAATTTCAGGCTAGGTATAACTGGTATGAGATTATGGGCACAAAAAAACACGGCGGCATATGCCACCGTGTTTTAGAAGCCTTTATGCTTTGGTTTCAAAATAATTATTTAGTTCCTTGACTAATTTTTCAGGATCTATGCCATGAGCCATGCATGCTTCTTTAAGGCTTTCTCCTTGAGCTGAAGGACATCCAAGGCAATGCATGCCATTTTCAAGAAAAACAGGCACAGTACCTGTGTCTATTCTAAGAATATCTCCAATAAGCATATCTGAAGTTATTTTCTGCATAATACATCCTCCTTTCATATTGTTCTATTATTATAACCCAAAAAAAAAGAAAAATATAGCATTTTAAAAACTATATTAACAGTAATTTTTAAACCGTTTATTTACTAAACATTATATGAATCTCAAAAAAGAAGAAACCCGAATATTTCGGGTTTCAAAGGGGCTTTTATTTTGGTTCTTCGTAAGTCCAAATAAGGTAACATACAAAAGTAACGAATACAGTAGTTGCGATTGCACTTGCTGTGCTTGAAAATATCTTGGTAATAAAAAAAGATAAAGCACCTGTACCTACACCAATGAATATTGAACCAAAAAAAATAGGAAGCTTTGTTTTTAAATTCATCAAACATCCCTCCATTAAATTTTTAGCTTGCGGCAGGTCTTCCTGTCTCTATCAAGCTGTTGGAGTAAAACAAAAACATCTTCGTATGGAAAGCCAACGATACTCAATTTTAAACTGCGACTATTTAATAATTATACAATATTTGGAATGGTTTTGGCAATAAAATTATTAATTTTGAAATGTAATATTAAATTAACAATTGAAACATAGCAATTTTTGTAAATACATGGTAAAATTTTTTTATATGCTCATTCTAAATTTATAAAATGGTACTGCAAACAGGTAATTTCTTAGGCAGGTTGCAAAAGCCAATTGGCATTGAAGAAAAAACAAAAGGAGGAATTCTAATGTTTAGGAAAGATTATGTTATTGGGGCGATAAAGGGCTGCACGCATCTGACTCCGAAACAGC
>JBLMYQ010000074.1:0-62577 GCA_050258375.1 Deltaproteobacteria bacterium | reverse complement strand
CTTCCATGCTGGCTTCAATGAATGATATTAATGATTCTTCCAAGGAAATATCAAAAATCATCAAGGTTATAGATGAAATTGCTTTCCAAACCAATATTCTTGCTCTTAATGCTGCAGTTGAGGCTGCAAGAGCAGGACAGCACGGGAAAGGTTTTGCTGTTGTTGCGGAAGAGGTTAGAAATCTTGCAGCACGAAGTGCTACCGCTGCACAGGAAACAACTGATTTAATCGAGCGTTCGATTAAGAAAACAGAAGTAGGAACAGAGATTGCAAATCAAACTGCAAAGGCTTTAAACGAAATTGTAGGAGAGGTAAAGGCTGTTGCAGAAAATGTCGGAAATATCACTCAGGCATCAAGTGCACAGGCAACTGCCATAGCACAGATGAGTCAGGGCTTGAGCCAGGTTTCAGTAACGGTTCAGGTTAACTCTTCTACTGCTGAGGAAAGTGCTGCAGCTAGTGAAGAGCTATCATCACAAGCTGAACAGCTTAAGGATTTGGTAAGCATATTCAGACTAAAAAATGATAGAAAGAGCATTAATATGATAAATATGGACGTTGATTTGGATTCCTTTGAACCAGTGAAAAGAAAAACTGAAAAGTCTTTAAAAAGTAGTAAGAAAGCAGCTTTGGCCGGAATGGATTTAGGTAAATATTAAGTTGATTTCAGGGTAAGCTTTCAGGAAATGTTTGAAAGCTTACCCCTATTTTTTGAAATAAAGGTGATTAAATGATTGAAATAGAAGAAAAAGAATTTACAAGACTTGTAGAATTTATGAAACTGAATTATGGAATTAATTTATTTAACAAAAAAACATTGGTTGAAAGTAGATTGAGCAATTTATTGATTGAAAATGGAATAAAACACTATAAGGAGCTTCTGGATTATGTTTTCACAGATAAAACAGGTAAAGCTATTAAAGATTTAATAAATCGTTTGACTACAAATCTGACATATTTCATGAGGGAAGTAGAACATTTCCGGTTCTTGAGGAATGTTGTTCTGCCATACCTCGAGAAGAATATAAAAGATAAGGATTTGAGAGTTTGGAGTGCAGGATGTTCTTCGGGGCAAGAGGCTTATACTCTTGCTGTAATAATTGCAGAATACTTTGGGGATAAAAAAAGGTCATGGGACACCAGAGTCCTTGCTACGGATATTTCTGAAACTGCATTGAAAAAAGCTGTAAATGGTATTTATACTGCGGAGGATATTGAAAAGCTTCCTGATATTTGGAAATCGAAGTACTTAAATAGAATTAGTGATGAAGAATATCAGGTTGTGGATGAAATAAGGAACCAGGTAATTTTTAGTCCATTCAATCTTATGGAAGAGGTCTATCCGTTTAAAAAAGATTTGCATGTAATATTTTGCAGGAATGTAATGATTTATTTTGACAATGAAACAAAAATGAAGATAGTAAAAAAGTTTTATGATAAAACCTCTCAAGGCGGCTATCTTTTCATTGGACATTCTGAGTCATTAAATGGCTTAAAATCAAGTTACAATTATGTAGCACCGGCAATATACATAAAATAAAGAAGCTTAAATGAAAAATTTATTATGATTTAGCTTAATAGTATTTATGAATGTGCAGTAAGAGAAGGAGTCTTATTGCACATTTTGTTTTATGCTATAAATATCCAATATAAAATTAATTAAAGATAGAAATGCTTAAATATACAAGGATATAAAAAAATACAATATGGTAAAAAATCTTGATGAATATAAGTGGAGTGGTTATAATGAATATGCTTTTAACGAGGAATTATTATAAAAATTAAAATAAGTAAAAATATAACAGGAGGATTACATTTTGCAAGAGGTAATACTTGTAAGATATGGTGAAATAGTTTTAAAAGGATTAAATAGGAAATCCTTTGAGGACAAGCTCGTACGTAATATAAAAAAAGCTTTAAGATATGAAAGATATAAAATTTGGCGTTCACAAGCCAGAATTTATATTGAGCCCTTAGAAGGTGAAATCTTAAATATAAATCAGATGATTGAAAAAGTAGTTAAGGTCTTTGGTATTGTTTCAGTAAGCCCGGCTTATAAAATTAATCCCGATATGGATTCAATTTATGAGGCTGCTGAAAAATGTGCCAAGGAATTTTCGGGTTCCAAGTCTTTTAAGATTGAATGTAAAAGAGGAGAAAAAAGCTTTCCGCTTACTTCACCTGAAATATGCTGTGAGGTTGGAGGCTATATATTAGATAAATTTGACAATCTTAGGGTTGATGTTATAAATCCGGATGAGAAAATAAATATTGAAGTAAGGGAAAATGCTTATGTATACTCCAAAGTTGTACCTTCCTTTGGAGGCATGCCCACAGGAACAAATGGAAAGGCAATGGTATTGATATCAGGTGGAATTGATAGTCCTGTTGCTGGTTGGATGCTGGGAAAAAGAGGAGTTGAAATTGACGCAGTTCATTTTTGCAGTCCTCCATATACTGGTCCAAAAGCAAGGGAAAAGGTAATAGATTTATGCAAAATTGTTTCTTCATATACTGGAAAAATGAATCTTCATATAGTACCCTTTACAGATATACAGATTGAATTACGGGATAAATGCCCACAAGAGCAATTGACTATTCTTATGCGTAGATATATGATGAGAATTGCTGAAAAAATTGCAAAAAATAACGATTGCAGTGCCCTCATTACAGGAGAAAATATTGGACAGGTTGCCAGTCAAACAATGCATGGATTGTGTGCATCTGATATAGTTGTAGAAATGCCTGTATTCAGACCGCTTATAGGAATGGATAAAAATGATATAGTTGATATAGCAAAGAAAATAGGAACCTTTGAGACTTCAATACTTCCATATGAAGATTGTTGTACGATTTTTTTG
This sequence comes from Deltaproteobacteria bacterium, assembly GCA_050258375.1. Taxonomy (GTDB): domain Bacteria; phylum Bacillota; class Clostridia; order Acetivibrionales; family UBA4821; genus JBLMYQ01. The sequence continues at coordinate 59,716 of JBLMYQ010000074.1, read as the reverse complement.
CCAAAAAGGCCAGAAACAAAACCTAAAATCGAAAAGCTGCTGCTTTCAGAAAAGAAGATTAATAGTGCTGAGCTTATAGAAAAAGCAATTGAAAATACTGAGATAATAGAAATATGATTTGGAGGGAATAATTGATGAACAAAGATTCATATACAGAGCTTCAACCAATACTGCAGTATGAATTTAAAAATAGTCAAATTCTATCTAATGCACTTACACATAGCTCATATGCAAATGAGAATAAAAAAATGAAATTATTAAGCAATGAAAGATTGGAATTTCTTGGGGATTCTATACTTAGCTTTGTGATTAGTGCATATATTTTTGATAACTATCCAAAGCTGCCGGAAGGTGAAATGACAAAAATCAGAGCCAGCGTAGTTTGTGAGCAAACCTTAAAAGATATCTCAAATCAACTTGGAATTGGAGAATATTTAAAGCTTGGAAAAGGAGAGGAATTAACAGGAGGAAGAAAAAGACCTTCGATTTTAGCTGATGTTTTTGAAGCTATTGTTGGGGGAATATATATTGATAACGGACTTGAATCAGCAAAAAAATTTGTGTTGGATAAGCTGGAAGGTCTTGTAATAGATGCAGTAAAAGGAGTAGGGATGATAGATTACAAGACTACACTTCAAGAAGAGTTACAAAAACATGGCGATGTTAAGATAACCTATGAGGTTATTAAAGAGTCAGGACCTGATCACGACAAAGAATTTAAAGTACAAATTAAATGTAATGATAAAGTATTGGGAATTGGTTTAGGAAAATCAAAAAAGGAAGCTGAACAGGCCGCAGCAGCTAAGGCATTGCAAGAGGTTCAAGGTAATGAATAATTATATTATTCCTATTTTTGTGCCCCATTTAGGATGTCCTCATGATTGTATATTTTGTAATCAAAGAAGGATAAGCGGAGTACAAAAAGAAATAACAGCGGAAGATGTTAAAGCAATTATAGAAGAATGCTTATCTACAATTTCTAAAAATAATAAAATTGTTGTTGAAGCAGCATTTTATGGTGGGAGTTTTACTGGGATTCCAAAACAGAAACAAGAAGAACTGCTTGCCGCAGCCTTTGAATATATAAAAACCGGACAGGTTGATTCAATTAGGGTATCCACCAGACCGGATTATATAAATCAAGATATCCTGAAGCTTTTAAGGAATTATGGAGTTGAAACAATAGAACTAGGAGTTCAGTCAATGGACGTTGAAGTACTTAAAATGTCTTGTAGAGGTCATAGCAGAGAGGATGTAATTGAGGCATCAAAATTAATTAAGCATAATGGTTTTAAATTAGGACATCAAATGATGATTGGTCTTCCTGGAGATACTATACAAAAAGATATACAAACTGCTAAGGATATAATATGGTTAAAGCCAGATATTGTAAGAATTTATCCAACGCTGGTGATAAAGGGAACCAGACTTGAAGATTTATATATAAAAGGTCTGTATACACCACTTAATATTGAAGAAGCAGTTGATATATCAAAAGAATTATTGAAATTATTTATGAAGAATGATATATTAGTGATTAGATTAGGGTTGCAAGCTACTGAAAATATAAATCTTAATAAAGACATTTTGGCAGGACCATTTCATTCAGCGTTCAAAGAGCTCGTCGATAGTAAACTCAGATTTGATTTAATTTCATACATAATGAATAGTATTAAAACACAATATGAAAAAGATGTTTACATAAAGGTAAATACAAGAGAAATAAGTATTACTTCAGGGCATAATAAAATAAATCAAAAAAAGATAAAAGATTATTATGGAATAGAGAAAATAAAAGTTTCGGGGCATAATAATATTGAATCTGGACAAATTATTCTAAGAATAGGAAATGTTACAGTTTGTATGAATCAAAAGTTCATACAGTAATGATAAAATGCAGTTTATTCATAAAACCATATATAATAAGGAGGAAGATAAAGATGGAAGTATTAAAAGTTTCCGCACAATCTCAGCCAAAATCAGTAGCAGGAGCTTTAGCAGCGGTTTTAAGAGATAGCAGTGCTGCAGAAATACAAGCTGTTGGAGCTGGAGCTGTAAATCAAGCAGTTAAAGCAATTGCAATTACCAGAGGATTTGTTGCACCAAATGGAATTGACCTTGTTGTGGTACCAGCTTTTTCGGAAGTCAATATAGATGGAGAAGAAAGAACTGCAATTAAGTTTATTGTTGAGCCTAGATAAATAAAAACCTGTTTCTTAGATGAAACAGGTTTTTTGTTATATTCAAATCAAATTATGACGAAAGATGTTTGACTATGAATAAATACCCTAGTATTATAGATATAGAATAGTAAATATATAAATCTTATTCAAGAGGGGTCTTGAGCTTTGGAAGTAAAATACTATACACAGCCTTTAGATAGCATTGGAAACTCTTTTTGCTTGGGAATCAAGCTCAATGAAATTTTAAAATCCCAAAAGCCATTTTACAATAGAATATGGTTTGTAACATCATTTGCAAAATTATCAGGCATATCAAAGCTTAAAGCAGCGATTAAGAAATCAGTTAAAAATAAAGCTGTTATTAACTTTGTTTTGGGAACGGGTAAAAATCTTACAACGGTAGAGACTCTAAATGAATTACAGCAAATGGGTTGTAATGTTAAGATTTATCGTAATAATAACGGAAATAGCTTTGGAGCCAAAGTATATTGTTTTGAAGCTGAAGGGGAAAAGGCTGAAGTATTTATTAGTTCTGGAAATGTAACTGAAGGTGGTTTATATAAAAACCATGAACTTATAATTAATGTTACCTATGACCTTGCAAATGGAGATAATATTATCTATTCGCAATTCAAGGATTCTATTTCAAATTATCTTGAACCATCAGGAGCAAATATTTGCGAGCCTAGTAAAGAGATTATAGACATGCTTCTTGATTTAGGTGAGATTGTATATGAATCTGATGTAAAATCAAAAACCAAAACATCAACAGCCAAGAAAAAGACCGGGAAAGAAGAAATGATTGAGGTTGATGAGCCTGAGCTGGTTTCAATAATTCTTCCTACGGGGAATTCAATAGAGGTATCTCTTAATGATTCTGATGATATTGAAGGAGTTTTTGAAACCAGTGCGCAGGTTATAAATAAGCATAGTGACAAAAAAGAAAAAAAACAGAAAAAAGAACAATTGCAAAAAGATGATATAGATATTGAAATTGTAATTGAAGAATCTGAAAGAGTTGAAGAATTTGAACATCATAAAAACTCTGAAGAAGTAAACAAGGAATTTGCAGAAGAAGAGTACTCAAGAAAAAATCAGGAATCAGATATTTCTAAAAAGTATGAGATGGATATACACATGGAGAGCTTTAATGTTATTGATATTGAGCAGATGCTTTATCAACAACAAAAAGGAAGCGAAGAAGCTGATAATTCTGAGCCCAAACGTAGAACAGCAATTAGTTCTGATGATATAGAGTTCATAAAATCACAAGAAGAAAAACGAAGCTCAAAAAAGGCAAAAGAAAAACAGATTGAAAAAGAAACTGAATCGGTACAAGAAAAAGGCAGAAAGAAGTTTATTATCTCTTCTATTGCAAATAAAAATGGTACTGGAATCATAAACGCATACTTTATGCATATTAACAAGCTTAAAGGAAAAGGCATTTCAGGAGAAGTCAGAATGCCTTTGGCTGCTAGGGAATTTTCTCCAGAGTTTTGGGGATGGCCAAGCTGTTATAGTATTTCACAGGGAGAAGGGAAAAATCAAAAAAAGTCTAAAAAGCGGCAGGTTAAATGTAGGATGCTTGATACTGCAAATCCTTCTGACATATTGATTGATACGATTGAGTTATATCAAGAGGAAGGGAAATCAAATTTCAACTTGATTTCAAAGATGTTAATTTCCTTAGAGCCTGAGGAAAATGATATTATAAGACTAATCAGGTGTGCGGAAAGTGATGAATGCATTTTCCAATGTGAGCTTATTAGAGCAGGTTCAGAGGAATATGAAATATGGGATCAGTTTTGTTCACATATAATTAAGGGAACAGGACGCAGGTATGGTTTCGCTTAAATTTATTGCATAATATGTTTTGTGAGGTGTATTAGTTTTGATCTTAAAAAAAATTGAGATACAGGGATTTAAATCTTTTGCAGATAAAATATCATTGGAGTTGAACCAAGGAATAACAGCAGTAGTAGGTCCCAACGGAAGCGGAAAAAGTAATATTTCAGATGCTGTACGTTGGGTTCTTGGCGAACAGAGCATGAAGACACTAAGAGGGAACAAAATGGAGGATGTTATATTCGCCGGTACTGAAACAAGAAAATCACTCGGTTTTGCCGAAGTATCTATAACTCTTGAAAATACAAATGCACAGCTGCCTATTGATTACTCGGAGGTAACTGTAACAAGAAGAGTTTATAGATCCGGTGAAAGCGAATTTTTTATTAATAAGAAAGCTTGCAGACTAAAAGATATAAATGAGCTTTTCATGGGGACTGGATTAGGTCGTGATGGCTATTCAGTAATAGGACAGGGGAAAATTGACGAAATACTTAGCAGTAAAGCAGAAGACAGAAGAATTATATTTGAAGAAGCCGCAGGAATAATGAAATATAAATCAAGAAAAATTGAAGCTGAAAGAAAAATTGAGCAAACAAGCCAAAACCTCTTAAGAGTAAATGATATAATCGGTGAATTGGAATCACAGTTGGAACCGCTTAAAGAACAATCCGAAATTGCTAAAAAGTTTTTAAGCCTTAAAGAAAGGCTTAAAATTTTAGAAGTAAATGTATTCATAATCAACATGGAGAAATTTAAAGAAAAACTAGACGAGATACAAATTAATGTTGAAAACTTAGAAGCGCAAATTCAGTCTGAACAAAAATCATTCGATGAAAATCAGAATGAAAGAAAAGCAATGCATTCTGAATCGGAAAGAATTGAGCACGAAATAGAAGAGCTTCAGCAAAAAATATTTGAAATTGAAAAAGCTATTGAATTGAGTGCTTCTGATGTTAAGCTTGCACAAGAGAGAATAGATAATATTGAAAAAAACGATGAAAGAATAAAAGAAGAAACTGAAACATTAAAGCAAAAAGCAGTTCAACTCGAAGAAGAAAAAAATATCAAGCAAAAGAAGATTGAAAGATTGGATAAGGATAAGGTAAGATTTTCAGACGAGCTTACTATTAAAGAAGCTGAACTTTCGAAGGTTAATCAGTCTATTATAGATGAGCAAGAAAAAATTGAAGCAATGAAAACAGAAGTAATTGAGAGAATAAACTTGATTTCTCAAAAGAAATCAGAGCTTAATAGTTTAAAAGTGTTTCTCGAAGGTATTTCAAGAAGAGAAAGCCAAATCGAAGAAGATATGTATGAACATGTTATGTCTCTTGATATGCAAACCATGAAAAGAGAAGATATCAATGATGAAATCGAGAGGCTCCACAGAGAAATAAAAGAAATTGAAGCCTCAATTTCGGAAATAAATATATTGAAAACTGGGAAGGAATCTGAAATCTTCGGAATCGAGAAAGAGCTGGATTCTGTAAAAATAGAAATTAACAGTAAAAAATCCAGACATAAGTTTCTTTCGGATTTAGAGAGAGAAAATGAAGGGTACTTTAAAAGCGTAAAAGGAATATTAGAAGAATGCAGAATAGATGAATTGTTTAGAAAAGGTATACATGGTGCACTTGCACAGTTGATAAATGTTCCTAAAGAATATGAAACAAGTATAGAAATTGCATTGGGTTCAGCGCTTCAGAATATAGTAACTGCAGACGAAGATTCAGCCAAAAAAGCAATAGATTTTTTAAAGCAAAGAAATCTGGGCAGAGCAACATTTTTACCGTTAAACGTAGTAAAAGGTAGCAGCCTGGATGAAGCTGCATTGCAGCTTAAAAGTTCCAGCGGTTACAAGGGAGTCGCATCAAAGCTTGTTCAATGTGCAAAGGAATACAAGGGAATAGTTGACAACCTCCTTGGACATACAATTGTTGTAGATAATATGGATAATGGAATTGCTATGGCCAGAAAGCATAAATATTCGTTTAGAATTATAACAATTGATGGTGACATAATCAATTCTTCGGGAGCAATGTCAGGAGGAAGTATAAATACAAGGACAGCAGGGTTGTTAAGCAGGAGCAGAGAAATAAAAGAAATCTCTGATGTGTTGATAAAGCTTGAGCAAAAGCTAAATGAAAGAATGAAGACCCATGAAGAATTAAAAGCTTCAATAACAAAATATATTGAAGACATAAATCTTAAAAATATTGATATCAAGGAAAGACAGGTCGCATCTGCAAGGGAAGAGGAAAAGCTTACTGCTTTAGAGAACCTTGTAAAAAGCATAAATGATAAAACAATAATACTAAAAGCAGAGAAGGAACAGATAAAAATTCAAAAATCAGATGCTGAAAGCTCAATGGAGATTAAGCGTAATGAAATAGCCGATATGGATAAGCTAACCGAGCAGCTTCAGAGTAGTGTTAAAGAAGCACAAGAGAGCTTTAAACTTGTATATGTAGAGAAGGATAGAGTATTTGAGCATATTTCAAACATTAGGGTTTCATTATCCTCTATTGAAGAGAGCATATCTGGTGTTCAAGAGGATATGCAAAGAATCAGTAGTGAAATTGAATCTTTAGATAAGGATATAACAAAGAAACACTCGGAAAAAGAAAGAAAGCACACAGAAAAATCTACCTTGGAAGAAGCGATAGAAAAATATAAAATTAAAGCCATCGAATTTGAAGCTGCTAAAGTTGAAATGGAGACAAAGCTTTCCCAAGCTAAAAAAACAAAAGAAGATATGACTGCTAAACTAACCAACCTTGAAGATTTTGTAATTGAAAAGCTTAAAGTAATAGAAAACTTAAAGGAAGAAAGTTCTAGATTTGAAATAAAAAAGACAAAAATTGAAATGGATTTAGAAGCACTACAAAATAGAATGTGGGAAGAATATGAGATAACTCTGGGGAATTCTCTTGAATATAAAAGAGATATAAGTGGAGTTGGTTCGGCGCAAAAAGAGATTACCCAATTAAAGAATGAAATAAAAGATTTGGGAATTGTGAATGTTTCTTCGATTGAGGAATATACAAAAACCAAAGAAAGATATGAGTTTTTGACTCACCAGAGAGATGATTTGCTTGATGCTGAAGAAAAACTTAAGAGAGTTATTTCAGAAATGACTTCCATAATGAAGAGGCAGTTTATTGAACAATTCTACAGAATATGTGAGAATTTTAATGAGGTTTTCAAAGAATTATTTGGTGGAGGAAAGGCATCATTAAAGCTTGCAGATGAAGAGAATATTCTTGAAAGCGGCATTGATATCGAGGTTCAACCACCGGGGAAAAAGCTTCAAAATATGATGCTTTTGTCAGGAGGAGAAAAAGCACTTACAGCTATAGCGTTATTGTTTGCAATATTAAGGATAAATCCGGCACCGTTTTGTATTCTGGACGAGATTGAAGCTGCACTTGATGAAGCAAATGTATATATATTTGCAGATTACCTGAAAAATTTTACATTTAATACGCAGTTTATACTTATTACTCATAGAAAAGGTACGATGGAATCTGCAAACACAATGTATGGAGTAACAATGGAGGAAAGAGGAGTATCAAAATTAGTTTCACTTAAAATGAATGATAAAGCCAGTTAAAAAAATAATCCTGCAGGGTAAGGCAGGATTATTTTTTTTTGTCTAGAAATATTATAATAGGTGATTAAAGTGGTGTCATTGAATTTTAAGAATGAGCGGATTAGTTTCCTGAACATCGTAAATGAAGACCTTCCAGAGGTTCTGGATTGGTATAACAGGCTTGACCAATATATGTTTGCCACAGGAGTTGATAGGTATTTAACATTAGATGAAATGCAAAAAAAAATTAATGAAAGTGCTGTTAGCAGTTATGACTTTTTTGTATGGGTTATCAATGAAGAGGGACATAAAATTGGAATGCTTAAAGGGAGCATGAAATATCAAGACAAGGATTCACTGTGGATTAATTCAATAATAATTGCTCCTGAATATAGAAGGATGGGATATGGGAAAGTAGTAATCGAAAGTCTTATTGATTATACAAAAAAGAAATTTAAACTTGAAAAAGTCCTGGTTTCAGTTATAAATGATAATACAGGAGCTATCGGGTTTTGGAACAGAATGGGTTTTTATTTTGTTAAAAAACTGGAAAATCACATTTCTTTAGGAGGAAAATTTAGGGACGTTGTTATAATGCAGAAAGATAATATAAATTATTCGTAATGATTAACATTATAAAACTCCCTTAATAAATATATTTGCGTAATTTTTTGATGCTAAATCGATTTGTTTAGGGAAGGAATACTTCTGCTTGAATTTATCAAAGAAAACCGTTACAACTGGTCTTAATGGTGCCAAGTCATAATTCTTTGTTACTATACCGATATCATCATTACTTAAAGTAACCCAGTCATTTATTTTATAGACAGAAATTTCTTCGAGAAGACATTTCGAATCTTCCAAATCAAAGTATACGCCGCCTGCTCCTTCTAAATACTCAATTGCTTCAGAAAAGCCTCTTCTGTTTTTTATAATATTATTGCCAATAATACATGCGAATGAATCTGCCAAAGAAATTATCTGGGCAAGCTTATGGGTATTATCTTTTGAAAGCTTATTAGGATAACCCATACCGTCCATTCTTTCATGGTGCTGATAGCATATTTTCGGAACTTCAAAATTCAGTCCATTTATTGATTGAAGATATTCATAGCTAAAAAGAGGGTGCTGCTCAAAAGTTTTTTTCTCTTCATCGCTTAAGTTTTCCTCATGTTGAAGAACTTCAATAGGAAGAAATTTTTTTCCGATATCATGAAGAGCTGCTGCTTGAGCAAGAACAATAAGTCTATCAGTTGAAAAACCTTTTTTAAAGCCTATAATCATTGATAAAGCAAATACATTTATGCTGTGTATAAGAACATTATAGCCCATAGTTTTTAGCTCTACCAGCAATGACATAAGAATATCGTCTTTTGTAAGATCTCTGGCTAAGTTAATTATCCTATTGCAATATTCATTATTTCGAATAAAGCTGATTATCGATGTATTTATTGAGCTAAGCAGCTGCTCTCTGAATATTTGATTAAGATAAATATTATTAATAGGAATATTACTTTCCTGATGGGTTACAAAAATAGGAATCTCTACAATGCCAAATTGTAAAAGTTTACCAATAAGCTTTTCGTTAAGTTGCATACCTGATTTAACAAGAAGAAAGCCATTCTTATCTTTTATATCTTGTGAAACTGTCATCCCGGGAGTGACATTATGAATGCTAAATATTTCTATTTTCTGTTCTAATGAGGAAGATTGCGACATAGGTATGCCTCCAATAAAAGATATTTTCTATATAATTTGAGATTTATATTTTCAAACTTTTTTGATGCAGAATCTTTCAAGAATACAGCTGCTGCAAGGCGGATTAGTATTTTTACATATGCTTTGTCCTAAGCATACAATCAAAGCATGAAATTCATTAAAAAGGTATACATCATGCAAAAGATTTTTCATAAAGAAAGCTTGTACTTCGTCATATGATGAATCTTTATTAAAATACCCTAAGCGGGAGAAAATGCGTTTTGTGTAAGCGTCAACCACAAATATTGGTTTATTAGCGGCATAAAGTATTATTGAGTCAGCAGTTTCTTTGCCAATACCTTTTAGAGAAAGCAGATACTCACGGAGCTTTGGAATATCCATTGAAAATAAATTATCAAGATTCCCATCAAAACTATCAAGCATATTGGAACAAAAGCTTTTAATATTGACAGCTTTTTGATTGTAATAACGTGTACTTTTTAAAAGTAGACCTAGATTTTCATCTGAAACATTAATGATTGCTTCAAGATTTATCAGATTTTTTTCCTTTAGCTTAATAATAGCTTCTTCAACATTCTTCCAACTAACATTTTGAGTTAATATACATCCAAACACAATTTCAAGAGAAGTATCGCCGGGCCACCAATTCCTTTTCCCAAAATGCGCAAGAAGAAGACTGAAAATATTCATAAGTTGTACTTGAGTACAGTTGTCCATGTTATCCTCATGTATTTATGATAGTTAGGACTTATATATACATCAAAAACATATTGTAAAATAAAGAGTTGCTTTAGAAATAAGATATTAGAACTATGTAATTAGCCCCAAGATGCCGTTAATCTATATTTTGATACCTAGCCTCTGCTAGGTGGGTATCCTGTTAAGCTTTTCTATCTTCCTCTCATTAAGGAGGCATGATATATTACTTAAACATCGAATTCCCTTTTACTTAATGTAGGTTCAAAATAATAGACGTACCGAACATCTCAGGAGTATTTCTAAAATATTTTATGCGTGCAAAACTATTTTGATACAGTATTACTGTAATAATTATACCATATAAAAATTAAGAGATAAATATTTTAAGCCAATATTTAACAAGCAAAAGGCAAAAAATAAAGATACAAAAATATAAAAATATATTTTAAAACACAAGAATATTTGATATTATCATAAATGCTTAATTGAATAACAAAATTTTCGGGAGGGTAAATATGAAATATCTAAAATATTTATTAATCTTTGTACCAATCAGTTTTGCGCTGGAACTTTTACACTATAATCAAACATGGGTATTCATTACCGCATGTCTTGCAATTGTTCCACTTGCAGGTGTAATGGGTGAAGCTACAGAGAATATAGCTGTTCATACAGGTCCCAAATTGGGCGGCTTTCTGAATGCAACTTTTGGCAATGCAACTGAAATGATTATTGCAATATTTGCAATAAGGGCAGGGCAGCATGATATTGCAAAAGCATCTATTGCTGGTTCAATAATTGGAAATGTACTTCTGGTTCTTGGTGCCAGTATGTTGTTCGGAGGGTTTAAGCACAAGATTCAAACCTTTAATCAGAAGGCATCTGTAAATAGTGCAACATTACTTATATTTGCTGCAATAGGCTTAGTAATACCTGCTGTTTTCCTTAATGGAACTACACCTGAGCAAAGGCTTGCTTATGAGGGATTAAGTATTGCTAATGCAATAATTATGATTTTAATATATATATTGGGACTAATTTTCTCTTTCTTCACTCACAAAGATATTTTAAGCTGCGTTGATGAAGAAAAATGTGAAGCAAAATGGGGAAAATATAAGGCATTAGTGATACTTCTTATTGCGACTGTGGCAGTTGCGTTTGAGAGCGAAATACTTGTTGGTTCTATTGAAGCAACAGCAAAAAGTCTTGGCTGGAATGACATGTTCATTGGAATAATAATCCTTGCGATTATAGGTAATGCAGCTGAACACTCAACGGCAATAATTATGGCAATTAAAAATAAAATGGATGTAGCGCTTGAAATAGCAGTTGGCTCAAGTCTGCAGATTGCATTGTTTGTTGCACCTGTTTTAGTATTTGCAAGCTTATTGTTTGGAAAGCCTATGGATTTGATTTTCCATCCTTTTGAATTGGCTGGTATTGGACTTGCAGTACTTATTGCTAATTTTATTTCCCAGGATGGTGAAAGTCATTGGTTGGAAGGAGCACAGCTTATAGGCGTTTATATAATTTTAGCCTTTGCATTTTACTTTGCACCGATTAAATAAAAAGGAGACGATTATTCGTCTCAGACTATTGACAAACTCCCCACCTAACCTCCCCTCACATACACTCATCTACCCCTTTTAAAGCTTCTCTATTTCTTCCCTCGCCTGATGTGGGAGAGGGAAGCTAGATGGGGGGTGAGGGTATGCATGTGCTACCATTCTCCGGCAATCTTAGCTGCTTGATGATCCAGATCAAAATCCCTTCTGTCAAAATAATTTCCACCAATCGAAAAGGTGGTATCAACATTTATCCACGTGCCTTCTTCCGGTATATAAACCTGATTCCATGAATGTTCGCCCCAAGAGACACCGCTGTTGGCTGTACCGGCAATAAGCCTGACCTTTAATCCGACAGCTCTGCACATGGCTGCGTACAATGCTGACATGTCAAAGCAAATGCCTTTTCTTGTAGTAAATGCTTCAATTGCGCCTGATGAGGCAGATGTATCTTTATTGCTGATTAACTCAGCTTTCTCATAGTCATATTTTATATTCGAGCCAACCCAACGGTATAACGCTTTAGCTTTTTTTCGGTTTGATGTTAAAGTTTTAACAAGGTTTTGAGCAAGAGAATCAATTTCATCATTTGACTTTACTGCATCTTCTAGTGTTACACCATTAAAATACCATATTATCCTTATGCCCTGCTTGGTCTTACCGGGCAAAGAGTTCTCGTTTTCTGGGAGGCTCAATTCAGAAATATCAGTTTTTGCAAGAGTCCTATTGAATAAAACGGGAACCTTTTGAATATACCGGGAATTCAGAATAGGTTCAATTGTTTGAGTATTAACCATATTGTAAATTTTAGATTGCTCTAACTGATCTGAAAGGCTAGGGGATGGAAAGTAGATGCTTGCTACGTTTAGAAAAAGGCACAGCATAAATACATTCAGCAATGATTTAGGTAGATTTAATAATAGGCGGAGAGTATAGTTGAAGGGCTTCCACATTTGTTCCGTTTTTTCCAAAAGTATGCGAGAAAGATTATAAAGATACTTGTTTTCAAATCTATAAAAAATAGCCTTTAAGAAAAATATTATTAATGAAAAAAGTATCGGGGTAAATATCACATAAATTTTAATATCCGGATTAAAGGAATCAGGAAGTAAATTAGTTAAATCCTTAATATCTTTTAAATTAGGGAATTTATTGGTTATAAATAAATATCTTGTGAGATGAAATGATAAAAATGCGGATAACGCAAATTCAAACAGGTTAAATATCGAAAGCAGGGAAAACCATATAGTGGTTCTTTTTATTCTGAAAAATAGTCCAATTAATAATGGCACAAATAAAGATGCAAGAATTATTGGTGATATAACATTGTATTCATTTAAAAAAGTTTCCATATTAACCTCAACAAAAATTTACTAATATTATTTTTACCATAATATATAATGCAGTCTTTGCGGCAATTATTATTCTTGTAAATTTTTGACTGCTTTAGAAAAGTTTAAGATAATGGTACCGGATTTGAAAGCAATAATGTTGATCATAGATTAATCAACATTATAATAGCTTGGTTATTTGATGTATGATAAGGAAAATTTTAATTACGTTGTTAGTTAAAAGAAAAGATGAGAATCTTCCTTAAACTGAGAGTAAATATTTGTAATTTGTTTTTCGCATTTTAAAAAAGCATTGACAACATCTGGGTCAAAGCTTGCACCGACTTCACTTGCAATAATATCATACGAAGCTTTTAATGCTACTGGTTCTTTATATACTCTTTTTGAGGTAAGCGCATCAAAAACATCTGCTACGGCGACTATCTTTGCTGAAATAGGAATTTGCTCACCACTTAGACCAAATGGGTAACCTTTTCCATTTACTTTTTCATGGTGCCCAATAGCAATATCTATAGCTGTGCTGAAGTAATGCTTATCTTTTTTCGCCATATTGCTGCCTGATTTTCTAAGCACTTCAGCGCCAATGATTGTATGCTTCTTCATAACCTCAAATTCTTCAGGAGATAATCTTGCTGGCTTTAATAGAATGCCATCGGCAATACCTACTTTGCCAATATCATGAATAGGTGCAAAATCGGAAATTTCTTGAATGTAATGGTCATTGAGGATATCCCTGTATGCTTCGTTCTTAGCTAATTGTCTTGCGATGGTTTCAGAATAATTCTTAATTCTTTCTATATGGAAGCCTGTTTCACTATCCTTTGATTCTACCAGCTTTGCAAGTCCGGTTATGGATACAAGGATTAAATCATTAATCAATATATTTTTTTCAATACTAATTGCCAAAAACGTAGCAATTTGCTCTAAAAACTCTATATGTTCTTTTTTATATACATTAGGCAGGTAACTTGAAAAAAATACTACTCCAATAGGGCTATCATTTACGTATAGGGGTAAAGTGATACTGGATAATACATTTTCCTCCAAAAGCAGCTTAGTTGTTTTAGAATGAGGTCTGATTTTTATATATTCACGCAAATCATCAATAATTCTTGGTTTACCTGAGGCCACTACTTCCATTACAGTGGTGTCTTTAGAAAAAGAAGTGAATCCGCTTTTTAAAACAGTAGAATTATCGGAATGAACCGCCTGACAATATACAGTATCTGAAAGCTTGTCAATAAGTCCTATACCGATTCTGTTATACGGAATATGCTCCTGAAAAGAGTGAAAAACGAACTCTAAAGTTTCTTCAAAATTTGTACCACTGCTAATTACTTTGACCAACTTAAGAAGCTTATTATTTGGCAGCATGTTGAACACCTCAAAAATAAATATTATTATGTCTCTTATTATATTTTAACATAGATAAAAAAAAATTCAATTAATTAAGCAATCTATAAATATTTTATTATAAAAATAAAACAATTGCACGATTTATTATAATGTTATAAAATAAATATGTAAGGGTTATTTTGATAAGATTTATATAAAAAACTAATATGGAGTTGATGATAATGATTTTTAACATTCTAATCACGGATGACAATCTGATTCACCAAATAAGTGTAAAGTATTGTATAGAAGATTTTAATTATAATCCGCTCATTGCTTTTAACGGACAAGAAGCTATAAACATTCTTGAAACAAAACCAGTAGACCTTATAATACTTGATTTACAGATGCCTGTCATGGATGGATTTGAATTTTTAAATTGGTTGAAGGAGCATGAAGAATATTCATCAATACCAGTAGTTGTTTATTCCGGAATGGCTGATGTTGATACAGTGCAGGAAGTATTGCAATATAATGTTTTTGGGTACTACTTTAAACCGATAACACAAACAGATCAACTCTTGTTTTCTAATTCGATAAAAGCAGCTCTTACATACAGAAAGCTAAATATGGAACTTGCTCAAGCTAACAAGATTATTGATAATTTTATAAACACAAAAAAGAAAGCTTAATTATATAAAATAAAACAAAAATACAAGGATTATTACCTTGTATTTTTTGTTGAATTTGCATTAATCCTCTGCTAAAGTATAATCATATAAATAGTAATGATAGAATCAATTCAACAAAGGGGGCTTTATAATGCCGCAAAAAAACAAGTTGAAGGTTCTTTTTGTTTCAGCGGAGGTATCCCCGTATGCTAAGACCGGAGGGCTGGCGGATGTTGCTGGTTCTCTTCCGATTGCGCTTGCTGAAGAAGGTTATGATGTAAGAATTGTTATGCCAAGATATAAAAAGATAGCTGAACAGCTAAAATATACAGCAGATTTTCCTGTTATGATGGAATGGAGAAAAGAAACCTGCATTCTTCGCGAGCATGAAATGAATCTTGAGAATGCTAAGGTAAAGGTATACTTTACTGATAATTACCAGTATTTTGACAGAGAGCATATGTACTGCTATTTTGATGAGGCTGAGAGATTTGCCTTTTTTGCCAAGGCAGTTTTAGAAATGCTAAAGGTTATTGATTTCAAGCCTGATGTTATTCACTGCAACGATTGGCAATCCGGACCTGTATGTGCGCTTTTGAAAGAAAAGTATAAAAATGATGAATTTTATTCACAAATATCTACTGTATTTACAGTGCATAATCTTCAATATCAAGGAAATTACCCTGCGGATGCAATCAAACTTTTTGGACTTGATGAAACATACTTCACACCGGAAAAGCTTGAATTTTACGGAACATTCAGCTTTATGAAGGCAGGGCTTAATTATGCTGATATTATCAATACCGTTAGTGAAACCTATGCCATAGAAATACAAACTCCTGAATACGGAGAAAGATTTGAAGGCTTGTTAAAACAGAGAAAGAAGGATTTGTATGGTATAGTTAATGGAATAAGCTATGAAGAATTTAATCCTGCGACTGACCCGAAAATATACAAAAATTTCGATAGAAATTCACTGGAAAATAAGAAATATAATAAAACTCAGCTGCAAAAGGAAATGGGATTGCCAAAAAGTGATGCTCCACTGATTGGGTTGATTTCCAGGCTTGTAAATCAAAAGGGGTTAGACCTTATATCAGAGGCAATGGAAGAAATATTAAAAAATGATATGCAGTTTGTTTTGCTTGGCTCGGGGGATGAATACTTTGAAACATTATTCAAGAACTTTGCAAAAAAATATCCTAAGAATGTTGCTGTGTTTATTGGCTTTAATCCTATACTTGCGCAAAAAATCTATGCAAGCAGTGATATGTTTCTAATGCCATCAAAGTTTGAACCATGTGGGTTGGGTCAGATATTCAGCCTAAGATATGGAACTATCCCAATAGTTAGGGCAACAGGTGGCTTGGCAGACACAGTATCAGATTGTGAGCTTAATAAAGAAGGAAACGGATTTTCGTTTAAAGAGTATTCTTCTAAGGAACTTGTAAAGACAGTAAATAGAGCAATAAAATTCTATAACACTAAGCAGGAAGAGTGGAAGCAGCTTGTAATAAGAGCTTTGGATCAGGATTTTTCATGGAAGCGTTCCGCGAGTAAGCATATTGATATTTATAATAAAGCAATTTTAAAGAAAAATAAAATATAAAAGGCATTTCTTTGCTTCTTTAAAAATGTGGGTGGTATAAATGGAACAAAAACCGATAAATACAATTTACACAATATTATTGAACGAATATCCCGATGCTAAATCGGGATTAAATTATAATACGGCATTTGAATTATTAATAGCTGTAATGCTATCTGCACAATGTACTGATAAACGTGTAAATAAGGTGACAATAGAGCTTTTTAACAAGGCGAAAACACCTGAAGAGCTTCTAGCGCTTGGAGAAAAAGAGCTTGAGGATGTGATAAAACCCTGCGGACTATACAAGTCTAAAAGCAGGAATATAGCTGATACATGTAGAATATTGATTGATAAGTTCAAAGGGAATGTGCCGGACGAATTTGAAGAATTGATTAAGCTTCCCGGAGTGGGCAGGAAGACAGCAAATGTTGTTTTAATTGAAGCATTTGATATACCTGCAATACCAGTAGATACTCATGTCTTTAGAGTATCAAACCGGATTGGGCTTGCCCATGCAAAAAATCCTGAACAAGCTGAAAATCAGTTATCGAAAACAATTCCTAAAGGTATATGGATTAAAATGCATCATTTACTGATAACCCATGGGAGAAAAACGTGTATGGCAAAAAAACCAAAATGTGATTTTTGTAAAATAAATAAATATTGTGACTTTACCAAACAAATAATAAAATGATATAATGTTGAAGGTTATAATATTAGTTGCCAAATATTTACAAAACGATTCATAGTAAAATTTATGGAGGTGCTTTTATGTCAGAAGGAAAAACGGTTAAGGTTGAAAACAAATTGAAAAATAGTGAGATTTCTAAATACAAAGCAGAAGAATTAATATTTGCACTTGATATAGGAACAAGGACAGTTGTGGGACTGGTTGGAGTCCAAGAGGGAGACAAGCTTAAAATACTTGCAGTTGAAATAAATGAACACAAAAACAGAGCCATGCTGGATGGACAGATACATGATATAAGCTTGGTGGCAGATATAGTTGCAGATGTAAAGGGAAAACTCGAAAATAAGCTTGGAATAAAGCTTAAAAAAGTTGCGATTGCTGCTGCCGGTCGTGTTCTAAAGACATATTCAGTTAAGGTGGAAAGAACTTTTGAAGCAAGTAAAGAAATTACAAAGGATATTATTTCAAGTATTGAGCTTGAAGGTGTTCAGAATGCTCAAGCTGAGCTTGAAAGTGAGCAAAAAGATAATGAGAAAACCGTATTTTATTGTGTAGGATACAGTGTAATATCATATTATCTTAATGGATATGTAATTTCCAGTTTGCTTGGGCATAAGGGTAAAACTGCAGGAGTGGAAGTGCTTGCTACATTTCTTCCCCATGTTGTAATAGATAGCTTATATACAGTTATGAATAGAGTTGGATTGCAGGTAACCAATCTAACACTTGAACCAATAGCAGCTATAAATGTTTGTATACCGCCGAACCTCAGGCTGTTAAATCTTGCGCTTGTTGATATTGGAGCAGGAACGTCTGATATTGCTATTACTAAGGATGGTGCTGTAATTGGATACTCTATGGCGCCGATTGCCGGAGATGAAATTACAGAAAAAATTGCACATCAATATCTGGTTGATTTCAATACTGCTGAAAAAATAAAACTAACACTTAATGATAACAGTGAGCCTAATGTCAGCTTTACTGATGTTCTTGGCAGTGCTCGTGTAGTTGATAAAAAAGAAATCCGCACAGCTATATATGAAAGTGTTGTACTTTTAGGAGAAACAATAGCTGATAGAATCATGGAGTATAATAAAAAAGCGCCTAATGCGATTTTCTGCGTAGGTGGTGGAAGCCAAATTGGAGGACTTACAGAGGCTATTGCAGACAAGCTTGGGTTGACACATGACAGAGTTGTTGTAAGAGGTCGTGATTTTATTCAATCAGTTAAGTTTAGTGGAAAAAAGCTTGCGGGACCGGAAGCGATAACACCTCTTGGAATAGCTGTAAATGCAATGCAGTCAATGGAGTCTGATTTCTTAAGTGTAACACTTAATGAGAAAAAAATCAGGTTATTTAATTCCAAAAAATTAAGTGTCGCAGATGCATTAATTCTAGATGGATTTGACCCTAAATATTTGATTGGAAGAACAGGTAGAAGTATATCTTACCAAATTAACGGTGAAAAGAAAATAATTCGTGGAGAGCATGGAAAAGCAGCAGAAATAAAAGTAAATGGTCAGCCTGCAAGTATGGAAACAGCGTTAAAGCCTGGTGACAATATTCAAATAACACCAGCTGTTGATGGAGTTTCTGCAAAATTATCACTTTCTGATTTGGTGGATATTGGTGAAAAGAGAATAACGTATAATAATCTTAAGGTTGATATTACTCCTGCTGTTACAATAAATTATAAAGCTGTAACTGAGAATACCGCTATTAAAGATGGAGATAAAATAGATATTAACGTAATAAAAACAATACAGGACTTTGCAGATTCTGTTGGTATTGATATTAATGATGGTGTGTCAACAGTAAATGGAGTAGAGGTAGGGAAAAACTATGTTCTAAAAGATAGCGATGTAATAGAATTTAATGATTATAAAGTAAAATCTAAAAAAAACAATAAACCGTCTGAAGCCTTATACTCTAATACAACAGTGCAAAATAAAATAGTAAATGATGAAAGAATAAACTACGTAGATAACTTGAACCATACTAATACTAATTCTGAAGTAAAAACCAATATGAGTAGTTCTAATGAAGACATGAGTAAAAGCATCCGCAATTCAGTTAGTGTTTTGGTAAATGGTAAGAAATTGACTTTAGACGGCAGCAAAAATGAATATTTCTTTGTAGATATTTTCAACACATACCAGGTTGATACTAAACAGCTTAGAGCAGGAACAGTTCAGCTTAAGCTGAACGGAAGACCGGCTGCCTATACAGATAAAATAAAAAATGGAGATAATATAGAGGTAATCTGGGAAAATAACTGAAGGTAGGTATACCAGAATGCAAGAGCCGAATACAGAAAGGTACTATATTAATTATACCTGGATTTTTCTAGGTATTCTTCTTGTACATATTTTAATAAAAGATGCCTTTATAAGGTTTAATTCTTATGCACTTTTTAGCGGTATTATATTTACTGTAGTATTTGCGGTATTAAATTTGTTAAAGAAATATATTACCGATACTGGCGTGCAAAGCTTAGATTACTTTTATCTTAGAACAAGAACTGTAGAAATATTTTTTATTTGTTTCGGTTTTTTTTATCTGAATTTAGATGCTTGGACTGCTGTTTTTATTCTTGGAGCTGTAATTATGAATACCCTGATTGAAAGTCCTAAAAAAGGCTTGCATACGGCTTATATATCAATGGTATTAGAGCTTGTGTTTATTCTATGTACAGGTGCTGAAGCTGTAAAAAGGCTTCCTGAAACAATTACTTTTACTTTTATAATTATTTCAAGCTTTGCAGCATGGGCAATAGTTTCAAAAATTTTAGCTGAAAAGCTGGATTCATGTATCAAAAGTAGTTCTGAAATAGAATTGGCTAAAAAAGAGAAAGATGAGGCAGTAAAATTACTGAAAGTAGTTGATGAGAAGTCTGAAAATATTAAAAGCAAGCTTAATGAGAGTGAGACTGAAAATCAAGAATTAAAAGTTATTCTTGAGAAATATTATGAGCTTTATAATATTAGCAGCGTAATAACCTCAATATATGATATCAGTGGGCTTCTTAAGTATATTAATGAAACCATAATCGAAGTTGTTGGAGCGGAGTACTCTACCATATTTTTATTTGAATCTAAAAGAGGTTCGCTGGAAATAGAAAAAACCAATATTGAAGATGAAGATAATATGGAAAAGCTTTCAAAAAGTATTAATAATGATGTAATATTTGATATTATAGAAAACGGAAGTCTCTTTGTGGTGAATTTTGTTGATAATGATGATTATGAATTTATTAGAGACAGAAATGTAAAATCATTTGTTTGTATGCCCATAAGTACAACAAAAAAGAAGTATGGAGTTATGTTGATAGAAAGTGTTGAATTTAATAGATATGATGAGCAGACTCAAAAGTTAATTACCTTAATTGGGCATCAGTTGTCTAGTTCTATTGAAAATCTTGAATTGTATAAAAAAATGAAAGAAATTGCGACAACAGATGCTCTTACAGGAATTTTTAACAGATTATACTTTCAGGAAAAATTTTCAAAAGAGCTTAAAATTGCACATGAAAATGATTATCCTTTGTCTTTTGTTATATTTGATATAGACCATTTTAAGAAATTTAACGATAATTACTCTCATTTAGTTGGAGATAAGGTTCTTAAAATAATTACATCTGTTGTTAAAAATTCCATAAGAAGAACTGATATTATAGCAAGATATGGAGGAGAAGAATTTGTTATAATATTTCCTAATATGGATGTTGAAAGAGCTGAGGAAACCTGCGAGATGTTAAGAAAAAAAATAGAGACAACCCCGGTTAAAACAAGAGATTTATCACTTTCTGTAACTGTAAGCTTTGGAGTTGCTAACTATCCTTTAAATGCATATAGTGAAGAAAATCTTATAAAAGCAGCAGATAGAGCTTTGTATAAGGCTAAAAATGCAGGAAGAAATCGGGTCGTTGCTTCAGATGAAAAGATTACATAAAAATAATTAATAAATATTTTAGAAAAATCCCGGTTAGAATAAAATCGGGATTTTTATTTTTTAAAAGAGGAAATATGCAAAAAAGCGAAAAAGACGAAAAACAAATTAATAAACCTAACTATAATAATGTTTGTGAATATCAAGAGTTTTTGGAAAAGCCTGTAAAAGTATTGTGGACTAATTTTATAAGAGGAGTTGCAAGTGGTTTGGGAATGGCAATAGGATTCACCATTTTAGGGGCTTTGGTGCTTTATTTGTTAAAATCAATGGTGAATTTAAATCTACCTCTAATTGGGCAATATATTGCTGAGCTTGTAAAGATTGTACAAGAAAATATGAATAAATAAAAACCGAAAAAGTCAAAAGGGTATTTGTATGCTCAGAACAATTAAGAAGAAAGGGTTATTATATATGAATAGCGAACAAAGAGAAAACTTCAGAAACTTATTATTAAATGAAAAAGATAGATTTAATAATACAATAGCAAAGATGAATGAACATGGGAGTGGTGAGGCAAATAATTTATCATCAACTGAGTTGTCTTCTTATGATAATCATCCTGCAGAGCTTGGTACAGAGGTTTTTAATCTTGGTATGAATCTTAATCTTAAAGCAAATGAAACAAATCAGATAAAAGAGATAGAGAGAGCCTTAAATAAAATTGACAAAGGAGTATTTGGACAATGTGAAATTTGTAAAAATGAAATATCAACTGAAAGGCTTCAAGTAAGACCTTATGTAAGATTATGCATAAATTGCGAGAATGATCAAAATAATGAAAAAGAAAATATTAAAAAAGCAAGACCTGTTGAAGAGCAGGTAATAGGTTCCCCATTCGGGAAAAAATATTTGAATAAGCAGGAAGATGATGAGCATGAAGGATTAGATTATTTAAATGATTTAATGAAATATGGCTCTGCCTCTTCTCCTCAGGATATGGGAGGCTATAAGGATTATAAAGAATTTTATACTAATGAAGTTGATGAGCAGGGAAGCGTTGACAAGATGGATAAATTTTCGAATTCAGATTATGAAAGACAGCTTCCGGATTGAAAAGTGATATAGTTTAAGTTAATTAATAATAAATGCAAAATAATTTCCTCTCAAAATTTTGATAGCAACGACAAATTGTTCTGTGGACCCTTCCAAAGAAGTTATTCACGAACGTTTTGTCTTAGAAGTATTTCAATAGGGGCAAAAAATTTTGCTTATAAATTATTCTGCATTTTATTTATAGCTAATCATAAAGGATATATTTCTGTTATATACAAATATTAAAAAGAATTATAAAATTAATAAGCGATAATTATTTTGAAAGGAGTTCATATTCTTGAAAGATACATTACGAAAGCTTTCTCTTTTGAATGCTCCGCCGGGGCATGAGGATTTTGCATCAAATTTGGTTTCGGGCATTTTTTCTGAATTTTGTGATAGTGTAAATATTGATAATTTTAATAATATTAGGGGAACAAAAATATCAGCATCTAATAATCCTAAAAAGATAGCTCTTTATGCTCATATGGATGAGATTTCTTTAATGGTAACTGATATTGATAAGAATGGATTTATTAGCTTTATTTCTGTAGGCGGAGTTGACCCCAGAATTCTTTTTTCGCAAGAAGTTCTAATTCATGGTAAGAAAGAAGTATATGGGGTAATCGGGATAAAGCCTCCACACCTTCAAACAGATAATGAAAGTAAAGAAATCAAAATTGAAGAACTTTACATAGATATAGGAATGAATAAACAGCAAGCAAATGACATTATCAGAGTAGGAGATTATATAAACTTTAAAGGAAAATGGATTGAGCTTCAAAATAATATTGTTTCTTCAAAAGCATTGGATAATAGAGCAGGCATTGCTGTTTTAATTGAAGTGATGAAAGAGCTTGCAAAGGATTCTCTGGCTTCTCAAATAATATTTAATGCAACTACGCAAGAGGAAGTAGGATTAAGAGGGGCAGTTGTAAGTGCATTTAGTATTAAGCCTGATTTAGCAATTATAATCGATGCTGGATTTGGTGATATGCCCGGATTGGATAAGGATGAGACTTTTATTCTCGGCAAAGGCTCTGCAATAGGCATCGGACCTAATATGCATCCTGTTTTATCAAAAGAGTTAATTAATTATGCAAAACAAAACAACATTCCGTATCAAATAGATGTTGAACCCGGCAATACAGGAACCGAGGCTTGGGCAATTCAAATATCCAGAACGGGGATACCTGTCTTATTGATTTCCATACCATTAAGATATATGCATACAACGGTTGAAGCAATTAGTATGGATGATGTACAAGCTGCAGTAAAATTAATTGCAGGTTTTATAAGACATATTGATTGTAGAGTGGAGGAATTATTGTGCTTATAAGAGAGCTTACACTTGCAAAAGGTATTTCTGGAGATGAATTTGATGTCAGAAATAAAATTAAAGATAAGATAGATAATGACCTGTTTGATATTTTTACAGATAGCATAGGAAATCTGTTTGCTGTAAAAAAAGAAAAAAATGATTCAACTAATGTAATGATTACGGCTCATATGGATGAAGTCGGTTTAATGATAACTTACATTAATGATAATGGAACCTTAAAGTTTAAACCTATAGGCTTTGTGGATGAGAGAGTACTTGTATCAAAAAGATTTTTAATCGGCTCGCAATTAATATCTGGAATAGTCGGCACTAAACCGGTTCACTTATTGGAAGGCGATGAGAAAAAGCAGCCAATAAAAGCTAAAGGGCTTTACATAGATATTGGTTGTAATAGCAAGGAAGAAGCTGAAAAGCTTGTACAGCCAGGTGATTACGCATATTTTGACAGTGAATTTATTGAAATGGAAAATCAAATTATAAAGTCAAAGGCATTTGATAATAGGGTTGGCTGCTCATTAATAATTGATTTATTAAAGGAAAATTGCAATGTAAATCTTCAGGCTTGTTTTACAGTTCAGGAGGAAATAGGTCTGCGAGGGTCTGGTCCTGCAGCAGTCAGACTTAAGCCTGACTATGCAATAATTTTGGAGGGCACAACCTGTTCGGATGTTCCTCATACAGAAGAACACAGCATGGTCGCAAAAATTAATGGAGGCCCGGTAATATCTATTATAGATAGAGCGACAATTGTAAATAAAAAGCTTTTTAATTTTGTAATAGATACAGCAAAGATGAATAACATCAAATTTCAAATTAAAGAAGGAATTTATGGCAAAAATGATTCCGCTTCCATACAGTCTTCGGAGAGTGGTATACCAACAATAGTAATTTCAGTGCCATGCAGATATATTCATTCCCCAAGCTCAGTGATGAGTATGAATGATTATTATGAAACGCTCAAGTTATTAAAAATTATATTGAAGGAATTAAATAAATTATAAATAACCGGAGGATAAGATGATAGAGCTTATAGAAAAATTAACAAGTATAAATGGAGCATCGGGAAATGAACAAGAGCTTGCGAAAGCTATTTCTGAGATAATAGCACCAAATGTTGATGAAATACAACAAGACTCCATGGGTAATCTGATATGCGTTAAAAAAGGTACAGGTAAAAAAGTTATGCTTGCCGCTCATATGGATGAGGTGGCAGTAATAATAACACATATTGAAGATAACGGTTTTTTAAGATTTGCACCTTTGGGGGGAATAAATCATTTCTATTCGCTTTATCAAAAGGTAGCATTTGATAATGGAACAGTGGGAGTAATTGCTCATGAAGAAAATATACCTGAAATAAAGGATATAAAAATATCGAATCTGTATATTGATATTGGCTGTAAGAATTCTGAAGAAGCGTCAAATAAAATTAAGATTGGTGATTCAGGAGTATTCATAGGCAGATTTGTATATGATGGAGCTAAAATAATATCTAAAGCATTGGATGATAGGTGTGGCTGTGCTATTTTATTAGAGCTTTCTAAAAAATTAAAGGATTGTGAAAATGAAATAATATATGCATTTACTACACAGGAGGAAGTAGGATTAAGGGGAGCTAAAACTGCAGGATATTCAGTAAATCCTGATTTTGCACTTGTTTTAGATGTAACTGCACCAGGAGATACGCCTAAGTCGAAGCCTTCTCCAATAAAATGTGGATATGGACCAATAATAAAAATAATGGATAACGCTTCAATTATAAATCCAAAACTAAAAAATCTGATTATTGAAACTGCAGAAAAAGAAAAAATTCCATACCAGCTTAAAGTAGCAAATGTAGGAGGAACTGACGCCGGTGCAATATCTTTAGTGAGAGAAGGCATACCAACAGCTTCTTTAGCAATACCTTGCAGATATTTACACAGCCCGGCTGAAATGGTTGATGTTGAAGATGTAAAAAATATGATTAAGCTGGTAGAAGCGGTAATCAGAAATATAAAAGAGTAAAAAATATTATTTGGTTATGAATAAAATTTGATAATACTAGTTCTAAAAAAGTAAAGCTTATGTAAAGTTTTACTTTTTTTGTTGTAATATTTTACAATAGTATTATAATATAATTATACTGACCAGTCAGTATAACAGAGGAGGAATAAAAAATGAACAAAACAAAAAGGCAAATATTTGAGTCTTCAATAATGCTTTTTGCTGAAATAGGTTATGAGAGAACAACCATGGATGATATAGCTGCAAGGGCTTGCGTTGCAAAGGGAACGCTTTACTATTACTTTAAAAGTAAGGATGACCTTTTTAATTATGTAGTTGAAGAGGGAATAAATATTTTAAAGGAGGTGATAAGAGAAAGAACGCAAATGCATGAAAACCCTATAGAGAAATTAGATGAAATTATGAAAATACAGACTGAAATGATTAATAAGTATAATAAATTCTTTATCTTCTTATTGACACAGCTATGGGGGAGTCACGAAAGACAAGTGAGGTTTAGAGAATATATATATGAATATTTAAGGTTAATAAGCTCTATACTTGACGAGGCTAAAGAAAAGAAGCTAGTGGGAAATGAGAAAAGTGACATAATGGCAGTTGCATTTTTTGGCATGATTAGTTCATCAATGATTTACAGATTAATGAGTAAAAAGGAATTGGATTCAGAAGAGCTTGCAAATTCTTTTATGAAACACTTTTTAACCGGATATAAGATGTAGCTGGTTAAGAAAACAAATAAAGAAGAATTTTGACCTGGAAGGAGGACAAAGAAATGAAAAAGATTTTTAGTGGACTAATTTCGGTATGTATATTGTTTACAATTGTTAATTGTTCTTTTGCTGAAGGTAACTTGAATAATCAAGCTCAACCATCAGCACAAAATAATTTACAAAAAAGTCAACAAACAACTAATATATTCACACTGCAGCAGTGTGTAGAGGAAGCAATAAAAAATAGCCTTGATATTCAAGCACTTGAAATTCAAAAGCAAACTAAAGATATTGATTCTGACAGAGCAGATTTATATAGACAAAGATTATCTGCCGGCAGCAGGGCAATAGATGAGGGGGAAGCAAAGCTTGAACAGTTGCAGACCTTATATGCGCATCTTGCAGGTGTTCCAGACAATATACCAATTCCTAATATAAATGTTATAAGCGGAGGTGCTTTTCCTGCTGGGACAACAAAAGCTCAAATAAAAGCAGTGATTGATGAAGCTTCAGATAAGATTGCAGAAGGTTATGATAAGGTTGCAGCTAGTTTAGTTAATGACCAGGTTAAGGAATTATTAGGAACAAAAGCAAATATGGAAATTGATGTAATTAAATACGGCATGCAAATAGCTAAAACAAAAATCGGATTGCTTATACAAAATAGTTTTTACGAAGCAGCTAAGAATAAGGAAATAGTAAAAATAAAAGAAAAGACAGCACAGAGAACTTCTGAACAGGAGAGGATTGCAGCCGAAGCATATAAATCAGGTATGAAGGCAAAAGATGATATGCTTCTTGCACAGGTATTAAATGCTTCTTCTCAGATAGAATTATTGAATGCGAAAAGATTGGCAGACTTATCCATGATAGAACTTAAGAAAAATATGAATATTGATTTGAATAAAGATATAGAGCTTAAAGATGATGTTAAGGCTGATATATTAGCCTGCAATTTGGAAGAAGGGATAAAATCCGGACTTAAAAACAGAATTGAGATAAAACAAGCTAACGCAGAGCTTCTTATAACAAAGTTGAATTTTGAAATTACAAAAAGATACGAGCCTGATTATACATTTAATTACCGTGAAGCTGAGTTGAAAGTAAAAGAGGCAGAGTTGAAATATAAAACTGCAAAATTAACTATCGAAGCAGATATAAGGAAATCATACGTTAATTTGATGAAAACTCAGGAAATGATGGTGTATACAAAGGGCTTAAGAGAAAAGGCGGAAGAAAATTTGGAGATAGCTAAAGAAAAGTATCAAAATGGTTTCGATTTTCAAAGTGCAAACCTAAAAGATCTTAATCTTGAAGAAGCTGCAGGTACCATAATTGATGTTACGGCTGCTGAAGAAAAATTAAGCCAAGTTAATGAGAAAATTATTGAGTTGATTTACAACTACAATCAGGCTAAAGCAAAGTATTTATACGATATAGGTATTAATTTGTAGGGGGCGATAAATATGAAACGTAATAAGATAATTATTTTAGGTGTGTTTTTAATATTAGCAGCTAGTTATATTATGGGATGCAATTCATCGAATGCAAGATACGCTCATAATAAAACTATAACTGGAACAATAGAAGCTAAGGAGATAACTATAGCATCAAAGCTTCCAGGACGTGTTATTGAGCTAAAGGTAGAAGAAAATCAGAAGGTTAAGGCTGGAGATATAATTGCAATATTATCCAGTGATGAATTAAAGGCAAAAGAGCAGCAGGCTAAGGCGCTGGTTGATGGAGCAAAGGTTCTTCTTGAGCAGGCAAAAGAATCGGTTGCTCTTCAGGAAAAGATAGCAAAATCAAATATTGATAAAGCATATGCTGGGTTGGATGCTGCGAATTATCAATATGAAAAGGCAAAAAAAGGAGCTAGAAATGAGGAGATCGCTCAGGCACAATCTGCTTATGATGTATTAAAGAAAACTTATGAAAGAGTAAAATATCTTGCCGAAAAGGGAGCAGTTTCACAGCAGAAGGCTGATGAGGTTAAAGCCCAGATGGATATAGCAAAAGAAAGGCTTGATATAGCAAAAGATGCGGTCAGACCTGAGGATTTAAAAACAGCGGAATCAATGGTTCAGCAGGTCAAAGCATCAGTAGATGCGGCAAATACGGGAAATATGCAGGTAGAACTTGCAAAGCAAAATGTTGAGGCAGCGCAGGCAAAATATGATCAGGCTTTTGCTGGTTTGCAGGAAGTAAGGGCATACTTAAAAGATACAACAATCGTATCGCCAATTGACGGGACAATTACACTTTTAAATACTAAACAAGGGGAGCTTGTTTCAACTGGCTATGTAATAGCGACAGTTTCGGATATGAATGATATATGGGCTGATTTAAGTGTTAGAGAAACAGAATTATCGAAAATAAAAGTTGGTGAACATGTAAAGATAAGTATATCTGCATATAAGAATAATATGTTTGATGGAGTTGTTTCAAATGTTGACCTTAAGCCGGATTTTGCAGCAAAAAGAGCAACAAATGAAAGAGATGAGCAGGACATTATGTCATTTAGCGTAAAGGTAAAGATAAAGAATGATGGTAGGGTAAGACCAGGATTGACTGCATATTTAAACGTTGAAGATAAATAATTTTAGGATTCAGGAAGAACCTGTAAATGAAAGGCAGTGAAAGCAATGAGCATATTAAATAAAATTTTAAAAGCAATTAAAGACGAAATAATTAGATTATCTATAGACCATAAAGTATTCTTGGTTTTAATAATTGCTCCGTTGTTTCTGATTACATTGTACGGACTTGAGTTTTCTCCTCATACCGTTTTGGGAGTAAGAACAATAATGATTGATAAGGATAACTCAAGTTTGAGCAGAAAAATCGTAGATGGCTTTAGAAGCAGCGAAAAGTTCCAAATTTCTTATTATACTGATGATGAGAAATCAATACATGAATCTTTTTGTGCTGATAAAGCAGATGCAGCGATAATAATTCCTAAAAACTTTATGAAAGATGTTATCAATAAACAGGCTTCAGAAGTATTGGTTGTAGCAAATGGAAACAATATGATAATTAGCAACACTATTTTGCAGGGCTCATTGGAAATTATTGAAACATATTCAAAGGGAACAACAATGAAAATGCTTGGGACACAGGGGATTACTCCTGAAACAGCAAGAAATATTGCTATGCCAATAGGTTTTTCAACAAGAATATGGTATAATCCTACATTCAATTACTCTGCATACCTGGTTATCGGAATATTGGCACTTATACTACAACAGGTTACTATGATGTTTATTGCAAATTCCTTTGTAATAAATAGGAATACAATTGGAGCACATTTGATTTCTATGAAAGAGGCTTTATATAAAATAATAGGAATTACTATTGTTCATTTTACAATAAACTACATCAACTTTGCGCTCTGCTTGCAGGTATTAATAAATGTATTTAAGATGCCTTTCAGGGGAAGTATGTTTGATTTGATGTGGTTTGCGGCAATATTCTTATTAGTTATTATAGCGCTGGGGATTTTTCTTTCGCTCATATGCAGAAGCGCAGTAGAGGCAACCCAGTATTCAATATTCTTTGCGGTGCCGTCATTTTTGCTTTCGGGATATACCTGGCCAAGGTTTATGATGATTACTCCTATTAAAATGCTTTCAAGTATATTTCCGGTAACATACTTTGCTGACCCGATGCGAAGAATATTTTTAATGGGTGCGGATATTTCTTATTTTAAGATGCAAATACTTGTTTTAAGCTGTGCGGCACTTGTACTGGTACCATTATCAATGTTTATTTATTTGATAAAGGCGAAATACTTTTCATTAAGATATAAAATTCCAATAAATGAGGACTAAGCTTCACAACAAACCGCCTTATAAAAGGCGGTTTGTGTGTACCTAGTATAATTAATTGGTGCAATAAAATATATTATTAAAAATTTATGGATAATTATAACTTCATATTGTAAAATATATTTGCATTGGAACGTTATGTGGAAGGAGGCGGTTGTGATAAATTATTCACAAAAGGCTAAGGGTATATGTCCATCAGCAACACTTGCGATTGATGCAAAGGCTAAGAAAATGAAGGAAGAAGGGATAAACGTAATAGGTTTTGGAGCCGGCGAACCAGATTTCGACACTCCGGAGCATATTAAGGAAGCAGGAATAAAGGCAATAAGAGAAGGCTTTACAAAGTATACTCCTGCATCCGGAATACTACAATTAAAGGAAGCCGTTTGCAGAAAGCTGAAAAGGGACAATGGTATTGAGTATAATGCAAGCCAGATCGTTATAAGCAATGGAGCAAAGCACTCATTATCAAATGTTTTTCAGGCAATATTAAATCCGCAAGATGAGGTAATTTTACCGGTACCTTATTGGGTAAGCTATCCAGAAATGATAAAAATGGCTGATGGAAAGATTGTTTTATTAGAAACCTCAGAAAAAAATGGTTTCAAGTTTACATCGGAGCAATTATTATCAAAAATCAGCCCAAAAACAAAAGCATTGGTACTAAACAGCCCAAGCAACCCAACGGGAATGGTATACAGCAAGGAAGAATTGCTCAAAATTGCTGAAATTGCTGTGGAGAAAGGATTTATAGTTATTTCTGATGAAATATATGAAGAGCTTATCTATGACAGGATAAAGCACACAAGCATTGCTTCCCTGGGAGAAGAAATCAAGGAACAAACAGTAATTGTCAACGGGTTGTCAAAGGCATATTCTATGACAGGATGGCGTATTGGGTACACAGCTTCAAATCAGGAAATAGCAAAAATAATGGCTAATGTTCAAAGTCATGCTACTTCAAATCCAAATTCAATAGCACAAAAGGCAGCAGTTGCGGCACTTGATGGTCCGAAGCAAGAGATTGAAATCATGAGAAATGAATATATAAAACGCAGAAACTATATGGTAGAAAAAATCAATTCTATACCGGGTTTATCATGCTTAAAACCGGAAGGTGCATTTTATGTAATGATAAATATTTCTAAGCTTATAGGTAAATCATTCAATGGTACAATCATAAAAGGTTCAGATAGTTTTGCCGAGCTGCTTCTGGAAAAGGCCGAAGTTGCAGTTGTACCCGGCTCAGGATTTGGCATTGAAGGTTATGTAAGGCTGTCCTATGCAACCTCAATGGAAAATATATCTGAAGGGTTAAGTAGGATAGAGAAGTTCGTACAAGGAATTAAATAGCTGACAACTTAAATCCCTCTTTTTTAAAAGAGGGGGAGTGAGGATGAAATGCTGCATGGAGCATCCTTAGTCCCTTTCTTTTATATATAGGAAAGCTCTATAGTTTGAAGCATTATGAAAGGAATGATAATATTTATGAGGAATACCTATGAAAGTCCATTGAACTCCAGATATGCAAGCAAGGAAATGCTTGAGCTGTTTTCACCGGATAATAAGTTTAAAACATGGAGAAAGCTTTGGATTGCATTGGCTGAAGCAGAAAAAGAGCTTGGGCTTGATATTACCGATGAACAGCTTCAGGAGATGCGAGACTCTGCAAATAATATTAATTATGAAGTAGCTGAACAGAAAGAAAAAGAGTTCAGGCATGATGTAATGGCTCATATTCATGCATATGGTGAACAGTGTCCCAAGGCTAGACCAATAATCCATCTTGGGGCAACGTCATGCTACGTTGGTGACAATACAGACATAATCATTATGGCAGAAGCATTAAAATTGGTTAGAGATAAGGTCATAGGAGTAATTGCAAACCTTTCTGAGTTTGCAGCAAAGTACAAGGATTTACCTACCCTTGGCTTTACTCATCTTCAGCCAGCACAGCTTACTACTGTCGGAAAAAGAGCAACCTTATGGATGCAGGATTTGATAATGGATTTGGAAGACCTTGATTTTGTATTGGGAAATATGAAGCTGCTGGGATCAAAGGGAACAACCGGAACTCAGGCAAGCTTCCTTGCTTTATTTAATGGGGATAATGAAAAGGTTAAAAAAGCTGAACAGATGATTGCAGCTAAAATGGGTTTTGCTGAAACCTTTGATGTTAGCGGACAAACCTATCCAAGAAAGCTTGATTCCAGAGTTTATAACATACTTTCATCTATTGCTCAGAGTGCTTATAAATTTAGTAATGATATCAGAATTCTTCAAAACATGAAGGAAATTGAGGAGCCTTTTGAAGAAAAACAGATAGGTTCTTCTGCAATGGCTTATAAGAGAAATCCAATGAGAAGTGAAAGAATGGGTTCTCTTGCAAGATACGTTATGGTTAATATGCTTAATCCGGCTATGACTGCAGGGACTCAATGGTTTGAAAGAACTCTTGATGATTCAGCAAATAAAAGAATTGTAATTTCTGAAGGATTCCTTGCAGTAGATGCTATACTTAATATTTTCTTGAATGTTACTTCGGGGTTAGTTGTATATGAAAAGGTAATAAACCAGCATGTCTTAAATGAACTTCCTTTTATGGCTACAGAAAATATTCTTATGGAAGCTGTAAAAAGAGGAGGGGACAGACAAGAGCTTCATGAAAAAATACGTGTTTTATCTATGGAAGCAGGCAGGCGCGTAAAAGAAGAAGGCTTGGAAAATGACCTTATAAAGAGAATTGTTGATGATAAAAGTTTTGGAATGAATTATGAAGATTTATTAAAAGTACTTAAACCGTCAAATTATGTCGGAAGAGCGCCTGCTCAAGTAGAAGAATTTATATACAATAATGTGAAATATTTACTTGAAAGAAACCCGCAAGCCTTGAAAATTAAAGGAAATTTAAAAGTATAGGTCTGCAGCACTATTTTTTAGTGCCGGGAGGAATTTGCAGAATTATATCGAATTTTAATATTTAGATATAAAATCTGTAGACAGGTTTCTCCCTCCTGAGGCAGGAATATCAAATGCCTAACCTGTCTGAAATAAATTATTAAAAGCGACCTTAGTCGCTTTTTTCCTTTTAAGCAGCTATACTATCAAATAAACTTGTTATTGAATAGATAAAATGATTATGTTATCATAGGTTTGAAATAAGGGGATGTAGCTCAGCCTGGGAGAGCACCACAATGGCATTGTGGGGGTCGAGAGTTCGAGCCTCTTCATCTCCACCAAAAGGACAAGGGACTTTGAACTTGTTCTTTATTTTTTTCATTTAGTATATATAATATTTTATAGTTAATTTTATAAAGGAGGGCATATGAATAATAACTACAAGCTGTATGACTTAACAATGGGGTTGTTTGTAGCAGTTCTGATAATCAGCAATATTGTATCTACAAAGATAATAGCTGTAGGGCCATTTACTTTTGACGGAGGTACAATTTTATTCCCTATAGTTTACATATTTGGGGATGTAATTACCGAAGTGTATGGGTTTAAAGGCTCACGAAGGATTATTTGGGTAGGCTTTTTTTCTTTGCTTTTAATGTCGGCGATTACTTGGATTGTAGGGATAATGCCAGCTGCTAGTGGGTGGAATCTGCAAGAATCATACAATAATATTTTTATGACGGCACCACGTATTGCAATAGCGTCTATGATAGCGTATTGGATGGGTGAATTTACAAACAGCTTTATACTTGCAAAAATGAAGGTTTGGACACAAGGAAGGCATCTATGGACCAGAACGGTTGGGTCCACAATATTTGGCGAATTAATTGATACTGCTGTTTTCTGCACAATTGCATTTGCAGGAGTATTAACCAACAGCTTATTAGTTACTGTGATGGTTTCTAACTATATTTTCAAGGTTTGTTATGAAATTATTGCAACTCCGTTAACTTATTGGGTAGTAAATATTTATAAAAAGACAGAGAAAATTGATGTTTATGACCTTAATGGATTCAATCCTTTTAAAATAAATATGACACAATAAAACTTTATTTGTTATGTAGAAAAGTTTGCTTTAAAGTCTTGCTGTGACTGTATTTCATCAAAAGCTTCATATATAAACTTTTGTTCTTATGTAACAGAAAATCTGTAAAAAACATATTTTGATTTGTAAACAAAAGTTGGTTTTAAGAGGGGCGATTGTAATTATCCCCTTTAAGGAGCTTAATGCATAAATTGTTTTTTAATAAATTTAAGATAAAACAATTATTAAGATATCTTGGACCTGCATTTATAATAAGTGTTGCGTACATAGACCCCCCCAATACCTCGCGGGGAACATTTAAAAGGGCTTGATAAAATTGTAGTTTATGGCTATTTTCCGCTGTTCGTAGACATCTATCCTGTTAATTAATTTTACTAAAAGCGGCTTATTAATGTTATTAAAATCTGTTAAATCTTTAACGAAATTCAGAAGCTTATCAGTTTCTTTTTCCTGCTGATGCAGCTTTTGTTTTTCCTGATTTAACTTTGTAAGCTTAAAGTGTAATTTTTCACGTTCCAAATTATAATCCCTTGAAAAATCCATAAAATCAGCTTCGGTTATAATGCTTTTCAGCTTATCCTCGTATAAGGTTTTCAAGGTTTTCTGTATTTCGTAGAGTCTGGTTTCTATTTCTTTAATCTCATAATCAATACCAGAATCATTTAATGCTTTAGCTGCATGTTTTTTTGCTGTTTTAATCAATCTTTCCTGATTGCTTGCATAAGCAGATATATTTCTTAGCTCATTTATAATGCAAAGCTCCAGTTCTTTTTCGGGCATGGAATGTCTTGTGCACATCCTGTGATTTTTATACCTTGTACAAATAGCATAGAATACTCCGGCACTGGTTGTTATAAAGGTCATCCGGCTTCCGCAGTCTCCACAGTAAATCATACCTGATAGCAAATGCGCTCCGTCTTTAGGGGCATATTTTGTTGAGAAATCCCTTACGCTGAAAATCTGCTGCGCATGATTAAAGGTTTCGCTGTCAACAATCTGCTCATGTGTGTTGCTTACAGTAATCCAGCTTTCCTTAGGAACCTTTTTGAGCTTACTAACCTTGTAATTAATTTTAACATACCTATTTTGTGTTACGTTTCCTGTGTATGTCGGATTGGTCAGAATATACTTTACGGTTTCAAATGACCATAAATCAACTCCGTTACCTCGTCCCTTATAGTTGCTTGTTTTTCTTTTATATGCACTTGGGGAGGGGATACCTTCCTTATTCAGCGCCATCGAAATTTGTATTAAGCCAAAGCCGCTGACAAACATATTGAATATTTTCTTTACAACCCAGGCAACAGCTTGATCAACAAGAAGCTTGTTCTTATCGTTCGGATCTTTACGGTAGCCGTATGGAGCAAAGGAACCAATGAACTCTCCATTTTTCCTTTTCAAATCTACGGTTGTCCTGACCTTTTTTGAAATATCCTTAGCATACATATCATTCATAACCGACTTGAAAGGACTCATATCGTTGTTACTGGTATTTGCGAAGGTATCAATTCCATCATTCAAAGCAATATAACGTACAGAATGTTCAGGAAAATACCTTTCGATATAGAAGCCAGTGTCGATATAATCTCTTCCGAGCCTTGACATGTCCTTAGTAATTACAAGATTTATTTTTTTGCTCTCAATAGCTTTTAACAATCTTTTAAAATCAGGTCTGTTAAAATTTGTCCCGGTGAATCCGTCATCAACGAAAATATCAACCAGATTCCAGCCTTGCTCTAAAACATATTTTGTAAGGTATTCTTTCTGATTAGCAATGCTCTCAGATTCAGTGCTTCTTTCGTCTTCCCTTGAAAGCCTTACATATATTGCAGCATTAAAAATTTTTGTATGGCGGTTATCTTCAAGAGCATACATGTTTATTCCTCCTTCTTGCCCTCGTGTAAAGATAACTACCTGCCGTTAGGTCAATTATACCTAAGAGGTAGGTAGTTTTCAATCAGCTCTTCCATTAATTCCTGAAAGGTTTTGCCACTTTCCGGGTAGGAGGCAGTTACTTCAATTTCTGGCTTTTCGGACAATAAAATCATCACCTAAAAATACTAGTGGTACATACTTATTCAAAAGAGGGTTTGTCCAATTACTATAGTTTACGAGAAGAAGAGAGGATATAAATACATAATGGACATAATATAATTTATAGACTAAAATTGAGTTGGGAAGAATTAGAATTATAAGAGACTAAGGGGAAAAAATATGGCACTACCGATAAACATAGATGAATTGATTAATGGATTAACAGTTGAATGGGAAAGAATTGAGTTCAAAGAAGGATGGAATCCTGAAGATGTTATCCATTCTATTTGTGCTTTTGCAAATGATATTAACAATTGGGGCGGAGGTTATATTGTTGTTGGTATTAAGGAAAAGGACGGAAGACCGCTGCTGCCTCCTGTAGGACTAGCAATTAATAATATAGACAAAATTCAGAAAGAATTATTGAACCTTTGCAATAGATTGAAGCCACACTATTTTCCTATTGCTGAACCAGTAGCTTTTCAAGGAAAGCATATCCTAATAATTTGGGTGCCGGGAGGACAAAATCGTCCATATCAAGCTCCTATGTTTTTGGGGAAAAACTCTCAGTATGCTTATTATATAAGAAGGTTCTCCAATACTGTAAAAGCACAGTTTGATGAGGAAAAGGATTTGATCTCTTTAGCTGGAACAATCCCTTTTGATGATAGGATTCATCATACTGCTGAGATTGAGGACTTGAAGCTTCCGTTGATACAGTCATTTCTGCATGAAGTAAAGAGTGAGCTGTATAAGAATTCCGCTGATATGAGATTTGAACAATTGTGCAGGCAAATGATCATTGTTGATGGAACTAATGAATATCTGAAACCGAGGAATGTTGGATTATTACTATTTAATGATATGCCGCAGAATTTTATACCTATGTCACAGATTGAGGTAGTGCAATTTAAAAATGGTCCTGGTGATGATCACCTTGAAGAAAAAATTTTTAAAGGTCCGATAGATCAGCAGATAAGAGATGTACTAACATATTTAAAAAATATGGTTTTGCAAGAAAGAATTAAAAAGCTTCCTGATCAGGCAGAGGCAGTGAGATCCTTTAACTATCCTTATGTTGCATTAGAAGAAAGTATTGTTAATGCAGTATATCATAGGGATTATGAAATTAGGGAGCCAGTTGAAATAAGGGTTTATCCAGATAAGATACAAATACTAAGCTTCCCGGGACCAGATAAATCAATTAAAAAGAGTGATATGGACAAAGGAGAATTTGTCTCGAGAAGGTATAGAAACCGCAGAATTGGAGAATTCCTGAAGGAATTGAAGCTCACTGAAGGAAGAAGCACAGGGATACCTAAAATAACAAGGGCTATGAAGAATAACGGTTCACCTGAACCAATCTTTGAAACAGATGATGATAGAAGTTATTTTTTGACTACATTAAAAATTCATCCATGGTTTATTGAAAAACAAGTCGAGGTATCAGTTGAGGTACCAGTTAAGGTACCAGTTGAAAATCTAAGCTTGAATGAAACTGAAAGAAAAATAATTTTGTTATGCAAAGATAAAGAATTGTCAAAGAAAGAAATTGTTGAAAAACTAGGATATGAAAAGGTGTATGGTAATCTGAAAAAAGCACTATCAAGGTTAATATCGTTAGAAATATTAGTATATACGATACCTGATAAGCCAAACAGCAGAAATCAGAGATATAATGTGACAGCAAAAGGAAAAGAGCTAATAAAATAAAAAGCAGTAAGCTTAACTTTTCATAAAGGAAATTAAGTATTACTGGTAATACTCTAAAACCCTAATATCAAGCCATAATTAGCTATATTTACTTTAGTATTATTCAGACAGTAATAACCCTAACAAATACTGATTTCAAAGCAAAAGGCAGTATTACTACCAGCAAAAGTAGTAATACTGTCTTTCTCATAAATCCTAGCATCAAGCCTTTCTTAAGTATTACTCATGTATTACTCAAAGTTACCACGAACGAAAAAATCCCAATTCCCAAGCCATATCCAGTATTACTCCAAAGTACAAGCCAAGACGTATTTATGTGTAAAGGGCAGAAAATGTTTATGCAGCGGCTTCTGCCTTCGGCTGTTTTTGGGAAGGACACTTAAAAACGTCTTTCTTGCTTTGTAAGCGTAAAAAAAGATAGTATTTTTGCAGTTTAGATAAAAAAATATACTGATTATGCTAAATTAGTTGAAATGTGGAATTTTGTGATATAATCTATAGGGAAATTATAGTAACTAGTTTGGACACATGTATTATAGATAAAAATAAATGTGAAAAATTAGTTCGTAAAATTGAAAAATGAGCATTTTATTAACGTAACTCACCCGCAAAGTGGACATGCGAATCACGTTTGATAACTAAGTTTGAGTATTTCTACTTTGGGGTGCTGAAAACGCGAGAACGTTATCAAAATCGACATAGTATTATAAAAAAGATTGGAGGTTATTGCTATGACTGCGGAAATTGGCATACTTAATAAGTCTGCAGTTGCATTAGCAGCTGATAGTGCAGTTACAATCCGAACTGCAGAAGGATATAAGATTTACAACACAGCTAACAAATTATTTTCACTATCAAAATATCACCCAGTTGGAATCATGATATATGGGAATTCAGAATTAATGGGCATTCCTTGGGAAACAATTATTAAATCATATAGGTGCGAAGCTAATGAAAAAAGTTTTGAGCATATAAGCAATTATGCAGAAGATTTTATTAATAATCTCGAACATAATCATTATCTATTTGATGAAGGAGTACAAAAATCATATTTTAATAATACTGTTTTCAACTATTTATCTGATATGAAAAGAAAAGTTGAGTATTTGTTAAAAACAAATGATGACTTATCAGTAGTTTTGAATGCAGTTATTTCATCAGAATACGAGGAATTAATTGAGGCTGAATATCTGCCATTTTACCCTGAAAATTATAAACATATTATTATTACAAAATATGCTGAAGAATTAAAGAAAATTATAACTAACTTGTTTAATAATATTGATATGAATGAAGATTATATTAAAGCAATAATCAATTTGTGTGGAGAAATCTTTATAAAAAATAAATTTTCGAGCAATTACTCTGGAGTTGTTATAGCTGGTTTCGGAAGTAAAGATATATTTCCTAGTCTAATTAATTATAAAATGGAAGGAATTCTAAATAACAAATTAAAATGTATTCAAGTTCAAAGAGAAGATATTACATTCAGTAATCCGGGTTCTATTATTCCGTTCGCACAAGATGATATGGTCCATAATTTTATGGAAGGCATTGATGAAAGGTTAGAAACACAGATAAATAGAGTTATTATTAGAGAATTTACTAATTTATATAATGAGATGAGTTCTTTAAGTAATAACATTATTATTAATAATGAATCAAAAAATAATTATTTAATGTCTTTTAGAGATATCCTCGAAAAGAAGTTAACCAAAATAACAGAGGACATAACAAACTATAAATTTAAGAATTTTGTGCAACCGGTAATGGAAATTGTAACAGTATTACCTAAAGATGAAATGGCAGCAATGGCTGAATCACTTGTAAACTTAACATCATTAAAAAGAAAGGTTTCTACAAGTTCTGAAACAGTCGGTGGACCAATTGACGTCGCAATTATTTCAAAAGGTGATGGCTTTATATGGATAAAAAGAAAACACTATTTTAATCCAGAGTTCAATCATAGTTTCTTTGATAATTATTATAAATACAATTCTAGTACGAATTTAGGAGAAAGATAAGTATTAAGGCATATACAGATTATGATTCTGCTTGCAGATTTAGAGACTATCTAAATAACAATCGTGAGACAACCCACACTCCAGTTAGTGTATGGTATGCATAGATATGAATTATATAAAACAGCTACATGAATTAAAATATAAGGTGACAGGTACACGATTAACTTATTATAAGAAATAAGGGTGGATAGGAGAATAATATGGAATTTATAAGCAAAGAGGACAAATACAATATTGAAATGGTAAACCAAAGCTTGGGAATGTGCCACCGAACTAATCCTTATGACTTTAAAAATTCTTTCGATATAATTGAAGCAACAACTATGGTGACTGCAGAATATGTTGATTATGCATGCTATTATTATGAACTAAGTAATATTTTAGAAAATTTCGATGAGAGCTTAGAATATTATAATGCTTCTGCCTGGCTCAAATTAGGTTTAAAAGGAACTACTGATAATAAATTATTAGATAAGTCTTACAAAAGTTTGAGAAAAACCGAAGAAGTATTCTATGAATTAATGAATTATGCAGAAGAAAAATGCTTAAATATGTGGAATTTAGTTTTTTTTAATGCTCCAAAAGAAGTTGCCAGACATTTTTTTGGTAAAAATATTAAATATGATGAAAAGGTAATTAAATCTGTATTAGACAATTTTTCTGAAATTGTAACTGAAATAAACTATAAGTATAATATTGAGGATAGTACAAAAGCGTTTGTTCGTGAATTAAAAGCGAAGCTTAAAGAAAAAGCAGAATCAATATAAGAAGCGAGAAAATGGTTGAAGTGAACCCAAATTGATAGACTGATTAGGGACGCAGTTCTTTTGCCGCATTCTCCATGCTTTTCAAATTTCAGTAATACAGTAATACTTTAAAACCCTAATATCAAGCCATAACTTACTATATCCACTTTAGTATTACTCAGCCAGTAATAACCCTAACAAATACTGATTTAACAGCAAAAGGCAGTATTACTATCAGCAAAAGTAGTAATACTGCCTTTCTCATAAATCCCACCATCAAGCCTTTCTTAAGTATTACTCAGGTATTACTCAAAGTAATACTCGTATTACCACAAACGGAAAAATCTCTATCTCAAAGCCATATTCAGTATTACTTCAAAGGACAAGCCAAGACGTATTTTCGTGTGAGAAGTCAGAAAATATTCCTGCTTGTAACCTCACAGGAAAAATTTCTTGTCTCCGAAGTAGGACACGAAAAAACGTCTTTCCTGCTTTGCAAGCACTATAGCCCATCATTTCAGCAAAACTCAGAAAAGGCAGTTCACCTTTTTTTCAAAAAGTAAGGTAGAAATAAAGGTAGTATTACTACTACCACAAAACCCTTATATCAAGCCATCCTTTAGTATTACTTCAAACCATCCAGTATTACTTCGATTATTACTTTTTCAAACCTTAATTTTGTCCATCGCCCATTATTAAAGGAATATAACGTGTTACTGACTCATAAAATTTAATACAAGCTATTACCAGAAGGTGAAGCCGTGAGGGAAAGAAGAACGGTTATAATCGAAAGCTCAATTTACAAAGAGTTTTCAGAAATTGCTACAAAGGTTAAGAAGGATTCGATATCAAACCAGCTTGAGATAGCTGTTAAAGACTATATCCGAAAGCAAAAGGGTGAAGAGGATGAATTTGTTTTTTCAAATATTCTTACACCTATTGATAAACGTCTTTCAAGGCTGGAGAAAAACCTGCTAAATCCTCTATTTAAAACAAGACTAGATGCCGGAATTATACTCAATTTGGTGCTTCCATTGGCAACTGACTATATAAAAAGAACTGATAAGGATATATTGCAGAAGGTTCTTGGTGAGGTTGATGAAATATATGAAGCTGCAAGGAAGAAAACTGTAAGGCAGTTAGAGAACAAAGAAGGTGTCAGTGATGCTGTTTGTTAAAATCGGATACACGAAAAATCTAACAGCTGCCCAGAAATCTACTAAGTATATAGCCTTTAGAAGTAGAGAAGGAGGGCTGGGAGCATTTGATGAGAATAGAGAGCATGCTGACATAAAAGAGTTTAATAGGAATCTTAAAGATAGATTTACATCCCATTCTGAAGCACCAAAGGTTTATAAGGTTGTTATCAGTCTAAGTGGTGACGAATATAAAAAGATGGGTATGAA
This sequence comes from Deltaproteobacteria bacterium, assembly GCA_050258375.1. Taxonomy (GTDB): domain Bacteria; phylum Bacillota; class Clostridia; order Acetivibrionales; family UBA4821; genus JBLMYQ01. The sequence goes on along the minus strand of JBLMYQ010000074.1, from coordinate 17,675 downwards.
CTATAGGGAATTTATCAGAAATACCTTAAGTAATTATGAAATCTACTCAGGAAGAAAGCTTACTTGGATTGCATCCGAACACATGAACTGCGGGCATCCACATGTGCATTTATTGATAAAGCCGACATATCAGGATAGGCATGGATTGACCTATAGGCTTAATCTTAATAAGTATGAGTTTACTCAATTTAAGAATTACTTTATACACAACTATGAAACAAGCACTAATTATAGCAGCCAATACCAGCAATTTATTCAAAGGGAAAAGCTTGATATTGCGGCTAAGAGAATGGCTAAGAATGTTACCCGCATATTAGTTAGAGGTAATTCAGCGTTGTATACGCTTTACGGCATATACTCATTGGTTAAACTCAAGATGAATAAGGAAAAGCTGCAAAAATACAAAGGATTTATGAAATGGGTCAAAAAACAAACCTATGGTAGTAATAAATATATGGACTTTAAGAAGATGTTGAAGGGGAAAAACGCTGTATATAACTCAATTAACATAGACCTTAATCATAAGGATAGGAAATCAATTTCAGAGTATTTAAACAGTAAGAATCTAAAATGGATGGCTATTGAAAATGATGCAGGAACGAAAGTTGCAATTTATCCGCTTGATAAAAATAAGAATTTGCTTAAACCAGAACAGGCAAAAGAAATTTCTACCGCGTTAAGTAGAGGTTTGAAAGGAAGATAGCATTTGAAAAGGCTGATTATAAAAATAGTAATATGGATGCTTATACTTGCAGCTTCAGATGTTGTATTTGTAGGAATATTGATATTCGGACTTAATAAGGTTGTAAGCAATCCTTTAATAATTAAACAGGTATTCACAAGCAAGCAGCTGCTCAACACATTTGTTAGTTATCAAGGGCTTTTTATTCTGGTAATTACTTTGGCAGCTGCATACTTTAAGAAATGGGAAAAGCCAGGCAACAACATAACTCATGGTTCAGCAAGATGGGCAAAACCTGACGAGATAACGAGAGCTTTAAATCAAAGCAGTGGAATTATACTTGGGAATAGAATATGCCTGGCTATGGATTCGCCATTAAATAAAAATGTGATGGTTATAGGCAGCAGCGGTTCAGGTAAATCAAGAGGATATATTAAGCCGAATGTATTGCAGATGAATGGCAGCTATGTGATTACAGACCCAAAAGGGGAGATATTTGATGATACATCTGAGTATCTAAGGGCAAATGATTATGAAGTAAAGGTTTTAAATCTGGTAAATCTGAAAGCATCGGATTTATATAATCCGTTATCATATATAAATAGTCAACAGGACATCCAAATACTTGCTAAGACAATCATAGACAATACATCAGCTTCTATGTCATCTGTTGAAAATGAAAGCTTTTGGAGTAGCTCAGAAACGTCACTGCTTACTGCTTTGATAAGTTATGTAATAAGTGAATTGCCTGAAAAGCAGAGAAATCTTTCAAGTGTGCTGGAGCTTCTATTAACAGCAAGCAAAGGGGATAAGCTTGACGAGCTTTTCTTCAAACTATCGGAAAAGCATAAAGCTTTAGCAGCATACAAGATATTTTGCTTATCAGGAGATTCAAAAACAAGAGGCAATATATTAATCGGTCTTGGGGTAAGGCTTCAGGTATTTCAAAATGAAGCGATTGCAAGACTAACGTCAAGCGATACTTTAGAACTAAATAGAATAGGAAAGAAAAAGGCTGCAATCTACGTTATAACTAGTGATTCTCATAGGACGTATGATGTTATATCATCAATTTTCTTTAGCCAGCTGTTTCAAACCTTATACGCTGAAGCGGATGAATATGGCGGTAAGCTTGATGTTCCAGTAATGTGCTTGCTTGATGAATTCAGCAATATAGGAAGGATACCCGATTTCTCAAGCAAGGTATCATCCATGAGGTCAAGGGGGATAAGCGTATCAGTAGTACTGCAGTCTTTAGCACAATTAAAGAGCAAATACGAAAAAGAATGGGCAGATATTTTGGGAAACTGCGACACACTATTATTCCTTCGAAGTCAGGACATAGAAACAGCTAAATTTATTTCTGAACGTTTAGGAAAAACAACTGTTTCCAGTAAGACTAAATCTTTATCCATACAGTTAAAAAGCAGTGGGAAAGGTTCCAAGACGGAAGGAGAAGGTCAGACAGGCAGACCACTTTTGACACCTGATGAAATAACAAGATTAAAACCAGATAGGAGTATTGTTTTGATTCAGGGCATTCATCCAATACTTACCGAGAAATACAGGTTGGAAAAACATAAGGCTTATACCCAACTAAGGAAAACTGATCACAATAAACACAGTCCTGCTTCTTTACTGGAATACGAACCATATAAAATAGTGCATTTATCTGGAGAGACTACAGACGAGAGGCAGTCTAATAAAGAAGTTAAAGATAGCAGCAAAAAAGAAAAAACAACTTTTGATAATATCAGCATATTCGAACGTGCTGAGTTTGGGAGGGGTAAAGATGAAAATAAAGAGTTTACGTTGTAAGAAAAAGTTATTTGGGGCACTAGTATTTTTAGCAGGCACCTTATTGTTTTCAACATTGGCATATGCAGCGGCGGCAACAGACCCGGTTGATACCTTCATTGGTAATCTTGCAACTGCGATAAAAGGATGGGGTACAAAGGGAGGAGTTATCTGGGTAATCTATGGCATATTCAATGTTGCCAGAGGGATGAAGGAGGAAGATCCGCATATGAAATCCAAAGGCTGGAGGCACTCAACTGCTGCTATTATTTTCACTGCTGGCTGCAGCCAGGCTGACAATATAGTAAGTCTAATTCGGACATGGTCAACCTAAATTATTAAAAGCCATGGGGTACTTCTGATAATTATCAGGATTGTGTGGGGGTGTTAGGATGAGAACAAAGGTCTTATTATTAATAGTTATAATTACCCTTGCATTCCCATGCACTGCATATGCTGATACGGGATTTTCAATTCAGGGTATAGTTGATGCGATAGTCAACCTACCAAATAATTTAATACAACCAATTAAAGATGCAATAAATCAAAACTTTAAGGATTGGTCGGTAGAGATGTATTCATATGTGATTGACAATTGTGTTAATAGCTGTTTGAGTACACTGCCGACTTTTCTTAAAGATACTCCAGCTTTATGGAGTGAAACAAGTCCTACAGTAATCAATATTATAACTGATGCACTAAAGCCAATTTGTATAACCCTTGCAACAATCGGATTTATCATTAACCTTGGCAAGGCAATGGCTGGAAGTGTTGCACAAGGCAGAACTGTTACAAGGTGCTTTATTCGGTTGATAATTACTGTTATCCTTATAGGTTATTCAGGACAGCTGCTTCAGTGGATAATTGACTTCAATGATGCTTTTATACAATTCCTTGACAGCAGAATATCAATTGATATTGTAGCAGCATTCAGAAATGCAATAATTGACAAAAGTGTTATACAATCAGCTTCAGCTACATTAAGCTCGGTGATAATGGTAGTCCTCACTGGATGGGTTATTTGGATAGCAGCTCTGTTTGTACAATTTGCATTGATATTCAGGTTGATGCAAATCATGTTTTATATGCTGATAAGTCCATTAGTGTTTACGTGCAATATCACTGAAGAAACTACTGATATAATAAAAAGCTATATGAGAAAGTTTGTATCAGTAGTATTAAAATCATTTTTCTACAATCTAATATTCTTGGTGTATATAACCTGCATAACGCTGCCAAACGCAATACCAGTAGATATTTTAAGTGGAGCAATTTGCACAATAGTTTTAATAATATCAATGTTTAAAATACCCCAGGAATTTGAAGAGCTTCTCGGAATCGGCAAAAATGCTGGTTTTAATGTTGGAAGCTTGATTACTGCAATTGCAACAACAATAGCAGTACTTTAAGGAGAAATCGATATGGTTGTAAACATAAACGCAGAAATCAGCAGTTATAAGGAAAGAGTAGTAGGTAATTATACCTTAAGGCAGATTATATGCCTGATAATAGCCTTGTTTATCGGGGTTACTACATATTTTTATCTGAATATTCAGAAGGATATAAAACAATTAACCGTAATATTTACTGTTCTGCCTATCGTCGCAATTGGGTTCTATTCTTATCAAGGTGTTACATGCGAGTTGTATTTATACTACATGATAAGAGAATTTGTTTTTCCTCAAAAGAGAGTGTTCTTACCTGAAAATGAAGAGCTATTAATCGATGATGGAAAGAGAGGGCAAAGGAAGGACGATGATAAAAAACTTATTAAGCTTGATAAAAAGAGAAAACATCCGAAAATATAAAATGCCAAGAACTGCTCAACAAACTATTCCTTTTCAGTATATAACTAAGGATGGGCTTATTGAAGTTGCAAAGGATACTTATGTGGCTATTTGCTCTGTAGACAATATAAACTACAGCCTTGCAAGGGACAATGATCAGGAAGACATATTCAATAACTATTGTACTATGTTAAACTCTCTTGATTATTACGTTCAGTGGTTTCTGACAAATGATGTACTGGATACAAAAGAGGTTATGAATATAATACCGGATAATCATATGACTCATAAAAATGACCTTGAATATTACCGTAATTGGATTACTGATATATCGGTTTCAAAAAAGGCTGCAGATAGAAAAAGATACCTTGCAATTCAATGCTTTGGGAATAAGTATGTTGATGTATTAGGAGAGCTTGATAGGAGAATAGCATCTATAGAGCAGAACCTAAAAAAATATAATGCAAGGGTAGTTAAGCTTGGAGCAGAAGAAATACTTAAAATACTTTATGATTCATATAATCCAGGACTAAAAAGAATACAGCCATTTAGTGTTTCAAATGACGTAATAGCAAGAGGTGTCAATGTTAAGGATTTGATATGTCCTTCAAGCTTTAGATTCAAGACATCAAATATTGAAATTGGAACAGATTATAAAAGAATACTTTTTATAAGAGACCTGCCAAATTCATTATCTGACAGATTTATTGGGGACTTACTAAGCCTTAATTTTAATCTTGATATGTCTATCCATCTTGAAAATATTGATCCTAGTGATGCAATGAGGTTTATCAAAGGAAGAATTACTGCAATGGAGGCAGATAAAATTCTGTCTTCTCAGAAAGGAAAGCTTCCACCCTTTGATCTTGAGTATAACCTTGAAGCAGCGAGAAAGCTCTTACATGAATTGCAGGCTAATGATAAAAGGCTTTTTTGTGTTGGAATATACATATGTCTGACTGCAAGCAATCTTGAACAGATAGAGCATTATACAAAGGTTACACAAAATATATGTAGTAAGCATGGGATTAAGGCTTTAATCGCTACACATAGACAGGAGTTTGGCTTAAACAGTGTACTTCCATTTTGCAGTAATAGGCTGCATGTAAAAAGACAGGTTTTAACTGATGGGGCGGCTATCCTGCTTCCGTTTACAGCACAGGATGTATTCTCAAGCAAGGGAATATTCTACGGGATAAATAAAATTACCTCATCGCTTGTTGTATTTGATAGAAAAAATGACATAAAGAATCCGAGCGGATTTATACTTGGTACACCGGGGAGTGGGAAGACAATGACAGCAAAGGCTGAATTGTATAGGGTATTCCTGTGTACTGATGACGACATAATCATAATTGATCCTGAAAGAGAGTACTTCCCTGTAGTAAAGGAATTGAATGGGGAGATAGTAACAATATCAGCAAACAGCGAAACACATATTAACCCTTTTGATATGGAAAAGGATTATGGAGATGACGAACCTCCTTTGAAGCTGAAGGGAGAATTTTTAATAGGGATATTTGATCAGCTTATCGGTCCATTAAAATCTGAGGAAAAGGCTATACTGGATAGGGTAACAAGGCAGACATATAAGGATTATATTAATTCACATTTTAAGCCTGAGAAGATTCCGACAATGAATGATTATTTTGAGATATTAAAAAAGCAGCCAGAACAGGAAGCACAAAGACTTGCTTTGTCTTTGGAGCTATATGTTCAGGGGAGTTTGAGTATCTTTTCAGAAAAGACTAATGTGAATTTGAGCAACAGGCTTATTTGCTATGATATAAACAGGCTTGGAGATCAGTTAAAGCCTCTTGGAATGCAGGTTGTTCTGGATAATATCTGGAATAGGATAGTTTCGAATAGAGGGAAAAAGAAAAGAACATGGCTGTACATGGATGAAATATATTTGATGTTCAATAATGAATATTCGGGTAGGTTCCTTTATGAATTGTATAAGAGGACAAGGAAGTACGGAGGGATTCCAACAGGTATAACGCAGAATGTTGAGGATTTGCTTAAGAGTGATATTGCAAGGTCAATGCTTTCAAACAGCCAGTTTATTATTCTGATGGATCAGGCTGCATCGGATAGAAAGCAGTTAGCGGATATTTTGCAGCTAAGTCAGGCACAGCTTAATTATGTGACCAATAGCGACTGCGGGCATGGGCTTATTGTGGCTGGTGGATTGATTGTACCTTGTAAGTTTGAGATTAGTGAGAAGGAATACAGGTTAATGACGACTAAGCCGGAGGAGTTTATGGATGTGGGGTAGAATGGGACCCTGCGAAAATGCATTGTTATGCGTAGTGCGGCGTCTGAGAAAATTGTTCTTCTATCTTTGATCAATTCTTTGTTTAACAATATTACGGCACTCTTTTCTTGCTTCCTTAATTATTTGATAATATTTACTTTTGATTCCAACGTATTCTAAATTAAAAGCAGGAAAACCAAATTTATCAATTAGTTTCTTCTCTATATCATTAAGATTATGTTCAGTGACATTAAATGACTTGAAAGCAATTAATAGATTCTGATTCATAAAATTAGTTAGTTTTTTCTCACTTTCAGAACAAAATCTAAAGTTAGAAATATTACTCTTTGTGACAGTAACACCTCTCATAATTGGATCTAAGTTTAATTTATTTCTTAATATAGCTCCGAGACTTCTTCTGAATGTAGACTGACCTGAATGACTAAAATGTGAACCAAGTATCCTTTGGTTCAGTGTTTCGTCTTGAGCAATACCAATATAAATACACTCTTCACTTTCAATTTGATTTAGTTGAGTATTTAAAAAGCATTTACTATTTGTATAGAAAGCATAAATTCCTATATTAAGAGGAATCGAAATTTCATCTATACTTTTTGGATTTTTTAGTGATTCATAAATTTCATCCATATGTATCTCCTTAAATTTTGCCCTGTATTGGTATAATTCATAACGCCACATTTCGCATAACGTCTCGCACTCCCGACGCCATAGAGCTGGACAAGCAAAGCCCTTCTCCGTAGGCAGCGCTTGTCGCCCAGCGATTGGGGTGTGGAACGGAACATTCTGCTTTGTCCACACTCACCGCGACTTTACGGGAGCGCATTGTTATATGATGTAAATGAGCGGAATCCTTATAATCAAATATCTGCATTTTTTTGATTATAATCATGTAGAGCATCCAGCACATGGTCTATATCAAAAAGATTAGTTGCTCGGATACTTTTATATGTACCAGAATAAGCAATTGAGTAATCATTTAGAATATCCTGTGCTAGCTTAATAAGTTCTCTAAAACTTTTTATTGTTAATCCAGCATCATTGCCTAATGCCGTAGAATCTAGAAAGTATTTCTTGTCATTGTGAGCATAGCACTTATCTCTCCAATAAAAAAGATTATCTAATTTCGACTTACTATCTTCTATTAGTTTTCTATGCTTCTTAATCAATAAACTATCAACTCTATAATTACAACGGAACTTCTGAAGAGTTTCTTCGTCTTGAGTGAATATATCTGAATTCTGCTCAATAAAATTTAAGAATTTGCATATATTCCTGTCTGATCGATTCTTTCCGTTATAATTCTCGTATAACTTTGCTAATGAAATAACTGTACTAGCTAAGAAACAATTAATAGTCAATCCAAAAAAGGCTGGGGCCATGTTCAGCTCATTAATCCTGTCGATTCTCTTATTCATCAGATGTATATATAATTCGAGCGTTGAGTCTATAAACATAACTTCATTAATAAGCCTCTCAAGATACTCCTCAAATTGTTTTCTTCGTTCTTCTATATTCATAAGTACCCCCCCAGGCATGTTTAATTAAAAGCCGCTCATTTATGTCATATAACTACGAGACTACCGGAAGTGTGTGAAACACTTCCAATATTATTGTATTAATGACAGCATGTCTTAAATATTTTATATAATGATACCATTTATTGTATTTTTTTACAATCGTATTAGTCCGACTATCTAGTAAACAAGAAGTTTTAGTATACTGCGTCCTTTCCCATGTCTTCTCATTATACAATTTTACTTTTTTAGAATTTGCAAGTACTTTCGCGGCATAAGTAGAATCAAACTAATGCTGTTCACTTTATTCCACGGTTACTTGAAATTCACTCCGCAAAATTGTGCTCCTTCAATAAAAAAGAAAGGAGCTATTAATTATGGAGAAATTTAAGTTGGGACAGGTAGTAGCTACACCAGGAGCATTGGAAGAGTTAAGCAGGGAGGAGATTTCGGGTGCCTTAAGAAGACATTCAAGTGGTGACTGGGGAGATTTGTGCAAAGAAGATAAAAAAGAGAATGAGCTGGCATTGAAGGAAGGATTTAGAATTCTGTCAGCGTACAAGTCGGTAATCGGCAAGAAGTTCTGGATTATTACCGAGGCTGATAGAAGTGTAACTACAGTTCTATTGCCAGAGGAGTATTAAGGGAGAGAAATCTCCCTTTTTTATATATGGTTTCCCTTGAGTCTTTTAAAATATATGATATTATTAGAAATGACAAAAATATACAAATTGCATCTGTAATATAAGAAACTGTAAGTTTGAGGAGAAACCATTGAATATAGAAAGACATCTAATCCTTATTAAAGGTGAGGATAAAACGGAACAAATAAATTACTGTAAATACGTTAATGGTAAGTGGCAGGTAACTTACAATGATAATAGAACCTATCCATATCATTACCTTAGCGTGCAGTGGAATAAGGAACCTAAAATATTAGATAGTGAATCAATAGTTATTTACTATAATGACCAACCTATATCAGGTATTTCAAAGGTGCTTATTTTTGGCGACTATGTGCGCCTTATATTTAAGACAGGGTATCAAAAAGTATATCCCAGATCAAGCTTGGTTATTGAAGAATCTTGCTTGAAAAATGTAAATGCGAATAACTGTTTTGAATATTTAAAGAAACTAGCTGATAAAGTTAGTATTAAGATTGATGATGATACAAGCTTCTTGAGTAAGCAATATAGCAGAATTATTAATGTTAGTCCAAGTAGTGTTCTTGCTACATATCTTGAAAAAAAGTCTTTACCAAAAGGGATTAATTATATACATCCTATTTTCCCTTTTGGTTTTAATTTGAGCCAAAAAGAAGCAACAGAGAAGGCATTAACGAAACATATCAGTGTTATTGAAGGACCACCGGGGACTGGGAAAACTCAAACAATATTGAATATCATTGCAAATGCAATATTGGATGATAAAACTGTTGCGGTTGTTTCAAACAATAACTCGGCAACAGCCAATGTTCTTGAAAAATTAGAAAAGTACGATGCTGACTTTATTGCTGCTTATTTAGGAAATAAGGATAACAAAGAAAAGTTTTTTACTGAACAAAAAAATACATATCCTGATATGAAGGATTGGGGTTTACCGATTTCCGATTTTCAATCAATAAAATCGAACTTAATTGCTTCTCAACAAAAATTAAATGAAATGCTTGGATATAAGAATAAGCAAGCAGTTTTAAAGCATGAACTGTCAGCATTGCAAACTGAGCGTGAATATTTCGAAAAATACTATATCGAGACAAATGGACGTCCGATAAGAATAAGCTCATTCTTAAAAACTAATTCAGATAGAATTTTAAAAATTATGATTGATTACAAACACAAGATGGAGAAAGGGAATATTACATTTTTTGAGAAAGTATACAACTTATTTGTCCATGGAATATATAACTTTTCTTTCTATAATAATGACCCGGAAGTAATTATTTCTTTCTTGCAAAAAACTTATTATGATGTAAAAATCAAAGAGTTAAAAAGTGAAATTGAAACATTATCAAATAGACTTGAAAGCTTTAACTTTGATAGGGAATTAAAAGAATATAGTGAAAATTCCATGAAATTATTTAAAGCAAAATTAGCCCAAAGATATAAAACTAACGAAGCTAGAAATACATTTCCCAGAGATGCACTTTGGAAGGATTTTGATTCGTTTATAAAGGAATATCCTGTTATCTTAAGCACAACTCATTCTTTACGCAGCTGTTCATGTGAAAATTATCTTTTTGATTATGTAATAATTGATGAAGCATCCCAGGTAGACATTGTAACAGGTGCATTAGCTTTTTCTTGTGCTAAGAATGCAGTAATAGTAGGTGACGTAAAACAGCTGCCAAATGTTGTCTCATCAGAATTGGCAAAGGAAACAAAACAAATATTTGAATCTTATCAATTTGAAAAAGCTTATAGCTATGCAGACAATAGTTTACTTTCTTCGATTGTTAGCCTATATAAGGACATTCCCAAAACATTATTGAGAGAGCATTATAGATGCCATCCTAAAATTATTGGATTTTGTAATCAAAAATTTTATAATAATCAACTCATTATATTAACAAATGAAGGAGATAATGATAAGCCGCTGGTATTATATAAAACTGCTAAGGGTAATCATGCAAGGGGGAATTTGAACCAAAGACAGATTGATGTGATATTTGAGGAAATAATACCTGAACAAAACATTGACGATAAGACGCAATCTGTAGGAATTATTTCTCCATATAGGTTACAAACGAATGAATTAATTAAGACTATAGGGGAACGAAATATTGAGGCTGATACGGTTCATAAATATCAGGGGCGAGAAAGAGATGTTATTATTCTTTCAACTGTTGCAAATGAAATAGAAGTAAATGATTTTGTTGATAACCCTAACCTTATAAATGTTGCAATTTCTCGTGCTGTTAATAAATTAATAGTTGTTGTATCAGATGGATGTGAAGAATGGCAAGGAACCAATGTTGGTGATTTAGTCAGGTATATACAATATAACAATTTTGAAGTCATTGAAAGCAAAATATATTCAGTATTCGATCTTCTTTATAGCAGTTATTCAGAAAAGTTATTAGAGTTTATGAGGAGAAATAAGAATATTTCAGAATACAAATCTGAAAATTTAATGAATGCAGTAATAGAGAAAGTGCTTAGCTTACCGGAGTTTCAAAGTCTTGATAGAGTTATGCATCAGCCTCTTAAAATGTTGATAAAAGACCCAGATAAACTTAATGATGAAGAATGCAGATATGCAATGAATATATTAACTCATACTGATTTTGTTATTTTCAATAAGCTTGATAAAATGCCAGTTTTAGTTGTTGAAGTTGATGGATATGCTTATCATGCAAATAATACAAGGCAATATCAACGTGATAAGATGAAAGATAATATTTTGAAAAAATATGATATTCCAATCTTAAGAATCAAAACTAATGAAAGTGGTGAAGAGTCGAAGCTTATAAGTGCATTGAGGCAGATAATATATGGAGAAAAAGAATGTAACTAAATATTTTTTGAATATAGTTTAGATAACTAGTGAGTGGGAAAAGTACACCTACAGTATTGCGAGAGAAATTATATTATAGGAGAGAAGGTTTAAATCCTCGATGGGTCTTTTCTTGACAGATATTAGCAAAAAGCATAGAATTATCAGTGGTTAGAAGTTGATATAAAGAGAGAAAAGTCTTAAGATTATCAGGGCTTTAGGATTTTTTTTGCTTTTTTGGTATAACAGAATATTTATGAATAAAGAGTTTATTGCAAAGTGGTGATGATATGGAAAAATTCAAATGGCCAACAGATAGTTGTTGGATTGATGAAACTTTTGATATTTTTAAAAATATAGATAATGATTTTGAAATAGAATCGTTAAGTAAAAAGATTAGGACTGGCGAAACTTGGGGCGATCGTAAGGCTACAACCGCTATAAGAGTATTTGAAGCCATTAAGGCTAGATATTTAAAACACGACAGAAACAAGGTAATTGCTTTATCAAGTGTTATAAATTCAAGTATTTCAAAACAAGAAAAGTATAATCATCTTTTAATTTATTATTTAGAATATGAAAACTTGGTTGAATTTTTCTTAAGCAATTATATATTTGAAAATTTAAATAAGTATTCTCAAAAAACGTATACAAGTATGGATTTAGACCGCTTTTTTGAAATAGTATTAAACGATTATAATGATTATTTACCTGATAAATTACAGAAAGAAATTTCTGATAAAAGCATGAATAAAGCCAGAAATCAACTTTGGAAAAATATTGAGACCTTTGGATGGGGCGAGAAAACTGAAAATAAATTAATAATTAAGCGACCAAACTTAACCCCCGAATGGATTACTTATACTTTATACTTTTATTTTCCTGAAGAATCCATAAGTATGAAAGATATATATAAATCGGACATTTATAAAAGATTTTTACTAAATGAGGTTGACTTAGATTTTCTTATAAATGGTGCTAAAATGAAAGGGCTTCTGGATGTACAGAGTCTTGGTGATATAAGTACTATAAATAGAAAAGAAAGGGGATTATCAGATTATGCAAGAAGCTATAAATAAAATCCTTGCTGAAGTGAAAAGAGTTATACAGAGACCCCCATCAAGACCAATTAGATTGATGCTTTTTGATACAGCATCGCTTTGTGGATATGCACAAAACAAAGTTAAAGAATTATTTGGCGGTAACGAGGTAATTAACATTAATTCATTTTTTGAAAGTGATACATATAGAACTTATGCAGATGTACTTGCAGTGTTGGAATCTGAAGTTGGAATGGCAAACACCAAATTTCAAAGAAAGCTTTGTGATGCATTAGAGGAGTTTATCATTAATTATATAAAGTTAAACAGGGCAAAGAAAATATTAATAATTGAGGACAGTGAGCTTTTTAATTACGAATTCAATCCAATTCACTTTTTGTCGGCATATATGTTTGATAACAGCGAAATAGTTGATAATGAATTACCACTCATATGGCTTACTGTAGGACAAAAAGACGATTATGCAACAAGTGAGTATAGGTATTATAAAACTGAAAATACATCGGGACGCCTTATAAAACTTACGCAGGAGACATTTCGAAGTTGTGTTTTAGAATTCAAAGAGGATTATTAAAATAGGAGTGAGGGCAACTATGAATAAGATTTTTGAGACTTTTAGCAGGGATATTAAAAGAGAATTTAACGATGTTACAACGGTTGATCGTGAAATAACAGCACTTGATATTGATGAATATGTACTTACTCAAAATGTTGAGAATATATTGGGATGTTTTGCTGCATATTTTTTTGACGATGCAAAAATGTTTCCTAACTTGAAAATGCAGTGTCAACTACTTCAAGACAAATATCGTGACCGCGTTGGTCCCGGTGTTTGGATTAGGGGTTTCTTTGGTGCTGGTAAATCTCACTTGCTCAAAATAATCAATACAATGTTTGCTTCTGAAACAATTCCATACATAGAAAACGGGGTGCAAAAAGAGTTAGATGTTATTAAAACAATCCAGACGGGGATTAGGGATAGTAGAATCGCTGAGCTTATTGCAAATATTCGTCCAAAAGATTATATTACATTTGTTTTTTGTGCAAGTCATATAACAAAAACTGGTGACACAATTGTTGATTGTTTGCCAAAAGAAGTATCTCGCCAATTAGGATTACCGTTTGAAGAAAACAAAAAATACTCCGCAAGAGATGTAAGTGAGTTTTTGCAAAAAATATTGAAGGATTCAGGGAAAAAAAGGATGCTAATATTTGTTGATGAAATATTAGATGTTTTAGACGATGGGGACAAAGTTCGCAAGTTTGAAGGGCTTATTGAATTATTAGATAATAATATTTGGTTTGTTGTAACATCGCTTGAAGCAAAGACTAAACTACTCACAACAGTAACTGCTGAAAGAATGATTCACCGATTTGGACAGGAACAAATATTATTACCTGAGGAAATGGTGCGAATAGTTAAAAACAGATACCTTGCCAAGACCGATGAAGGGCGTACTGAAATTGAAAAGCACATTAACCTTGATAAAATGAAATATCACTTTGCTCATGCATACTTATCTGATGGAGAAGATGGCAAGATAGAATTGCCCAATATGATTGCATCATATCCGTTTTACCCTTTTCAACTTGCTTATATGAAGGACTTGCTTAAAAATGAAAGTAAGGGCTCGGCGAGAAATATGATGAAAACGGTAAAATCAATAGTTAAAAACCCCGAGGTATATAACAAAAGCATAGGCTATTTTATAGATATTGAGCTTATTTATGAGGAACTAAAAAGCAAGAGAAGCATAGAAGACGAATATAGTGACTTGATTTTAAGCTTAGATGGTTCAAACATTATTGATGACAACAATAGAGTGATTGAAAAAGCCCCGCTTCTTAAAACCTTAAAAGCAATCGTGTTATTGTCTCAAGTTAAGCCCGAAGGAATAAAAGCAAATGCGATATTGCCGTTTGTGTATAATGAGGACGGTATTAGTGACGAAAATAAATTAAAGGATTATCTTGAAATACTAACTAAAGAAAATTATATAAATAATGAGGGAGGTATTTATAAACCCATTACAAAGAAAGAATCAGATGTGTGGACAAGGATTAAAAATATTTCTTCTATAACTGAATCTGCAATTAGAGACTATATCAATACAAAAATTTATGGAATATTTAATACAAAGCTAAATGCTGGCAAAAACCAAATCAGTGGAAAGATTAATAACTTTTCAAAAGATATTGCTTTTGTACTTAAAGCATCAGATATAAGTAACGAGTTATCCAGTGTATATTCTTGTATACCTTTTTCTGACGATGTTGAAAAACTGAAAGTTGAAGCTCTGAATGCAAGCAATAATAAAGAGAAAATGTTTATTATTCCTTCAATTAAATATGAGGGTGAAGCACTTTATAAAGCGACAAGGTTTTATTTGCAAATGGAACAGGCATTAAAAAGAGAGTCTGATTTTGGCATTGATAAAAATCTAAGAATTCAAATCGAAACGAAGAAGGATACAGCTATTGATGGTGAAATAGACAAAATGATAGAGGACTGTCTTAAGAATTCAACATTATCTTATTTGGGACAAGAAAATAAGGACTATTCAACTTCTGCGGCTGAGCGAGTGCTTAAAGAATGTGAAGCAATGCTAAAAAAGAAATACACAATGTTCTTCGGAAAACTGCTCAGGGATGAAGTTAGTACATTTATTCAAAAGGAAATATTAGCGCCAACTCATAAATTAACCTCGCAATATCTGAAAGACTTGGATTTGGTTGATAATAACGGAACGATAAATACTGGCAATAGATATTATAATGAGTTTATGAAATCTTTTCCGGATAATGGTTTCGAAAAAGATGGTATTAGCGTTATTGACGAATTTTCAAAAGGCAAATATGGTTGGGAACTTGACATTATAAAAATATTGACCGCACTTGCTGTTAAGAATGGCGAGCTCAAAATAGCTTTGCAGGGACGGACGTTCAATATCCCTGAGGATATTGGTGAGTTGGTTGGAAACAGTGGACCCTTTGCATCAAGAACAAGAAAGAATTTTGATAATTTTAAATTTACTAAGATTAATATATCTGACGAAGAGATAAGAAATGCAATATTGGCAATAAAATATATTGACAGCAATATGGCGGTCGAAATAAAGCTTAAGGATGTTGCGGTAAAAATTAAAGAACTCCTTTCAAAGGTGTCTGATTTATCCGATTTTGTAAGTAATTATTCTGAATTTTTCAATGATGAACAGAAGAATAATATTACATGGTTATTGGCGGTAAATAATGATATAAAGAAACGCAATGATGCAGAAGAAATAGTTGTAACATTTAACGGAAAGATTACTGACGAATCCGCAAAGATAAAAGCAAAGCAGGTGATCTATTTTGCTGACAATGCTAAAAACCTATCTATAGTATCAAGAGCATATACGATGTTTAAAAATGCTAATAGCTTAAAGGTAGCTGAAAAGATCATGGCGCTTTCTCAGAGATTTTTAAGTGGAGAGTTGAGTGCCTTTGACGAGGTAGTAAAAGAGTATAAAACCACTTATCAAGAGAGTTATCGTGAGTATGAAAAGAGTTATAATGCAGTAGTTGATAGCATAAAAGCAGTTTCTGAATGGTCTAATCTAACAAATACACAACAACAAACCGTATTAAAAGGTATAAGTTTTACAAAGATAAACGGTTTTAATTTTGATGGTCTTAAAACATTAGAGGTAGGCACTTATGAGGATTTAAGGAGGCTTATAGCTGGTTTGTCAGATATTAAAATAGTTCAAACAAAGCTGGTGCATACATATAACGATGATAATAATAGACCACAGCCACAACCTCAACAAACATCAGGAGGAGTAAATGAGCCACCATCTTCACCAATTTCAACACGAATTACTAGGAAGTTCAAATCCTACTCAGAGGGCAAAATAATAAATATTGATAGCGTAGATAAGTTATCTGAGCTTGATGCCGAGTTTTTGAAAATTAAAGAGAAAATCAAAGTGGATTTAGAGAAAGGTAATAAAATTACACTAGAATTATAAGGAGAGTGCCAATATGTCGAGAGCAACGCTCAAACCCATTATTTCAAAACTTAGAGAAATTATAATAAAAGACATTGCCGGCAAAATGGAAAAGTACGGGTTTAATGATATTGGTATAATTGCAATTAATAAACCACTGAGCGATTATGATACCATAATAAAAAATAATGTCTTAAATGTATTTGATGGTAGAAAAATCGCAGGGAACAAAAAAGAGTTTATTCAATATGTGCAAGACACAGCTCGTACTTTTTTACATATATTGGTAAGTTTTAAGACAATGGAAAAGCGAGGCCTTATTGGCAAGGTTTTAGATGGGCTTCTAGACGGAGGGAATTACGATACTATTCTTCCAGATTTCAATAGTGTGCCTCCTCTTGCATTCAGTGACTTGTCAAATAAACATAAAGACAAAATTGCTGAAATGGAAAGTAGGGATAATTATGAAGATGATACCGATTATTATCGATTTATTTTCATTTTGGAACAGTTATCAAAACAAATGGCAAAGGAAGTGCCCCTGCTATTTCGTGATTACGAGCATACGTTAGTTAATCCAGATTTTGAGGGTATAAAAGAGGTTCTTTTCAACCTTTCCAAAATTGATGCTGCTGAGTTTTATGAGGACGATTTTTTGGGTTGGATATATCAATATTGGGTGGATGTAAAAGAGGACGAGCTTAAAGCCGGAAAGAATAACGCAGGCATCGGATATCGTGAAAGCCTATATTATGAAATACTCAAAAACTTAGAAGAAGAACAGACTCAATTTGGAGAGTTTTACACTCCACGCTGGGTTGTTAAATATATAGTTGATAATACCTTAAAACCATATTTTGAGGAAAATCAAAAAATTGAGACCATAAAGTTATTAGATCCAGCTTGTGGGGCTGGGAATTTCTTGGTATATTCATTTGATGTGTTTTATGAACTTTATAAAAAAGAACACTCTGATTGGAATGATAGTACAATTATAACCAGTATTCTTGAAAAGAATATATTCGGTGTTGATATTCAAAGAGAGCCACTACAAATAACAGCCCTAAAC
>JBLMYQ010000073.1:0-2894 GCA_050258375.1 Deltaproteobacteria bacterium | reverse complement strand
TTGCATTATGCTTTGCAATAACCATTGGCGTTGTATGGGAAATTTATGAATTCGGTATGGATAGATTGTTTGGCTTTAATATGCAAAAATTCAGAAATCCCGGCGAAGATGGATTAGTCGATACGATGAGCGATTTAATGGTTGATTCGGTAGGGGCTTTTGTTATGTCTGTGATTGGATACTTCTATATTAAACAAAAGCATGATTTGTTTTTCACAAGATTGTTTTCGAATTGGTTCAAAAATGGAAATTATGATAAAGGAGGAAATAAAATATGAACGTCAAAAAGAGTATCAGAATATTATACTTGTTTTTCTCATTTGTTATTATTCTGATTACGGTAAATATATATTTTAACAGCCACAATGGCTGGATATTAGATGGACGCGAGCTTGCAATACCTTTTGGAGTTATTTTATTGTTCTTGTTAAATATTATATTTAGCATAGTATCGTATTTTAATAAAGATAAGGTTGTATTTATTATATCTATTATAGTTATAGCTTTAGCAGCTGTTTTGGTTATTTTCCCTATTTGCAGGTATTTATATGAAAAAAGGTACACTGCCTATGTACAAGCCAATGCGATTCAAATTCAAGGGTTAGAAAAGATAAACTTTACAGATGACAGCTTTCACATGTAAAGCGAGCGAACTTTTATCAGTAAAGATTTTAACGAAACAGTAGACATAATTTTCGGATATTGATACAATAAAAAGAATTATAAAAGTAGTATTTATATTTATACTATAACACTTACACTATGTGTCAATCCTAGAAAACTAATAATTTAGAAGAAAGGTGGATTTTAAAGTGTTTTATCAGGCAAGAATTCTTGACCCTAAGGAGCCTCCATTAGAAATATTACGAAAATTTACAGTTATACCCCAGAGAGGAGGATATTACACCATCTGCCAGTTAGTTTTACTAGAAGAGGCGAAGGCTTTTATAAAAAACTATGTAACAAAAGCCTATAGCGAAGGACTGGCTGATTTGTTGCTTTTACAATTGGAAAAGCAACTATCTGAGTCTAACAATGAGTATGCTTATACTGAATACGACCGAATTGTATCCGAGACTCTTTACATCACAATTGAGGCTGAATGACAAGAAACAAAAGAAACCAGTTGCTTGAAGCACTGGTTTCTTTACTTCTATCCTGTAAACAGGGTTTTTCGTTTTGGCACGCCCAGAGGGATTCGAACCCCCGACCTTTTGATTCGTAGGCAGAAAGGAACGTTGTTTTATGGGCTGAGAGTATTTGGATTGATGACGTAACTTTTATTTAATATTCTAAACAATAAGAATCTGTTGAAAAAATTACCAAAACAGTATATAATTTATTCTAATAAGGAAGTGAATTAAATCATAGAGAATGTCAACGTATCTTCGACGGCAGGATTCATTTTTTAATATTTGCTATTTTTGCATTTAGACGGTTGTATTCTCTCGAATTAATTCGAGAAATGATAAGGAGGAGTATTAATGAAAGTTAAGGTCGGTAATGTTTTGTGCTATTTGGTGTTTCTAGTCATTTCACTATTCGGTATGATAAAAATGTTTTCGGAACCCGGTGACTCAGCTGCGGCCATAGGTTTGGCAGGAACGTTGGGACTTGGTCTTTGTACGATATCTATGGTTGCATATCCCCAAAAGCCATTGATAAAGGCTGCTGGAGAACTCATATGGGCTATCTTCGAAGAAGTTATGTCTTTAGTCCCTTTTCTGTTTGCTGTAGGTGGAGTAATCATGATTGTATATGGTCTTTTGTGCGATATAGACGCTGTACTAATGGGAATTTTTTGTATGCTCATGGCATTACCTGCAAGTGCAATGGCTGCCCCTTTATCTGCATGGGGGAGGATAAAGTAAATGCAGGAAATAATATGTGCCAGAGAAATATTCTCAGGCACTTTTCCTTTTTAAGAAGAATCCTGTAAAGGAATGTTATTTTGTATTATTCGATTATTTGGCTTTTGGTGTTAATCTTAAATAATTTTCTTTACTTATAACCTTGTTTCCTGTTCTTTCTTCAATGTCTCTTCTTGCAATTCCTGCAACTTCTTGTGCTTCTTTAGAATCCTTTTTCAACTCATTCATGCTATCTCTCAAATTTTGACTTGAAAGGCCCTTATACTGTTTGTATTCCTGGACATTAATATCAAAAGCCGCGGCTGGTTTCTATCCAAAGGATGGTGACAAATTATCCTCATCCTTCTTTTTCAAAGCAACAACCCCCCAGAGCACCTTCTATTCTAAGGCTTTATTTTGACCTCTAATTAAAGGTGACGGAATTTAAATAGTTCCGTCACTTTTATCGTGCAAAAATTTAAGTCAATAACTTCTTCCTGCGAGAAGAAATTTCAAGGTTCTTTGCATCATGGCACGCCCAGAGAGATTCCCAAATGCTTCGGCAACCTCGCATTTGCCTACGTTGCCTCCCGCTTACGGGTCCCGGCTCCTCACCTTCGGCTAAAAACGTCCGTTCAGGACGTTTTCTTAACGCCTCACGCTCTCTCGAGTTCAAATCTCTCTGTACATAGAAGAAAAAACAAAACACATCCCTTGTGGAATGTGCTCTGCTTTTTCATTTTTGGCACGCCCAGAGAGATTCGAACTCCCGACCTTTTGGTTCGTAGCCAAACACTCTATCCAGCTGAGCTATGGGCGCATATTATCACTGAGTCCATATTATACAGTATAAACTAAAATAAGTAAAGAATCTAGTGACAGGCTATGGCATTAATATTTCAAAGTATATATTGTAATATTTTTCTGGTATAATTAATTAGTATTAAAGAACCTGGAGGTACAATATGGAAAAGTTAGGAAAATTCATAGGAGTCGGAAGCGTAAAGCATGGACACCCAAAAACAACACAACAAAACAAAAAAC
>JBLMYQ010000072.1:0-9434 GCA_050258375.1 Deltaproteobacteria bacterium | reverse complement strand
ACATCTGTAAAAGCCCATCAAATCAGGGCTCAGCTGGCTTACATCGGTCATCCGATTGTCGGTGACAACAGATATGGAGATGTTGAATTCAACAACAGGCAGTCAATTTCTTTTCAGCAGCTGCAAGCCTTCAAGCTTGTATTTAACGGCGGATACGGTGTATTGGACTATCTCAAAGGTCAAACCTTTAAGATGGATATTTCTTCCAAAATAAAACTATAAATAATATGGAGGGCTCAGGCCCTCCATATTATTTATAACTCTAATTTATCTGTTAGCTATTGTTTTTTCAGCAATCTGTATCATCTTCTTAACCATATTTCCGCCTATCTTACCGGCATCTTTTGACTTAAGGTCTCCATTATATCCTGGATTTAATGTTACGCCAACTTCATTAGCTACCTCAAATTTGAATTTACTCAATGCAGCCTTTGCTTCAGGAACAAGTGTCTTATTAGCCATACTGTTCACCTCCTAGAGTTGGTTTCGATATTATTATTTGCACTTTAAAACTAAATAAACTGAAAAATAATTGCGAACTATGAAAGAGTTTCTCAAAATGAAAAAAATCACAAAAATTCGAACCATTTGGCTAGTTTTTGTGATTTAAAAGTTTATATTTTACATTTTAAATTATTTAAGCATTTTCACTGTCTTTAAATATCCTGCTTCCAATTGCTTTCCTTTGGCATTGATATTTTCCCACATAAGGATTCTGAGCTGTCTGATCCATTCTAGCAATTACAAGCTGACATATTCTTCTTCCTGCCTGTAATTTTATTGGCAATCTGTTTGCATTATATAACTCAAGGGTAATCTCACCTTCAAAACCAGGATCAACCCATCCTGCATTTTGAATAAATAATCCCATTCTTCCAATTGAACTTCTTCCTTCAACGAAAGCAGTCAAATTGTTAGGCAATTTTATGTATTCCATTGTTGTAGCAAGTAAAAATGAATGTGGAGGAATTATTACTTCATCAGCTTCAAATTCAACGTATTTTATCGGGGTACTCATATTCATACATTCAATATTATTTTCATCAACTTTTAAGAAATTTTTTCCGAGTCTTATATCAATTGATGCCGGCTGTACTTGTTCTGATGTAATTGGTTCAACTATCAACTCACCAGAATTAAGTAATTCATTAATGGTTTTATCTGAAAGTATCATCTTATGTCAAATCCTCCTCTTCCGCCTAAATTTTCTCTTGGTTCTGTTATAAATTTACCTTTGGGTTTGAAGATTTTATCAAATTCATCTTCTGCATATCTATCTGTCATACCTGCAATATAAAATGCCGCTACATCAAATATATCGAATTCTCCCAAATGCCCTTTCATTTTTTGAGGTATACTAAATATGGATTTTGTATAATTCTCAAATAAACTCCTTATCAATCTGTCAGCTTTAGCTTCTTCATTTATTTTTGATTTTAAGCCTGTATAGATATTTTCATTCAAATAACCTCTAATGGCAGTCATACCATGATATTCATCTTCTCCCATTAATATCAGCAGACTTCTTTTATCAGGTTCAGGTCTTCCGAAATTATTTTCACTTGCCTCCTGCATTTTCTCTCTACTATGCTCAATTGTGCTTCCAACCATCGTATCAATAAAGTTATCTACGCTACCGCCAAGTATTTTAAGCGCATCCTTAGGTAAATTGGATTCCTTAATAATTCCTGCCCGAAGTATATCTTCCGTATCATGCGAAACATATGCTATTTTGTCAGCTAATCTAACAACTTGTCCTTCTAATGTATATGGAACTTGTTTTGAGCTTGAGCTGTGAAATAATATACCATCTCTTACTTCATTGGTCAGGTTAAGTCCACCATTTTCGAGTTTATCTACTACAGTTACCCCAAATGATTCGTGATTAAAATCTTTTGAATAACACTTTTGCAATGCTCTTTCACCAGCATGTCCAAATGGTGTATGTCCAATATCATGTGCAAGAGCTATTGCTTCAGCTAAATCTTCATTAAGCCCCAGGCAGCGGGCTATAACCCTAGAAATTCTGCTTACCTCATGTGTATGAGTCATTCTGGTTCTATAATGATCTCCACGCGGTCTAATAAAAACCTGAGTTTTTCCTGCCAATCTTTTAAAGCTTCTCGAGTAAACAATTCTGTCACTATCTCGTTGGTACGCTGTTCTGTATTCACATTCTTCCATTGGCTTCTGCCTGATAGCTTGGCTGCTTAATGCAGCAAGTGGATGTAATATTTTCAGTTCATTCTGTTCACTGTTTTCTCTGCTTATCATGTTTTTAATTCACAACCTTTTTTGGAATAGAATTTTTATCCTTATTATATCACATCATTTTTATTATTTAAATCTTTCTAATCATATAAACTATTTTTTCTGCTATTATTTTGGCTCTTTTTAATGCAAAATCATCATCACTCGCTGGCTTTTGAGCACAAACTCCATGATGTCCTGCATCAAAATCATGATGTCCATCTCCTACAATAACCATACCATGGACTAACATAATATCTTGCAAAGCTCGTAATGTCGTTTCCTGACCTCCATATTTAGAAGCACCAACAGTTATTCCGGCAGCAATCTTATTAATCCATATTTTTTGTCCTCGTATTTTTCTGGTCTTATCAAAAAATGCTTTGATTTGAGCCGAAACCGTTCCAAAATAAACTGGGCTTCCCAAAATAACAGCATCAGCTTTTGAAATTAATTTGTATGCATCTTCAAGAGGTGTACCCTCATAGCATTTTCCACTGCAAGGAGTACTACATGACATACAAAATGGAGACTTTGAAGAAAGAACCGCTTCTCCGGCATTAATTATTTTATATTCACAGCCCAGTCCTTTGGCTTCTTCAAGGATGCTTTCAAGTAAAAACATTGTATTGCCATTCTTGTTCGGGCTTCCGTTTATCCCCACAATAAACAAATATATATCCCCCATTTTTTTATTTTTTATATCTTATGCTTTTTAAATAAAATTAATAAATGTAATTACTTCTTTTGAATAAAATTATCACAATCTTTCCCCAAAGACTTGTAAACTATTACCGAAGGCACTTGCCTGGATTTAACCCCAAACAGCTTACAGCCATAAGGAAAATTATTATCCCATGTAATAAAATAGTATATGCATTTTTGACAATTTACTTTATTAGATTTGGCTTTCGGTCTAATCATCTTGTTCCCAATTGTGATAGACATTCTGCACATCATCAAGGTCTTCAAGCTTCTCTATCAGCATTTCCATCTTTTCCGCGTCTTTTCCTTCAAGCTTTGAATAATTTTGCGGTATCATCTGAATTTCAGCAGAAGCATATTGGATTTCATTTTTGTCTAGCTCGTCTCTAACCTCAGCAAGATTTTGTGTCTCTGTAACTATTTCATAATATTCATCATCGGCTTCAAAATCTTCTGCACCAGATTCAAGCGCCATCATCATAAGTTCATCTTCTTTAAGTGAAATGCTTTTTTCAACCAGTATTACTCCTTTTTTGTCAAACATCCAGGAAACGCATCCGTTAGCTCCAAGGTTTCCTCCATATTTATCAAAAAAGTGCCTTACATCTCCGGCTGTTCTGTTTTTATTATCAGTCATTGTCTCGACAATTACTGCAGTTCCACCCGGTCCATAACCTTCATAAACGATTTCATCGTAATTCTCAGAATCCTGTTCTCCCGCTGCCTTCTTAATACATCTTTGAATATTATCATTAGGCATATTTGCAGATTTGGCCTTTGCTATAACATCTTTCAGTCTCGAATTTGAAGAAGGGTCAGCCCCGCCCCCTTGCTTTACTGCAACTGTAATTTCTCTACCTATTTTCGTAAACAATTTACCTTTTTGGGCATCCGTCTCACCTTTTTTTCTTTTAATCGTAGCCCACTTTGAATGTCCAGACATTTTCCTTTTTCCTCCTAAAATTATTTCCGATATATTTTATCACATATTTTATAAAATTCTTCATTTCTTTTAAATTTTATGTTAATATTTTATAGTTACATTTATAAATATCTTTTAGTTTATGTCTTATGCATATATTGCACGGCAAAGATTCTGTTTCACTGCTTCACAACGAACATTTCGTAAGGGGGGGAACTATTTTATGCAAAAAACATCTGAACTAAGACTAAGTAATGTTTCCGAACAAATTTTACTAGCAAACTGTTTAAGGTATGAGCTTATTGACTCGCTGAGAATCTATTCAAAATACCAAAAAAAGCTTGCAAATAAATTTAATAAGCATAACTTATTTGCCAGAAAAGTGGAGATGGTCCGATTTCAAAAATACTTATCCGTGTGCCTTGCATATTTAGATACTTGGCATACCGAGATTAATAACGCTAACTCTTTGATGATATCTTTCCTATCCCGGGATTTATACCTTCCATTACTAGATGAATTTTTAAATCTCCATGAGGATTTTCCGGCACAATATAACAGGTTTGAAGAAATTACTTATGCATGTTTAGATATCTTGGGAGAAAGTAATAAGGACTTGAATATATATATTATACCTTTCGAAGAGGCCTTTGAAATATTTTTAAATTCAAGCCCTGTTAAATCAGACCAGATACCTGTCAATTCAATTTGGTCTGAAACAGCGTTTCTCATTTTTCGCGCTGAGAATCTTGAGGAAGAACTTTTTAACATTGTTCGGTTACTCCAAGATATGGAAACCACTTTGCTAGAAAGCAGCTCTGAAAATCTCAAACATTTCCTCCCAAAATTCGAACAATTATCAGACCAAGCAATCAATATTCTATCTGATATTAATGATGTCCATGACGAATTAAACAATAAGTTGACTCTTTTTAATGCCTGCGGCAAATTAGAAACCGACAAAACAAAACCAAAGTTTGATCAACACTTTGATGCCCTTTATCAACCAGAAGATTTAACAATAGCTCTCGAAGCAATAATGAAAACTTGTGCATACTTAATAGAATGCAGCGAAATAATTTCAACCAGGAAGGCTTCGGATTTTTAATCCGAAGCCTTCTTCATATCTATCTTTTCAATAAATGCCTGTTCTGATAAGACTGTTATCCCTAATTCTTGGGCTTTCGTCAATTTACTTCCTGCCTCTTCTCCAGCTATTACAAAACTTGTATTTTTAGATACACTCCCAGCAACCTTGCCTCCAAAGCTTTCAATCGTTTTCGCTGCCTCTTGCCTCGTAAATTTTTCAAGTGAACCCGTTAAAACAAAAGTCAACCCTTCAAATCTGTTATCTTCTATTTTTCTCTTTGTTCCCTTGGTATTTACTCCAGCTTCCTTAAGCTTATTAATTGTATGTACAGATTGCTGTTGTTCAAAGAACTTAACAACGCTTTCTGCCATTTTTGAACCAAACTCATTCAGTTTGATAAGCTCTTCCATATTTGCTGTCATTATTTCATCGATGGAATTAAAATTTTCTGCAAGGACTCTTCCTGCCTTTAGCCCGATATATCTTATTCCAAATCCAAAAATCAATCTGTCAAGAGTATTATTTTTTGTCTTTTGAATTGCATTTATTAAGTTTTGTGCTGATTTTTTGCCCATTCTATCCATTGTTTCAATGTCTTCTTCTCTTAGAAAATACAAATCTGCAATGCTTTTTATTCGGCTGGTTTCAAGTAATTGCTCTATTATCGCCGGCCCTAAGCCATCAATATTCATAGCATCTCTTGATGCAAAATGCACAATACTTCTAAACAGTTGTGCCGGACATTCAATTCCTGTGCATCTAATCGCAGCTTCTCCTTCTTCTCTAACAGCAGGTGCACCACAAACCGGGCATATAT
Source organism: Deltaproteobacteria bacterium (assembly GCA_050258375.1). Classification (GTDB taxonomy): domain Bacteria; phylum Bacillota; class Clostridia; order Acetivibrionales; family UBA4821; genus JBLMYQ01. The sequence continues at coordinate 3,650 of JBLMYQ010000072.1, read as the reverse complement.
AAGGCATTTCAAAATCTCTTTCATTTCCGGTTCTTTTTTCTTTAATAACTTCAACAACTTCAGGTATAATATCTCCTGCCTTCTGCACAAAAACAATATCCCCTATTTTTATATCTTTTTGCTTGATATAATCAATATTGTGAAGTGTAGCCCGCCCAACCATTGAACCCGACAATCTTACAGGCTCTAAAATTGCAGTTGGCGTAAGCGCACCAGTCCTACCTACTTGTATTATAACATCCATAATCCTTGTCTGCTGCTTTTCAGGAGGATATTTGTAGGCTGCTGCCCATCTGGGAACCTTTGAGGTACTTCCGATTATTTCTCTTTGTTCAAGTGCATTTACTTTAATAACTGCTCCATCAATTTCAAATGGTAATTCACCTCTCATTTGTCCAATTCTATCAACTTCTTTTATAGCAGAATCTATACTATTACATAATGTAGTTATGGGAATAACCTTAAAGCCCTGTTCTTTGAGAAAAGTTAGAGATTCGCTGTGAGTTTTAAATGAAATCCCATCTACATGTTGAACATTAAAAATCATAATATCCAGTTTTCTTAGTGCTGTAATCTTAGAATCAAGCTGCCTTAAAGACCCGGCTGCAGCATTCCGCGGATTTGCAAATAAAGGCTCCCCGAGGGCTTCTCTTTCTTCATTCATTTTTATAAAATCATTTTTGGGAATGTAAACCTCACCACGTACTTCAATGTTAATATCCTTATTTTTTAAGCTTAGCGGTATGGACTTGATAGTTCTAAGATTTTGGGTAACATCTTCACCTGTTATGCCGTCACCTCTAGTTGAACCTCTTACAAAAATACCCTTTTCATATTCAAGTGAAACAGAAAGCCCATCAACTTTTACCTCAACAACATATTCCGCATTTTCTTTTATAGTATTTCTAATCCTTTGGTCAAAGTCCAGAAGCTCTTTTTCTTCAAATACATCAGCAAGACTCTGCATCGGGACTGTATGTATAATAGTTTCAAACCCTTCTAAAGGTCTGCCTCCAACCCTTTGTGTCGGAGAATCAGGAGTTATAAGGTCTGGATGCTCTTCTTCCAGCTTTTTGAGGTTTCTCATTAAAGTGTCATATTCGAAGTCTGTAATCTCGGGGTTGTCCTCAACATAGTATTTATGATTATGGTAATTAATACTTTCTTTGAGCTCTTTTATTTTTTCTATGTAATCCATTTTCATCCTCCACTTTTTCTTAAAACCGGATTAATTATACTATATGGTAGTAAAGAAAAAAACCCCTCAATCTTGTATCAAGAGGTAAAATGTAATAAAATATCTTACGTGAATTTTTATATTTCAAGCTTTGTACCATAGAATGGCAAGCTGTTCGTTTCTGTTATTCCACCAATTACACTCAAATTGCTTCCATTTATAGTTATCGATTTTGCAACAACCCTTCCACGGACTGTCTGATTAGAGCCATTAAATATTACATAACCATTCGGAGCATATACTATTCCCTCGAACTCTGCTCCACACCCGTTTATTATGATATTGCCTGTTTTTGAATAAATGCAGACAGCATCTTCTGATGTCTGATTAAGGTTACTTCCATTAAATATCACATCCCGCTCTGCCAATATACATCCTTCTCCTGAAAATCTTGACCCGTTTATGGTCACACTTCCATTAACATACATACCTGAATCTACGTCAATATTGCTTCCATTATATGTTTTGTTGCCATTGTATGCAGTTCCGGCTTGCTGTGCCTGCGTTTTAATCAACTCTGAAAAATTAGGCATATCAATGAATTTTGAATTTGGAAGTCTTTGTCCAATACTTATCCAATTTCCATTAGTAGTAATAGACCCACAAGCCTCCGCCGCTCCTGTAATGGTCAGATCTGAACCATTTACAATAAAGTTACTGTTCGAGTGTGTACTTCCCGTAATATCCATACTTGCACCATTTAAAATCAACGTGCTTGTTGAGCTTCCTGAAAATAATGTATATCCAAATGCATTACCTTCTAAGGATTTTGCTGCTCCTGACCTTGCTTCAACATTAGTTCCTTGAAGATTGAATACTTTTGCAAAGAAGTAGTCGACATGCTCTGCTGCTTTTACCCTTATAGAATTATTAGAATTAGTAAATGTAACTTGAATTTCAGAAGGAGGAATTCCATTTAATTCAGCATATTGCTGGGCTGTCTCAAGTGCTTTTGATGTATCAGGCAAATCTTGAGCAGCCGCCAATGCAATTGCATCAACTATTGCCTGCGTTTTTGCTTTGTGAAGTGCTACATTTCCTATATCAACTACCAACGCAGAAAAACCAAGCATAGTTACAAGTACAATTGTAAATATAGCTATACATGAACCATTTTCATCTCCAAGTCTTTTTCTTGAATTCATAAAATCACCTTCAAAGACATATTTGTCCCTAATTTTATTATAGCAAGTACAGTAGCATATTTTAATACGCTCAAAGCTTCAATTCTTATAGGGCTCAAGTCCTATTCCTATCATAAAAGAATCGCCTAAATGGCGATTCTTTTATCTATGACTAAATATTAATTTAACTTAGGGGCAATAGTTATTCTTCTGGCGCCCCAACTTCAATACCGCTGTCATATTCAATAAATTCTTTGCCATTCCATTTTTTCCATAACATGTGCTTGTTCCCATCACTGGCAATAAGTGATGTGTAAAGTTCAAGTGTACCATCAGAATCATAATCTTTAACCTCTAATTCATATGACGAATTAACTGTATAAAAATCTGAAAATCCCCTGCTTAATATTACAATTATCTTTGCTTTGCTTTGTTTTATACCTTGTGGATCTTTTTGTATAAATACAAACTCAGGGTTGCCTCCAGATATAACATCACCAATAACTATCTCGTTTGTATTAAAATTATAGTCATTTTTTTTCAACTCTTCATCAATATCTTTATAAAACATTCCATCTTTCCATCTCAAAGTAGCTATCATTAGATATCTGTCACTTTGCTTTGACATTTCGTACATTAATGCAACTTCATTTACGCCATCGTTGTTGATATCGGTTGTTTTATAATCGATATTAGTACAATTAGCAGAAAAGAATTGTTCAATATTTTTATCAATAAAGTTATTTACCTTATTAGAGTCAAATGAGCCATTCTTTAAAAGTGAATATTTTTTTGTCTTAACAAGAGAATTTATATTTTTAACGTTTATTACTCCTTGATTTAAAGCATTATTATCAACATTATCACTAGATAAATAGGCATCTTGAGTACCTTGCTTAATACCACCATTATCCTTTTCAGTGCTTCCATTATTTTCAGAAGCATTTTGCGGCACCTTAATATCTGCCTGAAGGTTAATCTGCTTAGGAGGCTGCTTGCTTATTAATGTCCACAAAATAATTCCTGCAACCAAACAAAAGCTTAGAACAACACTTGTTACTATTATAATAAACTTTTTAATCTCAATATTTTTCATATTTATCACCTAATTAATATGATATATCAAAAGCTAATAAAATAAAAGACCATCATTACATAAATGACGGTCTTTTATGGCTCCTCGAGCTGGGCTCGAACCAGCGACCCTTCGGTTAACAGCCGAATGCTCCACCACTGAGCTATCGAGGAATATATAAAAATCCGGCGACGACTTATCTTTCCAGGCAGCT
>JBLMYQ010000071.1:0-13493 GCA_050258375.1 Deltaproteobacteria bacterium | reverse complement strand
AACGGATAAGCTTAGAGATTCTATTCTGAAGGTGCAAACTGAAGCGTGAAACTTTGCACGATGCAAAGTTTAATGTCCTTGAGCATGGATGCGAATCAGGACATGGTAGTGAGAAGTCAAGCCAAGGAATTAGAATCTCTTGCTTAGTAGTGAGGATGCAAGAGGAAAGGATTGCAAAAGGAAAACCTGTTTTCCTTTTGAGATATAGATTTAGAGCGACACAAACTTCTTTATTTGCCGCTTTTCACCGACGAAATTCGGGGTGCGGGAAACTCCCTGCTATCATCTGAATTTATAATAGTTGAATTTTTATATATAACGTATATAATTATAATTAGACATTTTTTGAAACTTTTCGACGAAACAATTCTTTTTTTATATTCTACCTAATAAAATCTACAATCAGTTTGTCAATATGAATATGGGGGTTCAAAATGGAAACTAAAACGGGCTCGGTAATTAAGGTGAGACAAAAGTCTTTAGGCTTCAAATTTGGCTTGACTTTGGTAGCAGTTTGCTTTTTTTCTACAATGCTTATAGGCTTTATCTCTTATTATTTACAAAACGAAAGCAACATGAAACAAATAAAAAAGAGACTGATTTCAGTAGCTCAAAGCGCCACTATGTTGATAGATGGCGAAGCTCATAAACAGATTAAAGAAGGTTCTGAAAACAGTAAGAATTATCTTGATATAAGGAAGAACTTAAAAGAGCTTAGAATTAAGACAGGTGTAACCTTTACCTATACATTGGTTATTGATGACAAAAACAGTGTTAAGTTTGTTGTTGACAGTGATGAAGAAACCGGAGCCGGAATTGGAGAAGAATACAAGCTTGTTCCGGAAATGCTCACTGCATACAAGGGTACTCCAATAGCAGTTAACAAACCTTACACAGACAAATGGGGTACATTTCTTTCTGCATATGCGCCTATAATTGACAAGTCACAAAAGGTTATTGGTATTGTCGGTGTCGATTTAAATATCAACGACGTTAAAAAGGAAGCTTACAATCTTATGTTGAATGTAATTCTGGCAATAATTACAGTTTTAATTATAACGGTTATTATAGCTATGAATATAAATTTTGAGATACACAAAAGTATGAGAAATATTATATTTAAAATTAATGAAATAAATAAAAGTAAAGAGAATATTTTTTCACAGAAATTAGAAATCAAAACAGGTGATGAGTTTGAGATAATGGCACAAGAAGTAAATCAATTGATTGATAGCATGGCATGTATGTTTAATGATATAAGGGTATCATCTGAAAAAATATATGGTTCAAGTGAAACAATTATGAATGGCTCCAATAAAATCTCATCCAATGCGCAAAATCAATCAGCAGCAGCTGAACAGACCCTTGGCTCTATGGAAGAGCTTGACTCGGCAATTCAAAACATATCAAAGGATATACAAGAGGTAAAAGAAAACATTGCAAATTCTAATGAGCTTCTAGCCAGTGTAAAAAAATTCACAGATACAGTGAATGAAACAATTGAGCAAGCTGGCTTGCAGTCGAAAAATTCAATAGATGTTGCAAATATTGGAATGGATACAGTAGAAAAATCTCAAGAAAGAATGAACCAAATAAATTTAACTGTTGGAAATTTAGTTTCAAATATAAAGGAGCTTGGAAAATCAGCAGTTGGAATTGGAGAAATAGTCAATTTAATAGAGGACATTGCATCACAAACAAACTTATTGGCATTAAATGCAGCAATTGAAGCGGCAAGGGCTGGTGAACATGGTAAAGGTTTTGCTGTTGTAGCAGAATCCGTACGGAATCTTGCCGAGAAGAGCAGTGATGCAACAAAAGAAATTGAGAAGCTTGTAAGTCTAATTCAGAATCAGGTTAATCAAGCGGTTGAAACTGCCCAAGAAGGAGCTGTTGAGGTTGAAAAAGGTTCTGCGCTTTCAAAAGAGACCGAGCAAGCATTGGAGAAAATTGAGAATGCAGTACAGGATGCAGCCGTTGGATTAAACAAGTCTAAAGAAATGATTTCAAAGCAGGCGGAGGGTATTAGTACTATCTTAAAATCTTCAGAGAATATTGGAAAGCTTACTGAGAACATAGTATCAACCATAGAACAGTTATCCTTATCCAGCTCGGAGGTTGTAAAGGCAATGGAATCTGTTAGTGGTTCTACTGCAGAAATATTTGGTAGCACGGAAGAAATATTCAGGTCCTCGGAAGAAGTGACTCTAGAGGCAAAAAATCTGGTAGAAAGTATATCAAAGTATAATTCTAATGGAGATAAATAATTAGTTGCAATTTAAATTTATAAGCGTGTATAATTGAACTGTAAAAATTTATAAATAAGGTTGCAAAAAAAATACACAAACAAATTGAGATTGACAGAGGTGATATTAATTGAGCAATATACTAGAGGATAGTATTTATATATTATCTGAAAAAGTAGACGCATCAAATATTGAATTGATTAAGCATGAGCTCTTAAACTTTATTGAAAAAAACAATATAGTTACGCTTGATGGCAGTATAGTAGAAGAAATAGATGGATTTGGATTACAATTGCTGTTGGCAGCCCACAAATTTTGCTTTACTAGGTCTAAACCGTTTTTTTTAATAGGAGCAAGCAATAGATTAAGGACGGTCCTGGAGCTAACAGGGTTTTTAGACTTAATTGAAGAAGATTATTAATAAACTACAAAGAATTCCAGGAGGAAGTTTGATGGGAGATAAACTCTACAGACCATATAGAATATACAAGGTTGAAGTATATTTTCAAAATAATATTATTGAAAAGGGTAAAGACCCTTTAGAGCTATTGTTTAAAATAGCTGAAGCCGGCGATGTAGTTGAATCAAACACTAATGTCAGCCAAATTCCTTTGTTAGATGAAATAAACCCTAAATATTTTTATTTATCTTGGACATTTTTATTAAGGTCTAAATTTGAAGAAAAAGAACTAAAAAATATCTTTCTTCCATATAAAAATATTTCAACAATCTCAGTTGAAGAATATGATGAAGATTATTTAACATACACTTCAGATGCAATGATGGGAAATAAAATCGGAGAAGTATTAATTGAAAAAGGATTAATAAACGAGGAAGAAATAAAGAGCGCTCTAAGAGAACAGAAAAAGCTGGGGGAAATTCTTATTGATGCTGGCTTAATCACAAGAGAACAGATTGATTCTGCTCTTAAGGCGCAGAAAAAAATAGGGCAAATACTTATCGAAAGCGGAAAGATAGCACCAAATAAGCTTACGGCAATAATTGAACAGCAAAAGCAAATCAGGCAATACAAAGAGATGAATACCTTAAAGGTTGATATAAATAGGCTTGATGTGGTAATGAGTCTGCTAAATAAGTTATCTGCAGCAAATAAAGAGATACAAAAGGCATATTCTGATAGGAGCAATATTGATACAGATAAAATTCAGGAGCAGGTTGATTCATCAGAGCATACTATTGCCGAAATAAAGAAGATGATTGATAAATGCAGGAATGCGACCTAAGCTTCCAACATTTACTGGCTTAATAGATTTGACTTATAACAATTCTGATGTTATCATAATATTCAACCTATAATGAGTAAGCCAGACGATTGCGCGTACAGACTCGTAAGGGCGTACGTGAGGAAAGTCCGGGCTCCATAGGGCAGGGTGCCGGGTAATACCCGGTGGAGGTGACTCTAAGGAAAGTGCAACAGAGAGATACCGCTTTCTAGAGGTGAGAAACATCTCACTTCTAGTAATGCAAGGGTGGAAAGGTGAGGTAAGAGCTCACCAGCAGTATGGCGACATATTGGCTATGTAAACCCCACCTGGAGCAACACCTGATAGTGGAAGGTTAAGGTAGCCCGCCGTCTTCCTGGGTAGGTGGCTGGAGGTATACAGTAATGTATATCCTAGATAAATAATCGTCAAATACAGAACCCGGCTTATAGGCTTAGTCATTAGGTATATTTATGAAAAAACCTTCTTTATATTGAGAAGGTTTTTTCTATGTTATCTGCTCTTTCTTTTTATTAGGACATAATGTAAAATATAAACTGCAAATGAAACCCTCATCATAGTACTAGTCACTAAAAGTTACTTGGAGGAAAAAGATGATAATAATTGGAGAGAAGATTAACACAAGCATAAAGGCGGTTAACGAAGCTGTTCTGACAGAAAACGAAGCTGCAATCCAGGAAATAACCGCTAAACAAATAGAATATGGCTCAAATTACTTAGATGTAAACTGTGGAACATTCGTTGAAAATGAAGCAGCAAAAATGAGGTGGCTAATTAATATTATCAAAAAAGTTAACGATATCCCGCTTTGCATCGATTCACCTAATCCGCTGGTAGTAAAAGAAGGATTGGAGCTGCTAAATACATCAGATGTAATAGTTAATTCGATTACAGCCGAGAAGGAACGCTGGGAACTTTTTGAACCACTCGTCACGGAATTTAAGACTTCTGTTATAGCATTATGCATGAATGATGACGGAATACCGGATAATCCTGAAGAAAGAATGAAAATAGCCTTTGATATTGCAAACAGGCTTTCTGCAAAAGGAGTAAGCCCGGATAGGATATTTTTTGATCCTATGGTCAAACCAATATCTACTAATTCACAAAATGCTGCCATCACCTTGGAAGCAATGAAAAGTATTAGAAAAGAAATACCTGATGCTCATATTACTTGTGGCTTAAGTAATATTTCTTATGGGCTGCCTGTAAGAAAGCTTTTAAATCAGGCATTTATGGTTTCAACAATATTTGCAGGATTAGATGCTGCAATAATTAACCCAATGGATAAAAGGCTTATGGCACTCGTTTATGCATCTGAAGCATTGGCTGGGAAGGATGATTATTGTATGGAGTTTATTACAAAATTCCGCGAAGGTTATTTTGACGAACTATGATAAAATAATTTATAATTAAATTATAAAAGCTGACTGAGAGAGAGGAAAATATAATGAGTGAAATGAATAACGTCATAAAAATAAAAATCAAGGGAAAGGTCGAAACGGAAATAGTTCAAGGTACCACTCTTCTTGAATTAAGCAAAAATTATCAGGATAGTTTTACTTCACCCATAATGGGTGCAAGAGTTAATAATAGAATAAAAGGTCTGACATATCAGATTAGCGAGCCCTGTAACGTGGAATTTTTAGATATGACTAATGAGGATGGCATGAGAATCTACAGAAGGAGCTTGGCGTTTATTTTGAGTCTTGCCGTACATGAGTTGTACCCGGATGGGAAAGTAACCATTTGTCATTCATTAAGCAAGGGTCTGTACTGTGAATTTAAATATAAAGAAATGATATCTGAAGAGATACTTAAAAAAATTGAAAAAAGAATGCATGAAATTGTAGAAAGAAAATTGGCATTTAACAGACAGGTTATTTCAATTCAAGAAGCAAAGAGCATATGTGAAAAAGAATGCAGAATTGATTTGATTCATCTTGTTGAACACAGGTCCAAGCCGCATATTACCTTGTATGAATGCGGAGGGCTGACAGATTGTTACTACGGCTATTTGCTTCCTGATACAAGCTATATAAAATTATTCGAATTAAAATATTATCCTCCGGGTTTTATCATTAGATTTCCACAGAAGGAAGACCCCTCATCACTTCCTGCCTTTATTGAAAACAAGAAGCTTTTCAATATTTTCAATGAATATAAAAGATGGGGCAAAATAATGGAAGTTGAAAATGTAGGAATGCTTAATGATATTATTGCTGCCAGAGAAATAAGCGATTTAATAAGAATCTCGGAAGGGTTATATGAGAAAAAAATAGCACAGGTTGCTGATATGATTGCTCAAGACCCTAATAAGAGAATTGTTTTGATTGCAGGACCGTCATCTTCCGGTAAAACTACCTCGGCACAAAGGCTTGGGATTCAGTTAAGGGTAAATTGTCTTAAACCGGTTATGATTTCGCTTGATAACTATTTTTTAGATAGAGATAGGACCCCTATTGATGAGAATGGTGAGTACGACTTTGAATCACTTGATGCCATAGATGTTCAATTATTTAATGAGCATTTAAAAGATTTGCTTGAAGGAAAGGAAGTCGAAATACCAATCTTTAATTTTGCAATTGGTTCAAGAGAAAAAAAGGGTACTAAATTAAAAATCTCTGATAATCAAATTGTAATTATAGAAGGAATTCATGGGTTAAATGAAAGATTAACCGAATCAATAGATAAGAAAAACAAATTCAAGATATATGTCAGTGCATTAACATCCTTAAGCATAGATGACCACAATCGTATTCCGACAACAGATACAAGAATAATAAGAAGAATAGTTAGAGATAGCCAGTACAGAAATCATGATGCCTTGTCAACAATTAAGAGATGGCCATCTGTAAGAAGGGGAGAGGAAGCTAACATATTTCCTTTTCAGGAAGAAGCAGATGTTATGTTAAATTCAGCTTTAATATATGAGCTTGGAGTTTTGAAAACATATGCAGAACCCCTACTTCAAGTAATAGATGAAACAAGCCCTGAATATTCAGAGGCAAGGAGGCTTCTTAACTTTTTAAGTTATTTTCTGCCTATAGGCGAGGAGGATATTCCTATAACTTCAATAGTTAGAGAATTTATTGGCGGAGGGTGCTTTTGCAGGTGACACACCCAATTAAAGAACAAATGTTTGCATAATGTTTTATGGTATGTTATAATACATATGTAATTTATTTTATGGGGTGAAGATATTGGGAGATAAAGTAAGCGATAAGCAAAAAAAGATTCTTGATTTTCTGGATAAGGAAATACAAGAAAAAGGTTACCCGCCATCAGTAAGGGAAATATGCCAGGCGGTTGGCTTAAAATCAACGTCAACAGTTCACGGTTACTTACAGCGTTTAGAGAAGAAGGGGCTTATCAAAAAAGATGCTACCAAAACCAGAGCATTGAAAGTATTAAATGGTGGAGAGTCAGCTAAGAATACACATATTAATCCTGCAAACATTTATAAGGAATATGTAGATGTACCTATAATCGGAAAGGTTACTGCAGGACAGCCGATTCTTGCAGTGGAAAATGTAGAAGATACGTTCCCTATACCTGTCCAATATACACATAATTCAGATGTATTCATGTTGAAGGTTAAAGGTGAGAGTATGATTGAGGCAGGAATTCTTGATGGTGATTTGGTTCTTGTCAAAAAACAATCTTATGCTGCAAACAGAGACATCGTAGTTGCAATGATTGAGAATGAGGCTACAGTAAAGAGATTTTTCAAGGAGAAAAACGCAGTAAGACTTCAACCTGAAAATTCATCAATGGAACCAATATTTGTCAGAGATGTTTCTGTTTTGGGGAAGGTAGTTGGATTGTTCCGGACAATCTAATATAAAAAAGATGAGTGACATTGTCGCTCATTTTTTTATATTAGATTAATTAAAGACTCAAACTCATATTCATTTTTTTCAAGATTTAAGCTTGGAAGCTTGTTAAGAAGCTTAATTACATGATTAGGATAAAATACTTCACGGCAGCTCTTACAATTATAAAGAGGTACATTTTTGATAAGCACCATCTTGCCATTCAGATTTTTTCTTAAGTCTTTATGGATTATTTCTGATTTTTTACCACAATAAAAGCAAAAATATGAAATGTTCTCGAGCATATCTCCTCACCATTCTTCAGTATTATTTATTTGAATTTAAAATAAGCTTATTAAGAAGGTCTTTGTTCCTATCACTGATTTCAAAAATTTCTATTCCATATTGAATATGGTTATTTATTTTAGAAGCTAATCTTTTAATTTTGCCTTTGAATTCAATTACAATATTGTTATTTGCAACAATTTCTACATTAACTGGTTCAACAATATTAAAATCAGCATATGTAACCATTGAGATTCCGCCTTCACTTATATCAGTTGTTATACCCTGAATTTTAAATTCTTCATTTAAGGGTTCAATTTTACAAAAGAGATTAACATTGCACCTTGTGTGTTCTCTGGCATTATCATAATATAACACGTTTTCAATTCTTACAAACATTTTATTTTCTATGCCAAGAATAACGTTCTCAACAAAACCAATCAATATACATTCCTTTTTTTTATGCGATACTCTAATTTTAAATGAATCACCTATCGTAACCAATTGTTTCAAATATTCTTCTTTAAAGTCAAGTTGAATCACATCATTACTTATACTTATTATTTTATTATCAATCCAATTAAAATTATTAGATACTTGAGTTTTAACAGTTTGGTCAGTTTTTATCATTTCATTTAAATCACAATTTAACATTGGAGCACCCCCGGAATTATTTTATTAATTTCTTCAATTATTTGTTTTTCACTGAAAGGCTTAGTTACAAATTTTGTAACACCTAGCTCTCTAAGAATCCTCATTGATTCATTATCTATTAGAGCGGAAATAATAATTACCCTGTCAAGCGGAAATGAGCCTGAAATATGCTTTATAGTTTCAACCCCGTTAATTACCGGCAGTGAAAGGTCAAGCGTCAGAATATCCGGCTGGAATGATTCAATCCTTTCAATTACTTCACTTCCGTTTGATGCTTCAACAATATTTATAATACCAACGCTTTCAAATATGTTTTTTAGGCTGCTTCGCGTAAGCTTTATATCGTCAGCTATTAAAGCTGTAATTCCTGAATTATTTTGCTGGCTTTGCAATGTAGTACCTTTTTGCCATTTTTCATAAAGTTCAAATTTAAAATTATTGGCATTATGCAATATTGCATTAAGCTTGTCTATAGTATTAGCGTTATTATCATAAAAGATTATTCCGTAGCCAAAGCTGTCATTAAGGAAAATCTTTCTGGTAACCAATCCGTTAATTGTACAGATATCTTCATTTCCTCCGGTAAGAAAATCTAATTTTATAGGAGATTTTATAGATATATCTAATGGAGTTACTAAATATACTCCTGTAAAGCTTATATTATTGATTATTGAAAAGGCACCAATTTTATCATTACTTGGCTTAATATTTGCACCAAGCTTAATTAGATAGCGCTCAAATCTGCGGTTTTCGTTTTGCTTGGTACAGCTTAAAATTTCAACCTTTATTGTTTGGGGAACGGAATTACTTACATCTAAAATAACTGCTTCTAATATGTATTCTGCAGAAGGAGTATTGGTTTTAATTATTAAATGCTGTCCTATCAAGTTTGTTGAATCGTAGGAATTTGACAAAGCAAGTGTATTTCCATATATAGATTGAATAATATTATAGTGATAGCTTTCTGTATTGCAAAGACTTGTTTTAACAATAAAACCAGCATGCAGCTGCTTAATTATTTCATCAATATACATATTCCCTCACATAAAAGATTTAATAATTATATTTTAATATAAAACACAAATAAATGAAATACAGATTTTTCACAATAAAAAAAGGGGAAAGTTAGCATTATAACGAAATATATGCTACTGTATTTATAAATCAAGAAAGTTATTATTTGGAGGAAAATATGGACAGCTTTGATAACTTGATACAAGAAGTAAAATCAAGATATTTTACTGCAAGAAAAAGCCATGATTGGGAGCACACGAAAAGAGTATATAACCTTTGTATGCATATAGGGAAAATAGAAAATGCCGATTTGGAAGTACTGAAGATTTCTGCTTTTCTTCATGATATAGGAAGGGAAACAGAGGATAAAAGTGAAGGAAAACATTGCCATGCAGAAATAGGAGCAGTTTTAGCACGTGAGATTCTTGAAAATTATGAATACCCTAAAGAGTTTATTGATAAAGTGGTTCACTGCATAGAGACCCATAGATTTAGAGGCAAAAGGGTTCCTGACTCTTTGGAAGCAAAGATACTATTTGATGCTGATAAATTAGATGCCATAGGTGCAATTGGTATAGGTCGGGCTTTTGTTTTTGCCGGAGAAGTGGGTGCAAAGGTTCATAATAAATATGTGGATATAGCAAATACCAAGCCTTATACTGAAGAAGATACAGCATACAGAGAGTTTAAGGTTAAGCTGATAAAGGTAAAAGATAGGATGATTACCCAAGAGGGCAAGAGGATAGCGCTTGATAGGCACAACTTTATGGTGAATTATTTTGAAAGATTAAACCAAGAGGTTGATGGAGAATGTTAATAAATTAAGATAAAAGGAGAGGATACCAATGCCTAGACTTTATGGCGAGAGAATCATGTTAAGAGAATATAAAAAAGAAGATTTACTGGAAATAAGAAAATGGGTGAACAATTCAAATATTGTAGATAATCTTTCAGATATATTTCTTTGTCCTGTACCGTTTAATAGCACAGAAAGCTTTCTAAATTCAGTGCTTGAAGGTAAAGATGATGCTAAAAATTTTGTAATAGCAGATAAAAAGACTGAAGCATACATAGGGCAAATTGATTTGAGAAAGATTGATTGGAAGAACAGAGTAGCAGAAATGGGAATTGTTATAGGAGATGAACAAAAGCTTGGGAAAGGGTATGGTTCTGAGGCTATCAGATTGCTGCAAAAATTTGCTTTTAAAACACTAAATCTAAATAAAATAGAATTAACAGTTCATGATTATAATCAAAGAGCATTTAACTGCTATAAAAAGTGTGGTTTTAAGCAGGAAGGAAGACTGCGTCAGAAATTCTACAAAGATGGCAAATATACAGATATGATTTATATGGGAATACTAAAAAGTGAATTTGATAAAATTAAAAAGCAGGAAAATCAATAAGACAACATACAAATAACGCATAAATCGAAGTAAGATTTATGCGTTATTTGTTCTTGGCGGTTTTGGACCGAAGTATTGATAAAAATAGCATTTAATCATACCATTATAAAGCTTGCGATTTTTGTCAGACTTTTTACCAAAAAGTGCTTCAAAGCTTTCATTAGGAGAAAGTACGAAATAAGACCATGTTTCGTGAACAGTAAAAACATTTCCGATTTCTTTATAAATACCTTCCGCAGTTTTTATATCGCTTAATCTTTCACCATATGGGGGGTTACAGATTATTGTGCCGTATTGCTTGTCTGATTTTAATTCCGAAACGGGCAGCTGTTTGAATTTTATAAATTTCTCAACACCGGCAATAACAGCGTTTTTCTTCGAAAGCCTTACAGAAGAACTGTCTATGTCAGAACCGGATATATCAAGCTCAACATCAGATTTAATTAATTTTTCTGCTTGATTTCTGGTCTGGTTCCATAATTGGGCTGGAAGTTGTGCCCAGTCTTCTGAAATAAATTTTCTTTTTAAGCCTGGAGCAATATTGGCTCCAAGCATTGCTGCTTCGATAGGAATTGTTCCTGAACCGCAAAACGGGTCAACAAAAGGCTTGTTAGGTCTCCATTTGCTAATATATATCAACGCCGCGGCTAAAGTTTCTTTTAGCGGTGCTTCATTTGATAATTCCCTATAGCCTCTTTTGTGCAAGCCTTCGCCGCTTGTATCAATCATTAGTGTTGCTTTGTCTTTTAGAAGAGATAAATGGATTCTATATAAGGAGCCATTTTCTTCAAACCAGTCAACCTTATAGGTTTGCTTTAGCTTTTCCACTACTGCTTTTTTAACAATCGCCTGGCAATCAGGAACGCTTTGAAGCTTTGATTTTAATGAATATGCTTTAACCGGAAAGGCTGCGTTTTTTGTTATCCATTTATCCCAAGGTAATGCTTTTGTTCCCTGAAATAAATCTTCGAAAGTTAATGCATTAAATTCTCCAACCTTTATCAGTACGCGTTCAGCCGTTCTAAGCCATATATTTGCCTGACAAATCGTTATTTCATCGCCGGCAAAGGTAACACGTCCATCTTCAACCTTTAGAACCTCGATGCCAAGCTCCTCAAGTTCTCGTGCTGTGATTGATTCAATTCCCAGCAATGTAGTTGCTATAAGTTCAAATTTTGACATGAATACACCTCACTTTTTACATAGTATAACAAAAAAGAAGTGGAATTAATACAATAATTCCTTGCGTATTAACATAATAAGATTATTGTGAATAATATGGTATTAAAAAATATATATGGAGGTTTAACATGTATAACAAGTTTGATCCTCAAAGTCAGTTCGTTCCAACGACTATACCTATTCCGCAATATAAGTATACACCTTATGCAACGGCTTATGTATTGTTTCAGACTAATGCAGATAAGATGTATGCATTGGAAGAAGGCTTCGACAAAGGAACGATATTTCCAGACCTATATATTCCTTATACCCGTGAAAGGAACGAAAGGAGGCTGCAATGATGGAATACTCAAAAGAGCAGCTAATGAATGAAATTCAAAAAGAAGGCTTTGCAGTAGTTGATATTCAGCTTTATCTTGATACTCATCCAACTGACAAAAAAGCGCTTGCTCAATTTAATCAACATGCTAATAAATATAAGATGCTGAAGGAATCTTACTCAAAAATGTTTGCACCTATTGAACAGCTTGCACCAACTGAACAGTATCCATATGCATGGATATTGCCACCATGGCCGTGGATGAAAATGAGCATGATGGAAGAGGAGGATGAATAATATGTGGACATACGAGAAAAGACTTGAATACCCGATTAAAATCAAGAAGCCTAATCCCGAAATGGCAAAATATATAATTACTCAATACGGAGGACCTGATGGTGAGCTAGGAGCTTCTTTAAGATATCTGACTCAAAGATATTCCATGCCTACACCACAAGCACAAGGAATACTAAACGATATAGGAACTGAAGAGCTTGCACACCTGGAAATGGTTGCAACAATGGTTCATCAGCTTATGAAAGGGGCTTCAGTGGAAGAAATTAAGAAAGCCGGAGCAGGTGCATACTTTGCTGACCATGATCATGCAGTGTTTTATATAGATGCATCTGGTAATCCGTGGTCTGCGACATATATACAGGCAAAGGGTGACCCAATAGCTGATTTGACTGAAGATATGGCAGCAGAACAGAAAGCGCGGGCAACATATGAAAATCTTATTAAATTGGCAGATGACCCTGATGTAATTGACCCATTAAGATTCTTAAGAGAAAGAGAAGTCGTTCATTTCCAACGATTTGGAGAAGCATTAGAAATTGTGCAGCAAAAGCTTAATAGCAAAAGGTTTTATTAATTATTTTTTTAGAAGAATATCATCATTATTCCAAAAGCTAGCTGTGAGTGGATTAATATGATATTCTTTTTTCTTGTTTTGCGTTTTTGTAACATTTTATTTTGAATTGTTGATTTATAAGATAAATTAATGGATAATAAAATCATTAATTATTGGGATTGATTATTAGAGGAGGCAAATCTGTGGGCTTCGATAATTTCACAAATCCACTTAAAAAGGTAGCAAGGAAGGCTGGGACTTCGAAAGTTCTAGCATTATTGATTATGCTCATAATCGTCTGCAGCTTATCAATTTTTCAATATTCCTGCGCTCAGGGAAAGCAGAAACGTATATTAATCGTATACTCATATAATCATAATCTGCCGGTAGACAAGCTTTTTACAAAGGGATTAAAGGAACAAATGGGTCAAATTTTAAAAGATGATATAGAGTATGAATATGAATACCTTGAATTATC
>JBLMYQ010000070.1:0-4523 GCA_050258375.1 Deltaproteobacteria bacterium | reverse complement strand
AGGAACCGGAATATCGGCAGAGAAGGAGGTAGCAGTAGTAGAATTAGAAGGAATTGGAGTAGTAGCATTGCTATCCCAAGCATAACCGATATGGTTTACACTAACATTATCAGTAGCAGTTGCCCTGATTGTTGAGTTACAAGCAATATTGCCTGATTCAATATTAAGTGAAAAGGATGGTCTTGTTGTATCATTATATGTATTGCTGCTTGAGCCTACAGTGTAGTAATAGGTTTTCCAAGAAGCAGCATTACCGGCATTATCCTTTGCATAAACATAAAGTGTATGTGGACCGGAATTACCAGGAACCGGAATATCGGCAGAGAAGGAGGTAGCAGTAGTAGAATTAGAAGGAATTGGAGTAGTAGCATTGCTATCCCAAGCATAACCGATATGGTTTACACTGACATTGTCAGTAGCGGTTGCCCTGATTGTTGAATTACAAGCGATATTGCCTGATTCAATATTAAGTGAAAAGGATGGTCTTGTTGTATCATTGGAACCTATAGTATAGTAACAGGTTTTCCAATCAGCAGCATTGCCGGCGTTATCCTTTGCATAAACATAAAGAGTATGCGGACCGGAAGAACTAATAACCGGAATATCGGCAGAGAAGGAAGTAGCAGTAGTAGAATTTGAAGGAATGGGAGTAGTAGCATTACTATCCCAAGCGTAACCGATATGATTTATACTAACATTATCATAAGCAGTTACTTTTATTGTTGAGCTTGAACTAATATTTCCGCTCTCGGGAGTAACTGTAAAAGTAGGTTTTGTTGTGTCAGCTGCGAAGGATGAAATAGGCATAACCATAACTGTTACCATTACCATAATTATTAGTGCGATTGAGATTCTTGATTTTTTCATTATTTTTCCCCCTAATAAAATTTTTGATATTCATCTATATAAAGTTATTATAAAAAAATGTATGGACTTTAATATAGAAATAGTCAATTTTTAGCTGTACATAAAGATGTTTCTATTTTACAACCAATTTATACTAATATCAAGCCATATATAATTACTTTTGTGTTACAAAAATGTTAATTATGAAAGTAATATCAAGTTATTTAGACTTAAATGTAGTAAAAACAAATATTACTATAATTAACCCATAAATAAGGGTAGATAATTCAATGTTATATCTGAAAAATAAAAGATTTACAAGCAAAAAAATGAACCCTATTATCGCGATAGAAGCAAAAATTCTTTTAACCATAAAAACACCCCATTATACCTTACTGAAATAATTATACTTAATATTATTTTGATTTATTTTTATTTAAGGAATTTATATATTTAAAATATAATTCGTCATCAAATTTTTCAAGAACTTCGCATAATTCTTTGAAGTAGGCTTCAGATTTCCTATTTATACTTTCAATTGTTGTATCATATATAAAATCAGAGCCGGACGCTTTCTTTCTCAGGATTTTTACGGCAAAAGAAATTATACGGTCTTTAGACAAATAAATATTTAAACCGAATACATGACCTATTTCCATAACGGCTTTTGTTTGCAAGGAAATACCACCTTGACTAATGTTTTGCGTAACACCATAATAATGCTTTTCCCCTGCTTCAGGAATTACATAGCAGCATAGAGAGACATCAAATCTTGTATGAAGTCGGCGATTCTTAATTCTTTGTATTGAATAGATTCTTATTACAATAGTACCAAAATTAAGGTTTATTTCTTCAACAGTTCCTCGTAGTAAATATTCAAAATCTTCAAAAATGTATTTGAATTCCAGTACATCATCATTTGAAATATTATTAACAATATATGCTACCTTGATTCCAATCTCAAAGGTATCAGTTTCTACAGAGAATATTGTATTTTGAGTCCAGTCGGAATGAGTAACAAATTTTGTTTTTATTTTATTACCTTCCTTTAAAAAATCCCTTAGATTAAGGTTTATTTCTTCAAATGAAAAATTAGAATTTTGATTGTTATCCATGTAATCTATGCCTCTCTGTAAAATTTATTTAAATTGCAATATGATTATATCATTTGCATCTACAAATACAATATTATAATACCCTGAATGTTGAATCAAAATAATTCATTTTACATTTCTATTATAAATGTTAGAATAATAATGATTTATACAGAAAAAGGAGGATGGATATAGTGGCAGCCCGAATTATGGATGGAAAGGCTCTATCTAAGAAGATTAGGGATAGTATCAGTGAAGAAGTTAAAGTGCTTAAGAAGAAAGGAATTATTCCGGGACTTGCAGTTATAATAGTTGGAGAAGACCCAGCTTCAAGAATATATGTAAATTCAAAGAAAAAAGCATGCGAGGAAGCGGGTATGTTTTCAGAGGAGTATACACTGGAAAGTAATGTATCTGAACAAGTTGTAAAGGAATTGATACAAGAGCTAAATAAAAGTGAATATATTCACGGAATATTACTGCAGCTGCCCCTGCCCAATCATTTGGATGAGAAAAAGCTGCTTGAAGAGATTTCGCCGGATAAGGATGTTGATGGCTTTCACCCAATAAGTGCCGGTAAGCTGTTTTTAGGTCAGGATTCCTTTGTTTCCTGCACACCTGCAGGGGTAATGGAAATACTTAAGGAGTACAATATATCAATAGAAGGTAAGGAGTGCGTTATTGTAGGCAGGAGCAATATTGTTGGCAAACCTCAGGCGCATTTATTATTAAAAGAAAATGGTACGGTTACAGTTTGCCATTCCAAAACAAAGAGCCTTGCAGAAGTTTGCAGGCGGGCAGATATTCTTGTTGCTGCCGTTGGTAAATCTGAAATTATTAAGGGTGATATGATTAAGCCTGGTGCTGTTGTAATTGATGTAGGAATAAACAGGGATCCACAAACAAAAAAATTAAAAGGTGATGTTGAATATGATTCAGCTGTTGAAAAAGCGGGATATATTACTCCTGTCCCTGGAGGTGTGGGACCAATGACAATTGCAATGCTTTTAAAAAATACATTAAAAGCCTGTAAATTAAAAACTGAAAAAACGGTTAAAAGTTGAGGGGCGAAGCATTGAGGATTGAATATAACGAAGAAGCTGCAAGAATGGAAAAGATACTTGCAGAAGCAAAAAATAAATTAATGATGAATAAAGGTAGAAAAGAGCAGTTGGAAGAGCAGATAAAGATCATTGAGGATAACTTGAAAATCGGTGAGAATGATATAGATGTTTTTGAGCAGGTTAGAATACTTTTGCAGAAAACCTCCGATTATGCAAGGGAGCAGTCAAGGATTAGAATTGAAGCTTTAGTTACAAACTGTTTGCAATATATTTTTGATTCAAGCATAGAATTTAAAATAGAAATTTCTGAAGCCAGAGGGCGGCCAGAGGCAGAGTTTTATGTTATTTCACAGGTTAATGGTGAAACAATTAAAACTAAGCCTCAAGAAGCAAGAGGCGGCGGGGTTGTGGATATAATTTCACTTGCACTGAGATTAGCAATGCTTCAATGCAGTAGCGTTGAAATTAATGGACCGATTATTCTTGACGAACCTGCTAAGCATGTTAGTGACGAATATATTGTTCAGGTGGCTGAATTTCTCAAGCAGATTAGTCTTATGTTTGATAGACAGGTGATAATGGTTACTCACAATCGTCATCTGGTGGAAATTGCAGATAAAGCCTTTAAAATAGAGCAAAATGAAGGAAAAAGCTCAATTATAATTGATTCTTGACACTTTTTTAAAAAAAGATTAAAATTAACGTATCCCAATGGCAATAGATATATAATTAGAAAGAAAATGTTTTTTGTAGTATAGAAAAGGGCATGAACATTGATAATTGAATAAAAAGGAGGTGGGTTCCATACAACTCGCAGCTATTATTACTGGTGTTGTAGTATTCCTTGTCACTTCAGTTATCTTCTTTTGGTTTGGTATAGTATATAGAAAAAAACTAGCTGAAACGAAAATTGGTAGTGCAGAGTCAGAAGCGTCCAAAATTATTGAAGAAGCAAAAAAGAATGCAGAGGGCGAAAGAAGAGAAGCACTTTTACAAGCAAAAGAAGATATTCACAGAAATAGAGTGGAGCTTGACAAAGAAATTAAAGAGAGAAGAAATGAAATACTGAGGCTTGAGAGAAGATTGGTTCAGAAAGAAGAAACCTTGGACAAAAAAGTGGAAACACTTGAGCAGCGTGAAGAAGGATTGAATAAAAGAGATAAAGAAATTCAATCTCAAATGGAGGAAGTTGCTAAGGTTAAGAAAAATCAATTGGAAGAGCTTGAGAGAATTTCTGGATTGTCTACTGAAGATGCTAAGGAATATTTATTGAAAAATTTAGAGAATGAAGTTAAGCATGAAGCAGCAATAATGATTAAAGATATTGAGACAAAGGCAAAGGATGAAGCAGATAGTAAGGCACGCGAAATTATTGTAAGTTCAATACAAAAATGTGCGGCAGATCATGCATCGGAAGCAACTGTTTCAGTTGTACCTCTTCCGAATGATGAAATGAAAGGGAGAATAATCGGTAGAGAGGGAAGAAATATCCGTACTCTCGAAACCTTAACGGGGATAG
>JBLMYQ010000069.1:0-4751 GCA_050258375.1 Deltaproteobacteria bacterium | reverse complement strand
TCACTTAACGTCCCGCACTCTCGGCATCACAGAGCTGAACCAGCAAAGCCCTTCTCCTCGTCGGCGGCTTGTCCGCCCAGCGATTGGGATGCGGTGCTGGCTTCCCGTTCATGCTCGTGACGTCTTTGAAGTTGCGTCATAAAATAGTGCCAGCAAACCCTTGTGAGAGTGCATTGTTAGATGATGTGCACCGAGCCCCTTGTTCAGAAATCCCCATGGATGGGGGTTCCTTAAATATTACTCCTCATATTTCTCTATTTCCCCATTTCGAATAATAAAAACTAACTATAGAAAAAGATATTATAATTAATCACAAACTTCTATCAATTTTCTTTTTGTATGTTCTAGTACTACTCTCCCATTTTCCAGCTTATTTTCTCTTTGTATTTCAATTTTATAGTTTTTTCCAAATACATTTGTAACTACTTTTTTCGCCTCTTCTCTTAAAGCAGCCCATAATGGATTATTCTTTAATTCCTCAATATCCCAATAAAAATCTTCGTTTTGACCATTAAACTTATCTAAGAATTCATTGAACTCATCGAGTATTTTCAACTGTCTCCCATCAAAAACTTTATTATCAATATATGTTTGCCTTCGCATTCTATAAAAATCATCAAAATCATTTAACATTTCATCACCAAGGCACCCAATACCAATTATATCTTTTTGTTCTTCAGCTGGTAATGACATTGTGATTAGGGACATTATGAGTTCTTCATAATAATATTTTAATAATTCTTCATCATTCATAATAGCTTACCCCCTAAATTTCTAAAGCTTATCCCTAGGGCATGGACGGCACACCCTCTTACAAGGTTTTCGTAACTCTTGCGACATCATTTTCAATAACAAAAGTAATAAAGTCTTTATCTTCTATCACGTATTGCTTTTCATACCTAAAATCTTTATCTTTTAACATCTCAAAATATCCGTTTTGTTCATTGAGCTCAAAAACAGGACATTCATCAAATCTTACATCCCCAATAAAAATTGCTCTTACTTTTTTCATTAATAAACACCTCATGTATATAATCATCTGACTATTTCAAAATATATTTAATAAATCTTCAACGCTCAACTTATACAATTAGCGCATGGACGCGCGCCTTATTCTCGGTGCATGTCATCTAACGTCCCGCACTCTCGGCATCACAGAGCCGTAAGCCTGCAAACCATCTTTTCAAGCAGGCGGCCGCGACTGCGGTCGGCGATTGGGGTGCGGCACGGCACCTGCTCCGCATTTGGAACTCATATTCGCCCCTACCTCCTTGCCCTTTGCGAGAGTGCATTGTTATATGATGGACAGCAGGACTTCCTTGTTCAGAACTTGCCAAGGAGGGCAAGCCTTCAAAATTAATTTTTTCAGTCCCACTGTTTCATTTCTTCTTTTTCGTCGTTTATGTATTGTTCAAATTCTTCAATATAATCATTTACACTATAATTTTTGCCATCCGGGTCTTTACGTTTCTCAAGTATTTTCTTATTATCTTTAATTAATTTTATCCCTTTATCCCTTTCCCCAAGAATTCCATATAAAACAAGTGAATAATCTATATCCCCTTTCAAATACTCCAAATACCCCTTAGCAAAGTTTATAGTCATCAGTTTGGATGGGACATATTCATCATCTTTAAGAACAAATACAGTAGGGACGTGTATAAAAGAAATTGCATCACCAACATCGCCAAAATAACTTTGTGATCCATAAAGCTCATATTTTCCGTTATTATCAAAATCACTATATTCAAAGTCTGTTATACAATCATTAAACAATACTTTATACGTACCTTTTATATATTCTATAATTGCAACACGAGGAATCTCCAAATCATATGTAACTTCTTCCTCTAAGTAAATTTCAGGAATATTATTTTTGTTTTTATCCTCAATCCATATATATTTTTCGTCAGAAATACGAGTATTTAGATCTCCATTAATTTCAATACCCGCTTTTTCAGAATCAAAAACAAGGTTCTCGATTCCATCCCTTTGTTCATAAATCAATAATCTTGTATAAATATCACTGTCACTACCTTCTCCGGATAATTTATCCTCTTTATCAATATCAAAAACTAATTTTTCAGTTTTCTTGTCACCATCAATGTCTTTTTCGAGTTGATAAACAATCTCTTTATTATCATTAACACTACTTCTTTCTATTTTCTGTGATTGTTTTGGTAGATTATTATTCGTCTCTCTACTAGGTGAGCAACCTACTAATGAAACAGATAAACAAATAAAACAAACAAGCAACATACTTTTTTTTATCACTTATTCTCACTCCCCATAGTATTTTTTGAAATCTATTCTTTAAAATCTTTTTGTTCGTAATCGCGAGACACGATGTTGAGCGTAATCTGCTGTCTTTCATATAACGTTCCGAACTCACGGCACCACAGAGCTGTACTCACAAAGTCCTTCTCCTTGACGGCGCTTGTCGCCCAGCGATTGGGGTGAGCGCGGCTTTTTCTCCGTATTTGGAACTTCCGATTCGTCTTTACTTCCGCGCCTTTTGCGTGAGTGAATTGTTATACGATGGGTGACCAGTACAGCCGCACGACTGGAGTCAAGGCTGTACTCATTTGTGACATTTTATTTTTGTTATCCTGTTTTATATTGGTCATTAAGGTCTGGTCTTAAATTATAAATTGGATAATTATTAAAAATAGTACGCTCTTCATCCATCAACATATCATAATAAAGTTCATAGTCGCTAATATTATCTAATAAGATGCTTATTGCACAAAGTATTTGATTTTCAGCATTAGTCTTCCTTAGTTCTATAAGTTCAGATTTCTCTTTCCGATTTAATGTTCTTTGCCTTTTAAATATCTGCAATCGATTAATTGTGTTTATAGCATTTGAAGAGTAATTTTCAATAATACTCTGTAACAATTCAGCTAAAGCTAAAAATTCTTTTCGGCTTGGTTCTTTATCATATGCTTTAATTATTTCGAGTAATAATAGTATAATTAAATTAATTGAATGCTCATTTAATTCCATAGCTTTAATCGAACTATATACAACATCTTTATTGAAATTTGAATATTTAATAATATCTTCTGCTTTTAACAATATGAATGGATTTACAACTGTTTCTGTTCCATCTCCTGCTCTATGTATTAAGTTGTTTTTAATTGAACCTCCAAATAGATTAATTATCTCTAAAGTCCCATCTTTTTTAATATTAATAAAAACTCCTATACATATAGAACCAAGGAGCATATTATAAATACCCGATTTTGTAACATTTACATTGCGTATTGGGCGTCCATTTGTGTAATTAATAAGTTCTTCAAGGTTATGATTTTTATCCTGAAGCAAATCATCAAAATTCCCTTCAAAATTTACACCATAAATATCAAGAGTGTCTTTAGCTTTATTAAGAAAATCCAAGTATCCTTTAATATTTTCAACATTCTTTTTATTCTCTTTTATGTTTTCAAAATTAAGTTCAATTTTACTTCCATCAATTTCTACAGATTTCGCAGCAAATGTATGGATATAAAACTCAGCATCTTTAATCCTTTCTTCAATCCTCCCATCGGCTTTAATGTTTAACATCATTCCATCTTTATTAATTTCTAAAATAACTCCCTTACCAAATTTGAACGCTTGTCCTTTAACCTTATCTCGTATTGCCTCATACTCAGAATAATATTCCTTGCCATTAACTGACACTCTTTTTTTTAAACCACGCACTAACTGCATAAAGTTAATTCTACTCCTAAACGGAAGCAAAGGACTTTTCTCATCACGTTTGCCATAAATATAAATTTCATTCTCTAGCAAGTGCCTATCAATATCACCATCTTCAGGAGTTACTCTAAGTTCTATTTTATACATTTGACTAATCTCATCAATATCAAAAAATTTTTCACTCCATTGTAGCTTCCTATTTGATAAAGCATCTTTGCAAATGTATTGGAAAGAGTTGTATTTATTATTTGGTACATATTTTAGATGAATATTTTTCTTCTTTTGCGTTGCCTTTAAATCTCCAAGTATTTTTTTTAAATCTACAGGTAATAAAGTAGTATAGTAGATTCTGCTTTCAGTAAAAGATTCATTTATCTCAACAACAAAGAATATTACCCCTTTTTTAATTAGGTAATTATTAATATCTGAAACTTCAGCAGGGTAAGAACACTTCTTTCCTGCAAATTTTCGAACTATTCTCCCTTTTACTTGGACAGGAAGCGCATCTATCAATTGTTCCTTTGTTTGTTCCTTATTGCTATAAACAAGGATATCGCCATCCCACGTTATCCCTTTTTCGCCAATTTTAATATCCGATTTCAGTAAAGGACATGAATCAATAGCATCACTAACTGTTCGGGCTGCCTTTTCTTCAATTTTTGAGCTAGGTATATTTGCCATTCTTTTACCTTCTAATTAGATTATTTTTAACAAAATTATTATTCATCCACATTATACCATATTATTATTAAAGTAGCGCCCGTCGGCCGGAGCCCGGGCGCAAAACTGGTCACCTTTCGTGTAACGTCTCGCACTCTCGGCATCACAGAGCTGGACTAGCAGAGCCCTTCTCCCTGACGGCGGCTCGTCCGCCCAGCGATTGGGATGCGGTGCTGGCTTCCCGTTCATGCCCGTGACGTCTTTGAATTTACTCCTTCAAATAGTGCCAGCAGACCTATACGAGAGTGCATTGTTAGGTGATGTTGGTTCATAGCTCAAATAATCTTCAACTTACTTACCTTCTGGCATTTCTTCCTTATAAAAATCAA
>JBLMYQ010000068.1:0-96334 GCA_050258375.1 Deltaproteobacteria bacterium | reverse complement strand
TTATAGTGGTATCTATATTTAAAATTTTTACGTCTGCAATATTAATTCACTGCAGAGCTCAAGAAGCATGCTTTTTAGGGTGCTTTGCAAGTAGAATTTTTAAGAACTTAAAGGTCTATTGTGATATAAGAGGAGTTCCGTATGAAGAATTAAAGGATACTAATATTAAAAGGGCAGATTATTTTAAAAGAATAGACAGATATATATTTAATAGGAGATTTTTGAAGGATGATAGAATAATGTTCAACTTTGTATCTAATAAGCTAAAGCTTTATTATGAAGAAATGTATAGCATAAAAATTGAAAACAATTTTTCAATAGTGCCGTGTTTTTCTTCCTTTAATAGTAATAAACAAGAAAAAGCGGATTCATCAAAAATGGATAATATAAAATTTTTATACGTTGGAGGGCAGCAAAAATATCAAAAGCTTGATGAATTTGGCTCAATAATAAAAATTCTAGGGAACCAGAAAACAGAGTGGGTGTTTTGTATAAATGGGGAACCAAACAAAGAAATAGAAAGCAGTATTAAACGAGCTGTATCAAAGGTCAATGCCAAATGCGAATTTCACTACAATCTGAACAGGAATGATTTGGACTGTATTTATTCTAAGTGTACCGTAGGTGTAGTATTCAGGGACAACAGCAGTATCAACAAGGTTGCATCCCCTGTTAAGATATCTGAATACTTATCTAAAGGCATTTTTACTTTATTAATAGGGGATGTAGGTGACTTTTTCTCATATATAAGCTCAAATAAATATTTAGGATATACATGCAAAAGCTTGCAGGATTTAAATGCTAATGAGTTTTTTGATAGATTAGATAGGTTCTATGATTTTGTAGAGAAAAGGATTGTATTTGCAGAGAATTTCTCAAAGCCTACTTGTATCGAAAAATATATAAAAAGCTATAAAAGCTTAATAGAAAGGAGAACAGATGAGACTGTCTTATCTAATTAAAAAAGATTTTTTGCATTTTAAGAAAAATTTATTATCTCCATCATGTTGGGCAATAATAATAAATCCATCTTTTCATGCTGTAATATTATTTAGATTCAGCAGCTGGCTCTATAATCATAAGCTTAAGATAATACCCAAGTTGATTTGGTTTATAAACAGAATTGTTTATAGCGTTGATATAGATTACAGAGCAACTATTGGACCGGGATTTAACCTTGTACATGGATTAGGTGTTGTAATAGGGCATGAGGTTGTAATAGGAGAAAATGTGAGGATATATCAGAATGTTACAATTGGTGGGAATAATGGCAAGACAACAGAAAGTAAAGGAAGGCTTATATCCCAGCCAATAATTGAGGATAACGTAATAATTGGAGCAAATTCTTTAATATTAGGACCAGTAAACATAAAATCAAATTCAATAATAGGGGTAGGGGCTATTGTACTGGAGGATGTTGAGCAAGAGACAATCTATTACTGTAAGGTTAACCCGGTAAAAAGAAGGAAGATGAGTGTTGTTGAATTAT
This sequence comes from Deltaproteobacteria bacterium, assembly GCA_050258375.1. Classification (GTDB taxonomy): domain Bacteria; phylum Bacillota; class Clostridia; order Acetivibrionales; family UBA4821; genus JBLMYQ01. The sequence continues at coordinate 94,845 of JBLMYQ010000068.1, read as the reverse complement.
AAATAATAAACAAAGTCTAAAGGAGAAAAAATGAAAAACATTTTATATTTATACACAAACATGAATATTGGTGGAGTACAAAAGGTACTTTTAAGTCTTGCAAGCAATATAAAAGAGGAGTATAGCCCTGTTGTTGCTTCGTGTGGGGGCATATTAATGGAAGAAATCAACAAGCAAGAGATTAAGCATTATAATTTGCCATTAAACAGTAAAAGACCAAAGCATATAATCGCTTCCATAAAAGGCATAATCAAAATAATTGATGCTGAGAAAATATCTATAATACACTCGCATCACAGATATACTACTCTTATTGCATTAATAATCAGCAAATTCAGAAGGATTAAGGTTATACATACTGAACACAGTACCTTTAATACAAAAAAGCATGTTAATTTCAGAGGTGAAAATATAATTGCAGTTTCCGATTGTGTAAAAGATAGCATGGTTAGCTATGGTGTTGATGAGAAAAATATTCAGGTCATTTACAACGGAATTGAGTTTCCCAGCAATCTGGAAAAAAGGAGATTAAGCATTAAAAATGAGTTTTCAATTCCTGAAAATTTTATATGCATTGGAATTTTGTCAAGGCTAACAAAACAAAAAGGAATTATCTACTTTTTGAAGGCAATGAAGCTTGTGCTTAAAGAGCATAATAATGTTGCTGTTTTTATTATTGGCGATGGACCTGAAATGTTATCAATAGAAAAATTTATATCAGATAATGACATCAGCCAAAATATTAAGCTGTGCAAAATCAGAAAAGACATATACCACATAATCAATGAGCTTGATTTTTTTGCACTTCCATCTCTTCTCGAAGGTCTGCCTATTTCTATATTGGAAATTATGTCACAGGGTAAGATTCTTGTAGCTACGAAGGTAGGGGGAATACCGGAAGTAATTTCAGATGGAGAAAATGGCTTGTTGGTCAATCCAAAGGATATAAAAGGAATGTACTTAAAAATTAAGAATGCAATTGAAAATGCAGAAGCTAGAAAGATTATGGGTGAAAAAGGAAGGAATTTAATTAGCTCCAAATTTTCAATAGATAAGATGACTAAGCAAACCCTTACTTACTATAACAAGGTTTATTCAAGCCATGCATAAATTAAGCTTTTATTTATAACACTTTGATTGTTAATAAAAACTGATACTGCCTAAATGAAAAAACATGTTGGATTTGGAAAATGTTACAGAGAGTGGGGGTATTAAATGAATATAAGTGTAACTGATAAAAAAAACAGAGTGAAAATTATGGGTTCATACATAGATGCTCTTAATATGGAAGAAAGCCTAAAAAGGATCAAGGAAATAATACTTGAGAGAAAACCTGTTCAGCATGTTGTAGTTAATGCTGCAAAAATAGTCATGATGAATTCAAATCCAAAGCTTAGAGATATAGTTAATTCTTGCGGAATGATTAATGCAGATGGTCAGCCTGTTGTATGGGCTTCTAAAATATTGGGAAAGCCTTTGCCTGAAAGAGTCGCCGGAGCGGACCTGATGCTCAGGATTATTAAAATGGCATATAAAAATGATTTTAGCATATATTTTTTTGGTGCAAGGCAGGAAGTAGTTGAAAATGTTGTTGAAAAGTTCAGGGAACAGTATCCGGGGTTAAAGGTAGCAGGCTTTAGAAATGGTTACTTTAAGCCGGAAGAAAATCAAAAGATTATTGATAATATACGAGACTCGAATGCAGATATTCTCTTCCTTGGTTTCAGCTCACCAATGAAGGAATACTGGCTCTCTGAAAACTTGGAAGAGCTAAAGGTTCCTTTTTGCATGGGAGTAGGAGGTGCATTTGATGTAGCGGCAGGAGTTACAAAGCGCGCTCCGGTTTGGATGCAAAAAAACGGACTTGAATGGCTTTACAGGTTTATTCAGGAGCCAAAAAGAATGTGGAAAAGATATCTGGTTGGAAACACTAAATTTATTTTACTGCTTTTTAAAAAGCTGATTATAAGAGACGAAAATGAAAATATAGCTGTTGGGTAAAAAGTATTAAGCAAAGTTGAAAGCGATAAATATAAGGAGTCTGCAATTAGTGAAAAAAAGAGCAGTATTATTATTAACCATAGTGTGGATGGTGGTTATTTTTGCCTTCTCAGGACAATCAGGCAGTCAATCAAACAGGCTTAGCAACAAGGTTGAGATGAAGGTTGAAAATATGGTGCCTAAAACAAAGGCTATTATCGGTGCTACTGAAAAGCAAAAGGTTAACGCTGTAAGAAAGCTTGCACATCTATGCCTTTTTGCCGGGTTAGGTTTGCTGTCAATCTTCCTTTTTAAAGTATTTAATGTAAAGAAGCAGATTTTGAGTGCCGGGTTTTTTTGTTTTATTTATGCTTGTATAGATGAATTTCACCAGATTTATATTCCGGGAAGAGAAGGTAAGGTTACTGATGTAGCAATTGATTTAATCGGAGCAGCGGCAGGAATGATTTTGGCTCTGTTAATTACTTTGGCTTATAGTGCCAAAAACAATTGGGTGAATTTAAGAGGTACCAAGTAGATTTAACGTGCTTTATTATTAAAAAAATAATTAAGCTGTAATATTCTTATTGATTAAATGTAAATTTATGGTAAAATAGTAAAATATTATAATAAACTTCCAAGGGGGGAAAATATGAAAATTTGCATTATGGGTTTGGGGTACATAGGGCTGCCCACAGCTGCAATGTTTGCAACACATGGACAAAAAATTATAGGAGTTGATATTAATGAAAGCATAGTAAATATACTTAATGAAGGAAAGATACACATTGACGAACCATATTTGGATATTCTGGTTCAGGGTGCGGTAAGGTCAGGCAATTTAACTGCAAAGACCATGCCTGAAGAAGCGGATGCTTTTATTATTGCTGTGCCGACACCTATAACGGCTGAAAAAAAAGCCGACATGAATTTTGTAATAAATGCTGCTGAAGCAATTATTCCCTATCTGAGAAAAGGGAATATTGTTATTCTTGAATCAACATCACCTCCTGGTACAGTAGAAAACATATTGGTTCCAATTCTCAAGAAAAGCGGATTGAAAATAGGAACAGAGCTTTTTGTTGCACATTCGCCTGAAAGGGTTCTTCCGGGGAAAATTCTTATTGAGATGATGGAAAACAACAGGATTATCGGCGGAATCAACAGAAAATCGACCGAAATGGTTAGAGATTTGTATAAGATTTTTGTTAGGGGCGAAATATTCCTTACAGATGCAACCACTGCTGAAATGACAAAGCTGGTTGAAAATACGTTTAGAGATGTCAATATTGCATTTGCCAATGAGCTTGCAAAGGTTTGTGAGAAAAGCAGTATAAGTGTGTGGGAGGTAATAAATCTTGCAAATAAGCATCCAAGAGTTAACATACATAATCCCGGACCGGGCGTTGGAGGACATTGTATTGCTGTAGACCCATGGTTTCTGGTTGAATCTTTCCCTGATACGGCAAGGCTGATAAAGAGTTCCAGAGAATTGAATGATTCTATGCCGCATCATGTATTTGATAAAATTAAAGCTATATTAGCTGTCGGTAAAAAGGCAGAAAAAAAGGTCATTTCAATAATGGGAATAACTTATAAGCCTAATGTTGACGATATCCGCGAAAGTCCGATAATAGACATGATTAATTTGCTGGAAAAGGACGGCGGTTATGATATTAGAATAATGGATCCATATATTAAGAGCTTTAAGTATTTATGTAAAAGTGAGTATGATATGTTCTCGGGAAGCGACCTTATTGTTATGGCTGTTAATCACGACAGCTTCAACAAAACAAACTTTGGAAAATTGTATCCGCTCATGAGGACAAAAAATGTGCTGGATTTAAGAAATGTAATTGATGGTGAAAAGCTAAGTGAGTTAGGATTTTCTTATTATTGCCTGGGACAAGGGCAAAATATCGAAGCACCTAAATCTGAAGTGTTTTTACAGCCGGCTTAAGGTATTTATATATCAAAAATAATTTTAAGTACTTAAAAAGATAGGAAATTATATTAATGGAGGTAAAAAATGCTTTTAAATAGAAGGTTAAAGAAAGTAATCTGCATGATGTTGATTTATTTGCTTATATTTTCAGCTATTCCAGTGCCGGAGAGCAATGCAGTGTTTACCGGACTGCCTGTTATTGAATTCATCCAGAATGTTCAGAGTTTAAATAAAGCCGACAGGGAGTGGATAAGGGATAATATACTTAATCCGCTTATGAGTGATTCAACTCTTGTGCCGGCAAAGGCGCAGGAGTTAAAGAACAAGTTCCCGGGTGTAAAAATTTCTAAAGCTGATGTAGAGACTGCACTTGACATTTTTGCTGATTGCGGCTCAGTAATTCAAAATCAAGTAGTTAATCACCTTATTGCTGGCAAACAGACTGTGCAGTATACAGCAGGAAGCTTTGACTCAATCAAGAATAAGATTGCAGCCAATGTTGGAAGCCTTGAAAATCTTGTCTCAGCGCTGGTTCTTATGCAGGATATAACCGGATTGGATCCGATATTCACTGATAAAAATGCTGCTGAAGGAACTATGAACCTGACAGAGGTTATCAGTGGGGATATGGTTGGAGGAGATGCTATTCTTGAACGTTTGGACAAGACAATTCAAACCATTACAGGAGTAAAGTTTGCCAGCTTGAATCTTGTTCTTGTAGGCTATACCGAGCTGCTTAATTCAGTTGGAACAGCAGAGGAAAGAATAAAATTTGAGACATTTCTTTTTAATTGTAATTCGAGCAGTACTAAGCGTTTATATCGGGGCTTAAATGCAAGGGAATCAGGACATGAAAACCATCAACCAGAAATACCTAATCCTCCTAAGCCTCCTGCGGCAGAAGATTCCTCTGCTGCGGAGGATATAATTACAGCAGAAACAAATGTAAATGCTGATGCAAATGGTAATGTTAATATGTCAAATGATCAGGTAAATGATGTTCTTAAGAGTATTGAGGAGCTATCGAAAAAGGCTGACGTAGAAAATTCGAATCTTGAAACCAAACTGTTAATTACTGTTGAGGGTCCTAAAGACATATCTGAGACAAATGTCAATGTTCCTTCATCAATTATAAATGAAGCTGTGAATAAGAACATTGATATGATTGAGTTAGCAACTTCAGTAGCAGAAATTACGATTCCTTCTTCAGCATTGCAGGCTGCCGGTGCTGCTTCGGTAGAGGTTAATGCAAAGCTTGTTAATAAAGAAACAGAATTAACCCCTGAGCAAAAAGCTGTGGTTGGTGACAGCCCGGTATATGATTTTAATATAACTGCAGTAACAAGCAGCGGAAAAACCAGTATAAGAAGCTTTGCGCAGGGACTTCAAATCACAGTTTCATATACATTAAAGCCCGGAGAAAATGCTGAAAATATTACGGTATATTATTTGAACGAAAATGGTGTTCCGGAAAACATGCAGGGTATTTACGATTCTGCAACAGGAACGGTTACTTTTACTACAACCCATTTAAGCAAATACTATGTTAAAGTAAACAATGTAGTGTTCAATGATTTAGCAAAGTATCAATGGGCTAAGACGTATATTGAGTCTATGGCGGCAAAAGAAATAATAAAGGGGAAGGGTGAAAATACATACTGTCCTGGAGATAAAATTACCAGAGCTGAGTTCGCAGCTTTACTTGTAAAATTATTTAAGATACAAGACAGCAGCAAATCATTAACATTCAAAGATGTAAGTAAAAAGGCGTGGTATTACAAGGCTGTTGCTTCAGCTGTCGAGCAAGGGATAATTGCCGGAAAGAGCGCAGGCAAATTTGCTCCGGACGAAAGTATATCCAGGCAGGATATGGCTGTTATGATAGGCAAGGTGCTAAAGAAATACAAGAAGGCAGCGGCATCAAAGGATGCAAAGATAACCTTCAGAGATAATAATAATATATCAGATTATGCGCGGGAAGGAATTGCTGCTGCTGTGAAGTATGGTGTAATAAAAGGCAATATTGATAACATGTTCAAGCCGCTGAATTATGCAACAAGAGCTGAGGCTGCAGTGGTAATATATAAAATATTCAATATGAAATAAGGAGTACACAAAAAGCCCTTCGGAAAATTGATATCCGAAGGGTTTTTTGTGTACTTTGTTTTTCTTTAGCCGAATATAAATAAAAGAGCAAAGGGGACTAGGGGGTGAGGTATGAGAGAGATTGGTTATTACCTGATTTTTATAATTATTATTGCCATTCTGATACCTTTGTTAATTATTAAAGGCTGTGGAGGATTCAAAAAGGATTATACTGATGGATTAAAGGATAATCGGATAAAGGTTTATTTTCATTTGACAAAAAAGGTTGAGAAGATTGATTTTGAAGAGTATATAAAGGGGGTTGTCGCAGCAGAAATGCCGGCTTCTTATCATGTAGAAGCGTTAAAGGCTCAGGCTGTTGCAGCAAGAACCTATGCTTATAAAAAGGCTGTATCTGGAGGCAGCAATCTCCCCGAGCACAAAGGTGCTGATATCTGCACGGACTCTGCTCACTGTCAGGCATGGATAAGTAAGGAGGAAGTACTTGCTAAATGGCCTGCTTCAAAAGCCAGAGACTACTGGGATAGGATTTCCTGGGCTGTTAAAAGTACTGCCGGGAAAATGGTTTACTATGAAAACGAAATTGCAAATCCTGTTTTTCATGCAAACAGCGGAGGAGAAACGGAAAACTCCGAGGATGCATGGAATGGAGTAGCTGTTCCTTACCTTAGAGCTGTAAAAAGTCCGGGTGAAGAAGGTTCTTCAGGCTATTTTTCAGAAGTGGAGTTTTCTGCTGAGGAATTTGTCCAAAGGCTGAATAAGTTTAGTGCAGATTTTAAAGTGGATTCTCAAAAAGTATTCCAAAGCATAAAGATTGTGAGCTATACAGGAGGAGGAAGAGTTAAAAATATCAATATTGGAAACAAAACATTCAGTGGTACTGATATAAGAAGCATATTTAATCTCAAATCTACTAATTTCTTAATTGAGGATAAAAAAGGGAAAATATTGTTCAAAGTAAAAGGATTCGGGCATGGAGTAGGATTGAGTCAATGCGGGGCTGATGCTTTGGCGCAGAAGGGCTGCAATTATAAGGATATACTTGGCTATTATTATAAAGGAGTTCAAATTAAGGAATAAGAAACAAAGTAGTTCTATTTTTTTGAAACAAGCAATATATATAAATTAGCTTACAGTAATTTTTTTATTATTAACATTTTAAAGCGGGAGGGATTTTGAATATGGCTATAGAGTTAGTCAGGGAGCCTTTAAGAATAAAAAGGGTAGTTGGAGAGGAATCTCTGCAATTCTCAGTGCAGGGAGATTTGATAATTCCGGATGCAAAGGCTGATTTACTTGGTGTTTTAAGCATTGACAGCAATGTTATGGTTAACGAGAGAGAGGTACTTACAGATAAGGTGGTTCTTGGCGGGGTGGTCAACTTCAACATTATATATCTTGCCAAGGATGAGGATAGACCTATAAGAGCGCTTAATGCAAGTGTACCATTCAAGGAGCCATTAGAAATTGATGGCGCAAAACAGGGTATGACGGCTGATGTTGATGGAATAATACTAAACTCCGAATATGAAATACTTAATGAAAGGAAAATAGTTGTTGAGGCTATTGCTCAGTTAGGGGTAGTAATAAATGAAAGAGTTGAAGCAGAAGTGATTGTTGATACTCTTGATGAAGATAATATTCAAAAACAAAAAGAAGAATTCGAAATATGTCAGTTTATCGGCGAATGCTCAGATAGGTTTACAATTAAAGAGGAAGTTGATATACCGGAAGCCATGCCATCTGTTTTTGAAGTTTTATCAGCTGAGGCAAGTATTTCCAGGGAGATAAAGGTTTCAGACAATAAGGTAATAGTTAAGGGCGAAGTAAATGTCAGAGCACTTTATTCAGGTGAGGATGAGGATAGAAGCATAGAAACCGTAGAATATACTTTCCCGTTTACTCAGTTCATGGATATTCCAGGTGTTGATGAAAATGCTTTTTGTGATGTGGATGCAGTCGTCGGTGACCTGTCTGCAATTGCTGAAGAAGATACTGAAGGCGAGCTTAGAATATTAAGATTTAAAGCTGCGGTTGAACTGAATGCGAGAGCTTTTGTAAAAGAGCAAAAACAAATGATTGTTGACATGTACAGTCCGGATTATATGATTGATATGGAACGAAAAGAGCTCTATGCAAATCAAATAGCTGCTGAAGCAGAAAATGAGCTGGTGCTTAAGGATAAAGTTCAGCTTCCGGAAAAATCAGAAGTAAAAAAGATAAATGGCATGACATGCAAGCCGATTGTTATAGATGTAAAGGTTCAGCATGGAAAAGTAACAATAAATGGAGCGGTGGAAGTAAGGTTCTTGTATTCGTCAGGCGAGATGAAGACTCCTTCGTCATATAAATATGAAATTCCTTTTATGAATTCAATGGATATAAAAGAAGCTGAGCCGGAAATGATGTATAAAGTTAATGTTGAAACAGTTTCTTGCGGGTACAATCTTGAACCTGATGGGAATGTAGATGTAAGGATTGTATTAAAAACACAAATAAAGCTCTACAAAAATTCCAAGCTTAATATAATTAACAAGGCAGAAGGAATAGAGCCAGATGAAGGAGTCTTTGGGTTAAAGCCAAGCATAATAGTATATTTTGTTCAACCTGGAGACACACTTTGGAAAATCGGAAAGAAGTTTAATGTATCACTTCAGGAGCTGATAAGAATAAATAATATTGCAAATCCCGACCAGCTTGCGATAGGGCAGTTGATAATAATACCAAAGAAGCCTGCTAAAAAGGTATACGTTAGGCAATAAGAAGAATTTTTAAATAGTCAAAAGGGCCTTTTTATAGGCTCTTTTTCTTTTTGTCAGTGCAGAGTCAGGGGCAAATGCATGAATACAAATAATTCCAAATCCAGACCCTCCTAGCCTCCCTGACAGGGAGCGAATAGTAATTTCTATGAAGGTTTTCCTATGAAAAACTACTTTTCGTCCCGAATTTATTAAAGACTTTACCTTGTTTGTTCCCTTCTCCTGTAAAATCTCCAAAGAACTTTCTTTTCCTTCCCTCGCCTGCCCGTGAGCAATTTCTACGTCAGCCCTTCTTCAGAAGGGGGAGACAGGATGCACAGCATCCGCAATGCGGGGGAATGCCCCCATTGACGACTACGGAGGGAAGATAGATGGGTGAGGGCTATAGGGAGAAGGTGCAGAGTAAAGCCTTGTATAGTGAGAGGAAATAGTATAAAATGCTTTAAGATAATAATAATACCTTTTTATACATATAGGTGAATGATATGGAAGCTTTGGTTAGCATAGTCATACCTGTTTATAATGCCGGGAAATATATTGCTGAGTCAATTCAAAGCTGCATTGACCAGACGTACAGTAATATTGAAATTATTGTTGTAAATGATGGCTCTGGTGATGATTCAAAAAATGAAATTGATAAGCTTGTAAAAGCTTACAATAATATAATTCTTATTGATTTGCCTCACATGGGTAAAGTAAACGCAATAAATAAGGGAATGGAAAAAGCAGCAGGAAATTATGTAGCAATACATGCTGCAGATGATATTTGTTTTCCTTACAGAATTCAAGCACAAGTAGATTTAATCAAAAAAAATGATGCTGCTTTAATATTCGGAGACATGGAGATTGTTGATGCGGGTCTGAATAAGTTAGCAGATTCGTTCTGGGCTCAAACAGAAATTAAGCCTTATAAAAAGGTTGATATTGAAAGCCTGCTTCAGCAAAATTATGTTTCAGGGGGTACAATCTTATTTGATGGAAGAATAAAAGAAAAAATTTTTCCGATTCCAGAAAAGCTGTTGTTTGAGGATTGGTGGATAGCATTTGTGGCTTGTTATTACGGCAAAATAGTACCCACGAGTCAAAAGCTTATTAAATACAGACAGCACGCAAATAATGATAATGCTTCATATAATAATAAAAATATAAAGCTTTTGGTCGAAAAACAATTAAGGTTAACGGCAAGAACACTCAATTATTATAATGAATTTGAGAATTTCATAATTAAAAATGAAAATGACAAAAATAAAAAAGAAAAATATATTAAGATTCTAAAATTCAGCAATTCAATGAATAATTTGATTTTGGAGGAAAAACTATATAAAAGAATAAGAATGATATTGGGAAATAATATATGCAGGATTGGAGTATTAAGCTTTAAAAATATAATGAAATTTTTATTGTATGGACTTCTAGGGAAAAAGCTTCTTTATATAAAGTATTATTTTGAAAAGTTGAAAAGGTAAGAATATTGTTTTAAAATATAGAAAGTGTTTGTATAATGGAGGAAAAATATGAGAGTACCGATATTGGATTTGAAAAGTCAGTATATAAATATGAAGGAAGAAATCAATGAAAGTATAATTGAGGTTCTGGAGAAATGCCAGTTTATCTTAGGACCACAGGTCAAAAAAATAGAAGAAAACATTTCAAAGCTGTGTAATGTCAAGTTTGGAATAGGGGTTGCTAATGGAACTGATGCATTGGAGCTTACCCTTAAAGCCTTGAATATCGGTGCGGGAGATGAAGTAATAACAACTCCTTTTACATTTTTTGCTTCTGCAGAGGTTATTGCAAAGCTCGGAGCTGTTCCTGTATTCGTTGATATAGAAAGAGGCACTTATCTAATAGATGCAGATAGAATAGAAGAAAAAATCACGAAAAACACAAAAGCTATTATTCCCGTTCACCTTTTCGGACAGGCATGCAATATGAAGAGAATAATGGATATAGCAAAAAAATATAATTTGCATGTAGTTGAGGATTCATGTCAGGCAATCGGTTCCGAGTTTGAAGGCAAGAAGGTTTCAAGCTTTGGAGATGCAGGGTGCTTTTCATTCTTTCCCACAAAAAATCTTGGTGGATATGGCGATGGAGGAATGATTGTAACAGATGATGAAAGTCTGAATGAAAATATCAGACTTTTAAGGCAGCATGGTTCAAATGTGAAATATCATCATAGTATTATAGGGTACAACAGCAGATTGGATGAAATCCAGGCAGCCATATTAAATGTTAAGAGTAAGTATTTGTCTGATTGGAACCAAAAAAGAAGAAATCATGCATATAGATACAATAAGTACCTTGCTGACATAGTAAAGACTCCGGAAGAAGCTAAGGATTATAAGCAGTATCATGTTTATCACCAATATACAATTGAAGTCGAAAAAAGGGATGAATTGGCTAAATTCTTGAAGGATAATGAGATAGGGACCAGCGTTTATTATCCGGTGCCGTTGCATTTGCAGGAAGCCTTCAAAGAGCTTGGCTATAAAAATGGAGATATGCCTAATGCAGAAGAGGCATGTAATAAGGTTATATCGCTTCCGATATCGCCGGAGATGACCATAGAAGAGCAGGATTATGTAATAGAGAAGGTTAGGGAATTTTCAAACAAGTGTAAAATGTAAAATTAAAATCAAGAGTATATATATCATAAGTTCGGTAGGGTATTTATATTAAACAAGAGGGATGATGATAGTATGGAGAAAGAATACTTCGTGCACGAGTCAAGCTATGTTGATGAGCCGTGTCAAATCGGAAAAGGAACAAAAATATGGCATTTTTCTCATGTAATGAGTAATTCAAAAATAGGAGAAAATTGCAATATAGGGCAAAATGTTGTAATATCTTCAGAGGTTATTCTTGGTAATAATGTTAAGATACAAAATAATGTTTCTGTTTATACAGGTGTTATTTGTGAAGATGATGTATTTCTTGGACCTTCATGTGTTTTTACCAATGTTATAAACCCAAGAAGTCATGTTAATAGAAGAAATGAGTATAAAAAAACTATTGTAAAAAAAGGAGCTTCGGTTGGAGCAAATGCAACTATCGTATGCGGCCATGATATAGGAAAATATGCATTTATAGGGGCTGGAGCCGTAGTCACAAAAAATATTCCTGATTTTGCGCTTGTTGTTGGGAATCCGGCAAGAGTAAAAGGCTGGGTATGCAAATGCGGAGAAAAACTTGATTTTGCAAGCACACAGGAATATACTTGCTATGCATGTGATGAAAAATATGTATTAGAAGATAATTTTGTAAAATGCGCAGATTAACTTCCCACCTTCAATTGTGAGGGGAGAATAGGTAGGGAGTTAGCAGATTAAGGAGAATAAAATGTCTAGAAAAATCAGATTTGGAATAATTGGCTGTGGAAGAATTTCATATAAGCATGTAGAAGCTCTTGCTGAATTGAATAACGACGCGGAAATAACTGCTGTCTGTGATATTATGAAAGAAAAAGCTGAACAAAAGGCAAATGAATATATTCAACATCTGGCTCAAAAAGGTATCAAAGCAGAAAAACCCAAAATTTATACTGATATAGACAATATGCTTGAGAACGAAAAGCTTGATATTGTTTCAATTTGTACACCAAGTGGTCTTCATCCCGAACATGGAATAAAAGCAGCCAGAAAAGGGGTTAATATATTATCTGAAAAGCCTATGGCAACTAATCTTAAGCTTGCTGATGAGTTGATAAAGGTATGCGATCAGGAAAAAGTAAAATTATTTGTAGTGAAACAAAATAGGTTGAATTCAACAATGCAATTATTAAAGAAAGCAGTTGATAATAATAGATTCGGTAGGATATACATGATTCTTGCCAATGTATTGTGGACAAGACCACAAGCATATTATGATGATGCAAGCTGGAGAGGAACATGGGAGTTTGATGGCGGAGCCTTCATGAATCAGGCTAGTCACTATATAGATTTATTGGAATGGATTGGTGGTCCGGTTGAAAGCGTTTCTGCAATTACAACAACCTTAGCCAGAAAGATTGAAGCTGAAGATACCGGCTCTGCAGTAATGAAATTTAGAAATGGTGCTGTAGGAAATATAAATGTTACCATGCTTACATACCCCAAAAATCTTGAAGGAAGTATAACTGTAATAGGTGAAAAAGGGACTGCAAGGATTGGCGGGGTTGCACTTAATCATATAGAAGAATGGAATTTCGAGCAGGAAAATGAAGATGATAATTTAATAAAAAGTTCAAATTATGAGCCGCCTAATATTTATGGGTTGGGGCACGCTGCTTATTATGAAAATGTTATAGATGTTTTAAAGAACAATGCAAAGCCTATAACTGATGGCAGAAGCGGAAGAAAAGCACTTGAGCTTATACTTGCCGTATATAAATCATCCAGAGAAGGGAAAATAGTAACTATACCGTTTGACATATAATGTTTGGAGGATTTTATGAAACAGACTCTATTAAAGAAGATTAATGAGAAAACAGCTGTTGTAGGAGTTGTAGGACTGGGTTATGTTGGTCTTCCACTTGCAGTAGAAAAGGCAAAGGCTGGCTATAAGGTTATTGGATTTGATGTGCAGGCAGAAAGAGTGAACATGGTTAACGAAGGTCATAATTATATTGGTGATATAGTTGATAAAGACCTTCAAATGGTTATCAAGGATGGACTGTTAAAAGCTACAGTTGATTATTCATTAATTAAAGAGGTTGACTGTGTCGCAATTTGTGTGCCAACCCCTCTTGATGCTTACCAACAGCCTGATATTAGCTATGTAAAAGCTTCAGCCGAAGAAATTGCAAAGCACATGCATGCAGGTATGCTGGTAGTACTTGAAAGCACTACTTACCCGGGCACGACAAGGGAGCTTGTGAAGCCTATAATTGAAAAGATTTCGGGTCTTCAATGTGAAAAGGATTTTTATCTTGCTTTTTCCCCTGAAAGAGTTGACCCCGGTAATGCTTATTTTAAAACAAAAAATACACCGAAGGTGGTTGGAGGAATCGGAAAAGATAGTACCGAGCTGGCAGCTGCACTTTATGGAAGTATATTAGAAAGTGATATTTTTCAGGTTTCCAGCCCTGAAGTTGCTGAAATGGAAAAGATACTCGAGAATACCTATAGAAATATCAATATTGGTTTGGCAAATGAAATGGCTATAATATGTGATAAGATGGGAATAAATGTTTGGGAAGTAATTGAGGCTGCAAAGACCAAGCCTTACGGATTTCAGGCTTTTTATCCAGGACCCGGTATTGGAGGACATTGTATTCCTCTGGATCCATATTATCTTACATGGAAGGCAAGAGAGTATGATTATCATACAAGGTTGATTGAGATATCAGGAGAAATTAATAATTATATGCCGCAGTATGTAGTTGAAAGGTCATCAAGAATATTGAACAGATTTGGCAAGCCTTTAAAGGATTCAAAGATTTTAATATTAGGTATTGCATATAAGCAGGATATAGATGATTATAGAGAAAGCCCGGCACTAAAGCTGATAGATAATTTTTCAAAAGAAGGAAGCATTGTATCATATTATGATCCGTATGTTACGAAGTTTAAGTATAAAGGGAAGAGGTACGAAGGCTGCGAGTTTAGCAAGGAAATGCTAAGGAGTATGGACTTGGTAGTAGTTACAACTGCACATTCAACTGTAGATTATGAATTTGTACAGAAGAATTCGAAAATGGTTTTTGATACTAAGAATGCAATGAAGAAGGTTGAAGCAAGAAATAATATTGAAGTATTATAAAGAGGATTAAAATAGAGAGGTATAAATATGCCGGATATCAAAGGTGGTAAGGTTTTAGTAATAGGTGGTGCAGGATTAATTGGTTCACATGTAGTTGAAGAGCTTATTAAAGAAGACGTTGAAGAGATTGTTATTTATGATAATTTTTGTAGAGGAACCAAAAATAATCTTGAAGCTGCATTAAAAGATCCTAGAGTGAAAATTTATGAGGTTGGCGGAGATATAACACAAACTGATATACTTAATTCAGCAATTAAAGGAAAAGATTATGTTTTTCACTTGGCAGCACTTTGGTTACTTCAATGTTATGAATACCCAAGAGCTGCTTTTGATGTTAATATAAGAGGAACATTTAATGTACTTGAGGCTTGTGCAAATAATAATATCAAAAAGCTTGTATATTCTTCCTCTGCTTCAGTTTATGGTGATGCAGTTGAAATTCCAATGACAGAAGATCATCCATATAATAATAGAACATTTTATGGAGCAACAAAAATTGCTGGAGAGCATATGTGCCGTGCCTTTTATGAAAGATATAAGCTTAATTATACAGGATTAAGGTATATGAATGTTTATGGAGCTAGGCAGGATTATAAAGGCACTTATGTTGCAGTTATAATGAAGATTCTTGATAGAATCGATCAGGGCTTACCTCCAATTGTTTATGGGGATGGTTCACAGGCTTATGACTTTATATATGTTTCAGATGTTGGAAGAGCAAATGTTTGTGCGTTGAAATCAGATGCTACAGATAAGTTCTATAATGTTGGAATGGGCAAAAAAACAACAATAAAAGAATTGTGTGAAATGGTTTTAGAAATAACAGGCTCTGATTTAAAAATACAATATGAACCTGCTGGGCAAACCTTTGTAACGAACAGAATAGGAAGTACTGTGAATTCTGAAAAGGATTTAGGCTTCAAGGCTAAAATTGAATTAAAAGAGGGACTTGAAACGTTAATTGAATGGAGAAAAAAACATATAGAAAGGTATAAATAGATGAAAATACCTATAACAAAACCTATTTTTGATGAGCAGGAAATACAAGCCGTTTCAATAGTATTGCAATCAGGCTGGCTTGTTCAGGGCTTGATGGTCGAAAATTTCGAAAAAGCTTTTTCGGATTTTACAGGTGTCAATTATTCAAAAGCTGTAACTTCATGTACTACAGCTTTGCATATTGCTTTAGCCATTGAAGGGATTACTAATGGGGACGATGTTATCGTACCCTCTTTTACGTTTATTGCTACAGCTAATGCAATTGAGTATACTGGTGCAACGCCTGTATTTTGCGATATTGATATTCGTACATATAATATATCTATTAATAATGTAGAAAGCTTAATAAATAATGAATATGCATTTGATGATAATTTAGGTTTCTTTAAAAACAAATTAACGGGAAATAGATTAAAGGCAATAATGCCTGTGCATCTTTTTGGTTTGCCTGCTGACATTATAGAGATAAACAATATAGCCAAACGTTATAATCTTACTGTTATTGAAGATGCAGCTTGTGCCTTGGGAGGAAGGATAAAAGAAAAGCATATTGGTAGCTTTGGTAATATGGCTTGTTATAGCTTGCATCCTAGAAAAGCGATTACAACTGGCGAGGGTGGAATGATTACTACTGATTCAGGAGAATATGCAAATAACATTAATGTGCTAAGAAATCATGGCGCAGAGATAAGCGATTTACAAAGGCATAATCATTCGGGGTATCTTCTTCCAGAGTATAATTATTTAGGCTATAACTATAGAATGACGGACATTCAAGGGGCAATTGGTTATGAACAAATGAAAAAAGCAAGTTGGATTATTAATGAACGTAAAAAAAGAGCTGAAATATATGATAAGGAGTTAACTAATATAGATTATTTAACTCCTCCATTTGTTCCAAACGAATTTGAACATGGTTATCAATCGTATGTTTGCTTATTAAATGCTGATAAACTAAATATTAAAGACTTTGAAGAAGCTTCAAAATTTAGGAATGAATTGATGCACAAGTTAGACGAAAAAGGAATTTCAACAAGACAGGGAACCCATGCAGTTCATATGCTGAATTACTATAAAAAGAAATATGCTTTTAAAGATCATCAATTTATAAATTCGTATAAAGCAGATAGGTTAACAATTACTTTGCCACTTTATGCAAATATGACAGATACTGAACAAGAATATGTTATAAATCAATTGAAATTGATGTTATAGAAGGAGCATATTAATGTGTGGTATTGCAGGAATTATTAATTTTAATTATGAGCCTGTTTCAATAAAAATACTAGAAAAAATGACAAGAGCAATAGCGCATAGAGGACCTGACGGAGAAGGCTTTTTTGTTGATGGGCATATAGGCTTAGGACATAGACGATTAGCAATAATTGACTTGTCAAAAATGGGTATTCAACCGATGTTTACAACTGACAAAAGGTATGCAATTGTCTATAATGGAGAAATATATAACTTTAGAGAGTTAAAAAAAGAGCTTGAGAAAATCGGATATTCATTTAAATCATCAACAGACACAGAAGTTATTTTGTATTCGTATGTCCAGTGGGGCGTTGATTGTGTTAAACATTTTAATGGGATGTTTTGTTTTGTGATTTGGGATAGTAAAACTAAAGAACTTTTTATAGCACGAGATAGATATGGGGTAAAACCGTTATATTATTCATTCATTGGAAATAGTTTTATTTTTGGGTCAGAACAGAAAGTTATAATTCAACATCCAGAGTTTAAAAAGAATTTAGATTTGGAGGGTATGCTTGAATATTTTACTTTTCAAAATATTTTTACTGAAAAGACTTTATTTCAAGGAGTGAGCATATTCCCTGCTGGGTATTATGCAAAGATTGATATTAAAAACAATTCAAACAAGTTGAATTTAGTAAATTTTTGGGATTTTGATTTTAAAGAAAATCAAATGTATTCCAGTAAGGAAGAATATATAGAAGAATTACAGAGATTATTTAAGCAAGCGGTTGAGAGGCAATTAGTCAGTGATGTAGAATTAGGTGCGTATTTAAGTGGAGGTATTGATTCCGGTTCTATTACTGCAATCGCTGCAAGTAAATTACCATATATAAAATCCTTTACATGCGGATTTGATCTCAGTTCAGCATCAGGCTTAGAATTAGGATTCGATGAAAGACAAAAAGCTGAATATATGTCTTCTTTATTTAAGACGGAGCACTATGAAATGGTGTTAAAGGCTGGAGATATGGAAAGAATAATGCCAAATTTGGTTTTGCATGTTGAGGAACCAAGAGTAGGACAAAGTTATCCTAATTATTATGTTTCCCAGCTTGCATCCAAGTTTGTAAAGGTTGTATTGTCTGGAACTGGTGGAGATGAATTATTCGCTGGATATCCTTGGCGCTATTATACGGCAATATCTAACGATAATTTTGAAGATTATATAGATAATTACTATAATTTTTGGCAGAGATTAATTCCCAGTGATATTACAGCAGATGTATTTAGTCCTGTTTGGAGAAAGATTAGTCATGTTTCTACAAGAGATATATTTAAAAGCGTATTTCAAACGTATGCTCATGAGTTAACAAGACCTGAAGATTATGTAAATCATTCATTATACTTTGAATCTAAGACGTTTCTTCATGGATTACTTATTATAGAAGATAAATTAAGTATGGCACATAGTCTAGAAACAAGAGTGCCGTTTTTAGATAATGACCTTGTTGATTTTGCTATGAAAGTACCAGCAAGATTTAAGCTTAAAAATTTAACTGAAATCATAAGTTTGAATGAAAATGATCCAGGACCTAAAACAACAAATTATTACAATAAAACAAAAGATGGTAAGCTTTTGTTTAGGGAAGCAATGAGCAAGTTCATTCCCCCAGAAATTGCGGAGGGTAAAAAACAAGGGTTTTCAGCGCCTGATGCATCATGGTTTAGGGGAGAAAGTATAGAATATATTAAAAGAATACTACTTGATAAGAATGCAAACATTTATAATTTTATGGATTTTGCAGCAATTAAGACATTGTTAAATCAACATTTAGAGGGCAAACAAAATAGAAGACTACTTATTTGGTCATTATTGAACTTCGAAATTTGGTGTAAAAAATTTATTTTAGGGTGATGAAATGATTACTCATTCAAAACCATTTATTATTGATGAAGATATTGAAGACATAAGTAATGTTTTAAGAAGTAAAATGATTGCTAATGGCAATTTGGTTAAGATATTTGAAAGTAATATTGCTGAATATTTTAATTACCCTAGTTCTGTAGTTAGCGGCAATGGAACGTATGCATTGGTATTAGCTCTAAAAGCCTTGGAAATCGGCAATGGAGATGAAGTTATTGTTCCAACATATGTGTGTGAGTCTGTTCTAAGAGCAGTAAAATCCGTAGGAGCTAAAGCAGTTCTATGTGATATAGGTGAAAATTGGTGTGTCGAGAAAGAAAACGTAATGCATTTGTTATCACCTAAAACAAAAGCGATAATTGTTGTTCACATTTTTGGTATAGCAGCAGATGTTGAAGATTTTTTAAGTCTTGGTGTAGATATAATTGAAGATTGCTGTCAAGCTTTTGGTACAGAATTTAAAGGCAAAAAGGTTGGAACTTTTGGCGATATAGGCTTTTTTTCATTTCATTCAACAAAATGCTTAACGACAGGAGAAGGTGGGGCAGTAATAGCAAAAAAGCCTGAAATACAATCTAAAATTAGAAAATTGAGTAACAATAGCGTCATTTCAGGATTGACAGATTTACAAGCGGCATTAGGAATTAGCCAGCTTAAAAGGTATAGCGATTTTTTAAAAATTCGAAGGGAAATTGCTGAGAGATATCTAAGTGATTTGCCTAATAATCTAACCAATAATATTAATGAAATTAAGAATAAAACTATTTTTTTTCGTTTTCTTTTGAGAAGCGATAAAATTAATGATTTTATATCTGTCCAAAGAAGGTTCGAGGATCAGGGAACGATAATCAGGAAAGGTGTCGATCAATTACTACATCGTATGTTAGAAATAGATGATAAACAATTTCCTAATGCTGTTAAACTTTTTAATGAGACAATTTCAATACCTATATATCCTTCATTAAAAGAAAATGAGATTGGGATTATCATTGAAAGCGTTAATAATATTTATAATTCTGAGGGTTTATAATGCATATAGCTTTACTTAATGATCAATTAGTAGATAAATATGAAGAATATCTTATACAAAGTCCATATTCTATGCTTTTTGCATCTAATAAATATCGGATCCTTTTAAAGAAGCTTCTTGAAGCAAAAGATTATTATTTTATGGCATTAGATGAAGATGATAAGGTGTTAGGGATATTACCATCCTTTTTAAAAGATAACGGGAATTTTGGAGCTGTACTAAACTCATTACCCTTTTATGGAAGTAATGGAGGAGTAATAGAATATGAAGGAAATGAATTAGTTAAAGAACAACTAATAAATGCTTTTTATGCATTGGCTGAAGGGAAAAATTGTGTTTCAGCAACAATAATCACTTCTCCTTTTGAGGAGAATATTAATTTTTACGATGAAAAAGTATGTTTCACTTTTAAAGATAATAGAGTTGGACAATTAACTAAATTGCCTACATATACTGAAGAAATCGAAAACGACTTATTTAATATTTATCATTATAAAACACGAAATACTATTAGAAAAGCAAAGAAAGAAAAGGTTAGGGTTTCTTCTGATTATAGTGATGATATATTAAGATTTTTAATGAGTGTGCATTCAAATAATATGCTTAAAATTGGTGGAATAGAAAAACCGAAAAATTTTTTCGAATTGATATCACAGGTGTTTTATGGAGAAAAAGACTTTAAAATTTATACTGCGTACTTAGAAAATAAGCCAATAGCAGCATTACTTGTATTTTACTTTAACAAAACAGTTGAATATTATACTCCGGTAATAGAGGAAGACTATAGAAATAAGCAAGGATTAAGCTTATGTATTTTTGAAGCTATGAAAGATGCTATAGGAAGAGGTTATGAATGGTGGAATTGGGGAGGCACATGGACTTCTCAGAATGGGGTCTATGACTTCAAAAAAAGATGGGGAACTCAGGATAGAGAATATTTTTATTATACTAGAATTTTTAATGATAAAATAATGAACTTATCTAAAGAAACTCTATTGAAAGAGTATCCATTTTTTTATGTATTACCATTTGGGAGGCTAAGTAAATGAAAATAGTATTTATGAGTGGAGGAGCAAGAGAAAAGGCACTTAAGTATTTACTTGAAAAAAAAGAGAATGTAGTAGCAGTAATAACACCATATCTTTCAGATAAAAATAGAAGATTTGAAAATGTTATCCTAACAGCAGCTGAATACGGTATTCCGATTTTTTCTGTTGATAAAAATAATGTTGAATCAACACTTGAAAAAATAGATTTTGATACACTTATTTCATGTGGATTTTCCTATATTCTTAGCGAAAAAATTATATCTAAAGCAAAACATGCAATAAATGTGCATCCAACGCTTCTTCCACAATATAGGGGATTCAGAAGTGGTCCCTATATAATAATTAACGATGAGAAGCAAAGTGGAGTTACAATCCATTTTATTACAGGAGAAATGGACAAAGGAGATATATTATTGCAGCAGGCGTTCGAGTTATCAAAATTTGATACAACAAAAAGTGTTTATAAAAAAGTGCAAGAGCTAGAACAAGGGTTACTATATAAGGCAATTCAAATGCTAAAAACTGGCCAATTTAAGACATTACCCCAGAATGAGAATAAGGCTAGTGTATACAATTACATTAGGACTCCAAAAGATTCTGAAATTGATTGGAACAAACCTCTTAAAGCTCTTTATAATGAGATTAGAGCATGTGATCCTAATGACTATCCGGCGTTTTTTTATGTAGAAGGACAAAAAGTATGTATTAAGCTTTGGCGACCAGACAAATTAAAAGATGAAGAGGATATGATATAATCATGAACGTCGAAAAGAATTTTGAAGAATATAACAATGCGGTTTTTTTAACTTTTGATATAGATTGGGCTTGTGATGATGTTGTAAATGAGACCCTTGAAATATTAAAAGATAAGAACGTACCGGCAACAATTTTTGTGACTCATGATTCTCCAATTTTAGAAAAAATGAAAGAAAATAAATTAATTGAACTCGGAATACATCCTAATTTTAATAATCTTATTGATGGCGAGACTAATGGCATTAGTGCAAGTGATATTATAGAATTAATAAAAATGATTGTGCCGAATGCTAAAGCTGTAAGATCACATTCATTAACTCAGAGTTCAAGGATTATCGATGTATTTGGAAAATACGGTTTAACACATGAAGTGAACTTATTTATACCAGAGTATAGTGGAATTATCCTAAAGCCGTATAGAAGCTTTAATGGAATAATAAGAGTGCCATACAAATGGGAGGATTCTGCACAATATCTTGCAATTGAAAGAGGACTTGAAACTAACTGGGATATAACTCGATTTTTAGACAAAGAGGGTTTAAAGGTTTTTAATTTTCATCCAATTCATATTTTTCTAAACACAGAAAAAAGTGAAAGATATGAGAAGTCAAGAGATGTACACAAAGATAAATTTAAGTTAGAAAAACATAGGAATTTTGAAGATTACGGTTCTAAAAATTTTTTAATAGATTTAATTAATGAGGTACAAAAAAGGAAAATGGAATTTAGAAAAATATGTGATATTAAAGTTTAAATTATTTTTGGAGGCAGAAATGGAGTATAAAAAAAATATTGAAAAACAAATGGAAGAACATAGTGTAGTCGAAAAATATAAAAAATTAAAAGAGGAACAAAAAGTTGATTTTATTCAGAATATTTATCAAGAAAGAAAGACTGATGAGATATATGCAACATCCCCTGATTTTAATCTTAGAGAACTAGAAATTGATTTTATTAAAGAAAATTTGAATTCAGGGAAAGTCTTAGATATTGGATGTGGGAATGGTTACTCATTAATTTCTCTTGCTAGACATATAGAATCAGAGTACGTAGGAATGGATTTTTCGGAAAATATGTTATTAGGAGCACAAAAATTAATTGAAAAATTTAGAACAGAATTAAAAAGTATACCGGAGTTTATTCAAGGAGATGTAAGAAAATTACCGTTTGAAGATAACATGTTTGATTGTGTACTAAGTGAGCGGTGTCTCTTAAATCTTCCAAGCAGGGAGATGCAATATGATACAATAAAAGAAGTTTATAGGGTGTTAAAAGATGACGGAATATATGTAATGGTAGAAGGAACAGAAGATGGTCTTGAAAGGTTAAATTATATACGAGAGAAAATGGGACTTGATTTAATACCTACTGTTTCTAAAGACAACGCAGGTTCTTTGAAATTTAATGAAAAACAATTAAATGAATTTTTATCTCCCATGTTTGAAATAGAAAAGATTCAGTTCTTCGGTATGTATTATTTAATAAGCAGGGTTATACATCCATTATTAACATATCCAGAGAAACCAATGTTTGATGCAAAAATTAATACTATTGCTAGGCAAATTTCAAATATAATACCAGATGTTGATAGAATTGGACATGTTATGGGATACAAACTAAAAGCTAAAAAATAATTCTAATAAGAATAAATTAGATGTCTCGAAAGGTAAGAGCGTTTGTATGAACTATTATTTTGAAGATTTTACTGAGTCTAATTATCGGAAAATTTTAATATTAGCCAAAAAGAATTATAATTTTATAAGTTTCGAGGATTATAGAAAAGAAGGGAAAAACATATTATGGAGGCATGATATAGATTTTTCCGTTCATCGTGCCTTTAAACTTGCCAGTATAGAATTAGAAGAAAAAATTAAATCGACATTTTTTATTCATTTACATAATGATTATTACAATGCCCTAGAATCAGAAGTTTCAGAATTAATTAGAAATATTATTAATATGGGACATGAAATAGGATTGCATTTTGATACTTCTTTTTATTGTTTAAAAAGTAAAGATGTTTTGGAATTAGAAAGATACTTAAGAATTGAAAAAGAATTTCTGGAAGCTGTATTTAATAAAGAAATTAAAGTATTCTCTTTTCATAATCCAGATATAAACGAGGATTGGACAAAGGTTGGAAATGAAGAAATTGCAGGAATGATAAATACATATTCAGATTATTTCAAGAAAAAGTTTGGTTACTGCTCGGATTCGAATGGGTATTGGAGACATAAGCGGTTAGGTGATATATTAGAGCTTGCTCAAGATGAACGGCTGCAAGTATTAACACATCCTGAGTGCTGGACTCCTGATGTTATGAGCCCGCGAGATAGAATTTCAAGGTGTATAGACGGAAGAACAGAAAAGTCACATGCTAAATATGATCAAGTATTAGAGAAAAATAATAGAGAAAATATAAGATGACATACAATATTTCGATAATGGAGGATTTTTATTTTGATAGAATTTCTTAGCATGGAAAGTGCATTAAAAATAATTTCTTCTATAAAATTTGCTGAACTTGATCATAACGCATTTTTAAAGGAAGAAAATACACATAATGCATGGACAGAAGAGGCTTTCCTCTATAAACTACCTAATAAATTTGTATTAAGTTTAGCAATGCTTAAGAATAGAGAATTAGCAGGATACAGTATTGCCTATGAGTTCAAAGATAAATGGGCACACATATCAAGAGTAGCGATTCATCCTTTGTTCCAGAGACAAGGTTTGGGAGAAATGGTTCTGACGGAGCAATTAAAAGAATTTAATAATAAAAAAATTGAGATAGCAACTATAGAATTGGAGAAAGACAATATTAGGGCAGAAAAGTTATATAAAAAACTAGGGTTTAAAGCCTTAACCCACAACGAGCTTTCCCAGTATGTTATTACTAGAGAAAGAAAATTTGATGATTATGTGAGTAAAGACTCACAGCAAATTGTCATGGCTAATAACTTTACAGATACTAAAATAGAAGTGTTGTTTAAAGAAAAGGAGAAATTGCTAAATGAAAGTAGCTATACACCAACCTAATTTTTTTCCTTGGCTTGGTTATTTTGATAAAATTTCTAAGGCAGATATTTTCGTATTTATGGATAATATAGATTATCCCAAAAGCGGTAATACAATGAGTAGTTGGACTAATCGGGTTAAGTTAATGATAAATGGGAAACCAAACTGGATAAGATGCCCCGTTATTAGAGAGCATGGAAGACAATTGATAAAAGATATTGAAATAGATAATACGATTAATTGGAGACAAAAACTATTTAAAACAATTGAATACAATTATAAGAAAAGTTTTTACTATAATCAAGTGATTGATTGGTATAACCACATATTAAATAAAGATTTTAATTCTCTTGCTGAATATAACATGGCAAATATAAATCAAATATGTAATAGATTAAATTTAAATTCTTCTTTTGTTTTACAATCTGAATTAAATATATCTGAAAGTATAACATCGACTGATTTACTAATAGAGATAGTAAAAAGTGTTGGGGGAGATTCCTATATCTGCGGAAATGGTGCATCAGGTTATCAAGAGGATGAAAAGTTTTCTGAGGCAGGTATTAAACTTATTTATCAGAATTTTTGCCATCCGGTATATTCCCAATTAAAATCAGAGAACTTTATTGCGGGTTTATCAATAATTGATATGCTTTTTAACTGTGGCTTTCAAAATACAAAGGACTTACTAAAATGTAAGTAAGTAGGAATATAATAAAAGTTTATAAATAAAAATATGTATTTGATTTATAACTGAATTTAATTTATTTAAAATAGAAAAAATGGAAAAAGTATAACATTATATTGCAAAGTTTATGAAAGTAAGAATATAATTGTTGAGGCACTATTGTGATATGAATAATTTCGGGTTTATATATAAATTCTAGAAAACTTTGTTAAGCCAAGTTCTTCTTATCAAAGTTAGGAAGAGGCGAGTAAAATAGGACTAATTAAATTAGAAAACGTATATAAATCATTTCTAGATGATAAAAGACCTACAATAAGATCTATCCTTTCTACAAAGCAAAAAAGGATTTTAATATTAAATGATATTTCTTTTGAGGTTGAAGCTGGTGAACTGCTTGGTATCATTGGCAAAAATGGAGTAGGCAAATCAACTTTACTAAAGTTAATAGGTGGAGTTTATGATAAAGATAGTGGTAAACTGATAACCGAAGGGGACATTGTTTCCATTTTTGAATTGGGTTCCTTCTTTAACGTGGAACTCACTGGAGAAAATTATTGTAGAGATTATTTCCGCTTTAGAGGATTAAAAGGAGAAAGATTAAATAACATAATAAAATCTGTTTGTGAGTTTACTGAATTAGGAGATTTCTTTCATGAGCCAATAAGAACATATTCATCAGGAATGAAGGCGAAATTGCTTTTTGGGGTAGCTACTGCAATACCTGCAAAAATTATTTTGGTTGATGAATTTTTAGTTGTAGGAGATGAATACTTTCAAGGTAAGGCATGGAATAGGTTGCGTTCTTTTTTGTCAGCCGGTGCAACAGGAATTATCGTGTCTCATGATTGGACATCTTTAATGAAATTGTGTAAAAGGACTGTTGTTCTCTCAAAGCAAGGTATAGATTATATAGGTGAAACCTATAAAGCGGTTCAAAAATATTTAAATATACCTTTTATAGAATCTGATGAGATAACCTTTTTAAATAAGAAAGAAATGACTGAAAATATCGCATTTGCAACATCGGGAAAGCCATTAATATATAAGTTTCAAGTAAAAAAACATAAAAAATGTGTAGAAAATCGCTTTTCAGTAGCCTTCTCTATTGAAAGACATATAGAAGGAATTGGATGGTCTTTGGCAATGACTGGAAGTAAAAATATAGAAATAGATAAACCTAAAACTAATAATATATCATTAGTTATCCAGGATTTTTATCTGGCACCTGGAGAATATTTACTTTGTTTATTCCTTTCTTCACCGTTAGTTGAAGGTCAGAAAACTGTAGATAAGGGATATGAAGCTTTGACATGGTTAAATGGAAATGCAATTAAGCTCAAAGTTGAGGGTGAGAATAAGACTAAACAATTAATTAAAAAGGAGCTAAAATGGCAGATAAATTATTTATAAAAATGAATGATGTCTATAAAATTTTTGCCATAAATAAATCCTCAGTTATTAAAAATATTAAAACTTTTAAGCAGACTGCAATATCAAATGAGAATAAAGCTAATAATTTTATAGCATTAGAAAATATTAATATTGAGATAAATGAAGGAGAAAGGGTAGGGATTATTGGCCCGAATGGAGCTGGAAAGTCTACGCTGCTAAGCCTTATTGGCGGGTTCGCTGAACAAAGCAGCGGTGATATAAAAATTAATGGAAAAATAAATGCCATAATGACGCTTGGAGTTGGTATTAGAGAAGAACTGACTGGTATAGAAAATATTTATACTGAGGGAGAACTGCATGGCAAGACTAAAAGCGAAGTGGACAAACTTTTAAATGAAATTATTGAATTTGCTGATATAGGAGAGTATATTAATAAGCCTGTTAGAACATATTCATCTGGTATGAAGGCAAGGTTGTCATTTGCAATGTTATCTTTCGTTGAGCCTGAGATATTAATAATTGATGAGGTTCTAGGGGTTGGTGATGCAGATTTTGCATTAAAATCTGCAAAAAAAATTCAAGAGTTATGCTCAAAAGGAAAAATTCTAATTGTTGTATCCCATGCAATGGGTACTATCACATCAATGGCAGATAGAACTATTTGGTTAGATAAAGGAAAGATTATCATGGATGGAGATTCTCTTTCTGTTACAAGGGCTTATATTGAATCGGTTAAAAAAAAGGAAGAGGAAGAACTAAATAATAAGCTTATCATTAGAGTTGAAACAAGCAAATTAAAGGGCGCTGTAAAGATAAATGATTATTATTTAGTCTCATCAGATATGCAGAAAAAAACAATTTTTGAGTTATATGAGGAATTAATGGTTCATGTTGTGATAGAGGGAGTGGATGATTTATTAGAGTGGGATATTAGGCTTTCGCTAATAAAAATGGACGGAACATTAATAATGCAAAACTTGGCATCTCAAGATGGAGCTAAGCTGCCTCCAATATTAAAAGGGAATAGGATAAATATCGATGTAAAAGTAGGAGATATTAAATTCAGTGAAGGTGTTTATGAAGTTTTGTGTGAGGTATTGGATAGTAGTGGAATAGCAGTTGCTAAGGAGGCTACGGTAGTAAAAGTAGTTAACCTTGTTATATTTAATGCTTCAAAGCCAGATTACTATTGTAAATATGAATGGATAAAAGGGGAATAAAAATGTTTTTCGGTTTTAACAAAGAGGATTTTAGAATAGTAGTAAATCTATTTAAAATGTATGTAAGGGATAAATATTTAGGCTCAAGAATTGGAATGCTATGGTCAATAATTAATCCACTTCTGTTATTTGGAATATATATATATGTATTTGGGTTTGTATTTAATTCAAAAATGCCTGGAAGTGATAAATCTTTAACATTTGTTATTTGGCTTACAAGCGGTTATGCACCCTGGTTGGCAATATCAGAGGGAATATTAACAGCTACATCTTCAGTTGTAAGTGGAACAGCTTTAGTAAAAAATATAGTATTTAAGGTTGAATTGCTGCCAATGGCTTCAACTTTAATGGGTATATTTCCTATGGCAGTTGGTTTTTTGGTACTTGTTCCACTTTTGATTATTGAAGGAACAGGACTTAGTCTGAATATACTTTGGCTAATATTATTGATACCTTTGCAAATGTTCTTTTTGATAGGAGTAGGATTTTTTTTATCTGCTCTTCATGTTTTTGTTCGAGATGTACTTCAAATTGTATCTTCAGTATTATTAATATTGGTGTTTTTTACTCCAATATTTTACCCCTTAGAAATGATGCCGCCAATAATAAGGAATATTAACTTCTATAATCCTTTATACCAGATTGCAAATTCCTTCAGGCAAGTAATTGTAGGAAAGCATCCTCCTGATTTTTGGGGAGTTGGTTATCTTATACTTATATCTTTATTTCTCTGGGTATTTGGATTGAGATTTTTTAGAAAGTTGAAAGGATATTTTCAATCATGTTTATAAAAGATTTTGCAATACATATTAAGAAGATATCTAAGCCTAGAGTTTTACAAGCGCCAATTGTTGCACTTTATCAGCCATATTTATATGCCAAAGGCTTACGTTCGATGGGATATAATGCTGATTATATGGTGTTTGATTTTGCTCCATTTAAGTGGCTTGCAAGAGGCTGTGATATTGATTTGCAAATTGACGGCTCCAATGGTTTGCAGGTAGATAAAACAAGAGAAATAGAATTCCTTCTTTATGCAATTGATAATTATGATATATTTCATTTTCATAGTGGGTTTGGATTATTAAATCCGATATATTCTTTGTGGGAAAGACTAGATGATATCAAATATCTTAAGAAGATGGGTAAAAAGGTTGTAATAAGTTGGTGGGGATGTGATGTAAGAACAGAGCAAGTAGACATTGTTTATCCTTATTCGGCGTGTAATGAATGTGAAGAAACAGTTAGGCGAGATTGTAATACATCTATTCAAAAAAAAGAACTAATACAAAAAGCTTTTGAATTAGCAGATTTGAATTTATCTAATGGCGATTTAGCAGCATCATATAAAAATATTACATGGATAGATAATCCAATAGATTGTAATGAATGGAAACCCATAAGTTATGATGAAATACCTGCTGAATTTAGACTTCCTAAAACAGAAAAGACATTAATATATCACTCTTTTGGCAATAGCCAGACTAGAGGGGATGTTAAGGGAACACAATATATAAAAGAAGCGGTAGAAAGATTGCAGTCAGAAGGGTATAAGGTAGAGTTCATTTTTTTTGACAATATAGAAAGCAATGATTTAAAATATTTTCAGGCTCAGGCAGACATTGTAATTGATCAGCTTAGGGCAGGCTGGTATGGGTCGACTGCGGTTGAATGTATGTCAATAGGTAAGCCTGTTGTTACATATATACGCCCTGAAGTTGAAGCTATTTTACCGCATAAGCATCCTGTGATTAATGCAAACATTGATAACATTTATTCAGTAATAAAAGATTTGCTAGATAATGAATCTAAGTGGAAGGATACTGGTAAAATATCAAGACAGTATGCACAAGAGTATCATCACTATACAAAAATTGCTGAATACTTAGATAAATTATATAAAAGAATTTAGAGCAGAAGGAATCTATTTATAATACTGAATTTAAGTTTTACTTTCAGAAAGGCGAAGATATGGTATCTGATTCAAATGAATTTTTACATTTTCAAGAATATTTTATTAAGTCGGTAGAGTCCACAAAAAACAGACGATTCTATAAAGAAAATGATAGTTATATGTTTTTGTTGAATAATGAGATATCAATATTTTTTGAAGTTTTGCCAACTGATAAAGAATTTAGTTATTCTTTTGATTTAACTAGTTTTACATTTAAAAAAGGGGATAATGATTTAGAATTTGAGATTAAATACAATAATCAGATCTTTTATGTTTGCTTTTTCATACCAAGTGGCGCGTTAATAAGCTTTGATAGTACTTCTTTAATTATTAAAGGAACTACATTGGAAATAGGACATAAAGCATTCCTGTTTGAAATTAGCTGCAAAAAGTTGACATCTGTTGAATATTTACTCGCAACAAATAAAAATTATCCTGATAACGATATATGCGGATTTGATATTAAGCAAGGTGAAAATAAATTTATTATCTTTAAACACTCGGAGAACATGCATTTAAACTGTAACAATAAACCAAAATATAAGCATGCTGTTTTTTCAGTTATGAAATTTCAAAACAACTATTTAAAGGATATATGGGCATATAACAAGGAATGTCAATTGGTTAATCCAAATAGTTTTAGACGAAAATTTGATATTAAACAATATTTAAAAAAAATTAGAAGCGTGCGCAAGGAGAATTGACTATGTGTGGCATTACGGGCCTGTTTTGTAGTAATGGAGTAACTAAATATTTATCGAATGTTATTGATTCAAATAATATAATTAAATACCGCGGTCCTGATGGCGAAGGGATTGTTCTTATTAATACTTGTAATTCTCAAAGTGAATCTTTTTTTAATGAGAGCATAAATCCTTTAAGTTCTAATAATATTGAAGCCAATTTAGCTTTTGGTCATAGACGATTAGCTATATTAGACCTTTCGTCTTCAGGTAGACAGCCTATGGCTAATAAGGATCATACTATTTGGCTTACATTTAATGGTGAGATATATAATTATTTAGAAATTCGGGATGAGCTTATATGTAAAGGCTATTCTTTTATTTCTAACGCTGATACCGAAGTAATAATTTATGCCTATGAAGAATGGGGAGAAAAATGTGTAGAGCATTTTAATGGAATGTGGGCGTTTGCGTTAGCTGACTTAAGAAAGAAATTATTGTTTTGCTCTCGGGATCGCTTTGGGATAAAACCGTTTTATTATTATGCTGATGGTAATCATTTTGCTTTTGGTTCTGAGATAAAGCAATTATTACAGTACCCTTTCATCAAATCGAAATGTAATGAACGTGCTGTATACGAATTCTTAGCGTATTCGGCTGTTGAATATTGTGAAGAAACATTTTTTGCTGATATCTTTAAGCTGGAACCTGGGAATAACTTAATTTTAAACTTTGAAACAATAAAAAAAACCAATACCCAATATTACAAGCCTGATTTAAAAATCAATAACGATATCTCTTATGAAGATGCATCTAGTGAGTTTAGGAGGCTTCTAACTGATAGTGTAAGATTACATTTACGTAGTGATGTTGAGGTAGGAAGTTGTTTGTCAGGTGGATTGGACAGCTCATCACTAGTATGTATTATGCATGATATGCTAGAAGGCGAAGGCAAAAGCAATATTCAGCGTACTTTTAGTTCACATTTTCAAGAAAAAGAGGCTAATGAGTTAAAATATATGCAATCGGTAATAAAACATACAGGAGTTAATGCTAGTTTCATTGAACCTACACCTGAAGATTTTAAAAAAGATATAAAAAAGATTGTTTGGCATCAAGATGAACCTTTTGGTTCAACAAGCATATTTGCTCAATGGTCTGTTTTTAAACTTGTTCATGAACATGGTATAAAAGTAATGCTGGATGGACAAGGTGCAGATGAACTTCTAGCAGGGTACGTACCTTTAGCTTATTATTATTTCAATGAATTAAATATTAAAAGCAAACACGCTAAACTTATATGGGAATTATTATGTTATATACGGTTTCATCCAGAGATGAACTGGATTAATATATTACCACCTTCTATGAATGCTTTTGTTAGCAGATTTGTTAAAAACAAAAAAAATTCACCTATAGTTGATTGGGTTAATCCCCAATTTGAAAATAATATTAAAGAACAAGCAATTTTTCCTAAATACTCTCAAATCAAAAACTTTGATGATAAAGAAGTGTTGAATAATGTTCTATACCAGCTAACTTTTCATACAAATATTCAATCACTTTTACATTACGAAGATCGAAATTCTATGGCATATTCAGTAGAAAGTAGAGTTCCCTTTTTGGATTATAGGCTCGCTGAATTTGTATTTACATTGCCGTCGAATTACAAGATTAGGAACGGTAGCACAAAAAGTGTTATGCGTACTGGAATGAAAGGGTTAATACCAGAAAATATAAGATTAAGAAGATCTAAACTTGGTTTTGCTACCCCGGAACGGACATGGCAAAAAACGTTTTTAAAATCTCTTATGAAAGAAGCTTTAGAAAACGAAAAAATGAAGTCGTTTATTCTTCCAGAAAAAGCATTCGTATATCAAGATGCAATAGAAAAGAATTCTATTCAAGATCCAACATTCTGGAGATGGATAAATCTTTATTTATGGATGGAGGCATATAATGTTAAGTGAGTTCTCAAACATCAAGGAGAGTTTTGATTGCGTTATGATGCTAACGTGGTCTGATTGGTTCACAGAACCTATAAGCAATCGTTATCATTATGCAACAAGATTGGCAAAAAAAATCCCTGTAGTTTTTGTACAACCTGATTTGAATGAAGAAATTTATAGATATGAGGATACAAAAATTGAAAACATTGTAGTCTTACATGTTTATAATATCTATGATAATAAGCAAAACTCTTTATTAAACAAGGCATTGAAAGAGAAAGGTTATATACATCCGCTTTTATGGGTATATAATACTCAATTTGCAGATTATATTAATAGAATATGCACATCTTTAAAAGTATATCATGCTACAGAAGATTATTATTCTATGATTACGACAGATGACCTTTCAACAAAAATACTAAAAAATAATATTAAAAAATCCTTACTTAGCATAGATCTTTTAGTTGCTGTATCTGAAAATGTACTAAAAAGCTATCAGGAAAATGGTGGGTATAAAGGGAAGAATATTGTTCTAACAAATGGATGCGATTTTGATTTTTGGGGACTTAAACAATATGAGATTGACAAAATAGTTAATTCTGTAAAAAGAAAAGTTGTTTTTTACCAAGGAGGAATAAACAATAGATTAGATTATAAATTATTAAAACAGCTTATAAGTAAAATGAATGATTGGGAATTCTGGTTTTGCGGTCGTTCAGATCAAAATATAGACGATTGGCAAAAGCTCTTAAGTTATAAAAATGTGAAGTATTTTGGAGAGATGAATATTAAGGATGTTAGAAAGATTGCATTAAAAGCTACTGTTGCTATTATGCCGTTTGTACAGACGAAAATGATAGAAAACTCTCTTCCTTTAAAGGCCTTCGAATATCTTTCCTGTGGACTACCTGTTATAAGTGTGCCAATTTTAGCATTAGAACAGTATAACAATTTGTTTTATTTCGCAAAAAATATTAATGAATTCAAAAAGGGTATTAAGATGGTTTCAGCAAGTAGATATGATGAAGATTCAATTAACAATCGAATTTTAGCAGCTAAGAAAAAAGATTATAATAATAGTTTTTCTTTATTAATGAATAATTTACAAGAAATAAGTAATGAAAAGAAAGATATTAAATCGCAATGCAGGAGAAATGTTTTAATCTTATATGATAAAAGGTCAATTCATGTGCTAACAATAAAAGAGCATCTTGAGAGTTTTGCAAATTACTCGGTAAACAATATTTTTTTTGAAAATGCTTGTAATGGTTCAGAATGTACATGTAACTTGTCAAATTTTGATGTTATTGTTATTCATTATTCAGTTAGATTGAGCTTGAAAAATCACATTTCTGAATCTTATGCTAATGAGCTTAAAGAATTTAGTGGAATAAAAGTATTGTATATACAGGATGAATATGAAAATACCGAACAAGCGCGTCAATGGATTGAAACTTTAGGAATAAACATCGTTTTTACAGTTGTTCCACAAAAGTATATTGATGTAGTATATCAGAAGTCTAGGTTTCCATATGTTAAATTTATTCCTACCTTAACAGGTTTTGTTTCTAAAAGACTAAAAACATCTGAGAAATTAAAACCCATATCAGAACGAAAAACTATAATTGGTTATCGTGGACGTCCATTGCCATATTGGTATGGTAATCTTGGACAGGAAAAAAAGCTTATAGGGCAAAAAATGCGCAAGATATGTGAAGATAGAGGAATCCCATGTGACATTGAATGGGAGGAGGAAAAGAGAATATATGGAAATGGATGGGTTGATTTTCTTGAAAGTTGTAAAGCGACTTTAGGAACAGAAAGTGGCTCCAATGTATTTGATGATTATGGTACTATTAGAGCAAATATTGAGAAAGAATTAGAAGAAAGACCCAATGTAAGCTATGATGAAATATTTAAAGACTATTTGTCTGAACATGAAGGCAAGGTAATAATGAACCAAATATCTCCTAAAATGTTTGAATCGATTTCACTAAAAACGGCTTTAATATTATATGAAGGCTCTTATTCTAATATATTAATACCAGAAAAACATTATATAGAACTAAAGAAAGATTACAGTAATATAGAGGAAGTTCTTAGAAAGGTTAATGATGATAATTATTTGCAGGCTTTAGTAGATAGAGCATATGAAGATATATTAGAATCTGGTAGATACTCTTATGAGAGCTTCGTGAAAAGTTTTGATGAAGCAATTTTAGATGCGCCAGTTAGAGATTTATTAGAATCAGGAATACCTATAAAGGAAGTAGTAGTTAAAGAAATACAAATACAAATTAAAGAATCGGATTCATTATGGAAGTGTTTAAGAGCAAAATTGAAGAAAAATAACAAATTAAAAAAGTTAGTAAAAGGTGGTAGAGCTTTTTTAGTTACTTTGAAAAACGAAATAAAAAGAGTTGGTGCTAAAATAAAACGAGTTGGTACTAAAATAAAACGAGTTGGTACTAAAATAATTCAAAAATTAAAGGGTATATTAAAAAAATATCCACCACTATTTAGCTTAGCAAAAGAAATTAAAAATAAATTATATACTGAAAGAAAGTAAAGCTTTTTTAAAACAAAAATAAATGATACATATTATTTACATTATGTGATTGAACATTAGTAGTTAAAATATTTTAGGATTTGTTTATGGAGAGGACATAATAGTGAAAAAAACAATTTTAGTTGTATATTTTGCACGAGATGTTTATCCTCTTAGGAATGCTATAAAAACGCATTTGTTTTGTTTTAAAAACTATTCAAAAAATAGGATAGTTTATTTAAATATAGCATTTGGTTTCCCAGAGAAATTGTTAAAAGGAATACATATAGATGTTATTATATTTCATACATCATTTTTAGGGTTAAGATGGAATCTTGATGGCTTTAGCGATGCTATAAAAAAATGTCAATATCTTCAGAATTTAAACTGCCTAAAAGTTGCTATGCCACAGGATGAGTTTTATCAAACAGAAAGTCTTAACGATTTCTTTAACCAAGTTAAAATATCACATATATTAACTTGTGCTTTTAAAGAAGATTGGAATAAAATATACGATAAGATTAATTTCGAAAATGTTAAAATGATGACAGTTCTTACTGGTTATATAGATGAAAAGGCTATTAAAAGAATAAAAAATCTAAAAAAAAGATGTATTAAGAGAAATATAGACATTGGCTATCGTGCTTGGAAGACTGAGTATTGGCTTGGAGAGCACGGCATGAAAAAAGTAAAAATTGCAGATGCTTTTAGTGAAATAGCAAAACAAAATGGATTAAATACTGATATTTCATTAGAAGAAAAAAAGGTGTTTCTAGGAGATGAATGGTTTAAATTCCTATTAAGTTGTAAAGCCATTCTTGGAGTTGAAGGTGGAGCAAGTGTACTAGATAAAGATGGGCATATAAAAAATAGTGTAGATAAATATATAAGTGTAAATCCTTTAGCAACATTTGAAGAAACTAGGGCCAATTGTTTTCCTTGTGAAGATAATTACTTAGGACTAGCGTGTATTTCGCCGCGACACTTTGAAGCTTGTATTACAGAAACCTGTCAGTTCTTAATCGAAGGAAATTATAATGGAATTCTAATTCCTTGGAAGCATTATGTTCCTGTTAAAAGTGATTACTCAAACATTCAAGAGGTTCTTGATATATTATCCCAACCTAAAAAAATGAGAAATATTGTAGAAACTGCATATAAAGATATTGTTGATTCAAATAAATGGTCTTATAAAGCATTTATAGAAGAACTTGAATCGGAGGTTATAAATAAAGTATCTACTTCAAATAATAGTCTCAAAGGGCTTAAACATTATTATAGCCTTTACAAATTATATTTTAGGGATATAATTAATTGGCAGTTTATCAAATTTAGTGTATTGGTTTTAAACAGTAAAGCAGGAAAAATGATTAAAAAAAATACAATTTTAAAAAAAATTATTAAAAATATTATACTTGTAAGAGACTAGCATTAGAAAAAGAGAGGGATAAGCATGTGTGGCATTGCAGGATTAATAAACCTTAAGAATGAACGTATATCTAACATAAAGAAAAAATTAGATGTAATGAATTATTTACAAAAGCACAGAGGTCCTGATGGTGAGGGAATTTGGAATCATTGTCGTGAGTATGTAGGATTTGCTCATCGAAGGTTAAGTATTATTGATATTGAATCTGGTCATCAACCAATGGAAGATGAATTAGGTAGTTGCATATCATTTAATGGTGAAATATATAACTATATTGAGTTGCGTAATGAAATTGGGGTTAATAAATTTAAAACAAATTCTGATACTGAGGTTATTTTACGTGCATACGAAAAATGGGGAGAAGATTGTCTCGATCATTTAAGAGGAATGTTTGCCTTTTCATTATGGGATGAAAAAAATCAAAAATTATTTTGTGCAAGAGATCGTTTTGGAATAAAGCCTTTTTATTACTCAGTAATTGATAATAATTTAATATTTGCGTCAGAAGTTAAAGCTTTATTGCCTTTTGTAGAAAAAATTGAAACAGACTTTAATGGATTAAAAGATTATTTATATTTTCAATTATGCCTTGCAGGAAAAACCTTATTTAAAAGTATTAATGAATTACTTCCTGCCCATAAGCTTATAGTACATAAAGGTAAAATATCAATTAAGCGTTATTGGCAGGTGTATTATAATTTAGACTTTGATCACACAGCTAAATATTTTGAGGAAAAAATTCACCAACTACTTTTAGATTCAGTAAATTATCATTTGCGTAGTGATGTGCCAGTTGGTGCTTATATTAGTGGTGGAATCGATTCAAGTATTGTTGCTTCTTTAGCTACAAAAAATACAGGAGATGATTTCAAGGGATTTACAGGTAAATTTTCAATAAGTAGTGAATATGATGAAAGTTATTATGCCAGAGAATTAGCAAATTGGAGAAATTTTGAACTACATGAAATTGATATATCAGTCAAAGATTTTATAGATAATATTTCCAAAGTAATATATCATATGGATTATCCAGTTGCAGGACCTGGTTCTTTTCCTCAATATATGGTATCAAGTCTTGCTAGTAAATATAGAAAGGTTGTTCTTGGTGGACAAGGTGGAGATGAGATTTTTGGTGGCTATACCAGATATTTAATTGCTTATTTTGAACAGTGTATAAAAGCAGCTATTGATGGGACTTCAAATTCAGGCAATTTTATTGTTACCTATGAATCAATTATACCAAATTTGACATCATTAAAGAATTATAAGCCAATGCTTAAAGAGTTTTGGAAAGAGGGTATGTTTGAAGATTTAGACAAAAGATATTTTAAATTAATAAACAGGGCGCCTTCACTTGGAGAAGAAGTTAACTGGGACATGTTAGATGGATATTCTCCATATGAAACATTTAAATCAATATTCAAAGCTGATAATGTAGGAAAAGAATCATACTTTGACAGCATGACTCATTTTGATTTTAAGACATTGCTACCAGCGTTACTTCAGGTTGAGGATAGGGTAAGCATGGCACATGGCTTGGAATCAAGAGTACCATTCCTTGATCATCCATTGGTAGAGTTTGTTGCTACTATTCCATCAAATGTGAAATTCAAGGATGGTAATATGAAATATGGCTTGAAGAGTGCCATGAAAGAATATTTGCCATCAGCGATTCTTAATAGAAAGGATAAGATGGGCTTTCCTGTCCCATTAAGTGAATGGTTAAAAGGAGAAGCAAAGGATTATGTAAGGGACATATTTTCGACAACTAAGTCTTTAAATAGGGACATAATTAATAATAGAATTGTATTGGAAAAAATCGATTCTGAATTAAAATTTGGAAGAAATATATGGGGATTACTATGTTTAGAATTATGGCAACAGGAATTCCATGATAAAGAGCATAAATACAAAAAACTATTACAATAACAGGAGGTAATTTAAAATGAAAGTATTAATTACAGGTGGTGCGGGATTTATTGGTTCACATCTTACAGATGAACTGCTAAAAAAGGGTGAAGAAGTGTTAGTAATAGATAATTATGCAACTGGAAGAAGGGATAACCTTACTCCAACTGAGAATTTAAAGATAGTTGAAGGTACAATAGCAGATCCTAATCTTGTAAATGAAGTCTTTAAAGATTTTCAACCTGAAATTGTTATACATGCAGCAGCTTCATATAAAGATCCTGAAAACTGGGTTGAAGATGTCCTGACAAATGAACTTGGAACAGTAAATGTTGTAAAAGCATCAAAAAGAGTTAATATAAAAAAATTAATATATTTTCAGACAGCATTGGGTTATGGTCTTAGACCGGAAGAGCAGCCAATTACATTAAATCATCCTATAAAGCTTGAAGGCAGTAGTTATGCAATAAGCAAAACAACAGCAGAGCATTATATTAAGTTAAGTGGACTTCAATATGTATCATTCAGATTGGCTAATGCCTATGGTCCCAGAAATCTGAGCGGTCCTTTACCAACCTTTTATCATAGGCTTACAAATGACAAACCATGCTTTGTTATGGACACAAGAAGGGATTTTGTATATGTAAGCGATTTGGTTGAGGTAGTAATTAAAGCAATATACGGAAAAAATGGGACTGGGGCTTATCACATTTCTTCAGGTTCAGATTATTCGATTAAGGAATTATTTGATGCAACAATTAAAGCATTGAATATAAAGCTTGAAAAAGATGTCGAAGTAAGACCTAGAAATGAAGATGATGTTTATACAATACTACTTGACCCTTCAAGAACAAACAAGGATTTTGGCTGGAAGACCAGCACACCTTTGGAAGTTGGGGTTAAAAATGCTATTGAATGGTATAAAGAATTTGGAATTACACAAACTTATACACATTTAAAATCTGTAGAAGAGAAATAAGTGAGGTGTATAAATGGATTATTTTAAAGAACAAAAAATTTTAGTTGTAGGTGGCGCAGGTTTTGTAGGGAGTAACTTGGTAAAAACAATTTTACTTTCAGACCCTAAAGAAATAGTTGTTATAGATAACTTATTATCATCTGAAAAAGAGAATTTACCGAATGATAGTAGAATTACTTTTATTAATGCTTCAATAACAGATGATAAAATTTTAGGCATGTTGAATGATGATTTAGATTTCGTTTTTCACCTTTCAACATACCATGGGAATCAAAGTTCAATTCACAATCCTATTGCGGATCATGAGAATAATACCTATACAACGTTAAAGTTATATGAAACTATAAAGAATTTTAAAAAACTTAAAAAAGTTGTTTATTCTTCAGCAGGATGTACTGTTGCAGAAAAAACTTTTGATAAAGCGCATGCTACAGATGAAGATGCGCCAGTATCTTTATATTTAGATAGCCCATATCAAATGTCAAAGATATTTGGGGAATTTTATTCAAATTATTATTTTAAAATGTACAAATTGCCAGTAGTAAAAGCTAGATTTCAGAATGTATATGGTCCCGGTGAAGTATTGGGAGCAGGTAAATGGAGAGGGACACCCGCAACGGTTTGGCGTAATGTAACTCCAACGTTTATTTATAGAGCTTTAAAGAGAATGCCACTTACTGTTGAAAATGAGGGTATTGCAACTCGTGATTTCATTTATGTTGATGATATTGTTAGCGGGCTTATACTGTGTGCAGTAAAAGGACAGCCTGGTGCAGTCTATAATATTGCCAGTGGTATTGAGACAACAATTAAGGATTTAGCTGAAATAATTAATACTTTAACAGATAACCCTACTCGCGTTGAATTATTACCAAAACGTGCATGGGATAATTCTGGAAAGCGTTTTGGAAGCATTGAAAAATCAAAAAAAGAGTTAGGCTTTGACGCAACTGTAAAATTGGAAGATGGAATTAAAAATACTATTAAGTGGACTAAAGAAAATATGAACTTTATAGAAAGTTGCATGAAGAAGCATAAAGATAAGATGAAAATTTTATAATTAAACTTTGCGATGTTACAGGAAAAGAATTTTAAAGTTAATATGGAGATGATATTCTTTGAAAAAAAGGATAGGAATATTAGCCTTAGGATTACTATTTTTACTGATAATTTTCATATTAATAGTATTTCCAAATAGTAATGTAAATAGTAACAAAATTACTAATATGATTACTAAAACTAATATAGTAAAAAAAGTACAAATTAATTCAATTAATACTAATATAATTAATGAAATTCGTCATAACCCAGAAAAAATAAATAAAGTGTTTTTTTCTGTAAAACAAGAACTTAAGTCTACCTTAGGTAGTTCATTCTCCAACCTAACAGATGATGAACTTCGTATTATTTTTGCTGGTATTATATCTTACCAGTTGGCTCCATATGGAAGTAGTAAAAATCTGGAGTTTAACAAAATATTAGTTGAGAAGAAGCTTTCTTGTGATAAGTATGCTATTGCCGTTGGATATTTTTCCAGAATATTTAATATAAAGAATAATAGTATCCGTTTTGTAGGATGGCATGGAGGTATAATTGGAAACCACGCACAATTATTTGTTGAAAACAATAAAACTAGTACTAGCATAATGATTGATCCAACAATTGCAGTCATTGCATTAGCTAGTTTTGATGAAATTGCCTCAGGGGAACCTATTCCAGCAGAAAAAATTGTTGATTTCAGCACAAGAACAGAACTGAATTCTTTTGAAGGAAAGGTAATAGAAGCCTTATTAAAAGGCGATTATAAACCATCGGATATGTTATATTACTTTGAAGATTTAGAACATTTCCTAAAAGGTTCAATTACGAGTGATAAAGATTGGCCTCCTAATTGGATGACACCAGGAGCTATGAAATTACGACAGGATATAAATAAATTAAAAAATTTAAAATAGCTGAGCACAATAATAAGGGTGAAAATATAATAATTAAGAATAATACGGAGTAAAATTGCATGAAAATACTTACAGTTATTGGTGCAAGACCACAGTTCGTAAAGGCAGCAGTGGTATCAAGAGCAATTATTAAGTATAATGCTTCAAGCAATACAAAAATAACTGAAATAATTGTTGACACAGGGCAGCATTATGATATTAATATGGCTAAAATATTTTTTGAACAATTGAGTATTCCTAAACCAAATTATAGCTTAGGTGTAGGTTCTGGAAATCATGGAGAACAGACCGGAGAAATATTAAAAAAGGTTGAGCAAGTTATCTTTTCTGAAAAACCTGATGTGGTAATGGTTTATGGTGATACAAATTCTACTTTGGCTGGAGCGTTAGCAGCAAGTAAATTGCTTATTCCTGTTATTCA
Source organism: Deltaproteobacteria bacterium (assembly GCA_050258375.1). Lineage (GTDB taxonomy): Bacteria > Bacillota > Clostridia > Acetivibrionales > UBA4821 > JBLMYQ01. The sequence continues at coordinate 53,211 of JBLMYQ010000068.1, read as the reverse complement.
TGTAGAAGCAGGGTTAAGATCATTCAATATGGCTATGCCAGAAGAACAAAACAGAATTCTTACAGATCATATATCAACAATGTTATTTTGCCCGACAGAAACTGCGGTAAAGAATCTTAAAGATGAAGGAATAAAGGAAAATTTCAGAGGGAAAAAAGTTGCTAATACTGGAGATGTTATGTATGATGCAGTTTTATACAACTCTGACATTGCGTCAAAAAAATCAAATATTTTAGACATCCTAGAGTGTAAAGAAAAAAAGTATATTCTTTCAACAATACATAGAGCTGAAAATACAAATGAAAAACAAGTTTTAATTGCCTTGCTTTCTGGATTAGCTAAAACAGGTGAAAAAATAATTCTTCCTGTACATCCTAGGACTAAAAAATTTATTAAACAATATAATATAGATATTTGTAAAAATATTAATATAATTGATCCAGTCGGATATTTGGATATGCTTCTCTTGGAGAAAAACGCAAAGATTATAGCTACTGATTCCGGAGGAGTTCAAAAAGAAGCATTTTTCTTTAAAATTCCATGTATCACTCTTAGAAATGAAACAGAATGGATTGAAACAGTTGAATCAGGATGGAATCAATTGGTTGGTTCGTCCCCAGAAAAAATTGTTGAAGCAGTAAGCTTTATTAATGACAAAAAGCAACAAATTAATGATTCAAAAGCTTTCGGAGATGGACATGCTGGAGAAAAAATAATTGATTTTATCATAAAAACTTCTAAAAAGTAGTTGAGGTTTTAAATGAAAAAAATATTAATACTTTCATTTACGGATTTGTCCTCAGACCCAAGGGTTAGGCGCCAAATCCGTTTTTTAAAAGAGGAATATGAAATAACTGCTGTTGGAACAGCTTCACCTGATATTGAAGGTGTATTTTCTATTGTGTTAAATGAACAAAGAAGAAACCAATATAAAAAGTATATTAATTCTGTTAAGCTATTGGGCAGACTGTACGAAAACTATTATTGGTCAAATCCTTTAATAAGAGAATCTGTTGAGATACTTTCTAAAAAAGAATTTGATATTATAATATCAAATGATATTGATACACTTCCGCTAGCTTTAAAAATCAAAAGAAATGCAAAGGTACTTTTTGATGCACATGAATTCGCGCCCAAGGAATTTGAAGAAAACTTAAAATGGAGGCTTCTATACAGCAATTACAAACACTATCTTTGCAAAAAATATATACCGAAAGCTGACGCAATGCTAACCGTTTGCCAGGGAATTGCTGACGAATATGAAAAAAATTATGAAAAGAAACCGATTGTTGTAACCAATGCACCAGAATACAAAGATATTCAACCTACAGAGACCGATGAGAAAAAAATCAGAATAATTCATCACGGAGGGGTCAATCCTTCACGCAAGCTTGAAAAAATGATTGATATGATGCAATATCTTGATGATAGATTTTGCATGGACTTTATGCTTGTTGGGGATGAAAACTACATATATGAGTTAAAGACAAAAGCTAATAAGAATCCTAGAATTAGATTTATTGAACCGGTTAAGGTAGAAGATATCTGTGATAAGATTTCGGAATACGATATTGGTATTTACATACTTGAACCAAATAGTTTTAATAATAAAATGGCATTGCCAAATAAGTTTTTTGAATTTATACAGGCTAGACTGGCTGTTGCTATAGGTCCTTCGCCGGAGATGGCAAGAATAGTAAAACAATACGATTGCGGAATTATAGGTGAAGATTATTCTCCACAATCAATGGCAAAAATTTTAAATAGTATTAATGCTGAAAAAATTGATTACTATAAAAAACAATCTGATAAGCTTGCAGAGATAATGTGCGCTGAAAATAATCAAGAGATAGTCAGAAATTTAGTTAAAAGGTTATTAGACTAATAAAAAATTTTGCAATTTTATGATATCAATAGAATAGTGTACTCTAGACTATTTATATTTGCTCGGAGGCAATACTTTGAAAAACCAATTTGACATAATAATAATTGGTGCAGGGGTAGTTGGCTGTGCAATAGCACGTGAATTATCAAAATACAATATAAATACAGCAGTTATCGAAAAGGAAAGTGATGTCGGTATGGGGACAAGCGGCAGGAACAGCGGTGTCATTCATGCCGGATTTAATTGCACGGAAGGAACAGTCAAAGCGAAGCTGTGCGTTGAGGGCTGTAAACGATTCAAAAGCTACTGTAAAGAACTTGGCGTTCCTTATAAAAAGACAGGCAAGCTGGTAGTAGCTTTTGATAATGCTGATTTGGAAAGGCTAAAAAAGCTTAAAGAAATTGGGGATAAAAATGGTGTTGAAGGACTAGAAATCATAGGCAAAGAAGAGGCGGAGAAGCTGCAGCCAAATATTGGAGGAATAGCTGCCTTGTATTCACCTTGGACAGCTGTAACCAGCCCTTATAGTCTTACTATTGCCCTTGCAGAAAATGCAGCAGATAACGGTGTAAAATTCTTTCTTGAAACACCCGTTGTCGGTATAAAAAATAAAGATGGGAAGTTTCATGTTAAGACAACAAACGGCATGTTTATTTCAAAATATGTAATAAATTCAGCAGGTCTTTTTTCAGATAAAATAGCTGGAATGGCAGGAATAAAAGGCTATAGAATACATCCCTGCCGTGGGGAATATTTTATCTTGGATAAGCGTGTGAGCAGTATCCTTAATATGCCGGTTTATCCTGCACCAAGACCTGAAGAAGGTGGCCTTGGTGTGCATCTTACAACAACTATTGATGGAAACATACTGATTGGACCAAGCGCAGAATATATAAATCAAAGAGAAAATTATTCGACTACACAAAAAGTACTTGAACAGCTTTATAAAGAGGCTAAGCAGCTGCTGCCGCTAATTGAGAGAAAGGATTTTATTAGAGATTATTCTGGTGTGAGACCAAAGCTTGTTGGCAAAAAGGTTGGAGGATTTGGTGACTTCATTATTGAGGAATCAAAAGAGGTTGAAAACTTTGTTAACCTTATTGGTGTAGAATCTCCAGGATTAACGAGTACACCTGTAATTGCAGAGATGGTGACTGATATTATCAATAAAAAAGAATCCTTGAAAAAAAGAAGTGATTTTAATCCTCTAAGGAAACAACAGACTAAATTTAGCGAACTTAGTGAAGAAGAAAAAGCAGAATTAATAAGAGAAAATCCGGAATACGGAGAAATAGTTTGCAGATGTGAGGGAATTACACTGAAGGAAATAAAAGATGCTTTAAACAACCCCCTTGGTGTTAAAACTATTGCAGGAATCAAGTATCGTACAAGAGCGATGATGGGAAGATGTCAAGGAGGCTATTGCTTTACTAGAATAGTGAACCTTCTTGTAAAGGATAAAAATCTTGAACCTGAACAAATTAACTATTCAGGGCAAGGGACATCTTTGTTTACGGGGAGGGTTAAATAGATATGGAGATTAAGGCAGTAAACAAGGAAGTAATAATAATCGGCGGAGGTCCGGCAGGGCTTGCAGCAGCAGAAGAGTTGGAGAAGAATGGTATAAAGGATATCCTTATAATCGAAAGGGAAAAAAGGCTTGGCGGAATCTTGAACCAGTGCATTCATGATGGATTTGGACTTGTTAAATTTAAAAAATCTCTAACTGGTCCTGAATATGCCGGAATTTTTATAGATAGGATTAAAGGAATACCTGTACTGTTAAACAGCACAGTCACAGGGGTTACAGGAGATAAGATTGTTGCTGTGGCAAGTCCGCAAGGATATATGAAATTCAAATCGAAGGCTGTTATTCTTGCTATGGGGTGCAGAGAAAGAACAAGAGGTGCCTTGGGGATTCCTGGCAGCAGACCGGCTGGCATTTATACAGCAGGAGTAGCACAAAATCTTATAAATGTTCACAATATAATGGTCGGGAAAAAAGTAGTGATTTTAGGGTCTGGTGATATTGGTCTTATTATGGCAAGGCGATTAACCTTAGAAGGTGCTGAGGTTGCAGCAGTTATTGAAAAGCTTCCTTATTCAAGCGGACTACCCAGAAATATCAAGCAATGCCTGGAAGACTTTAATATACCGCTGCTACTTAGTCATACAGTAACAAAAATTGAAGGAAGAAACAGAGTAGAGGCTGTTATTATTAATAAGCTTAACAAAGAAGGGAAAATAGTAAAAGGGAAGTCACAAAGGATTGAATGTGATACATTGCTTTTGTCAGTTGGACTTATACCTGAAAATGAATTGGCAGGCATGGCAGGAATAAAGCTGAATCAAACTACAGGTGGAGCAGCTATTGATGAGAACTGTCAAACCAGTATTGAAGGAATATATGCATGTGGAAATGTACTGCATGTTCATGATCTGGTTGATAATGTTTCCAAAGAGGGAGAACTTGCAGGTAGGGCTGCGGCGAAATACTTGCAGGGAATTAAACAAAAACGGGCAGGTATTAAATTGGATGCAGGCAGAGGAATAAGATATGTTCTTCCAGAGTGGGCTTCAGGAGAATCAGATTTTGAGATTTCTCTAAGGGTATTGGAGCCCGGAAATGATAAGGATTTGGTTATTTATGAGCAAGACAAGGAAATATCAAGAATTAAATTTAAAAAAGTTAATCCGGCAGAAATGATTAAAATAAAAATAAGTAAAAACAGTATTAAAAATAGTGATAATATAAAAATAGAGCTTCAATGATTTTTTGGAGGATAAAATGAAAATTCAACTTACTTGCATAGGATGTCCGAATAGTTGTAATATGGATATTGAGCATTCACAGGAAAAGATTGAAAGTATTGAAAATGCTTTATGCAGTAGAGGAAAAGCATATGCAGAAAAGGAAATAACAAAGCCAGAAAGGGTAGTGACAACAACAATAAAGGTTTTAAATTCAAAGATGCCTTTGGTCAGTGTCAAAAGTAACAAACCTATACCTAAAGAGCTTGCGAAGGATGTAGTTGATGAATTAAAGAATATAGTTTTAAAGCCTCCTTTATGTATAGGGCAAATAGTAGTTAAAAATATTTTAGATACTCAGGCAGACATAATTATTACGCAAGATATAAAGTAAAAGACCAAGGTAAAAGCTATTTGGTTAATAGTAAAAGTCAGGAGATTACTAATGTGTGGTATAGCGGGAATAATAAACAAAAATAATATGCCTGTCGCCAAAGACGCTATAGTCCGAATGACAGATATAATAACCCATAGAGGACCGGATGGATTTGGGTATTATCATGGGGCTAATTTTGCTTTGGGTCACAGGCGGCTTTCAATCCTTGACCTTACCGAAGACGGAAGCCAGCCCATGTCCTACCTTGATAAGTACATAATTACTTACAACGGAGAAGTCTATAACTACCTCGAACTAAAATCAGAGCTAATTCAGCAAGGCTGCTCCTTCAAATCAACCTCGGATACAGAGGTAATCCTTGCAGCTTATGACAAATGGGGATTTGACTGCGTCAGTCACTTTGTTGGAATGTGGGCTTTTTGTATTTATGATAAAGAAAAAAGTCAGCTCTTCTGCTCACGGGATAGATTTGGAATAAAGCCTTTCTATTACTTTGATGATTTAGATACTTTTTCATTTGGCTCTGAAATCAAGCAATTTACAACGAGCAAGAACTGGGCTCCAACTGCAAATATTAACAGAGTTTTAGACTTTTTATCCTTCGGAATATTTGACCACACTGAAGAAACGTTGTTTGACGGGGTTTACCAGCTAAAAGCCGGGCACAATCTGATATATGACTTAAAAAGCCATTCTTTGGTAATACAGGATTATTATAAATTGGATTCAAAAAAAGAGAGTAATAAAAGTGATTTTGAAGAAGCCTCTGCAGAGTTTTTAAGTAGGTTTTCTGATTCAATCAAGCTTCATCTCCGTTCAGACGTAAAGGTTGGTTCATGTTTATCCGGAGGCTTGGACAGCTCCTCAATAGTTTGCCTTGCCAATAATATCCTTAAAGAAAAGAATGAAAAAATACAGCAGGAAACTGTTTCCTCTTGCTTTGAAGATAAAAGATATGACGAACAGAAATTTATTGATGAGGTAGTAAAGTCAACAAATGTGGTTTCACATAAGGTGTTCCCAAAATTCGAAGATTTGTTTGCTAACCTTGATGAAATAACCTATCAGCAGGATGAGCCTTTTGGGTCAACCAGTATTTTTGCTCAATGGAATGTTTTTAAAATGGCGAAAGAAAAAGAAATAACGGTTATGCTTGACGGACAAGGAGCAGATGAGCAGCTGGCAGGTTACAACGGATTTTTTGGAGTTTTTTTAAGCAGTCTCCTAAAAAGATTCAGATTTATAACCTTCTATAAGGAAGCAAAATCATTAAAAAAAATTCATGGCTATTCTAACCGCGATATTTTTATATCAGTATCAAAGTTTATGGTTTCTGAATATATAAAGGCTTTCTTAAAAACCAAGCTAAGCAAGACGGACTTTGACTGGATTATATTAAACAGGAAGTATCATAAGGATTACTTTAAAAGATTATATAGCTATAAAATCAATTCAGTTGAAAATTATTCTGTAAATCAGCTTGAATTCAGCAGCTTGCCAATGCTTCTGCACTATGAAGACAGAAACTCCATGGCGCATTCGATTGAATCCAGAGTACCATTCTTAGACCATAGGCTTGTTGAATTCGTATTGGGCTTAGATGCCGAGTTTAAAATCAGAAATGGGGTTACAAAAGATGTCTTGAGGGAAGCAATGACAGGAGGTTTACCTGATGCAATAAAAAACCGAGCTGATAAAATGGGCTTTGTAACACCGGAAGAGGTTTGGATAAAAGAGAATAGCGGGAGATTCAGAGAAGAGCTTGCTGATGCATGTGATTATTTAAATGGGATTATAAATAAAGAAAAGGTCTTGGAGTGGTTTGATAGATTGCTTAAAGAAAATGCAAAAATTGATTTCACCATTTGGAGAATTATTTCACTTGGAAGATGGATGAAGGTTTTTAAAGTCAGGCTGCCTTTGAAATAATAAATTTTTGTTCTAATTACCCTTGGATTTGCTCCGGGGGTTTTAATTTTTCTAACCTACTTTCCATTAGTAACTAAGAAGCAGGAGCATGCATAAAATGTTCTGAATATATCATACCTGGTCATATAAAAATTGTGATTATATTGTCAGGATGGGAAGCGGGGAGAGCTAATGGAAGTAATATATTCAAAGTATAATAGAGAAAGATTGCCTGAATTTCAAATAGAGACCACAATATTTAAGGAAGATAAAAGGCTTTATGCAAAAAAGAAGGCACTTACGCCAGAAGCGGTATCTCATATCAAGTCAATGAATCTGAACTACAGCTTGCTTATGAATAATTACAAAAATGTGCAAGTCGCTCCTGCCACCTTAAAGGATGATGACATAATCTTTGATTACATACAAGGAAAAGCATTTGATGCATTAATGGCTGAAGCAGTAATAGTCAAAGATAAAATAGGGTTTTTAAATCTGCTTAATAAATATCTGGATTTTGTAAAAGGGCTGGGAGCGAAGAGGATAAAAAGCTTCAAAGCCTGTAAAAGATTTTGTGAAATATTTGGTTCTGAACTGGAGCTTGAGGATGTTCTATGCATTGAACCTGCTAACATTGATTTGATATTTGATAATATTATTATTGATAATAAAAATAGGTATTGGATAATTGATTATGAATGGGTTTTTGATTTCCCTATTCCACTTGATTTTATTATATTTAGAAGCATAAACATTTTTTCAGCAAAATATATAAATTATTTTAAAGATTTTATTAGTATTAAGGAAATTTATGAAAATGCGGGAATTTCTGATGAAATGATTAAAGTCTTCGAAGGCTTTGAAAGCAGTTTTCAGGAATATGTATTTGGCAAGAAAAAAATCTGTGTTATTAAAGAAGATTATTTGAAATTATCAGAAACCGTATCGAATCTTGAAAATGATTTAAGCTTAAAAAGTAAGAGGATTGAGGAACAAGCTGTTAGGTTAAAGCAGCTTGAGCGCATAACTATTGGGTTGTATGAGCAGATAGAGCAAAATGAATTAGTAATAGAGCAGAAAGAAAAGATTATAGAAGAAAAGATAGAAATGGCAGAAGAAATAGAAAAGAAGGTATATGAAAAAGACAACGAGATTGAGGAAAAGGAAATAATCATAAAAGAAAAGGAAATATTAATAAATGAAAAAGCAGATAAAATTCAGCAGTATGAAAGAGTAATAGATGAAAAGAAAAACGTAGCTATACAGCTTACGGAGGAGCTAAAGTGCAGCCAGAGACATATAAAGGAAGAAAATGCAAAAATTCAGGAATTAATGAATAAAGAAAAGCAGCTTGATATTATTTTGAATTCAAGAGCATGGGGTATGGTAAAAAGGTATTATAGGGCAAAGACTATCATGTTGCCTCCTAATAGTACACGCATATTAATTATTAAGATATTTTTTGGAGCTGTCAAACATCCAATTAAATTCTTTAAAAGTATTAATACAGATAATATAAAAAAATTTTTAGGGTATATAAAAAGAAAAGAAAGTCTTGCAGGAAAACTGGAAAAATATCATTCAACAACCTTTTTAAATAAAAAGCTTCAAATTCAAATATTTAAAAAGGCTGATAAGAAAAAAGAGCTATTGGTTTTTAATAAAGAAGAAAATCCACTGGTATCAATAATTATTCCTGTTTACAATCAGTGGGAATATACATATTCATGTCTCAGATCAATTTTTGAAAATACGCAGGATATTGCATATGAAATACTAATAGCAGATGATGTATCAATTGATGAAACAGTAAATATTACGGATTATGTAGAAAATATTATTGTAATAAGAAACAGCGAAAATAAAGGCTTTATACTGAATTGCAATAATGCGGCAGTGAAAGCAAGAGGCAAATACATATTATTATTAAACAATGATACCAATGTTCAAAAGGATTGGTTAAAGCATCTTGTTGAATTAACAGAAAACAATGAAAGAATAGGTATGGTTGGCTCTAAGCTTGTATATCCTGATGGAAAGCTTCAGGAGGCCGGGGGAATAATATGGAGAGACGGTTCGGGATGGAATTATGGAAGGATGGAAAATCCGCAAAAGCCTGAATATTGCTACGTTAAAGAAGTAGATTACATATCTGGAGCAAGCATTTTGATAAAGAAAAGCTTGTGGGATGAAATAGGAGGCTTTGATGAGAGATATGTTCCTGCCTATTATGATGATTCGGATTTAGCTTTTGAAGTGAGAAAAAAGGGATACCAGGTGATATACCAACCAAAATCAGTTGTAGTACACTTTGAGGGAATATCACATGGGACAGATACCAGCCAAGGTCTTAAAGCTTACCAAAAAAAGAACAGAGAAAAATTTATTAAAAAGTGGAAGGGTATATTAGAACAAGAACATTTCGGAAATGGGGAAAATGTATTTTGGGCACGGGATAGAAGCCGGAATAAAAAAACGGTTTTGGTTATTGACCACTACGTCCCTCATTATGACAAAGATGCAGGAAGCCGTACCACCTTCCAGTATATAAAGCTGTTCGTGGAGATGGGCTTCAATGTAAAATTCATTGGGGATAATTTTTGTAATCATGAACCATATACTGGCACACTTCAGAGCTTGGGGGTGGAAGTGCTTTATGGAGAATGGTACAGGGATAATTATGAAAAGTGGATAAAAGAGAACGCAGATAAAATTGATTATGTATATCTAAATAGACCACATATTTCTATAAAATATATAGATATTATAAAAAAACATTTAAGGGCAAAAATCATTTATTATGGACACGATTTGCATTCTTTAAGAGAAAAACGAGAGTATGAGTTGTCAAAAGATGAATGGCTTTTACGCTCTTTTCAAAAGTGGGAAAAAATTGAGTATGAGCTAATAAAAAAAGCTGATATCATTTATTATCCATCTCAAGTTGAAATTAATCACATCAAGAATCTTTTCCCGGATATATGTGCAAAGGCAATTCCTGCCTATATTTTCGAGAATATATACGAAAGAAAAATGCAATTTGACCAAAAACGCAATTTGCTATTTGTAGGAGGATTTTCTCATAGACCTAATATAGATGCTGCCCTTTGGTTTATCAAAGATATATTTCCGTATATTACAAGAAATATTCCTGATATAAAGGTGTTTTTTGTTGGTTCAAATCCTACGCAGGAAATTCTAAAGTTGAAATCTGACAATGTCATTGTAACGGGATATGTTACAGATGAAGAGCTTGAAGAATATTATGATAAATGCAGATTGGTTATTGCTCCTTTAAGATATGGCGCAGGTATTAAGGGGAAGATTGTTGAGGCTATATATTATCAGGTTCCTGTTGTTACTACTGCGATAGGTGCGGAAGGTTTGCAGGATATTGAGGAGATACTTATGATTGAAGATAGCAGTTGCGGATTTGCTAAGAGTGTAATAAATCTATATGATGATATTAGTTTGCTTGAAGAGCTCTCTTTAAAATGCTTGGATTATATTCAAAAAAACTTTTCAAAGGAATATGTTAAGAAAGTAATTATTAATGATATGAAACCTTAGAAATGGGTGATTTTATTGATTGTTAGAGCTAGAGCTCCATTAAGATTAGGCTTGGCAGGAGGGGGGACTGATGTTTCCCCATATAGTGATGATTTTGGGGGATGTGTGCTTAACGCAGCAATAGATATGTATGCATATTGCACTATAGAGCTTACTGATACTGGAATTGTTTCTTTGAATGCTGTTGATAGAAAAGAATATTTTGAAAGTGAAAGTAAGGCTTTCTTTGAATTGGATGGAATTCTTAATCTGCATAAAGGGATTTATAACAGAATAGTAAAACAATTTAATAATTCTAAGCCTTTATATCTTAACCTTACTACATATTCTGATGCACCTGCAGGCTCGGGGCTTGGTTCTTCTTCTACAATGGTTGTTGCAATACTGAAGGCATTTACGGAGGCATTGAATCTTCCTTTGGGAGAATATGACATAGCCCATTTGGCTTATGAGATAGAAAGAATTGATGTTAAGCTAAGTGGTGGGAAGCAGGATCAATATGCTGCTTCCTTTGGGGGTTTTAATTTTATTGAATTTTATGAAAATGACAGGGTGGTTGTAAATCCGCTTAGAATTAAGGAATGGATTATAAGCGAGCTGGAAAGTGCAATGGTATTGTACTATACAGGTGTATCCAGAGAATCTGCAAAAATCATCGAGGAACAAGCTAACAATGTTAAAGAGAAAAATATAAAATCTATCGAAGCAATGCATGAATTAAAAGCAGATGCTTTAATTATGAAAGAAGCAATTCTAAAAGGAGAAATCTCCAAATTTTCTCGTTATCTCGGGAAATCATGGGAAGCAAAAAAGAAAATGGCTGCTTCTATTACCAATGAAAATTTAGAAAATGTTTTTAAAATAGCTATGGAGAATGGCGCATATGCCGGAAAAGTTTCGGGTGCTGGCGGCGGAGGGTTTATGATGTTTATGGTTGAGCCAGTAAGAAAATTAGAATTAGTAAACGCATTAAATGAGCTGGGCGGAAAGGTTGTGAACTTTCATTTTACCAAGCAAGGGGCACAAAGTTGGAGGGCAAGATATGTTTGATTATATTAATTATCAGATTAAAGAGGCTTTAAACATAAAACAAATAATTCATAAGGATGAATCCTTTAGCAAATTGATAGAAAGTATATGTGAAGAAGCAGTAAATGTATATAAAAGCGGAAAAAAAATATTGCTTGCAGGGAACGGAGGAAGTGCTGGAGATGCCCAGCATATGGCTGCTGAAATTGTAAACAAATTCTACTTCGACAGGGAAGGCCTTCCGGCTATTGCGCTTACAACAAACACATCAATACTGACAGCTATTGGAAATGACTATGGATATGAAAATATATTTGCAAGGCAAATTCAGGCGTATGGTATAGAAGGCGATATGTTTATAGGAATTTCTACTTCCGGAAATTCGCCTAATATTATAAAGGCTTTGGAAGAATGTAAAAAGAAAAAAATTGTTACGGTAGGATTAACAGGAAGCTCGGGGGGAAATATGCTGGAACTGTGTGATTATTGTATAAGGGTCCAGTCGGAGGAAACACCAAGAATTCAAGAAACGCATATTCTTATAGGTCATATAATATGTTCGGTTATTGAAAAAGCAATATTTGGTAAGGGATTCTAAAATGGAAGTAATTGTATTGGCAGGCGGATTAGGAACAAGGCTAAAGAAAATTGTGCAAGATATTCCCAAGCCTATGGCACCTATTAATGGAAAGCCATTTTTATGGTATATATTTGAGTATTTATGGAGGCAAGGAGTACGACGTGTAATATTATCTGCCGGATATAAGCATGAAATAATAGAAGAATATTTTGAAAAAAATTATAAGGATATTTCAATTATTTATTCAATTGAAGATGAACCTTTGGGAACCGGAGGGGCTATAAAAAAGGCTGTTCTAAATGTTGAAGAGAAGGATGTTATTATTCTCAATGGTGATACTTTTTTTAATATTGATATAAGGAGCTTTGTTGAGCAGCATTCAAAAATGCAGGCTGATTTTAGTTTGGCTCTGAAACCAATGAAGAACTTTGACAGATATGGCTCAGTTGAAGTGGTTGGTGAAAGAATTATTAATTTTAATGAAAAGAAATATAAAAAATATGGTTATATAAATGGTGGGATTTATATAACCAACCCCTGTTTATTCAATGATTTAGATTTGCCTGATAAATTTTCAATTGAAAATGATTTTTTCCCAAATCAGCTGCAACGATTAAAGTTCGGCTCATATATTTCTAATACATATTTTATAGACATTGGTATTCCGGAGGATTATGAAAAAGCAAAAAGGGAGTTGGGGAGGCACATATGAATAAAGCAGTTTTCCTGGATAGGGACGGAGTAATAAATAAAGAAAAAAATTATGTTCACAAGATTGAGGACTTTGAGTTTGCTGAAGGTATTTTTAAAGTGCTTAAGTACTATCAGCAGCGAGAATATCTGCTGGTAATAATTACCAATCAGGCTGGAATAGGCAGAGGCTATTATACCGAAGAAGATTTTCACAAGCTTAGCAGCTGGATGCTAAAGCAGTTTGAAAGCCGTGGTATCCATATTAGTAAAGTCTATTATTGCCCACATCATCCTGAGTTTGGATTGGGAAGATATAAAGCAAGCTGTGAATGCAGAAAACCAAAAGCAGGCATGTTTCTTGAGGCGCAAAAAGATTTTGATATTGATTTATTAAAGTCCATTTCTATTGGAGATAGAGAAAGCGATATTCAAGCCGGTATTAATGCAGGGGTAAAAGAAAATATTCTTTTGTCAGGGTCAAGTCATATTGAAAGCTCTAGAGCCTCAAGGATTATCAGCAATTTAACGCAAATATTAAATGATTATTAATCACAAAAGTTATATAGAAGGAATAACATTCTTTTAGAAGTAAGAAATGAAGGGATATTTTGATTGGTTTGAAAATAAATTCAGAGTTGAAAAATAGAATTAATATTGATTTATATTTTTTTATTTATTTAGTATTTACAATTCTTGTTTTTTTAAATGATGTTGGAAGCTTTATTAATTATGCTTTTAAATCAATAGTAATTAATGAAGTTATGCTTCCTGTAATTTTTTTGATAATTATAATTTTTTCAGCTAGAAGATTTTTTATTATTACAAATATTAAATTAAACTATTTTGACATTTCAGTTTTAGCTGTCATTATTGTTTTAACCTGCCTTAGAATTGCTTTGCCTGATAAAACCTTTGATACACTTAACTATCATATATTTGTGCAGCAATATAATTTTTCCGATAGTATTAGCGATAATTTTTTGCCGGGTGGTGCGGGTACTTTTGCGCTGCCTCTTGGAGATAGAATGTTCTATGTTTTTAGAATGATTTTAGGATACAGGGCGGGCACTGTTCTTAATACCTTGGTATTGGTACTCATATATCTGCAAATCCAGAGCATTATTAAAAATTATGCAGCTTTTAATAAAATTAATATTAGCAGGTATTTAACAAGCCTTCTTCCTTTTGCTGTTATATCAACTGAATATATACTTATGAATTTATCAACGTACATGACTGACTTGTTATTTATTCCGTTTTTGCTGGAACTATTGAGAATTATTCTTTTTGTTGATAGCTATAATAAAAAATATCTTTGTTATTTTTCATTATTATTTGGTTTTACGATTGCGCTAAAGCTTACAAGTATAACTATAGGAGCAATCCTGCTGATAATATATTTAACTTATCTGATTAAAAATAAAAAAATATTAAATGCCAATGTGGTTCTTGTGTGCTTGTTTATTATAAGTGCTCCTTCAAGCATATATTTGATTTATAACTATATGAGTACCGGAAATCCTGTTTTTCCTTATTATAATGAATTTTTTAAATCTCCATTTTATTTATTGGAAAATTTTAAGGATTTAAGATGGGGACCAAAGAATTTGTATGAGTACCTAACCTGGTGTGTATATGTATTTTTCAAGCCTGATAAATTCAGTGAGATATCTGCATATTCTGGAAGACTAAGCTTGTGTTTTGTACTTTCTGTTTCGGCTGCTTTTATATTTATAATTTTTAATAAGAAATTTAAAGATAAATGCTTTGTACTGCTTTTGATAGCTTTTATTTCTTCTATTTTTGCATGGGAAATTACAACGGGATATATAAGATATGCTTTATTTCAAGAAATAATGGCAGGAATTATTTTATCAATCCTAATTGCAAATACAATTAATAAAAAAAACAATTTGCTTAAAATGGCAGGGTGTGTTATATCAATATTGTTCTTATTGCAGATTTCTCTTGCCTATTATTTTATAATAATTAGAAATACTGATTGGTCATGGAGAGCAGAGACTAATAATTATAATTCGATAACTCAAAATTTATTAATGATAGGAAAAGATAAGCAAGAATTAGAGACAGATGCTTTGCTAAAGGATGTTAATGCATGGGGAATTGTAAACCATAATTGTGCATATGCAGCTATGTTAAAGAATGATATACCTATGTTTGATATTAGCTATGGACTTATCAATAAAGAAAGAATTGGAAAAGATTTTGATGCATTCTTAAATTCTAATATAAAGAACAAAGAAATTTATACCATTTCTTCATATGATCAGTTTGAGGAAACTATAAATGAGCTTAATAATTTTGGATATAGGATAAAAAAGCTGTTAATCATTAAGCCTGCCTTTTTGCCTAAAAATGAGAAGCTATATCTTTTAAACATTAAAAAAAGTGATGAGATAAATTCATTTTATGTTTTAAAAAGTGAAACAGAATGCATAGAAGTTAATTTGGAACCGGAAAAGAGACAGCAATCATTGAGTGCTGTAGTTGGCTTCCATCCTGTATCGGCTAACTGGAATAGTGATGGATGCTGGCTCAATATTGAGATTGAAAATGGAGTTGAAGCTAAAAGAGTATTTAAAAAATATATATACCCTAAAGAAAATCTACAGGTTATGAATTTATTGATAGAAGAAAATTATCTGCAAGGTAATGCTAAAATTAGATTTAGCTATTCAAATGATGAAGATAAAAATGCTAATGCAGATCGGGTGGTTATATTGAATCCTTATATTGTTATACGTTAATGCTGATGAATTTTTATTATTGATAAATGCTTTTTTTATTGACGTTTATAGCTTTTTGACATATAAATTTAATATAGAATTATTTAAAGGAAAAGAAAATGAAAATTGATATACTTCTTTCAACCTACAATGGTGAAAAATTTATTAGAGAGCAGCTGGATTCACTTCTGGGGCAAACCTTTCAGGATTGGCGCCTTCTCATTAGGGATGATGGGTCTTTAGATGCTACCATAGAGATAATTCAAGAATATTCAAAAAGGTATCCCGAAAAAATTGTTTTTATCAATGACCAGGACAAGCATTTGGGCGCATGCTTCAGCTTTGCAAGACTTTTAGAGCTTTCTGATGCGGAGTATATGATGTTTTGTGATCAGGATGATGTCTGGCTTGATAATAAGATTGAAATTACATTGGCAAAAATGCTTGAGATGGAGAAAGCGTACTTTGATAAGCCCATTCTTGTTCATACGGATTTGAAGGTTGCAGATCAAAATCTCAAAGTTTCTTCAGATTCAATATGGAGGTATCAAAAGCTGAATCCTGAGCGACAGAGTCTGAATTATATGCTGGTAGAGAATAATGTAACCGGCTGCACGGTTTTGATAAATAAAAAGCTAAAGGAATTAGTTATGCCCTTTTCAAAAGAGGCAATCATACATGACTGGTGGCTGGCGCTTGTAGCTTCAGCTTTAGGAAAAATAGGCTATGTAAAGCAGCCTACGATTTTGTATAGACAGCATGGCAGGAATGAAATAGGAGCTAAGAAATATTCACTAAAATATTTTATAAAGAAATTTGAAAATAAAAATAAAATGACAAATTTGTTTTACAATATTTTTAAGCAGTCAAAAGCCTTAGAGGAGGTATATGGCAGCTTAATGGAAGAGAGCGAGCGAAAAACGGCACAGAGATTCTCAACCCTTTTAGAGCAGTCTCGACTTGCAAGAATAAGAACAATTATCAAGTATAGATTTACAAAAAATGGAGTATTAAGAAATTTTGGGTATTTAGGATTTATATTTTCTCTTCATAAAGCTTTGTGAAGATTCACGGAGCTTTTATTCTTTCAGGAAAAAGTTCTTTGTCAAAAGTATTTTCTTTGGCATATTATGCTATAATATTGTATAAAAGTTCGTATATGCAGAAAGATGAAAGGGATATTCATATGAAAGGAATAATACTGGCAGGAGGAACGGGCTCAAGGATATATCCATTGACAAAAGTAACGAATAAGCATTTACTTCCGGTAGGAAAATATCCAATGATATATCATCCAATAAGTAAGCTTAAGGAAGCGGGAATAAATGAAATACTTATTGTTACAGGGCTTGAGCATATGGGGGATATTGTCAATCTACTTGGGAGCGGAAGAGAATTTGGCATGAATTTTACATATAAGGTTCAGGATGAAGCAGGAGGTATTGCTCAAGCGCTTGGACTGGCAGAAAATTTTGTTGGAGATGATAAATGTATTGTTATTTTAGGTGATAATATTTTCAGAAAAGATATTACCGAGTTTGTAGAGAGCTTTGAAGAACAGGGGAAAGGCGCAAAGATTCTTATTAAATCGGTTACCAATCCTGAAAGATTCGGCGTAGTGGAATTGGATGGAGATAAGATTATTTCAGTTGAAGAAAAGCCTAAAAATCCTAAAAGCAATCATGTGGTAACAGGGATATACATGTATGATTCTGATGTCTTTGATATAATAAAAACGCTTAAACCCTCTGGTAGGGGTGAATTGGAGATTACTGACGTTAACAATGAATACATAAGAAGAGGAACAATGACGTATGACATTCTTGACGGTTGGTGGACTGATGCAGGCACATTTGAATCACTTGTAAGGGCAAATGAACTGGCAACTGATATACAGATAAGCTTCAGCTAGTTCAGAATTGAAAAAGTGGAGGGAAAGTCATGATTAAAGATGTAGCAGTAAAGAAGCTTGTTAAGCATACGGATGATAGAGGTTTTTTCATGGAAATCCTTAGGGATGATGACAACCTCTTAAAAAAATTTGGACAAGCTTCAGCTTCATTAACATATCCGGGAGTAATAAAAGCTTTTCATTATCACAAAAAGCAGGATGATTTATGGTTTTTCCCTTCGGGAAATGCACAGGTAGTTTTGCATGATATTCGAGAAGATTCGCCAACTAAAGGTGAAACCAACGTGCTCTATATGGGCGAAAATAATCCGATACTCGTTTATATTCCGGTAGGTGTAGCACATGGATACAGAGTGCTGGGGAATGCACCTGCGACAATTGTTTATTTTACTACTGAATCTTATGATGCTAAAAATCCTGACGAATATAGGATTGATTGGAATGACCCTTCTATTGGATTCGATTGGACTACCCGGAATAGATGAGGGGGGTTAATAAATGAAAAAAACAACAGCTAACAGCCAACAGCCAATAGCCATCTTAGTGACCGGTGGCGCAGGGTTTATTGGCAGCAACTTTATAAGAATGATTTTAAATGAAGAGCTGCAGTACAAAGTAATTAATCTTGATGCTCTTACATATGCAGGGAATTTAAACAACCTTAAGGATGTTGAAGACAATCCTGATTACACCTTTATAAAAGGTGATATTCGAGACAATGTTCTTGTAGATGATATATTTAAAAAATATAATCCGGGTATTGTTATCAATTTTGCAGCAGAATCCCACGTTGACCGCAGTATTGACAATCCCGAAGAATTCCTTGATACAAACATTATGGGTACATTCACCCTCCTTGAAGCTGCAAAGAAGCACGGGATGCTAACAGCTAATAGCCAACAGCCAACAGCCAAGTTTATACAGATTTCCACTGATGAAGTGTATGGAGAATTAGGAGAAGAAGGGCTTTTTTCAGAAGAGTCTCCTTTAGCGCCAAATAGTCCTTATTCTGCGAGTAAGGCTTCTGCCGATATGCTTGCGAAAGCATATTTTAGAACTTACGGATTGCCTGTTATTATTACCAGATGCTCAAATAACTATGGACCGTATCAATTTCCGGAAAAGCTGATCCCCTTAATGATTTCGAATGCACTTGAGGATAAAGCGCTTCCTGTTTATGGAGAAGGAATGAATGTTCGTGATTGGATACATGTGGATGATCACTGCAGGGGTCTTATTGCTGTCATAAAAAATGGAGTACCCGGAGAAGTATATAATTTTGGGAGTAATAACGAGAGAAAGAATATAGAAATTGTAAAAATAATACTACAGCATCTGGGCAAATCTGAAGAATTAATAAAATATATAAAGGACAGACCGGGGCATGATAAAAGATATGCCATGAACCCTAAGAAAGCTATGAAAGAGATTGGCTGGAAGCCTTTAGTGAGTTTCGAAAAGGGTATTGAAAGCACAATAAATTGGTATATGAATAATATGGAGTGGTGGGAAGAAATCAAAAACGGAGAGTACAAAGAGTATTACAATAAAATGTATTCAAATAGATGAACTGTATAAAAGCTTTATTGTGCACTAAATAAGTCTTTTGGGAGGGACAATGGATCTTTCAATTATTATCGTTAATTTTAAATCCAAAGATTTTACTGAGGCTTGCGTGAAATCAATATACCAAAATACAAAAAATATTTCCTTTGAGGTTATTGTTGTTGACAACAACTCAGGAGATGGCTGTATTGAAATGCTTAGTGAAAAGTTCCCCCAGGTAATTGGCTATGAAAATAAAGAAAACGCTGGCTTTTCAAAAGGCAACAATATTGGAATGAAACTGGCAAAAGGAAGATATTTGCTGCTTTTAAATCCTGATACTATTGTCTTTGAGTCCACACTAGATAAAATGGTTGAGTATATGGATAAGCATTCTGATGTAGGGGTATCCGGGTGTAGAGTGGAGAATCCTGACGGCACCTTACAAAGAGCTTGCAGAAGGAGTGTTCCGACACCCAAAATTGCTTTTTTTCAGCTGTCTGGGTTGGGTAAATTATTCCCCAAAAGCAAAATATTGGCAAAATACAATCTTTCGTATATTGATGAAAATCAAGAAACTGAAGTGGATGCGGTTTCAGGTGCATTCTTGACCTTCAGAAGAGAGGTCTATGAGCAAATTGGAGGTCTTGATGAAGATTATTTTATGTATGCCGAGGATATAGATTTCTGTTTCAGGGCAAAGCAAAAAGGTTGGAAGATAATGTACTATCCGGATACCAGAATAACTCACTTCAAAGGACAAAGCAGTAAGCATATGAGCATGAAAGCTACAAAAGCCTTTTATGATTCAATGGCAATATTTTTTAATAAAAATTACAGTAAAAAAACTAATCCTATCTTAAAGTTCTTTGTTTATTTTGGAATATGGCTTTTAAAACAGGCAGCAATATTAAAGGTTTTAATAAGAGATGGGAGAAGTGTAGGAACTAAAGGATAAAGGGGTGTTGTATGAGGATTTTAGTGACGGGGGCAGAGGGGCAGCTTGGAACGGAATTTGTCAAAGCTGGATTGGAATTTGCACGAATAAAAAGCAATTTTGAGATTTATGGGTTTAATAAAAAATCTCTTGATATAACAAATTCAGAACAAATAAAAGAGTGCTTTGAGAATGTTAAGCCGGATGTTGTTATAAATTGTGCCGCATATACTAATGTTGACGGCTGTGAATCAAATGAGGAAGCAGCATATGAAATAAATGCAAAAGGTGTTGGGCTATTGGCAGGAGAGTGCCTGAAATGGGATTGTGCGTTTGTTCATATTTCTACCGATTATGTATTTGATGGTACCAAAGGGCAGGAGTACTTTGAATTTGATACCCCTAACCCATTGAATGTTTATGGAAAATCCAAATTAGCCGGAGAGGAAATTGTTAAAACACTTCTGAAAAAATTCTATATTGTAAGAACATCATGGCTGTACGGTCAAGGCAAGAACTTTGTACATACCATGCTTGAGCTTTCAAAGACAAAAGATAATATAGAGGTGGTTAATGATCAGATTGGATGTCCTACCTATGCATCTGAACTGGCGATGGCAATAATAGCTTTGCTTAATACTAAGGAGTATGGAATTTATCATATTACGAATTCTGGGTATTGTTCATGGTATGAGCTTGCGTGTAAAATATTTGAGATTAAGAATATAAAAACAAATGTTATTCCTATTGATACAATGAAGCTTAACAGACCTGCTAAACGACCCGGGTTTTCGGTATTAGGAAATGCGAGAATGAAATATAAGCTAAGAAACTGGGATGTGGCATTAAAGGAATATCTTACGAAGGATTAAGTTGGAGTTTCCATATAATCTATATTTACATATATTCATATAATGGCTATAATTGATGGAGTCGGCTTTATGCTTTAATATGAGTAAACAGTCTGTGAGGTTGATAATAATGAAACGTAAAGTGTTCAATGTAGTAGTTGTATTAGTGGATATATTGCTAATAAACTTGGGATTCTATATTGCATTTATGATGAAGTTTGATTTTAATCCTCCCAAGTACAATATGGGTCCATATATAGAGATTATACCGTTTATTACAATCGCCGCCATATTATATTTTGATTTATATGGGCTTTTAAAGCCATTAAAAAAATCATTGTATGAAACTGTATACTCAATTATTCTTGCTGTAATGCTTCTATGTATAACCACAATTGCAATAACCTATATCAATCAGGGATTCTCATTCCCGAGAAGTATACTGCTTGTTGCGCCTGTTGTGCAAGTTGTTTTTCTGATATCCTGGAGGATTTTTGTTTGGGAGAACAGGAAATATATACTTGATACAAGGCAGGTAGTAGTTGTCGGTACTGAAAGTGATAATATTGAAAGTATTGCAGATAAGATAAAAACACCGGCTTCAAATATGCTTCTTAATATTAAGCATATTTGTTATGTATCAGATATTAATAATGTATTAGAGCTTATAGATATATGCGATGATGTTTTTATTAGTTCAAGTGTACCTGATGAAATCAAGGATAAGATAATTAGATACTGTATGAATAAGGAAAAGGGCATATATATTATACCGGGTATGCCTGAAGTATTGCTTTATAAAGCTCAAATGTTGCAATTTGCTGATATAGCAGCTTTTGCAGTAGAACAGCTTAAGCTTTCTACGGTACAAAAAATAATAAAGAGGGTTTTTGATGTAGCATTTTCGGCTGCGGCACTGATTGTTTTATCTCCTGTTTTGTTGATTTCGGCTCTGATAATAAAGCTGACCTCCAAAGGTCCGGTTTTCTATGTTCAGGAAAGGATTACAAGAGGGGGAAGAGCATTCAAATTATACAAGTTCAGGTCAATGGTGAATGATGCTGAGAAAGTTACAGGACCAGTTTTTTCAGCTGAAAATGATAAAAGGATAACCCCGTTTGGTAAAATATTGAGAAAAACCAGAATTGATGAATTACCACAGCTAATAAATGTTCTTATTGGAGAAATGAGTATAGTTGGTCCAAGACCCGAAAGACCGGTGTTTGTAGAGCAATTTAAGAAGGAAATACCAGGCTACGAATACCGCACACACGTTAAGGCAGGAATCACCGGGCTTGCCCAGGTTTTAGGGAAATATACAACTGAGCCGGAGGATAAGCTCAGGTATGATTTATTATATATTAGAAATTATTCGATATTATACGATGTTAAGATAATCCTTCAGACCTTGAATATTGTATTTATGCGTCAAGGGGCTGAAGGTTTGCAAGGTATGGAAGAAGGCAGACTGCCGGCAGAAATAAATATAAGAACTTGATTAAGATATATGAATTTTGAATCTTTCGAAAGAAAGGTTCTTTTTTGTTGAACAATAATCGTTGAACAATAACCAGAATATGTTATAATTATTTTGCTGAAAATCTATCTTGCAGTAAATAATATGTACAATGTGCTTGTTTCTGGGTTTTTAGTAGTAATTTGGTAGAAGAGAAACTAAATATCAGGGATTACAATTAATTTTTGAGGTGAAAAATTTTGAAGGTAAAAAAAGCCATTATTCCTGCGGCGGGATTGGGAACCAGATTTTTGCCGGCGACCAAGGCTCAACCTAAAGAAATGCTTCCAATAGTTGATAAACCAACAATACAGTTTATTGTAGAAGAAGCTATTGAAGCAGGAATAGAAAATATTATAATTGTTACCGGTAGAAATAAACGGTCTATTGAAGATCATTTTGATAAATCACTCGAACTTGAGATGGAGCTTCGTAAATCCGGAAAAGATGAGCTTTTGAGTCTTGTTAAGGATGTCTCAAATCTTGTTGATATTCATTACATAAGACAAAAGGAACCGAAGGGTTTAGGGCATGCTATTTATTGTGCCAGGTCATTTGTTGGTAATGAGCCATTTGCAGTATTATTAGGGGATGATATAGTAAAATCCGAGCAGCCTTGTATTGGGCAAATAATGGATATTTACAATGAATACAAAACTTCTGTGCTTGGAGTACAGATGGTTGACTGGAACGAAGTTGACAGATATGGAATAGTTGAATGCAATAAAATTGAGGATAAGGTTTTCAAGGTTAAAAATCTGATTGAAAAACCTGAAAAAGATAAAGCTCCTTCTAATGTTGCTATATTAGGGAGATATATATTGACTCCGAAAATTTTTGAGTGCCTTGAAAGAATCAAGCCGGGTGCAGGGGGAGAGCTTCAGTTAACAGATGCATTAAAAGAACTTGCAAGGTATGAGGCGATTTATGCATATGATTTTATTGGAAAAAGATATGACGTTGGAGATAAGCTTGGTTATCTTCAGGCTACCATTGAGTTTGCACTTCAGAGAGAGGATATAGGAGAAAAGTTTTTAAAGTATTTAAAAACTACTGTTCAAGATTAAAAAGGAAATTAATTTAAATTAAACAGGAGGAAGCTAATGAACAATATTTCTTTTGGGACTGATGGTTGGAGAGGCATCATGGCTGATGATTTTACCTTTCCAAATGTAAAAATAGTTGCGCAGGCAATTGCAAACTATGTTAATGAAAATCACCTTGGAGACAGAGGTATAGTAATAGGGTATGATAACAGATTTCTTTCCCCTGAATTTGCCAAGGTATGTAGTAATATATTAACTGCTAACAGGATAAAGGTTATGCTGACAGATCAAGCTACACCTACTCCGGTTGTCGCTTTTGCGGTTGTAAATTATAAAGCTGGCGGGGCTATAATGATAACTGCCAGTCATAATCCGCCTATTCATAACGGAATAAAATTCATTCCTGAGTACGGTGGACCTGCACACAAAGGAATTACCGACAAAATTCTTGAGCATGTCAAGATAGTAATTGACAGCGGGAAGATTAATGAAAGAGGCAGTGAAGAATGGGTTAGATTGTGTGAGCCGAAGGAGGATTATATAAAAGCAGTTACACAACTGGTTAATGGTGAAGTAATCAAGAAAGCTAATTTAACAGTAATATGTAATCCAATGTTTGGGGCCGGAATAGGGTATGCATCTGAAATTCTTCAAAGCTTCGGGTGTAAGGTTAAAGCTATAAACAATTATAGAGACCCACTTTTCGGAGGTTCAATGCCTGAACCTACTATGGCAAATATGAAAGACCTTATTACTGCAATGAACCAGGAAAAAGCAGATTTGGGACTTGCAACCGATGGGGATGCAGATAGATTTGGAGTAATAGATAGTAAGGGAAATTACATAAGCCCAAATCAGGTTATATACTTGCTGCAATATTATTTAATGAAAACCAGAGGCTGGACGGGAACTGTTGCACGTACAGTGGCTACAACCTATATGGTTGACAGACTCGCAGAAAAGTTTGGAATGCAAGTTATCGAAACCCCGGTAGGCTTCAAATACATTGCCGATGCCCTTATAAATAAGGATGCATTTTTAGGAGGAGAGGAATCAGGCGGATTATCCATCAAAGGGCATGTTCCTGAAAAAGATGGTATTCTAGCATGCTTGCTTATTGCAGAAATGGTTGCTCGATTAGGCAAAACGCCTACTGAAATTATGGAAGATTTGAAAAATGAAATAGGTTATCTTTACAGCAAGAGACTTGATGTAAAATGCTCTTCACATGCAAAAGAGAAGGTGTTGAGTTACTTAAGCAGATATAAGCCTGAAACTATAGGCGGTAAAAAGATTGTTAATACTATTAGTATTGATGGACAAAAGTTTGTAATGGAAGATGGAAGCTGGGTATTAATAAGAGCGTCAGGAACTGAATCACTATTCAGGATTTATGCAGAAGGTAACAGCATGGAACAAATTGACCAGATTCATGCGCAGATAAGGCAGGACTTGGAGATATAACTCACCCCCTAGCCCCCTCTCTTAAAAAAGAGGGGGAATTTTGATATATAAGAGGTGATAAGTATAGTGAGAAGAAGAAATATATTCATAACAGCTTTAGTATGCTTGCTTATTATAAGCTGCATATTTAGCTGCAGCCGCCCTGCGGGCAAAATTCTGAATAATAAAAAGCAAGCGATTCTATCTGTAAAATCATATGACATAATAATTTACGGAGGAAGCTTTTCTGCTTTTGCAGCAATTAAAACAATAACAAATCAGAATCCGGGACTAAAGGTATTGATGGTAGTTCCACAGGACAAGCTTGGAGAAATAGGAACCTCTGCGGCTCAAAACTTTTGGGATATCATGTCTGGTTCAAGGGATTATGCAAAAGGCACCTTCAAGACTCTTTTTAACAAGTTTGGGCAGGGATATGATCCGGAAGAAATGGCACAATATTTAATGAATGAAACAAAAAAATATAAAAACCTGGAAATAGCTTTTGAACATGATGTTTCTGATGTAATAACCGAGAATTCATTAATTAAAGAAATTACTGTAAATAAAATTCAGAAAAATGATAAAGGCTTCTATGTATTCCAAAAAGATAATGCTTTTTTAGCCAAAGCAAAAGTTTTTATTGATGCATCATGTACTGGGAGATTACTAAGGCTTGGAGGATTTACAGGTATAACAGGCAGAAACGATTACACGCCGGAGACGCGTCAACAGGCGGTTACCCTTATGTTTAAAATTAAGGGTATAGACGTTGATAAGATGATAAAGACAAAAAAATGGAGAGCATATGCTGATAAAGATGGAACAAGATTGATTTGGGGTGGATGGGGAATTAATTCCTACAAAAAGATTGCGGCCTTTAATAATAAATATGAGAATGTGTACAAAATAAAATCAGCAAATCTTGCCGAGGATAAAAATGGTGCTTATTGGGCAAATATGCTTATAATGTACAATGTTGATGCTACCAAAGAATATAAGGATTTTGGTACGGAAAATTATCCTCAAAACAGTTACCTGAGTATAGAGGAAGGTTATCTGAAGCTTAAGGAAATGATAATAAGTAATGAATTTAAAGAAGCAATAAGTTCTTTCCCCGGACTTGAAAATGTCAAAATTTCCGGTGCTGCTGATATGCTGTACATAAGAGAATCAGTGCATTCGTCATTAAAGCTTAATCCAGGATTGAATGATTTTGCATTAACATCAGGAGAGGCTGGAAGTGCTGGGAAGTCAAAAAATGATGGAGCAGATAAAAACAATTACAAAAATAGAATTGGTATGGGCTTCTACTTTATGGATAGCAACGGATATTTTACCAAAGACGCCAAGGATAAATATATTGGTATACTTCATAAAAATTC
The DNA here is from genome assembly GCA_050258375.1 of Deltaproteobacteria bacterium. GTDB lineage: Bacteria > Bacillota > Clostridia > Acetivibrionales > UBA4821 > JBLMYQ01. The sequence goes on along the minus strand of JBLMYQ010000068.1, from coordinate 27,016 downwards.
CAGCTTAAAGCCCAGGAATCCGGTCTATGTGCCTTATGAAGCCATGCTAAATCCGGCGATGAAAAATGTTTTGATTTGCGGATATGGTGCAAATATAAGTTCTATTGCATGGTGTGAAATGAGAGTTTTGCCAAATCAGATGGTACTGGGAGATGCCTCCGGAATGGCAGCATGCACAGCTATCCAAAAGAAAAAGAATCCGGCAGAGTTATCTGCTCAAGATATTAGTGAGGTACAAAAAAATCTTAAGGCTTATGGAGCACTAATAGATAAATAATATTTCTGAAATTATAAAAAAATAAAAGGGCGAATTTTTCGCCCTTTTATTTTAAAATACATTTTTTATCTGATAGGTTACTTCACTTCCTACAACTGATACAATAATATATTTTGTCTTATCAAGCACTGTTGTAATGTCGGAACTTTTTATCATTCCTGCGCAAGTTACATTGCGCAGACCTTTTTCCATTTCCACCTCACTGATTTTACCTCCTGAGATAACCCAAACGTTATTACCTGAGGCTTTTTTATATTTAGTTATAATTTTCTTAAATAATTCAGCTTCGTAGGGGTCAGAAAAATTATCCACAGATACAGGAAACATTATGAATACATTTTTTGATGTAATATTTGCAAGAGTATTGTCAAGCCATTTCCACTGAGATGCATTTGTTTGTCTTATGCTGTTTTTGGTGTCATCTAAAGTAATAAAAGTACTATTCTTATAAGTATAAGTAGAAGGACCTTTGAGAGCTGAGACGATAGGCTTTTTTATGGCTTGGCTTATGGTGGTATCTACGGTGCCTGTTGCAGCAATTAATTCTGAAGTATTGATTTTTTCTTTAAGCTTTTTAGAGTATAATCTGTCCAAAATGGTTTTATCAGTCTGAATACCTCCGGTGATTATAAACTGGAAAGAGCTTGCGCTGCTTTTAACCTTAACGGCTTTTTCTGCTGAATCCGGAACTTTTATGTTTTCCGGTATGGCAGGAAGGCTGTCGCCGGATTTTTGGGTAAAAAGAGTTAAATCATCAACATATATGCTGCCTGATGATTTTATTTCAGAGTCAATCTGTACTACATATACTCTGCTGATTTGTGCAGGTAAAGGAATATTATCAACCGGAATTTTTATAAATTTCCAGCCTGTCCAGCTTAAGTCCTTTGAAAGGTCAATCAGATGTGCTGCACCCTGGGAATCCACAATCTGCCCTTTAAGCCAGTCATTTTTCGGTGAGTCATTATATACCCACAATCCGAAATCTGTAGTATTACTTCCCATAGTTATTGAGTTTTCGGGGAAAACAATATAAGATGCCCTTGAGCCGTCTAAGGTAGAGAAATCATAGGTCAGCTTATATGAATATGAACCAGTATGCTGCTGCTCATTAGAAAGAGATGCCTCACCAGGAATATCTAATGGATAGCTTTTATAGCTTATAACTGATTCTTCGCAAGGCTGTACAATATATTCGGAGCTTCCTGCTGCAGTGATGCGTGCGAAAGCGGTTGCATTACCTAATGAACATGATATTATAGTACTTCCTTGACTGGAGACGGTAAATTCATTCTTTGAGAAAACCCCAATTTCCTGACTGCTTTTCCATGCCAAGAATGCAGGGTCAATAATTGCTGAGTAACCGTTTTTGTTTTTTCCGGTTAAAGTAAATTTTACTTTTTTCCCTACTGAAGTTGTCGTATCACGGGGAGAAATGGCTATTTCTACAGGGGAGCTTAAAATACTTACAGGGATGCTTTCTGTAATTCCAGAAACGGATGCAGTTATTGTAGCTTCTCCGGCTTGTGTAGGGGTTAGTATATTGCCGCTGAAATAACCCTTAACTCCGCTGATATTCCATACAACGCTGTTTTGGTCAACCTCCACAGGATTATAGTATTCATCATAGCCTTTTATTTTAAATTCCCTTGTGGTATTAACAAAAACATTTGTATCAGAGGTTTCGATTATGAACCCTTTTAATGAACCCTGAGGAGCAGTTGAAAATACACCTAGGGCATCTACAACCTTACGAAGAGGGATTTCGCAAGGATAATTGACAATTTTGAGCGTATTTGTGCCCGGCAGCCTTTCAACCATTTGGGTTGAACCTCCACCGTCAAAGTTAATGGCATTGTAGCAGCCAATATCCTGCATTATTGCTGCCATTTCCTCCATAGTTACCCCTGCGCTTATTGTTTGACGACCGTCAACCGTTACAAGGTATAAATACCTGTTATCGACAGAAGTGCCGGCAGCAGTTCTGGGATGAATGCCGCTTATTTTATGAGAAAAGGCAGGAACCTGTCCATTTTTTAACAGCAGTGTGCCACCGCCTATTGCAAAATCCTGACTGCTTAGGTCGGGAGTAGTTGTTACTGCTAGTGTAACCGAATCACCTACCTGAAAACTACTGGTAATAGATTTTGCAACATCAAATCTGGCAGCAAGAACAAAACCATTTTCGGGAATTTCAACCGGAGGCATTCCCAAGCGTATTTCTGTAACAACATTATCGCTTACAACCATTTCAACAAAGTCTGAGAATTTACTGTTTGAACCTACTGAATATTTTCCCCAATATTTATTATAGATTATAGGGTATTTATAATCAGGCGAAGGCTTATTTATATCAGCCACATTTATTTTAGAACCACTTGCAGATGTAATGGACATGGTATCAGTAACATATGAATAAAGAAAGTTTTTAAGGTTATCCATTGAAAAGGTTGCCATGGTGTTTTTTAGATAATGTGCAGAGCTTACATTATTGCCGGATTTCATTGTAAATCCTATAGGATAGCCGGCACTTGGATTACTTGAGGTAGGGGTTTTATCAAAAAAATCTGCATTTATTGCCGCAACTGATTTTGATGCTTCAGCCATTGTCTTAACATTTTCCAAAGTGCCTATTCCATCCGGAGAAGTAAGCAAATCCAGTTTTACATAAGGATTTGTAAGGTCTACAGTTATTACGTTTATATTTAACCAGCCTGAAGTTAAAAATTTCTTTATATTTTCTCTGGTTACTCCACTAGAGATTATTTCAGAGTCTCTTTCTTCATATATTAATTCACCCTGAGCAAAGGAAAAACTAAAAATTGGCTGCACAAATGATGAGATTATAAATATAACTGTTAATAAAAGAGAAGTTATCCTTTTGTTATTTTGTTTCATATTTGCTTTCTTCCTTTCAGTAATTTGTCATGCACTTTACATTTTAATAGGATTCTTATATTCAGGGGAGAGTTTTTGTCCATCTGAATATTAGAAGCCATTATCCAGGAACTTAGCGCTGCTTGACATATATAAAACTCAGAAAGATTAGCAGCGGTTTGTTATCGGATTACACTATAGAGTCCCATTCGGGGAATTTTCTTTTTATAGCTCCAAATACTCTCCTCTTTATCAAAGGGTCTTGAGTGCAAAGATTCTTTATCAGGTCTTTTATGTACTGCCTGCTTGTCTGACAGTCAACAGGACATGGGTTCTTAACGATAGGTATGTTGTTTCTACGTACAAAGCTTTTTATTTCAAGCTCCGGGATGTATACCATAGGTCTTATTACATGCAGATTTTTTCTATCAAGATATGTAACAGGTGAAAAGGTATGGATTCTTCCCTCATAAAGCAAGCTCAGGAAGAAAGTATCTATAACGTCATCATAGTGATGTCCTAGAGCAACTTTGTTGCACCCTGATTTTATTGCAGTATTATTGAGCGCACCTCTTCTCATATTTGCACACAAGGAACACGGATTGGTTTCTTTCCTAATGTCAAATACGATAGTTCCAATATTAGTATCCTCTCTTATAAACTGAATACCATTATTATCACATAACTCTTCAAGAGGTTTGGTGTCGTACCCATCAAAGCCAAGAGAGAGGCAAATTGCAGTGATTTCGAATTTCTTAGGCAGAAAACTCTTAAGCTTGTTTAATGCAAGTAAAAGAGTTATGCTGTCTTTCCCACCGGAAAGACCAACTGCAATCTTGTCACCATCTTCAATCATATTGTAATCGGAAATTGCCCGTCTCATGCAGGCTAGAATTTTTTTCATATAAACATTATATTTCAATTTATTATAATCAACAAGGCAAATAGAAAGTTGTAATAAAGTTTTAAATTAAGACACTATTTTTATTATTTCACTTACCGGAAGTCTCTGCTGCTCACCGGTATACATGTTTTTCAAAGATATTTCGCCTGATTTTATTTCGTCTTCCCCAATTATTGCAGCAAATTCAATACCTAGCTTATTAGCATAAGTCAGTTTACCTTTCATTCCTTTATTATTGTAGTATATTTCTGTATTTATTCCGCTGCTGCGCAGCTCTGTAGCCAGCTTAAGAGGATAAGTCATATCATCAATCATTGAAATAATTAAAACCTTTGCTGTAGAGGAGTTTGCAGTTTTTATCACTCCTGATTCCAGCAATTTATAAAATAATCTGGTCAGACCTATCGAAATACCTACTCCTGGCAGATTTTTCTCTGTATAGTATTCAGCGAGATTGTCATACCTTCCTCCTGAGCAAACACTGCCGATTTGAGGATAGTCATTAAGTATGGTTTCATAAACTGTTCCGGTATAGTAATCAAGTCCACGGGCGATTGTAAGGTCGACAGTAAAATTCTTTTCCGGAACTTCAAAGCATTTAATATAATAGAGTACATCTCTAAGCTCTTGTATTCCTTTTGAATAAACAGCATTATCAATGCTCATGCTTTCTAGTGCGGAAACTATATCAGCGTTGGAGCCTTTTATGCTAAGAAACCGTATTGTTGAATCCACTGAAGCTTGATTAATTCCTATATTTAAAAGCTCAGCCTTCACATTATCTTCACCGATTTTGTCTATTTTGTCTATTATGCGCAGCACATCTGAAGCCTTATTGCTTAGCCCAAGTGCTTCAAAGAAGCCGTTAAGTATTTTGCGGTTATTAATTCTTATGGTAAAATTCTCAAAGCCCATGCGCTTAAAGGTTTGGTAAATAATACTCGGAATCTCTGCATCATTCATTATGCTGAGTTCGCCATCCCCTATGATGTCTATATCACATTGATAAAATTCCCTGAACCGCCCTTTTTGAGGTCTTTCGCCGCGAAAAACCTTGCCTATTTGATATCTGCGGAATGGAAAGGTTAAAGAATGATAGTATTGAGAAACATATTTTGCTAAAGGAACGGTTAAATCAAAGCGAAGAGCAAGCTCATTATCACCCTTGTCGAATTTATAAATTTGTTTTTCTGTTTCCCCGCCAGCCTTTGCTAAAAGAATTTCTGCAAATTCGATTATTGGTGTGTCCAAAGGAATAAAACCAAACATTTCGTAGGTCGAGCGGATTGTATCCAGCATTTTATTAAATAATACCTGCTCTGCCGGAAGAAGCTCCATGAAGCCTGGCAGTGTACGTGGTGCAATCAAATTCCTTCTTTTATTGATTTCCATAAATATAACCTCCCAAATAAAATATAAAAGCCGAACAGGTAGGTTTATACCTGCACGGCTTTGTCATCATTGGCAGGTACAAACACCTAAGGCACTTGCACCTGAATTAAGCTGAATCAGTTGCAAGTGTTATCCAAATGATGATGAAGATGTAAAAAGAAATATGTATATACCATTTGAAAAACTCCTTTTTTAAAACTTGATAGTAGTATAACACCAATTTTTTCTAGATTCAAGTACTTGGTTAGGGTGGGCGAATATATTCTCTGTATGTAGCAATATATGGTATAAAAAGACCCTCCTTTCCTCCCTTCAAAAGGGAGCGAAAAGTAGCTCTATACAGAAAACCCAATACAAGCTTCATTTATCTTTTTCCCAACTAATCCTCTTTTCTTCAAGTCCTTATTATTCATTCCTATATCCCTTCAGATACAAGCTTTTCGTCCCCTTTGAAGGGGAGATAGAGGGGTCTTAAGCTACTTGGATTTTACTTTAGTAAGTCTAACTTGTTTTCACAATGCCTTGGAATAATATTCTTCAAAGTATTAATACTCGCACTATTGTTCAAATGCTTAATGGATTTTCCTGTGAAAATCTAAAGAAAGGGCTTGAATTTTGTTATGTTTGCTGTTAATATATATAAGCAACTTGAAATCGGGGTGTAGCGCAGATGGTAGCGTACGTGGTTTGGGACCATGGGGTCGCAGGTTCGAACCCTGTCACCCCGACCAGCAGTTGCAAGGGCTCTAGGGTTTTTACCCTGGAGCTTTTTTGACGAGCTTTGAGGGTGTATATAAAATGAATATAAGAATAAGAGAAGAGGATTTAATAAATGATTGAAATACCTCATAGAAAACTTACTAGGGATTCGCAAATACTGATAACTGCCCACGGAATACAATCAATAATAAGAATAATAATAAAGGTGTTTCTGGGAATATACTTCTTTAAGCTAACCAATGGAAACTTGTGTGCTTTAGCATCATTTTACGCAATATATTACGCTGTTGATTCAGCTTTATTCTTTATTATGTTAAATTACATGAAAAGTGGCAACAGGGCTAAACCTTATCGTTTTGGGGTGTTTATTTTTTCCTTATTTTTCTTGGCGATATTATGCTTAAAAGATAACGCAGCTGGTTACATACAATTGCTTGCTGTAGTATATGGCGCAGCAACTGCATTTTATTATTTCCCGTATAATCTTCTTAGATTTGAACTGAATTCTTCAACTGCGAGGGGGCTTTATTTTGGTTATGAAAAGGCTATTGAAGATATATTGAGTATTGTTATTCCTCTAATTGTTGGCAGCGTTATTACAATAAGCTCTTATCAACCTGTGTTTATGGTAGTTATAATTTGTACTGGGATTACTTTCGCATTTTCCTATAAGCTTTCTAATAGTGAAATAAGTAAACAAAAGTCCGACATAAAGGGTTTTGTAAAATTATTAAAGGATAATAAAGAGGGGAACGTTTTTAGCAGCTATGTAACGGAGTTTCTAAGAGGTCTTAATTACTTTGGGGTTTTACCGGTATTGATTCCCATAATAATATTCATGAAATTTTCAAATGAATTCACTTTAGGGATATTATCTTCAATATTCTCAGCGGTTTCGATTCTAACTTCGGTTATTATCGCCAAATTCTTACATGGTAAATATTTTAGAAATTTAATCATTGTATCTGGAATCTTGTTGTTTGCTGGGACTGGACTTCTTATTTTTGATATAAGCGAAAGGGCAATAATCATATACAATATAGCCTTTTCCATTGCAATACCGGTCCTAACCATATTGCAATCAACTTATAGTTGGAATTCTATTGACAAAACTGGGTTGGCAGAATATAAAGAAGAGCATTTTGCTATCAGGGAAGCGGTTTCCGCTCTTGGAAGGGTTTCGGGTTTTATACTTTTGTTTTTTGCCGGCTTATTCGGGAACAACATTCATGTAGTAAGAATAGCTCTGGTAATTGTAAGCCTTTCGATACTTCTAATACCTATTCATGCAAGAAAAATTGGGAAGCTGGAATGAAAGAATATGCTTGTTTTTAAATGGATGTAATGGAATATATTTCTTGACTTGCGATAAAGCTAAATGATAAGATTTATCCGTTAATCTAAATTTAAACGCGAATGTACTCCATAAAATATTTATTTGGGAGGGATGTAATTTTATATTTCAGGCGGCAAAGTGAAATGGAGAAAGGAAGTTGTTAGAATGAAAAGAGATTTTGATATTCTTCTAACGTCGTTAAGAAAGGACTTTTTTTTATTCCTGAAAGTAGTGGAGCAGGACGGCAACTTAAGAAACGAAGGTTATGAAAGAATGTGTTCAATAAATGCAGACAGAGTGCAAAAAGGTAAGAAAAAGCTCAAATATGTAAATCAGGCAGAGCTGATAGAATTGCAGGTACAAAATCTGGTTCAATTGGTTTTCGTGGTACTCGAACAAGTTGAGGAATACGTGGAAAACAATCCTGACTCGGATGATGTAAACAAATTTATTGATTCCTTGCAAAAGTATGCCTGCGAGGTTAAAGACGAAAGCGAGCTCTGGTCATACTGGCCGTATGAAAATATTCTCTCTTTCCTTTCTGATAACCGTTTAGAAGAATTGCAGAATCAAGTATTAAAAATGTTGGGAAGCAGGGAAAATGGGCTGGGAGAGAAATTGAAGAATGTGTTCTATAATGGACTTGTTTATTGCTACATTAGAGAAAAATGCTGGAGATACTGTAATCAAGAAATGAGGGCCGAGTTCGGAAAAGCTACGCCCCAAACGCTTGGAAAAGCAAGGGTGACACTCAAAAAGTCCAGAAATGATATGCTGCGGACATTTTTGAAGCTTGCGGTTGAAATTGGGGAGGCGGCAAAAGCTCTTGTGAAGAGCGAGACACCGGAAATTACTGAATTGGAAGCATATATCAAAAGCCTCCAAAAAGGTAAGAATGCATATAGCTGGTGTGAGTTAACCTGACGAGTATTCTTTAAAACAACTTGAAATTAAGTTATGATTTCAGGTTGTTTTTTTGCAATTATTTTCTTTCCCAACATATTATGAAGTAAACGTAATCTGGCTGGAGATTTTATGAATTTTTTAAAGGATATAGGCAATTTTTGGCAGGTTAAGGTGCTGACGGGTCTTTTTATAACCCTTTTTTCACCTGTTCAGTTTTCTTTTTTTGTACTGATTATATTGATTGTTATTGATACACTTACAGGTACTGCGCAGGCATGTAAGTTTAAGCGGTTCAGCAGTAATGGTTTAAGAAAAGCAGTAAATAAGATTGTTATGTACAGCATCTCTATAATTACTGCAAGATTGTTGGAAATGGGTATATTGTATTTCTTTGAAACCTTTTTGATTTCACAGTTTATTATTGGATTTCTAATTTTTACTGAGGTAATAAGTGTTATAGAAAATTTGGTACTGCTAGGGGTTCCGATACCAAAGAATTTTATTAGTGTTCTGTTGCAAAACATTAAGATGCTGGGACTTGAGAATGTTATCAGGCAGAGTATCGATGATTACTCTGAGTCAAAAGAGATTGAAGAAATAATCAATTATCAACTTCCTGCAATTAGAAATCAACAGATGAGGAAGCTGATAGAGATTGAGTTTGAAGGATGGTCCAAAGTTATTTTGTTTATTAAGAGAAGTGTTGAGGATGAAAGAGAAGCTTCGGATGATATGGTTTATTATAAAACAATGGCGTATATTGAGACTGTAAAGAAGGAATGTGATGAAAAAAGGAAAGACATGAATCTATCAAAAAATTGTATCGAAGAATTTGATAAGTGGCATATTCAAAGAAAAGAATTATTTTTGCAAAACATAAAGAATATCTGTTATGCTATAAAAGAAATAAAGGATAAAAAGAAGGAATTGGTTGATAGGATTATGATTCTTATATACCAGACTGTTCTGGATGCGCACAAGAGTGAAAGCCAATTCAAATGTTAATTTGACGGATTTGATTTTAGTGGTGTTGGATTGGTAGAAATGAGGGAATAAAAGTGTTTAACTTAAAAAATATTAAAATTGGGATTAAAGAACTGCTTATTATGATAGGCTTTATCTTAGTGATTGGGATAGCCCTTTATTATTGGAGGGATTATTTTGTAATTCTTACCGATAAGGACAAGCTTGAAGGCTGGGTGAACAGCTTTGGGGTGTGGCGGTATATTGTTTTTGTTTTAATACAAGTGATTCAAGTCATAATCTTTGTGATTCCGGGCGAGGTTGTGCATATTGCAGGAGGTTATTTGTTCGGAGGCATTTTTGGCTCCCTTCTATCAATAGCCGGAATAATCCTGGGTTCGGTAGTCTGCTTTTTTGTGGCTAGAACGATTGGACAGCCTGTTGTTGAACTCTTTATGCACAAAAAGGATATTGATAATCTTAAAAGGAAAATTAACAATAAAAGACTATCTGTTTCGCTTTTTTTGATATTTATTATTCCCGGGCTGCCGGGAAAGGACGCTTTTACATATATTGCAGGTCTTACACCTATAAAATTTGCAGATTTCTTTTTGGTTACATTAACTGCGCGCGCGCCATGGCTTATAGCTGCATCTTGCTGGGGCTCCAGCCTTGAAAAAGGGAACTATGCAACTGTAATAATCATTTCTGTAGTAGCTGTGGCCCTATTTATTGTAGGGGTTTTTAAAGGCGAAGAATGTATAAATTATATTGCAGAAAAAAGAAGAAACAAATAATAATCAAGGTGATATTTCTTTAGAGATTAAATATTGATATATATGACATTATTATTATAAAATAATAAACGAAAAAGAAAAGCCGGAAATTTACCTAAGGGTAAAAATTTTGAGGTGAATCATGAAAAAATATGTAATTGCTGCAATTATACTTTGCGTAATCTTTTTATCAGGTTGTTTCCAATTTAAAACTATATCTTTTACCGGCAAAACAAATATTGATGGCGGTATTAAAACTGATTTTGCAGAGAATAAGGCAGAAAATCAGGATGATGAAGGATTTGTTTTTAAGATGGGGAAGGTTAGCTATACCAATGGTAAAAAAACAGGAGCGGGATCTGTAAATGCTGAAAATGGTGAAGTAAAATACAAGACTGTTCTCGATTTTTACTACTATGTTGATGATATTAAGGTTGAATCTGATAAATCTATGGAAATATTCGAAATTCCGGGGTACACCAAAAGTGATATATCTGAAGCTATTGTTAAGAATAGATTGATTCTCGAAAGGATACGAAGATTTATTGTTCCAGGCGAATTGTTTAAAACATCTGAGGGATATTATTATGCCGTAAAATATGGAAACAACTATTTAGAAACACTTGTGTCATTCAGATTAAAGCTTCTTGAAAGCATGATGTCTGATTTAAAGAAGAAATCAGAAGATATTCAAAGAGAAATTAGCACACTGAAAAATGCTGTTATTCCGAATAAAGAGGCGGCATTAAAGTTTGCAGGGCAGAGCATGATGGAAGAAGAAGGATATTTATGGAATGATAACTTAAATAAATTTGAGATAAAAAAATAATTAATTGTATAATGATTAAAGTGGAAGCGTGCAGGGTATATGTATAGCATAGGTTTGTTTTTTATTCAGATTTTAATAATTGCTCTATTTGTTATACTTTTTTTACTGATAAAATATAACAAGATAAGTACTGGTAGTGCGTTGGCATTATTGGTGCTTTCAATCACTGCCTTTGTTTTCTTGCCCAATATAATCTTAAAATGGGGATTTGTCAGAGCATTAATAATATTAATATTATTTGTATTGTTTGGAATGGAGTTGGTAATAATGCTTGAGGAAAGAGATTTATCAAAATTAAAGATTGAAAATATATCTGGAATCTTTAATTTTCAGGAGTTAATAAAAAGATTTAATTTATCTCAAAGGTTTAAATTCATTGAGAAAATTATAAGCTTTAAAAAGGTAGAGGAGCTGGCAGAAAAAAAAGAAAACGTACTTATAACCGAGCCGCAGGAAAAGATAATTCCTGTTGAGCAGGATGTGGTTGATTTTCTGACCTCCAATGAAAATATAAGCTATGTTGATTTTGAGAAAAAGGATGAGCAGTATGGAGATATCTTTTCTAAATTCATTAGAGGAGAAATCCCTGCAAGTGAAGTCAGGGAAAGAATAAGCAAAAAAGAGACGGGGGCAGCTAGGGAAGAAATACCAAAGCCTGACCATAAAATCCGTTCGAAGAATGAGGTTAAAAAGGCTCCCAAAAAGCAAAAGAAAGAGCATAAAGAGGGAGTTAACCATGTCCTGAATTCAGAGGGAAGTGAAATTCAAATGACTGTAGAGAAGTTTATAGATTCTGCCTTTGCGGCGAAAACAGAAGGAAAATATTTGGAAGCAATTGAATATTACATTCAGGCATTGGAAAAAAAGCCAGAGGAACAGCTTATACTCTGGATTATAATAGATGTGTGCTCTCTTTATAGAGAACTTGGTCAGGAGGACATTGCGAAGGAAATGATAAAAAGCTATATTGAAACGGCAGGGAACAGTATAAGTCAAGAGGTCATTGATGATTTGAAAAAAAACTTTGGTATATAGATATTTTAAGGAGGGATTTTAAGTGAAAAAGACTTCAGAAATCATAGGTCTTCCGGTAGTGGATTTATCAACCGGGAATCAGCTTGGAACAGTATATGATTTAATAATTAATGAAGAAAAAGGCGGGGTTGATTATTTTATTGTAGATGATGGCTTTATACTCCTTGGAGCAAAGGTTATTGACGAAAGAGATGTTAAGGGGTTGGGCGAGTATGCCGTTACAGTTGCCAGAAGGGAATCAGTGAAAGATATCAATAGAGTTGATTTGGCAGTAAATCTGTATAAAAAAAGAATCAAGGTCAAAAATACAAGGGTTATTACTCAAAGCGGAAAGCTTATTGGAGATACCGGAGATATATATATTAGCCAAAAAGATTATCTGATAACTGCAGTCGAATTTATCAATTCTGATAAAAAGAGCAGGACTAAAGTGGTTTCACGTAAAGATATTATTGCTTTTGGTGAGAATCTTGTGGTTTTAGCTGATGGCATTACTGAAATGTCTGATGCTGATTTGTGTAAGGTTTCTGATGATATTGAAGACAAAAAGTCAAAATTATCAAATCAGTACAAGTCTGATAACCAAGAATTTACGTACAAAGAACCAGCAGAATCAAAGAACGTTGATATTACACGTGCTCCGGCTAAACAGGCTGAACCAAAGAATTCGGCAAAGAAGGAGCAAGTTGATAAAAAGCCAGCAGTTCAAGTAGAAAAGGAAAAAGAAGTTCAAACTGCTTCTTTAAAATCAAAAAATGTTAAAGAGGAAGAAATTCAAGAGACAGTGCCGGATTTTGAGGTTGATTTGTCTTTTGAGGAAGGAATATCAGCAAAAAATGTTTATTACAGACCGGGTGTAAAACAGTATGAAATTCATAAAAAACAGGCTGCAGAAAATTTAAAAAAGGAACAACCAAAATCATCGGAATTGTTTGAAATAAAGCAAAGGGAGTATCTGTTAGGCAGAAAGGTAACTAAAGAAATACTTGATAAAATGGGCAACAGTATACTTACCAGCGGAGAATTGATAACCGAGGCTGCTATGAACAAAGCAAAGGAAGCGGGGAAATTTATAGAATTAGTAATGAATAACAGACCATAAAAAAAATACCTGACCCTAAACTTGAATTTAGGTCAGGTATTTTTATGCTTTAAAATAATCATTTATTACTTCAATTGCATTGTATTCAATCAGTTTTGTACCATATTCATTAAGAAATCCGTCTGTGAAGGCAATGTTTGTTACCCTTAAGCCATATTCACTCATCAATGAATCAAAAAAATTAGGATTTGTATTAGCAATTGCTGTATTTGCTATCATAAGATAATATGTTTGATCATATTTGTAAAGAGTACTTTCTCCGGAATATAATTCGGAAATTTTACTTACGACCTTGCATAAATCTTCAAATTCATCAAATGAGTAAAGAAAAATACCTGATGATATTTTTTTGCTTTTCTTTTTTGTCTTGAGCTCAGAACGTTTAAAACGATTCCGTATATATTTTTGTATTGATTCAAAATCTCCATCTTCCTCAACCTTTGTAAGTGTTATTATAAGACTGTCGCCTGCGCTGGGAGCAGCTTCTATAAACAGCTGGGAATCAGAAGCGGAAAAACCGAATTCTATTTCGGCTTGATGGAGCATATCCCAGAATAAAACCTGGGCTTGAGGAGAATTATACGTCAATGCGGAAAAATCCAAATTGCGTTCACGCAAATCAGATGTTGAAAGTGTAACCTTTATTTTGTTGTCGCTAACCTTCTCAATTTTCATATTATCACCAAGCTTTAAGAAAATAAATATTTCTTAGTCCTTTTCATTATTATACATTTAATATATATATATGCAAAGTATAAAATATTGGTTTTTTTGTTTGTTAATACGAATCAATTATATATTACTTAACCCAGGTCTTTATTATTCCTTATATTATGCAATAGCACAAGCGTTTATTAAACAATTAGCAATACTAGTTGAAAAGGTTATTATATAAAGGTATAATATGTATAAAAAGTTGGAAAAGATAGTGAGGGATTTCATAGATGGTATACAAAGAGAAAAACCCGTTGATTCTTTTGGCACTTCTTATTGCAGGCTTGGTTATTGGAGGGGTTTTAGGAGATTATTTAGGGGCTAACAGGGATTTTGAGGTTTTAAAAAGAGGGTTTGAACTAGGGATTTCGCAGCCCTTTCGTTTAAATTTGGGCATACTTGATTTTAGTTTTGGGTTTTTATTGAGAGTAAATATTGCAAGTGCATTAGGTATAATTGCTGGGATATTCATATACAGAAAAATGTAGGAGAAACTTTTATGCTTCAGATTATTTTAGCTTCTTCATCTCCCAGAAGAAAAGAGCTATTAGAGCAGCTAGGTCTGGAATTCAGAGTAATTTCGAGTAATGTTGATGAAACCACTGAAGAAGAAAATCCGTACAGGTTGGCAGAAAAGCTTGCAGAAATAAAAGCACGTGAGGTTGCCCGGAATTTAGAACCCGGGTATTTAGTTGTTGGGGCTGATACTATAGTTTGTCTGGAATCTGAAGTTCTAGGAAAGCCAAGGGATGAGGCTGAAGCCATAGGAATGCTTAAAAAGCTTTCTGGGAATACACATAGAGTAATTACTGGTGTGGCTTTGATTCAGCCTAATTCAGACAGAAGTATTGTTTTTCATGAAGAAACACTTGTTAAATTTAAAAAGCTCACGGATGAAGAAATCAGGTCATATATCAGAACCGGAGAGCCTATGGACAAGGCAGGTGCTTATGGAATACAGAAAATAGGTGCTATCCTTGTTGAAAAAATAGATGGATGCTATTTCAATGTTGTAGGTCTTCCATTAACGCGATTAACAGAAAAACTAAAGGAATTTAATATAAATATTTTATAGAGAGAGACTAAGTGGAGGGAATGCTCCCATTGATGATCCAGGGATCCGAATAATTCGAACAGGAAGTGTGCATTTTATGTCGACTGAAAGAAGACTCAGAATTAAGGATATCCCTGAAGCTGAAAGACCTTATGAAAGACTTGAGAAATATGGTGCGCAAGCATTATCGAATGCTGAATTATTGGCAATAATTATAAAAACGGGTACTAAAGAAGAAACTTCACTAGGAGTTTCACAAAGGCTTTTGAAACTGGATGAAGAAGGTCAAGGGCTTGGATTTTTAAATGATATAGCACTTGAAGAGTTACAAAGTATAAAAGGTATTGGTAAGGTAAAGGCTATACAAATTAAGGCAATTGTAGAATTTTCAAAAAGAATGTCTGCAAACCGCAGAAATACCAGGGTGGTTATTACGTCCCCGGAAGATGTTTCAAATTTGGTTATGCAGGAAATGAGATGCTTAAAGCAGGAAGAATTAAGGGTTTTAGTGCTTAATTCCAAAAACGTGGTATTAAAAACTCATACTGCTGCAATTGGAGGACTTAATACTTCTGCAGTTGAAGCAAGAGAAGTCTTCAAGGAAGCCATTAGAAGCGGAGCAGCGGGAATAGTTCTTGTGCATAATCACCCAAGCGGTGACCCTCAGCCAAGTAATGAAGATATTAAATTTACTAAAAAGATAGAAGAGGGGGCGCATATGTTGGGAATAAGGATGATTGATCATTTGATAATTGGAGATGGTGTTTTTATGAGTTTAAAACAAAAAAATCTGATTTAAAGAGTAAAAATTTACAGCTAAGCTGTATAAGAATTTTTGAAAGGGAGATAGAATAATGGGTTTGTTTTCAAAGGATATTGGTATTGACTTGGGTACTGCTAATACGTTAGTTCATGTAAAGAATAGAGGGATAGTTGTTAGAGAACCATCGGTTGTTGCAATCAATAAGAAAAACATGGAGGTTCTAGCTGTTGGACAAGAAGCGAAAGAAATGATAGGAAGAACGCCGGGTAATATTATTGCTGTAAGACCTCTTAAAGATGGTGTAATTGCAGATTTCGATGTTACACAGGCTATGTTAAAGCATTTCATCAGAAGAGTAGTACGCGTTAATTTTATTTCTAAGCCCAGAGTTGTTGTGTGTGTACCTTCCGGAGTTACTGAGGTTGAAAAAAGAGCTGTTGAAGAGGCTACATATTCCGCCGGAGCCAGAGAAGCATACTTAATGGAAGAGCCGATGGCTGCTGCGATTGGTGCTAATCTTCCTGTTGGAGAACCTTGCGGAAGCATGGTTGTGGATATTGGGGGAGGTACAAGTGAGGTTGCTGTAATTTCTCTTGGAGGAATTGTGACGAGTAAGTCTTTAAGAATAGCCGGAGATGAGCTTGATGATTCAATTGTTAACTATATAAAAAGAGAATATAACCTTATGATTGGTGAAAGAACCGCTGAAGAGATTAAGATAAACGTTGGGTCTGCTTATCCGAGGATGAAAGAAGAATGGATGGAAATAAGGGGAAGAGACTTGATGACAGGTCTGCCTAAAAATATTGATATCTCTTCAACTGAAATACTGGAGGCGCTTAGAGAGCCAGTTAATGCTATTATTGATGCAATAAAGCTGACGCTGGAAAAAACGCCTCCTGAGTTAGCGGCAGATATTATGGACAGAGGTATAATGCTTACTGGCGGAGGAGCAATGTTGAGCGGATTGGACAGGCTTATAAATGAAGAAACCGGAATGCCTGTAAATATAGCTGACAGATCGCTTGATTGTGTAGCTCTTGGAGCAGGGAAGGTTTTGGATGAGATAGAAACATTGAAAAGGGTATTGATATCGCCTAAAAAACTTAGATAGAGGGGGTGCGATACGTGTTGGCCCGGTTATTCAAAAATAAAATATTTTTACTGGTCTTAATTACTGTTATTAGTCTTATTGCGCTTGCTTATACCTCAAAAACCCGAGCAAGCATTTCATTTTATGAGAAAGCAATAAATTATATTTATACCCCTATTCAAAAAGGGTTTGCTTATGTTGTAAAAAATACTCAGGATACGCTTGGGTATTTTAATAATGCAAAAATGCTCACAGATGAAAACAACAGCCTTAAAATCAAAATATCGCAGCTTGAAGAAGAAAACAGAAAGCTGGCCGGTCTTGAATACGAAAACCAGAGGTTGAGGGATATCCTGGATGTAAAAGGTAAATATGAGACTTATAATATGAGAACTTGCAGGATTATTGCCAAAGAATCAGGAAACTGGTTCAACATTTTTACCATAGATAAAGGTACTAAGGATGGCGTCAATTACAATATGGCAGTTGTAACGCCAAAGGGAGTTGCCGGACAGATAATTTCAGCAGCACCTGACTCTGCAAAGGTTATGTCAATAATAGATAGTGGAAGCTCGGTAAGTGGGCGGCTTTCGAAAACAAGAGATTTGGTGATACTGCGTGGAGATTTAAAGCTTAAAGAGAATCAATTTTTAAAAATGCTGTACATACCTGTAAGTGTTCAAATATTAGATGGAGATATCATTGAAACCTCCGGAATTGGAGGTATATATCCTCCCGGAATAATGATCGGCAAGGTTAAGAATATTGACAATAAAATACCAAAGGCAGTAAGATATGCTGTTGTTGAGCCTGCGGTTGATTTTAAAAAGCTTGAGGAAGTAATTGTGCTTAAACCAAAAAATTAGTTTTTATTACAAAAGTTTTCTATTCGCCTCCTATTAGGAGGGATAGGGAGGTAGGATTAGTCGTGAGGTTTTTATTAACTGCCGTAGTGTTTCTTGTGGCGGGCATAATTCAAACCAGCTTATTTGAATATATTAGAATATTTGATGTTGTGCCAAATCTTTTTCTGGTAATTGTTATTTGCTTTTCTTTGTTAAAAGAAGGACTGGAAGGAGGTTTTATTGGCGCGCTTGGGGGTATAATCGAAGATGCTGTTATGGCTGCTTCTCTAGGGCTTTATACCTTGTTGAATACATTTCTGGGGATATCAATTGGTTTAGTTAACAAAAGAGTTGTAAGAGAAAATTTATTTGTATCAATATTTTTTGTTTTTATTTTTTCATTAATTTATGAGAGTATATTTTACTTTGTAGTATTTTTCTTTTCAGGACAGCAGGACATATTGTATGCCTTTAACAAAATAATTATTCCTGAATCCATATATAATGCTGCAATAACCATAATCATATTTCCGCTTGTTATTTGGATTGATATGTGGGTGAAAGAGCATGCAAGGTTTGCAAGAAAGTATTAAAGGTTATTTAAAAATAGGAGTGATAAGCTATAAATACCGAAAAAGACAGGATGATTAGATTCAGAATCGCATATCTGATTATTATATTGGTGGGCACAGCCATTATTGCCCAGCTTTTTAGTTTGCAAGTAATTCAAGGTGAACAATTTAGAAACTCTTCCCAAAAGCGCCTTTTCAGAGATGCTGAAATTAAAGCACCCAGAGGAGAGATTTTTGACAGGAATGGAGTTGTTTTGGCTACAAACAGAGAAGCTTTTAATATAGAAATAATGAAAACATCGGTTAGCCCTCAAAATTTAAATGGTATGATACTTCAGCTTGTAAAAGTACTCGAAAAAAATGGAGATCAATACCGTGACAATTTTCCAATGTCTATTAATCCAATACGGCTTGATTTGAGGGATAACGAGAGCAGTGAGAGCGAGATTCGGAATTTTTATGAAAGTTTTAAAATAAAAAGTACAACTATTTCTGATGTGGAATTATTTAAAAGTATCAGGCACTTTTATAAGATTAGTGACGGTGTCAGTACGGCAGATGCCAGAAAAGTAATGGCAGTAAGATATGAAATGGGATTGCAGCCACTTAGTGCTTTCGATCCGGTTTTGATTGCAGTAGATGTTTCGAAAGAAACAGTGGCAGAGCTTGAAGAAAAGCATTTGGATTATCCAGGGGTAGTTATTTCTGTTGAGCCGGTGAGGGAATACCCAAATGGGCTGACTGCTGCCCATATTATAGGTTATATCGGAAAAATTAATGAAAAAGAATTGAAAGCCAGAAAAGATAAAGGATATGACCATAATGATGTCTTAGGTAAAAGTGGGATTGAAAACATATTTGAGGAATTTATAAAGGGTAAGGATGGTATGCGAAAGGTCCAAATGGACCTGAATGGAAGGCTTACCGACGAATTTGACTACAGCTTTTCCGGAACAGAAGAGAATGCACCTAAGCCTGGAAATAATATTTATCTTACTATAGATTATAAGCTGCAAAAAGTTGCGGAAAAATCGCTGGAGGATACAATAAAGTTAATTAATACTGGTGGGTTCAAAGATAAATTTGATGATGCTCAGACCGGAGCGGTTGTCGCTATGGATGTAAAATCCGGAGAAATATTGGCAATGGCAAGCTATCCGGCATATAATCCGGCTGTATTTGTTAAAGGGATAACCAAAAAGGATTGGGATTCCTTGATGGATAAGGAGTTGACTCCATTAAGAAACAGGGCAATACAGGGAGGATATTCTCCGGGTTCTACTTTTAAAATGGTTACGGCTATTGCGGCTCTGGAAGAAGGCAGAGTTACAGTGGGAGAAAAAGTTATTGACGAAGGTATATATAAGAGATATAAGGATTACCAGCCGAGATGCTGGATTTGGAATAGTGGGCATACTACTCACGGAGCAGTAAATGTAACAAGGGCGATACAGGTTTCCTGCAATTATTATTTTTATGAAATGGGATTCAGAACCGGAATAGATAACATTAATAAGTATGCGAGGATGTTTGGCTTGGGAAGAAAGACCGGAGTTGAGCTGCCGGGAGAAAATAAAGGAGTGCTTGCCGGACCTGAGTACAAAAAATCAAAGGGTGATAGATGGTATCCCGGAAATACTCTTCAGGCGGCGATAGGACAATCTGATTATTTATTTACTCCTGTACAAATGGCAAGCTATATTTCCACGCTTGCAGATGGGGGTATAAGGAATAAACCGCATCTTTTAGGAAGGATGGTAGATTGGAAAGGGCAGCCTATAAATAAAAAAGATATCAATTCAATTCTTTCGCAAAAGCTTGGTATTGAAATAAAGGATGAACCAGAAGCTTTAAATCTTGATGATAAATATTTGAAAAATGTATTCCTGGGGATGGAATCTGTTACTGGTGATGCAGGAGGAACCGCATATGGAACCTTTGCCAACTTTTCTGTAAAGGTTGCTGGTAAAACTGGAACAGCTCAGGTGCGTGAGTATAATAAAAATACAGGGAAAAAGAAATCAGATAATGCGTGGTTTGTTGGTTTTGCACCTTATGATAATCCCAAAATTGCAGTAGCTGTAATAATTGAAAATGGAGGCCACGGGGCTTATACGGCACCTGTAGCGAGAGATATATTTGCAGAGTATTTCGGGTTAAATAAGCCGCAAACATCAACTGATGACAGCCCAGCAAGTGGAAGTCAAGCTGAAAATAGTGCACAAGGCATTCTGGATTCGACCGGATTCGAAGAAATACCTCAGACACGTTAATTATTTTGATATTTTAACGAATAAACGCAAACAATAACAATATTCACAAATTTTTACATTAAACTATTTAAAAACTTCTTTTTATATGATATAATAGTACTTAATAGATAAACTAAAAAAATGTTTTTGTTTATAAAGAATATTACCGTTGGGAGGTGAAGCTTGTGAAAACCGCCAATAGTAAAGCTGTTTATAAGAAATTGATGAAAACCTATGGTGATTCTTTTCAGAATATGCTTAATCACCACTCTCTGAAAAACTTTGACGAACAAGTATTTATAAATACTGCTGCTGTTAAGCAAATGGAAGATGTGGATTTTTTTTATTCGCAGGAAAGCTTTATGATTGAAGAAGGTATGCCTCTAACTGAGAGCTTTCTTAAAGACCTTGATTCGAAAAAAGAAAAAGAGAATATTATTTTCTTTTCTGAAGGGTATGTTGAAGCTGAGTCATATCCGATGTCATCTCAAGAAATACATAAAGCAATCGAGGTTATTGCACAAAAGGTTACACGTAATATTATAGATTCAAAGAGCGTACACAAATCATCATAATTTTTAAATTTAAAACCCGATTAGACCTTAATATATTTATAAGAGGGCGCAAATCGGGTTTTTAATGACAAAAATTTCTTTTTGTTATATAATATAATCATAGTCAAGTGAATTTAATGTATTCTAATGACGAAATACTGATATACATTCTTTAATTTCCCGAATATACTTTCCTCTTGAAAAGGAGGGCTTCAGATGGAAAACAGTAATCAAAATAGTGCACCTACCGGGTTGGGGTTTGCTCATGCCAATATTAATACTTTGGTTATAATGGACGAGCCAGAAGAAAATACAATTATTTATGCATGGAAGGATGGAGGATTTAAGAAGCTTCCCTATGATGAGCATATAGCAAAATCAGGGCAGAAGGTTAAGACCTTTATGACTCCGAATAAAATGGAAAGAGTAACTATAGTCACAATAAATAAAGAGGAATTATGTATTACCTTAACTGTAGGGATTATTGAAAATAATGAATTAAAAGTTGTTGGAAAGCCTTTAAAACAATATGGAGATAAAAACCTAGCAAAGATTTCACAGAAATATGTTCATTCTTCATCAATTGATAATCCGGTTTTATTCTTTTCTCTTGATCCTGATAATTTTGGAGAAGAGATAAAAGGAAAGGTTGTCAGAGAGTAAAGCGTAATTTGATATAAAACGGAGGAATGTTTCATGGATGTAAAAGCAAAAATATTTACTGAAATCGCAGATAGAAATGTTATAGGGATTGCGCGTTGGTTAGATAAAGGAAAAGAGATAACTGGCATACAGAAGTTTACACAAGAGCCAGGCATGGTTGATGCTGAAGAAAGAACAGCGTTGGTTGAAGGAGAAGACCAGCCAAGGGAGATGAAAGGCAGAGTATACCAGATTAAAAATAGAGAAGAAAGATCAGAGAACAATGTTGAATTAACCAATAGCCTTAAGAATATGCAGCAGGGCAGAGAAAACCAAGAAAGCCTTCAAAATAATGTAGGAAAAATGCCTGTTTTTTCTATGACCACAGAGCAAGCGGCTCCTACTGCTGAAAGACGGGGACCATTAAGTGCGCAGCAGTTAAAAGTACAGCGTGAGCAGCGCGGAATTGGTGAAAAAGATAAAAGTGGGCTGGATCGTTAATGAGTTCATTTACCAAGGAGGAAAAGGTTAGATTATGCCTAGAATATCTAGTGAACTAAAAAAAAGACTTATAATTTATGGAGTTATAGTTTTAATAATTTGTACATATATAACATCATGTCTGGCAGTTGCTGTTGCTTCTATAAATGAAGAAAACAAGAAACTTTTAAAAGATAAAAGGGTGACAGGAGTAGTTTATATTGTTAAATTCCAGGAAAAAACCACTGCTAACTTGACAAAACCTTTTGACAACTTAGGTAAGGTTTTTACTAATGAAGATGTAAGGAAAGTATACTTTGAATTTTCAAAGCTTGCTTTCCTTTTATTGTTTGGATTATTTGCTTTTGTCGAAATCAAACAAAGGATGAATAAAAATGAATATCAGAATGTAGAGCACGGTTCAAGTGCTTGGGCAAAGGGAGAAGAATACGAAATACTTAACAAAGAAAAGGGACTGCTCCTTGGAGTTGGGAAGTATCTTGATATTGACAGCAGAAAAATCAATAAAAATGTTTTGGTATTCGGTGGAGCGGGTTCTCGAAAATCAAGAGGCTATGTTATGCCGAATATATTGAATATGCTTGGTTCGTATGTAATAACAGACCCAAAGGGAGAGCTTTATGATACAACTGCAGGCTTTTTAAAAGCAAACGGGTATGATGTAAAGGTGTTCAACCTTGTCAATCCTGACTGTAGTGATAATTACAATCCTCTTGCACATGTCAGAACCAATATTGATGTAGATATAATAGCAGATTCAATAATAGATAATACCAATGCGGGTGCAAAATCCGAAGACCCATTCTGGCCATTGGCGGAAAAGGCACTTCTTAAATCCTGTATTTACTATATATGTTCAAAGTGTCCTCCTGAGGAACAGTCTCTTGCAAGCTGTCTTGCACTTGTCCGCGCAGGAGCTGATTTTGACCTGATGGATAATATGTTCATGGAGCTTCCTTTTGACCATATGGGAAGAAAGAATTACGAAACCTTCAGATTGGCTGTTGATAAGACCAGAGCAGGAGTTTTGGTTGGATTGGCAACAAGGTTGAATCCTTTTGATACGCCGGAAATAGCTGGGATTATGGGAGCAAATAATATTGATATTGAAGCTCTTGGAAAGAAAAAGACAGCAATATTCTGTATTACTCCTGACAGCCACAGCACTTTTAACTTTCTTGCTACCATGTTTTTCGGGCAAATACTGCAAAGACTTTATGATGTAGCTGACAAGAACGGAGGTTCTTTAGAGGTTCCTGTGTTCTTCCTGCTTGATGAGTTTGCAAATACCGGAAGAATTCCTGATTTTAATCAGAAAATCAGTACGAGCAGAAGCAGAAGGATTAACATAAGCATAATCCTTCAGAGCTTGGATCAGCTTATAGACTTATATAAGGATATTTATGAAAACATAATTTCAAACTGTGATGTGCAGCTGTTTTTGGGAAGTCAGGCACTAAAAACCTGTGAGTATATATCGAAAAGTCTTGGCGAGACTACTATTTCTAAAAAGACCGAATCATATAATACACCTTTTAAAAAAGGTCTTGCCGGTGTTTTCTCAGGCAGTACTCCTGGCAGCTTTTCAATGACTAGCGGTGAGCAGTCAATGGCAAGAACACTTATGACCATTGATGAATTAAAAAGGCTGGATTTATGGACTGAAATTATCATGATAAAGGGTATAAATCCTATAAAATGCAGAAAATATGATATTGCACAGCATTCGGGATATAACCAGTCTGTTGCTGCAAAGATACATCATAACGAGATAAAAACTGGAAACAGACCGGAGTGGAGAATCTTTAACCCATATGATTACAGCCCTGAAGAGAATGGTAATCAGGAAATAACTGATGAAGAGCTCGAAAAAAGATTTGATGAGCTGTTCAATATAGTATAGATGGAGTGAAAAAATATGGCTGCCAATGAAGGTAATATAAGTGAAAGGTTAATATATCTTGTCAGGTTTGCAGGTACTGAATTCTCAAAAATGGAACCGGAGCCGGGAGCTGAAAGGCTTGAGAACCTTATTACCCAGTATGTGAAGCTTGAAGGTATATATTCCGGAGCAGGGGTTGTTGAAGGCAGAGATGTTAAAGGCTGGGAGAGAACACTTGGCACATATGAAAAGGTATCTGAAATTCTTTGGAACCTTGAAAAGAATTATCAAAAGCATGGTGAAGAATTAAAGAAATTTTTTGACATGAACAGTGATTTGAAAATGGCACAAATGCTTTTGGCGGGAGTTATAATAAGAGGTTCAAAATTATTTAAAGAGCTTGGGGATAAAAGCAAAATAACAATTAATAATGATAAATTTCTAGAAGAGGGGAAAAAGCTGGAAAAAGAGCATATAAATCTTATTGAAGATTTCCTGAGAAGTCCGCTGCCTTTTGCTAAAGAAAGTCAAGAAGGGGAGTCGGAGGTAGATGTAAAGGAGCTTGCAGATAAAAACGCAGGTTTCTTTGGAAAAGGTAAAATTGCTTACTGGTATCTTGTTTATTATCTTGCAATTATCCAAAGAGAAAAAGAACTTTGTCCTCAGCCTGAATTGGATGAAAAAGAGGATAAGATAAAGCTTATTATGAACGACTGTATACAGCATATGAAGGGACGGCAGCTTGAAGGCAGGCACGGAAGGTAGAAATATTACTCTTGACACAATTATCTGCATCATTTAATATATTGAATAATAAAATACGTTATGTATAGAGCAGGCGATCGGGAAACCGGTGGGGCTGGGCTGGCTAATCAGCAGCAGGAATATCCTGTGGGACTATAATTTTAATTATGGTTCCACAGTTTTTTTATGCCTAAGGTATTTGAAAAATGAGTTTTTATTTACAGCAAAAAATTATAGAATGAGAGGATGGATTAACTTGAACAGCACTAGTAAGAAGGTTAAAGTTGCAATGCTTTCAATAATCTCAAACACCAGCTTGATAATTGCGAAGGTAATAGCAGGAATTATGAGTGGATCAGTTAGTATAATATCTGAAGCAATACACTCAAGTATGGACCTTTTAGCTTCAATTATTGCATTTATATCTGTAAAAATATCAGGAAAGCCTGCAGATAAAGACCATCCTTATGGTCATGGAAAGGCTGAGAACTTTTCCGGATTGATTGAAGGATTACTAATTTTTATCGCAGCCTTTTTAATAATACAGGAAGCTGTTAAAAAGCTGCTTCATCCTACCAGGATTGAAGAAACTTGGGTTGCAGTAGGAGTAATGCTGCTTTCTGCTTTGGTAAATACAATAGTAGCCCGTAAATTATATAAGGTTGCAAAGGAAGAAGATTCAATTGCATTGGAAGCTGATGCGCTTCACCTGAAAACTGATGTGTATACTTCACTGGGAGTTGGACTGGGACTGATTTTGATTGCTTTTACCGGAATGACTATACTTGACCCAATAGTAGCAATTGCTGTTGCATGCTTGATAATAAAAGAATCCTGGGTTCTTTGCAGAAATGCATTTTTACCTCTTATGGATTCAAGTCTGCCATTGGAAGATGAAGAAATGATAAAAAAGGTTATGGAGAAATACGACAATGAAATACTTGACTACCATATGTTAAGAACCAGAAAAGCAGGAAACATGAAATACATTGATTTTCATATGACTGTACAAGAGGAATTGACTGTTAAAGAGTCTCATGCTTTAAGTGAACGTATTGAGACCGACTTGGAGAATTCGTTAAAGCATACCAATGTGAATATTCATATTGAACCAGGTATGGTTAATAAAGAAGGGAAAAATTCAGAACCTTCAGATAGCGATGTTATCATCTAGGGGGCGGTTTATTGTTGGGCACAGAGAATAAAAAAAAGATTTTGGGTATGGAACCTAATGTGTTTCTTGCGGGGCTTACGAGCTTTTTGACTGATACTTCAACCAAAATGGTATATGCAGTTATGCCTCTTTTCTTGCTCTCCATAGGGGCTTCTAAAACCGAGCTTTCACTGATAGAGGGAGTTGCGGAAAGTACAGCTTCGGTATTAAAGGCTATTTCAGGATGGTGGAGCGATAAAATAGGCAAAAACAAGCCTTTTATGCTGCTGGGATATTTTATTACTGCGCTTATTACACCGATTTATTCCTTTGTTGCAACCCCGTTTCAGATTTTATATCTTAGATTTATAGAGAGAGTTGGAAAGGGAATAAGGACTGCTCCGAGAGATAGCTTGATTGCCGGTTCAACCGATGGGAAAAAGGCAGGAAAGAATTTTGGATTTCATAAGGCAATGGATAATGCAGGGGCAATATTAGGTCCGCTTATTGCTGTCTGGATTATGGCTGTTTTTGCGAACAACTACAGATTGGTGTTCTTGTTGGCTACAATACCTGCGGTTCTAGGGGTTATAGTTATAGCATCATTTATTAAAGAAGCTAAAAAGTCAAAGGAAAGCCTGCCCGGAAAAATCGTACTTAAGGATTTTTCAAAGAGATTCTATGCATTTCTTTTTATTGCTTTTATATTTACTTTAGGGAATTCAACAGATGCACTTTTGCTTGTTAAGGCAAAAGATTCAGGCTTTAGCGATATTTATATACCACTGCTTTATCTTGTTTTTAATGTTGTTTCAGTAATATTTGCAATGCCGGCCGGCATGCTTTCAGATAAAATTGGAAGAGAAAGACTGATTATTTTTGGATATTTATTGTATTCAATTATTTATTTCTGTTTCGGAGCATACAGCATTCACTTTGTTATTATAACCTTATTTGCCTTATATGGACTTTACAGTGCTTCAACTGACGGAATTCAAAAGGCGCTTGTGTCAGACTTGATTGATGCGGATAAAAGAGGAACCGGACTGGGATTGTATAATGCCGTTCTTGGCATTACCCTTTTGCCTGCAAGCTTAATTGCGGGGATTTTATATGATAAGGTCAGTTCA
>JBLMYQ010000067.1:0-24424 GCA_050258375.1 Deltaproteobacteria bacterium | reverse complement strand
ATATGATGAAGAACGTACAAAAGTATTTGAATCTTATGGTCTTAGGGTTGTCAGAGTTAAAAATCAAGATGTAATTTATAATTTTGAAGATGTTTGCAAAAAGATAAATGAGGCTTGTATTGAATTTTCTACATAGAGTTACTTTTCGCTCCCTTTTGAAGGGAGGAAAGGAGGGTCTGTATCTACATACAGAGAATATAAATCCCTTCTACCAAGCTTGGGAGAAGGGATAGAGGGATGAGAGCCGAGAAATTGATACATTTGCCCTAATTTATATTTTAATATTCCGAAAAATATAATATAATTAAAAAAAATAATGATTAAATCGGAGGTTTGCTTATGGATTCTCCAATACAACCTATCTGGCATGATAGAAAAAGAATATTAGGAATGCCGATTACTTTTACAAAGTACGCCATAAGAGAAAACAAGCTAGTAATAACAAAAGGTCTTTTTACAACCGTGGAAAACGAAATACTTCTTTATAGAATCCTTGATTTCAAACTTATAAGAACCTTGCTGGACAAAATTTGCGGGGTTGGTACAATAGTACTTTATACCGCAGATTCAAGTGATAGGACATTCAATATAGAAAAAATAAAGAATGCAAGCAGCGTTAAGGAAATGCTCGGCAAAATAGTCGAGGAGGAACGCGCTAAAGCAGGTATAAAAGGGCGGGAAATATACGGTGTCGCTGATTCAGTTCAATAAAAAAAGCTCCTTTCGGAGCTTTTTTATTCTTCTTTCTTTTCCACAACTACAATCGGCTTACTTTCAACCTTTTCAATAGCTGATGGTTCTTTCTTCATCACAGCAGTGCTCTCCGACTTTTTTTCAAATAAATCACCCAATGTTAAATTCATTTCTTCTTTGTGCTCTGAAGGTATTTCCTCCTGGGTCGATTGTTCACCTGCGTTCCCAGACTTTTTCGTTTCAATTTCAATAGCCGGCAGGAGTTCTTTTATGCTCAAGGAAATCTTTTTCTTTTCAGTATCAATTTCAGTTATCTTTGCTTCAACCTCCTGATTAATCGAAAGAGCCTCCTGAGGTTTACCGATTCTCTTATTACTTATCTGAGAAATATGAACCAAACCGGTAAGTCCCGGGGCAAATTCTACGAAAGCGCCAAAAGGCATCATATTTACAACCTTCCCCTTAACTGTATCTCCTGTCTGATAATTATTTATCCCTGATTCCCAAGGATCATCCAGTGTCTTCTTATAGCTTAGAGAAATCTTCTCCTTCTCTTTATCAATATCTATTATTCTTACTTCAACCTCTTGACCTTCTTTAACAACCTCTGACGGATGCTTAATTCTTCCCCATGACATCTCTGAAATATGAATTAATCCATCAATTCCGCCAATATCCACAAACGCTCCAAAATCAGCAAGCCTTTTTACATTACCTTTTACAGTTTGTCCTATTTGGATTGTTTCCCAGCATTTCTTTTTTGCTTCTTCTCTCTCTTTTTGAAGTACAGCTCTATGAGAACCAACAACCTTTTTCTTTTGCCTGTTAAAATCAATTACTTTAATACTTACAGGCTTTTTAATGTATTGTATCAAATCAGTGCCCGGCTTGTCCGAGAATTGTGATGCAGGTATAAATACTCTTATTCCCGTTACAATTGCTATTACTCCACCCTTTACTATTTCGGTAACTATACCCTTAACCAATTCTCCGTTGTTATAAGCCTCTTCTATTTTATCCCAGCCTTTGAGGTATTCTATCCTCTTTCTGGATAAAAGCACATTTCCCTCTCCATCGTTCACCTTTACAACATAAACATCTATTTCATCTCCGGCTTTATAAATATCTGAAGGTATTTCTTCCTGATTATCCGAAAATTCTTCTTTAGGAATAATACCGTCAGCTTTGTATCCTAAATCCACAAAAACCTCGCTATTAGATACCCTTATAACCCTGCCCTTCAATACTTCTTCAGGTTCAATTCTTTTTATTGAACCCTCAAATAGTTCTGCAAAACTCATTTCTTCCCCATTTAATTTGTCATTTTCACTCATGATGTTTACTACCTCCTTGATTATGTGTTGGGGTACTGATGCCCCCGCTGTTATACCTACTTTAAAATGGTGATAACCTTCGCATTGCTGTGTTACTTCAGTCGCTGCGGTACTCACATATTCTAAATATGCTCCGTTTCCTCGCTTCCTCGTGCCTTGCACTGCTTGGTTCTGACCATTTTCTGGCTCATGGCTTCTGACTCCTGATTTTTGCACTTTAAAATCTATATTCTGCAATTGGTCTGCATTTTCAATAAAGTAAGTTCTTTCACAATATTTTTTACATATATCATACAATTTTCGTGAATTAGAGCTTTGAGGGTCACCAATTACAATCATCACATCAACTTCACTTGCAATTTTTTTAGCTTCTTCCTGCCTTTCTTCCGTAGCATTACAAATTGTATTAAAAAACTCACACTCAGGAGCTTTCTCACTTATAATTCTGCATATACTATCCCACTTTTCTTTTGTAATAGTAGTCTGAGCAACAGTACATATTTTACCATCTAAATCAAGCTTTTTGGCCTCGCTCTCTTCACCAACAACGACTACATCTTCATTACAGCCTTTTATGCCAATAACCTCCGGATGATTTTTATCTCCAACAATTATAGTTTTATATCCTTTAGCAAGATATTGCGACACCTTACCATGAATCTTCTTAACAAAAGGACATGTCGCATCAATTAAATTCAAGCCTTTTTCTTGTGCCATCTTATAAATATTTTCCGGCACTCCATGTGCCCTTATTATCAAAACATCTCCGGCTTTTATACCCGAAATGTCCTCAATGACCTTTAATCCCTTTTTCTCAAAATCATCTATAACCTGTTTATTATGAATAATTGATCCAAGTGAATAAATTTCTTTGTCATTATAGTTATTTACAGCTTCTTCAGCCATTTTTACAGCCCTGTTTACTCCAAAACAGAATCCTGCTGTACAAGCAACCTTTAAATCCAATCTCATTTCCCTTCTTTCAATCTTTCAACTTCATCCATAAGTTTCTTGGAAATTGCTACATAATCATCTGTTGAAAGGTCTTTCCCGTAATACTCTGTAAGCTCAAAAGGTTTTCCATATATAACCTTCATCTTATTAAAAAACTTAGGTCTATCAGTTATGGCAATTGGCAGTACTGCTGCTTTAGATTTTATCGCAAGAAGTGCAAGCCCCGCCTTTGCTTCCGGTTGTTTATTTTTTCTGCGTCTTGTTCCTTCTGGAAACATCCCCAGCATCTCTCCGGCTTTTAATCTTTGGAGAGAATTCTTTATCGCACCTATATCTCCGGTTCCTCTTTTTACAGGAAAAGCTCCAATGTCATTCCAGAACCACTTTAGAAATTTCCCTTTAAAAAGCTCTTCTTTTGCCATAAAATAAACCATTCTCTTTACTCTGCAAGTCGCAACAGCAGGGTCTGCATTACTAATATGATTCGCATATAGAATAACAGCTCCTTCTTTGGGAATATTCTCTATGCCTATAATTTCCAACCTATGAAATAATGTAAAATATCCAAAGCTCATAATTTGTATTAATTCTCTTAACACAATTTCACCTTCTTTTATCTCTTAAGCATGTTAAGAATTTCTTTAACCACTTCATCGATTGAAAGATTTGTAGTATCAAGAACAACTGCGTCATCGGCAGCCTTCAACGGATTATATTCTCTATTTGAATCGTTATAATCACGTTCTATTATTTCATCTTCAATTTTTTTAAGAGAAATATTTTCGTAACCCTTTTGCTTTAATTCATCATATCTTCTTTTTGCACGAGATTCAACAGATGCAGTTAAAAATATCTTTAAATCTGCATTAGGAAGCACATTTGTTCCAATGTCCCTGCCATCCATAACTACATCGTTTTCTTCGGCAATCCTTCTTTGAATTTCAACCATTCTTTTACGAACCTCTGGAAAAGCAGCTACATTAGAAGACCCTGCCGAAACCTCAGGAGTCCTTATCAAACTATTTACATTTTCACGGTTAAGAATTATTTCCTGACCATTTTCTCCAAGCTGCATTGAGATATTTATTTCTTTGAGAGTTTCAAATACCTCCTCGGAATCCTTTGTGCCCATGCCTTTTCGAAGCACTGCCAATGCAACCGCCCTATACATTGCCCCCGTATCTATGTACACAATGCCAAGTTCCTTTGCAAGTATTTTAGCTATTGTACTTTTGCCTGCGCCTGCAGGACCATCTATCGCTATAGCAAACCGCTGCTGTTTTTCCTTCATTGGTAAATCCTCTCGTCTGACTCTTTGCTTAATATTAGTAAACAAACATAAAAAATACTCAGCCTCATAACACTAGGCTGAGAAATATTATATAGCAACCATATAAGATGTACAATAGCTTTTAATAGAATATACATTCCCCTAAATCTATTTTTATTATATGAAATTAATAGCTGACAGCTGTTTTAATTTTTACCCTTGCAATAACAGCAATATTTTTATTCACTTCAAGAGTGCTATTGTTAATAAGAAATGCTATATTTTTACTAAAAGAAGCAATTTTAACCCTTGCCGAAGCATTTATACCAGTCGAATCAATTTCTATCAATTCATTATTGCTAACAGTAAGTGTCACCTTTTTGCCACTGAATCTGGCAACTCTTTGACCATTAACCATTACCCAGAGCTTATCCATACTGTTACAATCAACTAATTCCAACACAATGGTACCTTTATCAATGTTTTCAGTTGACTTTTGCAGAAAAACTCCTTCCACCTTTTCTTCCTGGGTAAGAAGATTTCTTGCCAAAGGATTCATCATAAGGGTCTGAATGACTATAAGAAGAGAAAAGCAGATTACAGAAAGGATTATTATTCTCTTTTCTATCCGCTTATTCTCTAAATTAATGATTTTAAAAGGGATTTTAAAATTCATTATTTCACCTCAATAAAAAATGAACATATATATAATTAATATGCTCATAATACCGGATAATACTCAGTTTTATTCATTATTTAATTTGCTTGGCAAGTAATTCTTCGTACAGCCTCTCATGCTGCTTTATAACCCTTAATATATTGAAATTTTCTTCTGCTCTTTTGACAACAGCTTCAGAGATTTTTTCATACAACATATCATCTGTTAGTACCTTAATAATATATTCCGCAAATTCGTTTACATTATCGGGTTCACATAAAAAACCATCTATTGTATCTCTGACAACATAAGGTATTCCATGAATTCTTGAAGCAACTACTGGCTTACCACAAGCCATATACTCTGCCAATGCGAGTCCAAAGCCTTCCCACTTTGATGTAAGTAATCCAACATCAAAAATATTCACATACTTTTCAGGGCAGGTTGTCCATCCGGTCATCAAAACATTCTGGTCCAAATGTAGCTCTTTTATTCTATTTTCGACCTGTTCTCTTAATTCTCCATCCCCTACTAATACAAATTTACAATCAGATAACTGCTGGGTAACGCATTTCGCAATATCAATAAATACAAGTGGGTTTTTTTGTTCGGTAAGTCTGGCACACATTCCGACAATTTTTTCTTCACTATCAAATCCTATCTGCTGCTTAAATGAAAAATCAGTCTTATTTACATACCGGGTTAAATCTATACCATTTTCAATCAATTCCAGCTTTCTTGGAGTACAAATCTTTTCTTCGAGAGCTGAAAGATAATCCGAGCCTGATATGGCAACAATTTTATCGGTCCAGCTTGCCGCCATTCTTTCTAAAAGCTTGTACATATTTTTCTTAATTGAATTAGTTCTTATATTAAATGACCAGCCATGCGGATTATAAACGCAAGGTATTCCATGCCATTTCGCTGCTAATCTGCCTAGAAATCCAGCTTTGGAGCTGTGCAGATGCATCAAATCAACCTTATGCGTTTTTAGATAGTTACTTATTTGAAGTAAGGATCTAATGTCGCTTAGTGGAGAAATTGCCCTTTCCATGTTGATATTCACTACATTAAAGCCCAATTCTTTGAGCTCTAAAAAAATTTCGCCATGACAAATTACAGTAATATCAAATTTATCTTTATCCAGCAAAGGAAGAAAATGTTTAAGATATTCAAGTGTACCGCCTTTGCCTCCTTGAATAATGTGAAGGAGATTCGATTTCATTTTATCACCTGTAAAATTAGTTATAATATAGAGATTTGATATATTTTTATACGAATTCTATTATTAGTATAGCACAACTTCAAAATCCATAATATTTAATTCATCATCCGTCAATCTGCCAAATTCATCTGCCAGCTTATTTCTTGCTATAGGCATTTTCTCATATTTTTTAAAGTTTATAACCTCATATGAAAAACCTGCTTCTTTAAATAATTTAAGCATTTTAGCATATCTGATTCTATTAGTATAGAACCCTGATTTCACCATAAAATCAGATTCCCAGCATTTCTCACTAAACCTTAAGTTATTAAGACTTCCATCTAAATGATCTTTCAAATCTACATAATGTGAAGATACTGCACAATTTTGGGCAACCCTTTTAATCTCTTTAAAGGTTGATAAAAAATCTTGCTTCCTAATATGCTCTAATACAGCCTGAGAAAATGCGAAATCAATACTGTTGCCAGGGATTGTCTTGTAGGAGTCCAGTCCTTGAGTTAAATATTCTGCATTGCATAAAGACATAACCTCTTTAATATTTGTACAATTTGATATATCAACTGCATTCAACCCTTTACTCTTTAAAAAATTCGCCATATTTTTATAAAGCCCTATTTCTTTTGCAGCAAAATCCTTTACATCAACTAAGTAAATCTTTTTTGCTCCATATGCATTTGCAATAAGTACAGTAAACAGGCTATCTCCAGGTCCCATTTCCAAAACCGTTTTGTCCTGCAAATTTTTTAATCCTGCCCTCTTCATATGCTCAGTAATGACATCAAAGCTATATTGAGGTTTATCCATACCACCTAACTCAAACAACTTTAGCTTTTTCCAATAGGTATATTTTATTGGCAGTCTTGACAATATTATTTTAGAACCAATTTTTAACCACCAGGGAATTCTATTTTTAGTATAATCCAATATATTCTCCTCCAATAAAATATCGCAAAGAATCTCTTCTTAAGCTTTTAGCATTTCTTCATACACTCTAATTGTTTTCTCCCCCATTATTTCCTGCGTAAAATTGTTATTGAATCTCTCTTTAGCTTTCTGCCCTAGTTCTTTTCTCATTTCTTCATTTTCCACCAACAGTTTTATTGAATTGGCAATCTCGTCCACATTTGCCGGATTGATAAGAAGTCCACAGTCTCCAAGAACCTCGGGAATTCCACCGACATTGGTAGCTATGACCGGTTTCCCAAGAGACATTGCTTCAATAATAGAAATACCAAACCCTTCCCATAACGATGGTAAAATAAATATGTCAATATTGTTTAACACTTTACTTATCTGGTCTGTAAATCCTAATAATTTGAACTTATCCGTCATACCAGCATCTTTCAACATTTTTTCAAACTCTGCTTTTAATGAACCATCTCCGGCTATCCAAAACTCAATATCAGGCAAATTTATTTTGCTTGCCGCTTCTATAAGATATTCATATCCTTTTTCCTTAGATAGCCTGCCACTTGAGCCAATAACTATTTTGTCTGTTTTATTCCGTTTCATGTTTTCAAGAGATTTTACTCCATTATTTATTATGACAATCTTGTCCTTTTTCAAACCATGCTTTATCAGCAAAGTATTACCTTGTTCAGACAACGCAATAACTTTATCTGCAAATATATTAAGTATCCTTGCAGATTTTTTTTCAATATCCTTAGTTGGTCCACCATGCAATGTCATAAATACTTTGATTTTTCTACGGAAACATAATACAGATGCAATTTTTGAAATAATTGTAGTATAAACTGAACTGGCATGAATCAGTTGAATTTCTTCATTTTTCAATACTGGTACTATTTTATGTAAGGCTTTAAGCAAATTAAATATGCTTTTTTTTCTAAGGCAATCTACTTTTATATGTTCAACACCTATACTGATTAATTCTTTTTCACGTACTCCACCATCTGACATTACAATAGGAGAATAATTATTTTTATTAAGATACTCAATTAAGTTGATTATGTATGTTTCTGTTCCCCCCTGTTCGAAAACAGGAGTTATTAAAAGAATATTGTTTTTTCGTTTACTCATAATAATATTTTTAATCTCCTATAAAAACTTTTATTATGTTTGATATTGCTTAAAAAAATCAGCATAGTCAGCAATAAATTTACTTTTATCATAATCTTTCCAAAACTCTTTATTAGGGTAGTAGCTATCAAAATTCAAAATTACTTTATCAATTTTTTCTACTAAATCTTTAGAATTTCCGCTCTCAAATATTTCCCCAAGATTATATCTGATTACCGTCTGCTTCATTACTTGAGCATCAGAGCTTATAATAATTTTACCGGCATATGCAGCTTCAATTAAAGGACCGCTTTGCCCCTTGAATGATGAATCATAAGGTAAAATAAGCACATCAATATATTGTATCAGCTCTTTTAGCTCTTCATCCGTCAGAAATCTGGAAATTATTTTTGATTTTTTGTTGAGCTGCAGACCATTTGAACTTAGGTCTGTATTTGCTCCACCAATAACGACCTCAATATCATGCTGGGTTTTATTAATTGCTTCAATAAATAAATCAAATCTTTTTTCCTTACGGTTTCCGCCCAAGAATCCGAACCTGATTCTCTCTGGGTGACAGCGTTTATCTGCCTTGATACTCAAAAAACTAGGATAGTTTATTTTAATTATTTTTGATTTTTTCTTTAAATCTTTGGGTTCAAAATCTGAATGTACAACAATAGCATCAAATAATCCCATTATAGGATTCATAAATTTATTTTTATTAAAAACATGATAAGTACCTGTAATAGTTAGCCCTCTTGATTTTTTTAATATAACAAGCAGTGGATACATCAACCAGATATATTTTATAAAGCTGTCCAAAAATAAAAAATGTATATGCTTATTTCTATTGAAAAATATTTTTAATAGATATTTTATATTATAAATAATAATTTTTATAATATCTGTTCTTTTATGAAGTATTGGAATCTCTTTAGATGTTTGAGCCAAGCATGCCTCAAAGCTATCAATCCCAGTCATAATAGTATCTGCATAAACCTTATTGTGACCGCCGTGACTGTAGTAAACATCTACAAGAACTATTTCTTTCATAGCTTCCCTTTCATTCATTTTACTTGTTCGGACATATAATAATCAAATGTCATCCTTATGCCCTGCTCTAACTGAATTTTTGCCTGCCACCCCAATGCTTTCAATCTGGAAACATCCAACAGCTTTCTTGGTGTTCCATCCGGCATATTGTGGTTAAATCTTATTATGCCTTTGTATCCGGCAGTATCCTTTATCAACTCCGCTAATTCCTGTATGGTTATATCCTTGCCAGTTCCAATGTTAATATGAGAACCAATATCACTGAAATTAAAATTTCCCATTAAAAAAATGCAAGCATCTGCGAGGTCATCTACATATAAAAACTCTCTTCGCGGCTGTCCAGTTCCCCATATTTCAACCTCAGGCTTGTTTTCATTCTTTGCTTCATAAAACTTTCTTATAAGTGCAGGTAAAACATGAGAGCTTTCCAAATCAAAGTTGTCATTTGGTCCATAAAGATTGGTCGGCATTACTGAAATAAAGTTTGTGCCATATTGCTTATTGTATGCATCACACATTTTTATGCCTGCAATTTTTGCTATTGCATAAGGCTCATTAGTAGGTTCCAGTTCACCGGTTAACAGATATTCCTCCTTAATTGGCTGAGGAGCAAATTTCGGGTATATGCAGGAGCTTCCCAAAAAGAGGAGTTTTTTTACTCCATTTAGGTATGAAGCATGAATGATATTTGTCTGTATTGTAATATTATCATATATGAATTCTGCAGAATAGGTATTGTTAGCATTAATGCCGCCAACCTTGGCAGCAGCAAGAAATACATACTCAGGCCTTTCATCGGCAAAGAATTTTTCAACTGCCGATTGATTTCTTAGGTCTAACTCCGTACTGGTTCGATATATTAAATTGGAATAACCTCGTTCTTCAAGGTTTCTCTTTATTGCAGACCCGACAAGTCCTCTGTGCCCTGCAATATAAATTTTTGAATTTTTATTCATTTTATCTTTCCCTTTCAATATCTTTAAAACTACTATAAATAGTATTTTTTTTCTTTTTTAACCATATTGTATAATTTGAAGTTTCTATTTTTTTAATTAGTATACTACCTAGTTTAATACACGGTTTTTCTACATAATAATATGTTATTGAGGATACTGTAATTGTAAGAATTAAAGTTATTAAAAGTAGTAATAAATATTTCGCCGTTGCCTCTAAGCAAGTATAACTTATTATTGATGTAGCAATAGGTATTAATGCAAAATGACTTAAATAACTACTAAAACTTATTTTCCCAAGATATATCCAAAAAGAATTAACAAAAATTTCAAATTGATAGATACTTAATGAAAGCGCAAATATAACAAAAGCAATTCCATATAAAACATGATTATCGACACAGGGTACGCTTACGCCCTTTAATAAAGCAAGTATCATACAAAATGAACTCCCTAATAATAATGTTGCTATTTGAATTTTATTAGAATCTTTTATTAAGTTTGAGGTACTAAATATTAAAAAATATAAAACTATGCCTAAACAAAAAACAGGAAACTGTGAGGGAAACCAGAAAAATAAATACTCACTCCATAATCTTTGATCGCTTATAAAATGTACATTCTCTAATATTCTATTTAAAGAAAAGCTTAAAAAAATCGAAAAAATAAAAAGCCAAATTGCCTTACTAATATTTTTTATTTTAAAAAATATTAAAGGCACTAATAAATAAAATGTCATTTCAACAGCTATAGACCAGCCACCAGGCACTATACTATTAATCCAATACGGATTCCAACCATTTATAAAAAATATAGTTGCAATTATATTCCATGCACTAATACCTGGAGCATCTCCCAGCCAATAACGTGGTCCTAATCCATCTTTTAAAATATAAAAAATAATTGCAATATAAAATAATGGAGCTATTCTAAAGAACCTTCTTATGAAAAAGTTAATTATAAGATGTTTTTCTTTTTCTTGTCTTTTTATCATTGTCATAAATAGTGTAAGGGCACTAGCAATAAAAAATAGTTGCACCCCTCTTGCACCTTCAGTTGCTATTTTAAGCAGATATTTAGGCAAATCATAAATCTCATGCGATGTATGCACCACAATAACCCCAAATATTGCCAAACCTCTTATTGCATCAATGTAATCCAACCTTTTTCCCATATTTTACGTGCCCGCTCCTATTTATTTAATGAGTTTATAGTTTATTATTGCAGACCCAACGAGACCTCTATGTCCTGCAATATAAACTTTTAAATCTTTATTCATTTTATCTTTCTCCATTTTGTTTTTTAGTATTGTCTGATAATTCATTGTACAGCTTTGAATACCTTCTGGCAATGTCCTCAATATTATACTCTCTTTCGGCTTTTTCACGTGCCTTTTTTGATAATCTATTTAATCTTTCATTATCTGCTAATACCCATGAAATTCCTTCCTCAAGGTCATCTGCCTCAAAAGCACGTGCCAAATAACCATTTTCTTGATGATTTATCATATCTGGCATACCGCCAATATTAAAAGCAACACATGGTGTTCCACATGCTAAAGACTCCATTACTGTATTAGAAAGGTTTTCTTGGATAGACGGAGCAACAAAAACGTCTGCCGCCGAATAGAGCAAAGCAAGCGTATAATCATCATTAAAATTACCTAGGTAATATGTTTTAAACCCTATTTGCGGTTCAACCTCTTTACTGGAATTACCAAAAACCACAACCTCTATACTTTCATTCATCCCCTGTTGTACTAAATATTGCAGTGCCTCTTGAAGGTAATAAAAACCTTTATTCAAATCACTAGTGCTGCTCATAGCTCCGAATAAAATTAGTTTCTTATCTTGCGGCAAATTCAAAATATTACGAGCAATTGACTTCTCTACTGGCTTATAAATTTTTAAATCTAAACCATTTGGTATTACTTCTATACGCATATTTCTAAAGAGTGAGCTGGCTCTTGCACAATCAGCCAGCCATTTACTTGGAGTTACAACTGTAAGATTAATATTCTTCCAGTACTTTGCTTTTCGTCTCCAGACCCAATTGCTAATATCGATATTAATATTTGAACCAAGCTGAGGACACTTACCGCAGGAATTCTGATAGCTTTTACATTCAAACGGTATATGACAGCCTCCAGTAAATGCCCACGAATCATGAAGTGTCCAAATAATAGGTTGTTTTATTTGTGCTAAATATTTTACGTTTACAAAGCCTGCGCTTATCCAGTGCAAGTGAAGTATCTCAGGCTTTAGGTGTCCAACTATAGCTTTAAAGGTTACAGGCAGCCATGCTAATCCCCACATAAACTTTTTACGGTTTGGATAAACTTTCAAAGGCAATCTGTCAATATGCGCCCGGATTTTAGAAAATATCATGGAAAATCTCTTATAAAGACTGATAACAGATTGGTCATCACTCTTCTTATATTGTACCAGCATTTGACTATTTATCCCTATGCTTTGCAGACCTTTATGAAGGCGGTAAGCTGAACGTGCAGCTCCCCCATCTCCATCATAGGTATTTATTATTAGCGTTTTCATGATATCCAAAACCTCTTTAAATATTTTTCAAATGTCTCTCCATCCCAATTTCTAACTATATGCCTAGGTATTTGGAATGAATCTGACCAATAGTGCCACTGTCCAGAGAAGTTTGATGCCGCCTTAATAAAGCCAGCTTCTTTTACTAATTGGGCTGTTTGCTTTGTATAATCTTTCAAGCCTCCAAAAGGATAGGAAAATACTTTCACTTCCTTACCTATGAAATCTTCCAATCCGCTCTTTGATTTTTCAATTTCCCATTTCTGGCTTTCAAGTGTTTGATTAGCCAAGCATGAATGTGTTACACTATGTGCACCAATCGTCACCAACGAACTACCAGATAATTTTTTTAATTGTTTTATTGACACAGGTTTGTGGGATTCTCTTCCCTCCTCACTGATATTAGCCCAACCTCTTAAGTATTTTATTAATTCTTCTCGTCGGGGAGCTTCCATCTTCTTTATTAATAAATGCATATCAGTATAAAACCTATTTATTTCTTTTTCATTTTTTAGTTCCCACGTTTTATCTTTGAATTTAAAATTATCAGCTAAAATATCCTGCAGTAAAATTATTCGTTCAAGTTCATCCCACCAAAACTCTTCAGATTTTCCTATATAACCTAAACTTATGAAAAAGGTCGCTGGTATATTGGTTTCCTCTAAAATTGGCAGTACTTCTAAAGCATTATCTGCATAACCATCGTCGAAAGTGATTACAACTGATGGTTCCCTGACATTTGACCAGTCATCATCAAAACGAAGTACCGGAAAATTATCCTTTATCACCTTTAAATGAGCACGGAAATTAGCTGGGCATACGGATAAAAGCTGTGGGTCACTACATAATGTGGTTACACGATGATAAAGAAGGACAATTACCGGAGTACTTATCTTGTTTGCTGCCACGTTTCTAACTATATTAGCCTCTTGTCGACAAAAGCGATATGCCCTACGTAACATTTTATATGCCACCTTTTTTAGCAATAATAGTAATGAGCATCTGATAATCAGGGTCGGTTTCATCAAGAAGAGCTGTTTGAGGTAAGTCTTCAACTGCAATTCCTTGAAGGAAAGCAGTTGCTGCTAAGACATTGCCATATGATGTAATCTCACAACCACCCATGAATATAGGCTCAAAAAGTCTTTTTACCGATTCGGTTGTAAACCTCCAGTAATCTCCCCACCTATCCATATCATAACGGCTAATCTGACTAATTCCGGCTACTGTTGCTAATAAGACCCCACCTGGCTTTAGGATGTGGTGTGCTCCTTCAATAGCTTTTTGTACATCAAATATAAAGTTAAAAGTCTGCGTACATACAAAGCAATCGACCAAATTTTCCGGAAGCGTAGTATAGTTCGTCAAGTCTCCAATTACTGTAGCATTATTATTATCAGCAGTAGCATGTAAAACCTCATATTTATTTATTTTGCTTCCACCAAAACGTTTGCAATAATAGCTATCAGCAATCTCCAGCGCATGTCCTTTAATCAAGCAGCTGTTATCACCCAAAAATTTTTCGATATAATAACGGTCAATAGGAGTTCCTCTTGAAAACCCAAAATCCGAGCTAACCGGATTTACTCGTTTGAGTTCATTGAGGATAATTGGTGTTTTTTTCCTTACTAAAGTTTTGATTAGACCTAAATTCATTTTTCTCTCCATCCAAAAATATTAAGTTGTAAATCAAATCCAGAATTAACTCTTAAATCTACAAATGGCGAAGGACTACAAACAGCACTATGAATATGAACACGAAACCCAGCATCTTCAATAATCTTTAACAATTCACTCAAACATTGTTTTTGACCAACCTTTGAATGATATTCAACAAATAAGTTTCTTACATTCATTAAATATTTTTGGCAAGCCGGAATAACAAACTCCTCTGCCCCCTCAATATCAATTTTTAAAAAATCTACCTGTTTATCCTTTAGATGCTCTGTAATATCAACAGTTTCAACGCAAATCAGCTTATCATTTCCTTCAGACGATATATGCCCTCCATCCGCTCCATCAGAGCAAAAATTCAGAGTAGTATTTTCATACCATACAGCTTTATTAATTAAATTAACATCATTAAATCCATTCTCGTATAAATTTTTTTTCAGATATTTAAATATATTGGGATCAGCTTCAAAAGCTGTAATATTGGAATTTGGATAAAGACATTTAAAAAATAAAACACTTAGCCCTATATTAGAACCCAAATCTAAAATATAAGGTTCATTCCCTAAACTATTAAAATCATAAATTCTATCTATAAAAATTTCTCTATACATGTGAATAGCTGACAGTGAATCAGGTATATATAAATCTAAGCCATCTACTTTTACATGGCAATCAGTAAAACGTGGATTATTCTTTAGTTTAGACTCTAATAAGAAATATTTTCTATATTTTTTATTAAAAATCAATTTATATATATGCTTTAGTGGTTCATAAAATATAACCCTTAAAATATTGAACATTACAATTTAAGTTCCTTTCGAATCATTTCATCTAATTCAATTGCTCTTTGAGAAAATGTATGTTCTTTTAAAGTTCTGGCTTGTCCAGCCTTAGCAATTTCTTGACATTCAGCAGGATGTTCCAATAACCACTTAACTTTTTCTACACATTCATCTACAGATTTATATGTTACAATTTCTTTATCCGGTATGAATAATTCATTTAGGTTTTTTCTCCAATCGGTTATAAGACATGTTCCCACCCCGGTTGCTTCCCATAAACGCATATTTGATGCATACTCCGGGGATGAATCCGCATGAATGTTTAATGTGATTTTAGAATCTTTAAGAACTTGAAACATATCTAATCCAAATACCGGATTTTTGATATATGGCTTTAAGCGAAAATTAACAGGCCAATTTGGCTTTTCAGCCCAATTATATATCTGATAAACTTTGGGTATCTTTTTAAAAATCTCTTTAGATACATTAGCCTTTTTAAGCATTTGTATAACACTAAATGCTTGTCTTTTAACAAATGTTTTAAATATATCTTTAGTTGTTATTCCTGCACTCGGAGAGAATATTTGAATATTTGCCTTTGAGCATAAGCTCTCTAATATTCTTTCTCTTTCTAAGTGAAATTGATTTCCCCTAACTATCTGACCAATAAACGTTAAATCAAATATTTGAGGATTATTTTTCAAACGTTCATTTATTCGTGGGTCAAATGCATGATGCAGCTGCTGCGCATTAAATCCAGCTCTTCTAAGTTTATCTACACTCTCAGGCGCACAGGATAGAATAACATCAATATTCTGCCATACATTAGTTTTTGGAATAGCACTGCCAACCCATCCTAGAACTAGACGTACTGTAGGAATTTCAAATCGAATCCGGCTTAACAGCTTTTCGTCAAAATAATCATACCATAAAATATCAGGTTCAATCTTCTTAACTTGTTCCAATACTATTGCCTCCGGGCTTAATGAATCAGCATCTTGCATTCCGTTTTCCCGTGCCCATGTCTTCTGCATTGGCATTGCATTTAACGTTATCTCAAACACTTCATAGCCAAGAGGTTTCATTGCATGTGACCAAAAATCAGCCCACCCAAA
This sequence comes from Deltaproteobacteria bacterium, assembly GCA_050258375.1. Classification (GTDB taxonomy): domain Bacteria; phylum Bacillota; class Clostridia; order Acetivibrionales; family UBA4821; genus JBLMYQ01. The sequence goes on along the minus strand of JBLMYQ010000067.1, from coordinate 8,139 downwards.
CCCGTCAAAATCCAAAGCATTTTTTTGCTCTAAATATGATTTGGTCTCTATATTAGTATGCTCAGCATAATAATTCTTTAAATATTGTGGATATGCTGTAGTGATCTTAACAAGTTTCATATATCATCAACCTTAGCATTTAATGTATTATCTTAATATTTTGATGTCATCTAAGACAACGAATTTGTTTCAAATTACTAATTTAAGATTTTTTTAAAAAATATTTAACTATTGTTTTTCCAGTTCTCATCCAAACTCGAAACCAATTTTGCAACTTCCATCTCCAAGGACAAGCTAATGCTATAAATACAGTCCACACTAATGGGTTTTGTACTGATTTTTTAGAAAAATACTTTTTAATAAAAGTCATAAAAGAATCTGCATTTACGAAGTGATACCCTGTTGCCACTTCATCTACCCAAAGTTTAAGTTCCGGAACTGTAATAAGACTCATACCTTTACGTGAAGCCCGTATAGTAAATTCATAGTCTGATGCATAATGAGGTAATATTCTGGGATAAAACCCACCAATCATAAAGAAATCCTCAATATGCAAAAACAGTCCTCTTGTAGATAAACAGTTAATTTTATCTACAGCTGACGCTTGTTCAAATTTAAGATGTTGCCAATCTGCATATACCCCTGAATCAATTAATTGCTTGGTTTGTTTGCTATAGCAGTATGCTAAAAGCAAAGTATTTTTCATATCATTTATTAAATCCATAGCCGTTTCTAAGAAATCAGTTTCAAACACTGTATCATCATTTATAATTAGAACCACATCATCTCGAGGTATACTTAAAGATTTCAGCCACTTATAACCTTCTTGTAACGAACCTGCCCACCACCAATTGCCTTTCCCTTTTAACACGGTAAGAAATTCAATATTTTCTCTAACCATTTCCTCAGTTGCGTCAGTCGATCCATCATTAATCAAAACCAAGTGATAATTTTGATATGATTGTGCTTTTAAACAAAAGATAAATTCTTTTGTTATATCCTTTCTATTATGTACCGGAAGCAAAATATAAATTTTGTTCATCCTTTTTTCCTCAGCATAAATAAATAATTATCACCAATACCAAAAGCATCAAATAACCTTGTAATCAGATGATTGACTTTCGTCTTATGAATTAAGGAAAAAAATTTAATTATAATTTTTTTCTTTAAACTTAATTTTTTACTATAGGTCCAAAAAGCAGACGGTTGTCCTTCGTTTGGTCGGGTTAATAAATGAATCCATTGATAAAAAAGCCACTCGGAATTTGTAATTGTTTTTACTTTTTCTAAAGACAGTCCAGCCTGTTTGGCTACATTTTCAATAGATATTATTGAGAAAAATTGAATATGATAAGGAGTATGCCAATTAATCCAATACTTACCGAATATTCTCGCTCCCCATCCTTCAGAATTTGGTGTACTTATTATTACAACTCCTCCTGGTTTGAGTACAGTCGCTATATCTTTTAAAAATTCCACCGGATTAGCAACATGTTCAATAACCTGATCCAAAGTTACATAATCGAAGAAATCTGTTTCATACTGTTCTGCCTCAAACACACCAACTTTTATATTATAACCAAACCTTTCAGCAACCTTAAGTATATTTTCGTCTGCTTCTATACCATAGGCATCACAACCTCGAGAATGATGATAACCTAAAGATTCCCCAAACCCACAACCTATATCTAGAATACTAACATTTTGAGGTACCCACCGAAAAGCTGAACTATATTCTCCATTTAACCAAGCTTTAATCCCCTTGACCTCTTTATAAGGCAGGTATCTATCTATATCAAAATTAGCTCTTGGATAGTATTTAGTATATAATTGAGTAATTTGTTCCGGTGAGAAATTTGCATTTAAAAATTTATGCTTACAATTGCTGCATTTAAAAAGCAGAAAGTTGCCTTCAAATCCATATCTATCATCATATAAGTTAAGATAACTATTACATTTTTGTGAATTACATATTGAACAATTCATATTTACCCTCATAAATTTAAGGTTGCAAAATATATTTTCTATTTTTCGTTCCTAATTATTTACCACTATATCTATTGTCTATGCCTACATTTTCATACTAGGAGTATCATTCTTAATGCTTACCAGCTATAGCTTATTTCACATCCCACTCCATTACTGGTGCCACAGCACCAGGTCTTTTAAACATCCAATGTGGGGAATCACTTAATCCACCTTCTATTCTTAACAGAATTGAAGGTGCATTAACTTCTGGTTGAAATAACCATTCCTTACAATGCAAACTTCCGATTAATTCAATCCTATACGTTCTTTCATTGAGAAATCTTTTTGGTATTTGGCTTTTCAATATACAATACCCTTTTTTTAATTTGGGCCATTTTTCTTCATCCCCATCCGTCTGGTATGACCAATATAACAAAGTACCTTCCTGAGTATAAATTGCATATCCGACTGTTAAGGCAGGATCTAACTTCTCAACTTCACCCTCAATTTGAATCCAAAAATCCGAGTTGTTATTCACCGATGAATTTATGATATCGCCTTTTTCATCCGTTATCGACATTTTTATTGGCTTAAACCAAGGATTAATAAACTCTTTCCCAGAGTTAGTCCAGCAGCTCATTCCCAAATCACAACTAGAATCAAAAGTATATTCCTTAATTATTGAGCTTACATTATTATTTATACTTTTAATTTTGCCTTTCTCAAGCAATATTCCTCTTGTACAAAGCTGTTGAACAGCACCCATATTATGACTTACAAACAGAACTGTCCTGCCTTCTTTCCCAACTTCCTCCATCTTTCCCAAGCACTTTTTCTGGAACTGGGCATCCCCAACAGCCAAAACTTCATCTACCACAAGGATTTCCGGCTCCAGATGAGCTGCAACTGCAAAAGCCAACCTCATATACATACCTGAGGAATACCTTTTTACTGGCGTATCAAGAAACTTTTCTACTTCTGCAAATTCAACAATCTCGTCAAATTTCTTTTTTATCTCAACATTTGTCATCCCCAAAACCGCACCATTAAGATAGATATTCTCTCTACCTGTCAGCTCCGGATGAAATCCTGTTCCAACCTCCAATAAGCTAGCAACTCTGCCTTTTAAAGAAATTCTGCCTGTTGTAGGTTCTGTTATCCGACTTAGTAATTTTAGTAATGTTGATTTACCAGCCCCATTACGTCCAATAATGCCAACTCTATCTCCTTGATTAATTTCAAAGGATATATCTTTCAAAGCCCAAAATTCCTCTGAGCTTGCATGAGCTTGCACTCCTTTTGAAAATGGGTTAATAATCCGGCTGCCTAATTTCTTAGCAGTCTCAGTCATCACATCTCTTAGTGCAACGTAACGTTGATTCCTCTGATGACTGATTATATATTTCTTCCCTAGATTTTCAACTTTAATAATAGTACTCATAAGCACCTCAAATCATATCTGCAAAAGTTCGTTCTGTTTTACGGAAGTACCAAACCCCAAGCAGGAAAATTGCCGTAGTAATACTTACAGAAAGCCAAAAGCCTGGCCAATAAAGGTGAATAGTTTTGCCAAGCACTGCCCATCTGAAGCCCTCAATTACCCCTACCATCGGATTCATAGAATAGAGCAATCTCCATTGTTCTGGAACAATTTCACTGCTAAATCCTACCGGCGAGATATAAAGACCAATCTGTACAATAAAAGGAACTACATATCTAAAATCACGATATTTCACATTAAGTGCTGCAAGCCATAACCCGAGCCCCAAGGCTGCAAGCATTGCCAAACCTACAAACAATGGCAGGAAAAAAATTCTCCATATTGGTACGAATCCATACAAAGCCATCATTATCGCAAGAATAATAAAGGATATAGCCAAATCAACCAGCGTGACAATTATCGTACTTACCGGTATGATAATTCTTGGGAAATACACCTTTGACAGCATATTGGCATTTGCAATCAACGAATTACTGCTCTCACTAATCGAATTGGCGAAAAACTGCCATGGCAGCATAGCCGCAAAAACCAATATCGGATAAGGGATTCCTCCTGATGGAAGCTTAGCCAGCTTACCAAAAACGATAGAAAATACAACCATTGTCAGTAATGGTCTTAAAACACTCCATGCTATACCAATAGCCGTTTGCTTATACCTTACCAGAATATCACGCCATGCTAAAAAATAAAGCAGCTCTCTGTACTGCCATAAATCACGCCAGTATTGTTTACCTGATTTTCCAGCTTCAATGTTTATTGTATATTGTTCATTCATCCGATTAGCACATCCTAAGCTTGTGAAATTTATTATTACCTTAAGCTTTTCGCTTCAAGCATATCATTATCCAGCATCATCTTTACCAAATCATTTAATTTTACTTTAGGCTCCCAGCCTAGTTTTTTCTTAGCCTTTGATGAATCGCCCAGTAAAAACTCAACCTCTGTTGGTCTAAAATACTTGGAATCTATCTCGACCAATGTTTTTCCTGTCTTCCTGCATATACCTTTTTCCTCAATACCTTTACCTTCCCATACGATATCAATTCCGGCATACCTAAATACCAATTCTGCAAATTCCCTGACAGTATGGGTTTCTCCTGTGGCTATAACATAATCTTCAGGCTTATCCTGCTGCAGCATCATCCACATTGCTTCCACAAAATCTCCTGCAAAGCCCCAGTCCCTTTTAGCATCAAGGTTTCCTAAAATCAGTTTCTCCTGCTTACCGATAATAATATTAGCTACAGCTTTAGTAATTTTTTTTGTAACAAATGTTTCTCCCCTTCTCGGAGATTCATGGTTGAATAATATACCATTACAAGCGAATAAATTATAGGCCTCCCTGTAATTTACTGTAATCCAGTATGCATAAAGCTTTGCAGCTGCATAGGGGCTTCTGGGATGAAAAGGTGTCTTCTCATTTTGAGGAGCAGTATCAGGCATGCCCCCATACAGCTCACTTGTTGAAGCCTGATAGAACCTTGTCCTGATTCCGCTTTCCTTTATTGCATCAAGCAGCCTTAAGGTCCCAATCGCATCAACCTCAGCCGAATATTCCGGAACTTCGAAGGATACTTTAACATGGCTCTGAGCCGCTAAATTATATATTTCATCCGGCTTAACCTTCTCAATTACCCGATTTAGATTACTTGAATCAGTTAAATCACCATGATAAAGAAATAAGCTTTTATTACCTATCTCAGGGTTTTCAAATAAATGATCTATCCTCTTTGTATTGAAGCTGCTAGCTCTCCTTATAATCCCATGCACTTCATACCCTTTGCTGAGTAATAATTCTGTCAAATAGGAGCCATCTTGTCCTGTTATTCCTGTTATTAGCGCTCTTTTCATTAATTCTTCTCCATATAGTAAATATATAATTTAAATTTCATTTTAAAAATAATTAAAACAAATTCCGTGCTTATTCTATATTTTTATTTTACTAATTTCAATATGATTATTCTAAATTAGTTATACCTAGAGCATTTTTTACCTCTTGCTTTATTATTTCCAATGCATCTGGATTTTTCGCCTCACAGCGTACAATAATTTCAGGACTGGTATTTGATGCTCTTACCAAGCCCCATCCAAAGTCAAACAAAGCTCTTACACCATCTACCTCAATCATGCTAATGCCCTTTTGCTTAAAATATGCTCTTGCTTTTTCCACTTGTTTAAACTTTTCAATATCATTTGAAGATATTCTTAGCTCAGGAGTAGAGTAATATTTATTTATATCAGATAAAAGCTCTGACAACTGCCTGTATGCGTGGGATAATATTCTAAGAAGTCGCATTGCAGCATAAACAGCATCATCGTAACCATAATATTCATCTGCAAAAAACATATGGCCCGACATCTCTCCTGTAAATACAGCCTTTAATTCTTTCATTCTGGCTTTTATAAGAGAATGTCCGGTCTTAAAAAATATCGGTTCTCCTCCCAGCTTCTCTATCTCATCAATAAGTGCCTGTGAGCATTTTACCTCTACTATCGCTTTAGCTCCTGGATGCCTGGGCATTATTTCTCTCCAAAAGAGTATCATAAGCAAATCTCCCCATATGATATTTCCTTTGTCATCTACAACGCCAAGTCTGTCTCCATCTCCGTCATATGCAATGCCTAAGCTTGCTTTATTTTGAATTACTGTTTCTATCAGCTGAGCCAAATTCTCTTTTCTTGTAGGGTCCGGAAAGTGGTTTGGAAATGCTGGGTCTGATTCACAAAATATAGGTATAACCTCACATCCCATCTTTTCAATGAGGTCTTTTGCAAAGTAAGAGGCTGTACCATTACCGCAGTCAACTACTACCTTCAGCCTCTTATCCCCAAGCCTTATTTTACTTGCAATCATATCCAAGTAATGCTGTCTTATTTCACCTTCCTGTATTTTCCCTTCTCCGCACTCAAAATCTTCCTCTTCTATCATTCTTCTTAACTGCTGAAGCTGTTCTCCGTAAATCATATCCCCTTTTGCAGAGCAAAGCTTAAATCCGTTATACTGTGGGGGATTGTGACTTGCCGTTACCATAACTCCTGCATTTGTCCCATAATATATCCTTGCATAATAAAGTGCAGGTGTTATTATTGTCCCACAATCTATAACATTAACCCCTGCAGCTGTTATTCCTTTTATTAAAGCTTTTTTGAGCGGATATGACGATATCCTGTTATCATATCCTACAACAGCATTGCTTGCGCCACTTCTTTTGGTAATAGTCCCAAAAGCCTTGCCAATAGCTTCTGCTATTGATTGAGTAAGCTCTTCTCCGGCTATTCCACGTATGTCATATCCCCTGAATATTCCCTGATTTATCTGCATTTCTTTCCTATCCCATAATATTTTTCTCAGTCACAAACCTCTTCAAATCTGATAATATCATCCTCACTTATATAACTGCCATTTTGAACTTCAATTATCTCTAGCGGAAGCTTTCCGGGATTTTCGAGACGATGCCTGGTACATTTATTTATATATATACTTTCATTCTCTCTGACAAGTCTATCCTCATCATTAATAGTTACTTTGGCAATTCCCTTTATTACAATCCAGTGCTCACTTCTATGCTGATGCATTTGAAGGCTTATACTCTCACCCGGCAAAACTGTTATCTTCTTCACCTTATATCCAATTCCCTGCACAATTATCTTATAATTTCCCCATGGTCTGTATCCTATTGTGTGTTCATCAGCTTCCTTTCGTCCCTTTTCTCTTATTTCCTCTACTATATCCTTTACCTTTTGGGATTCACCTTTTTTTGCAACAACTATTACATCATCAGTTTCGACTATAATTGCATCTTCCATGCCTATTCCAATTACCAAACGCTCATTTCCCATAATAAGTGAGTTTGAGCAATTAAGCGTCAAACAATCTCCACTTTTAACATTTCCATTCTCATCCTTATTCATTACTTCATATATTGCATCCCAGGAACCTATATCGTTCCAGTCCAGCTCTATCGGTACCATAACAACTTCTTTTGACTTTTCAGCTATGGCATAATCAAGTGAAATATTAGGCATTTCGCTGAACTTATCAAGCAATTCAGAATAAGAATTGCTTATGGCCAAATTATAAATATCAGGTTGATAGTCATTTAACTCCTTAAAGAAAGTATTTATATTAAAAATGTACATACCCGAATTCCAATAATAATTTCCACTTTCAAAATACTTTTGGGCATTCTTTTGATTTGGTTTTTCAACAAATTTTTCTATTTGACAACCTATTTCCCATACCTCTCCAGACTTTATGTATCCATATCCCGTTTCCGGCTTATTTGGCTTTATTCCTAATGTAAAAATCTTATCCTTCTTTGCAAAGCCGAGAATTTTTTTCATATCATCAGCAAACTTGCTCTGAGGCTCAATTATATGGTCTGCAGGAGCTATAAACAAAACCTCATTTAAGCTGCATCCGATTTCATCAATACAATACCGTGCTGCTAAAACAGCTGCCGGAGCAGTGTTTTTCGCTAAAGGCTCATTTAAAACATATGCCTCATGAGCTTTACATTCTTCAAGTTCAGCCTTGACATGATAATAGTAATCACTGTTTGTGACAACAATAATATCTTTTGAAGGTACTAATTCCATGAATCTTTCTATCGTCTTTGCCAATAAAGATTTCTCACACCCTACCTTCAGGAACTGTTTGGGGTAGGTTG
>JBLMYQ010000066.1:0-68665 GCA_050258375.1 Deltaproteobacteria bacterium | reverse complement strand
CTCTCGCCAGTTTATCACATCTGTTATTAAACTCATTATCTGCATGTCCTTTTACCTTGTGCCAATTTATCTTATATTTCTTTGAATAATCATATATTACTTCCCATAAATCAAGATTTTTAACAGGCTCCTTATCCTTAGTCCTCCAGCCATTAAGCTGCCAATTATAAATCCAGCCGTTTTTAAAAGCATTTACAACATATGCACTGTCACTGAATATATCAACTTCACATTCCTGCTTAATAGTTTCAAGAGCCTTTACAACTGCCATCAGCTCCATTTTGTTGTTAGTTGTTTGCTTTTCACCACCCGCTATTTCTTTCTTATGTTCATTATACATAAGAATTGCAGCCCAGCCTCCGGGGCCTGGATTACCTGAGCATGCGCCATCAGTATATATTGTGATTTTTTTCATTATCCATTCCTTTCAAGGACTTTCCATATTTTTTGCAATCTATAATATAAATTTTTTATTGAGCATTTTATGCCTTATAGTAGCTTTCACCATAATGATTATATATTTTGTATTGAATGTGAGCAATAGAAAAGAAAGAAGCCAGCTAAACAGCTGGCCTGATTTGTTAGAAGAATACGCTGCCTGCCTTTATATCATAAAAGGCACCGCGGACTTCAATATGTTTCGGAACGACCTCTGAAATTCTTTTAACGCCCTCGACCATATTCATCTTGGATATTTGGTCTATTACTTGCTCCTCTGAGTTGAAACTTTTTCTCAGGGATTCCAGAATTTCCGGTTCAATGTCGATACCATGCTTTACAGCGTCTTCGTAATGTGCACATTGGCTGTGAGCCATGTGAATCACCATAAATACAGAATCAAATTTTTTAATAAAGGATGCTATATCCCGCAGCACGTCATCCGTTATTCTTGCTCCCGCGTTCTTGATGGTAAGAAAAGTTCCCATCTCCTGGCGGAATATCTGTTCCGGAATCACACGCGAGTCAGCGCAGGTAACAATGATAGCTTTGGGCTTTTGACCCTCTTCGGACAACTGATGGCGTTTGACCATGCATACGCTATCGTTTGAATAAGCCCCATTACCCCTTAATAGCTCTTGAATAAATTGGTTCATGTTTAAACACTCCTTTACTTTCTTTTTTTCCTTCAACCTTCCCTTATTGGGTAGTTAAACCTTTGAACAACCTTGCACCTTGCAACAACCACGTTATATTTGATTCATTAAAATATATTTCATTATATCAAGTCCTTTACCATGTATCAATAATTATTTCTTATAATTATTGATACCTTTTGATTTTGTAATTTAAGAAATAAAATTGAACAAGGTGAATTATCTAATGAATGATAAAAAAATAAAAGAAGTTTGAAACTAATCTCAAACTTCTCCAAGATAACTCTGAATTTTTTGCAATAAATTAAAACCAGATAACTTCTCCTGAACAAAGATTATACTTCGCTCCAACCACATGTAGCACACCCTCTTCAACCAAATGATCAATCAAATCACTCTCTTTTGCTTCTTCTACAGCTTCCTTTATATTATGGTTGGTTGCAGCTTCGCATAATCCATCCGCACATTCGTCATCATCCATAGCCTTTTGAACACTTTTTACAATCTTGTTAACAATAGAGCCAATAAACCCCGGCGCTTCGCCGCCTTCAACTGCAGCCTTTACCGCACCACATTTTTCATGTCCCAATATTACTACCAATTGAACTCCAAGATGTTCAGCAGCATATTCAACACTTCCCATAACAAAATCATTGATTACATTCCCTGCAACGCGAACAACAAATAAATCTCCAAGCCCTTGGTCAAATATATGCTCAGGTGCAACCCGCGAATCTGAACATGTAACTATTATTGCAAAAGGCTTCTGACCATTTTCATACAAATCTTTTCTTCTTTCAGGACCTATATTCTTTTCAGCATAATTACCTGAAACAAATCTTTTGTTTCCTTCTTTCAATTTTTGTAACGCTTCTTCTGCAGAAACTTCACTCATAATATGAGACATTAATAATGCTCCTCCTTTAATAACATTTTTAATTTACAACATCAATAATTATAATCAATATTTACCAATCTTTCTATACTAATATTACTAATTTACACTAAGATAATATTTTCTTAATTATTATAAATATTTATTTAGCTTTACCTAAAAACTCTCGAATGAGTTTATCATTCGAGAGTTTTTTAATCCAAATAATCTTTGAGCTTTTTGCTTCTGCTGGGATGTCTAAGCTTTCTAAGAGCTTTTGCTTCAATTTGTCTTATTCTTTCACGGGTAACATTGAACTCTTTACCTACCTCTTCAAGAGTTCTTGCTCTTCCATCATCTAAGCCGAATCTAAGTCTGAGCACTTTTTCTTCTCTTGGTGTTAAAGTATCCAATACATCAATCAGTTGTTCCTTAAGTAATGTAAATGCTGCTGCTTCAGAAGGCGCCGGAGCATCATCATCAGGTATAAAATCTCCAAGATGGCTGTCTTCTTCTTCACCAATTGGCGTTTCCAAAGATACTGGTTCCTGTGCTATCTTCATAATCTCTCTAACCTTATCAACTGTCAGAGCCATTTCTTTAGCTATTTCTTCAGGCAGTGGTTCACGTCCTAATTCCTGCAAAAGCTGCCTTGATACTCTTATAAGCTTGTTGATTGTTTCAACCATATGAACCGGAATTCTTATGGTTCTCGCCTGATCAGCAATTGCTCTTGTTATTGCCTGCCTAATCCACCAAGTTGCATACGTACTAAATTTATATCCTTTTCTATAGTCAAATTTCTCCACAGCTTTAATAAGTCCCAGATTACCTTCCTGTATCAAATCAAGAAATAGCATACCTCTGCCAACATATCTTTTTGCAATACTTACAACAAGCCTTAAATTAGCTTCGGCAAGCTTCCTTTTTGCCTCAGAATCACCCTTTTCCATCTTTTGGGCAAGGTCTATTTCATCTTCAGCAGAAAGCAGTGGGACTTTTCCAATCTCTTTAAGATACATACGGACAGGATCATCTATACTAATACCTTCAGGGACTGTAAGGTCAATTTCTTCTTCATTTAACTGCAAATCAGCAACTTCACTTTCAAAATCCCCTATTATATCTATACCAAAATTCTCAAGAGTATCGTATATTTTTTCTATTTGTTCAGGATCCAGGTCTATCTCTTCAAGAGCATCCATTATTTCTTTATAGGTAAGCATACCTTTGGCTTTACCTTTTTCAATCAGCTCTTTAATGACAGCCTTTTTGCTTTCATTGTTTCCCACCTTACACTCCTCCTTTCTTCATATGCTTATCCGTCCCGTATTTTATATTTTTTAATTCTGTTGTGATTTCTATAAGTTTTCTTTCAAGTCCTATAACTTCTTCGTTTGTAAGATTCTCGTTTTTCATATGCGCTAGTATATTCTTCTTCCTCTCTTCAAGTTTTTCTCTTTGAATTACATTGAATAAATCTACAACTATTCTATATGAATCTTCAAACTCGTAATCCTTTTGAACAATACCTGAGTATGTACTTATTTCCTCCTCAGTTTCCAGGACACTAAGTATATCAGAATGCATAACATCCTTACCCTGCTCATACATTGCATAAATTTTTTCAGCTATATTTTTTAGCAAATCTGAATAAAAATTCTCCGGTTTAACCCTATCTTTAATATATTCATAAACTCTTTTGTCATTATTACTTAAAAGAGCAATAAGCATATTCTCTGCTTGTTTAATCTTTGTCAAGACCTCTTCTCTTCTTCCCGATTGCGTTTGTACTAAACCTTGAGCTTTCGGTATACGAATTTTCTTTGAATGTCCGTAAAGTATTCTGTCAATTTCTGCACATATAGGTTCTTGACTAATTCCAGTTTCTTTTGAGATATTTTTAATATAAGCATCTCTTTCAATATTATTCTTTACTTTTGCCAAAACTCCTGCCATTTTATTTAAAAATTCAATTTTGCCTTTTGTATCATTTAAATCATACTGCTGTTTTAGTAAATCTATTTTATATTCTGCAAGTGATTTTGCCGAATCAATTGCAGCTTTGACATATTTTGCTCCTTTTTTCCTTACAAATTCATCAGGGTCTTTTCCTTCTTCGATTTTCATAACCCTAACTGAAATTTCCATATCACTCAATAAATCCAGACCTCTAATAGCTGCCGCTTGCCCTGCACTATCCGAGTCATATGCTATAACTATTTCTTCAAAATATTTTCTAAGCAATCTTCCTTGTTCAGTTGTCATTGCAGTTCCTAACGTTGCAACAACATTATCTATGCCATTTTGATGCATAGATATTGCATCCATATAACCTTCAACTACAATTACTTTTTTATCCTGAGACTTTTTAGCATAATTCAATCCATACAAATTTCTTCTTTTATTAAATATCATTGTCTCCGGCGAATTTAAATACTTAGGCTGAGAATTGTCAAGAACCCTTCCGCCAAATCCAATTACTCTATCTCTAACATCAAATATAGGAAAAATTACTCTACCGCGAAATCTATCATGAAGTTTATTTTTGCTATCCGGATATGAAAGTCCGGAAGCTAAAACAGACTCACTTTTATAGCCTTTACTTATAAGATACTCCGACAGCTCATTATCTCTATAAGATGAAAATCCCAATCCAAATTTCTTTATTGTTTCAGAAGATAAGCCCCTGTTTTTTATATAATTACGTGCGGTTTCATTTTCTTTTTCAGAAAGCTTGGTAAAAAAGTATCTTGCCGCTTCCTTATTAATCTCTAATATCTCTTCTTTTAATCGGGCTGCTTCCGGTCTAAATTTGCTGTCATTAGTTTCATCTATATGTATTTTTGCTCTTTCAGCAAGAAACTTTACTGCTTCAGTGAATTCGAGGTTTTCAATTTTTGAAATAAAATGCAAGACATTTCCGCCTGCACCACAACCAAAGCAGAAGAAAATTTGTTTATCAGAAGCTACAGAAAACGATGGCGATTTCTCTGTATGAAAAGGACATAATCCAAAATAGTTTTTTCCGCTTTTTTTTAATTTTACATATTCCGAAACAACATCAACAATGTCATTTGAATTTTTTATTTCATCGAGAAGTTCTTCTGAAAAATAACCAGACATTATTTACACCCAACATCCTTGATTTTATAATTTCGACAAATTTCTTCTATTTCCTCCTGGTTACAAATGTTAAATGATTGTTACAATATTTATTTTATTGATGCTTATTTTATAGCTTAATGCACACATTTCATACATATAATTAATTACAGTTAGCAAAAAGCATCTTTTTACAGTACATAGTCATTTTATATTCGACAAGCAAAATTTGTTTTCCTTCTTTTTTTTATAAATATTTTTCGTCATAGAAAATCAAAAATATAAAACAGATTATAATCAGCTAAATATCAACAAAATCTACAGTTTCCTATGCAAAATTACAAACCACTTTTTCAGTTATATTTTAACTGTAATTTTACAAATTATACCTTATGCAAAAATCTTACTATATTATTTGAATATAAAAGAGCATAAAATTTATTGATATAACACAATCAACGGAGGATTAATGTTAAAACCGAAAGCTCTAAAAAAAGGTGATACAATTGGAATACTCTCCCCCGCCAGTCCAATAGAAGCAAAGCAGCAAGCTTCCTTTGAAAATGGCATTTATCTCTTGAAAAATCTTGGTTATAACGTAAAGCTTGGCAAAAATTCTTTAAAATCAAGCGGCTATCTTGCAGGCAGTGATAAGGAACGTGCCTGCGACTTAATGGAAATGTTTCAAGATAAAAATATTAATGCAATAATTTGCTCCCGGGGAGGATACGGCACTGAGAGACTGCTAAGCTATCTTGATTTTAATATAATCTCTCACAACCCTAAAATTTTCGCTGGCTACAGCAATATTTCATTCCTATTGAATATATTTACTCAATACTGTGGATTTGTAACCTTCCACTCTCCAATGATTATAAATATCGGAGAATCTCCTACGGGTTATAACACAAATAATCTAATTGAAACTGTTTCGTTATATAAAAGAAGCTTTATTCTCGGAACCCAATCCGAAGGCAGACCACCAGATACTCCAGCATCAAAAGCTGATGGAATATTAATTGGCGGGAACCTGACAACCATTTTAGGAACAATCGGTACTAAATACGAGATAAATACTAAGGACTGCATCCTGTTTCTTGAGGAAGTTAATGAAGAAGCCTATGCAATAGACAGGATGCTTACTTTTCTAAAAAATATCGGTAAACTAGATGTGTGCAAAGGCTTTATACTTGGCGATTTTACTGATTGCTCAGAATCTTCGGGAAAAACAGTTAGTGATGTAATAGAAGATATTATTTTACCGATGAACAAGCCAGTTATTTTATCTTTCAAATCCGGTCATGGTAAAGTTAAACCAACACTTCCATTTGGGGCAAATGTAGAAATTGATGTTCAAACTGGAACAGTACACGTGCTTGAACCAGTTATTGCTTTATAGCTTTGGATAAAAGTAAGACCACCTTTTAAAAAGTGGTCTTGTTTTTATCCATGTCTTAATTCTTCTCTGTCTGTTCTAATATTATCCAACGCATCTCTTAATATGTCTTCAAGCTTTGCCAGGACTTCATCTGCATACTCTTTTGAACCCCTGTTCATTTCTTTTGCAACCCTTTGAGCATTTGCTATCATTTCTTCTGCCATTGGTTTTGCATTATTAATGATTTCTTGCGCTGCTTCATTTGCACTTCCAATGATATCATCCGCTTTTTGCATTGCCATCTTGGTAACTTCATGGTCATCAATCATGGTTACAATCCTATTTTCCGCTTCTTTAACAACGTTCTCTGCTTCCTTTTGAGCTTCCAGCAATATTCTATGTCTTTCAACCTTAACCCACTTTGCCTGTTTGAGTTCATCAGGAAGCTTCAACCTGATTTCTTTAACAATATCAAGTATCTGTTCCTTTTCAATAAGGCTTTTACCTATAAGTGGAATAGTAATACTTCTCTCCAGCTCATCTTCAAGTTGTTCTAACAATGCATAAGCGTCCATGGTCTTACCCCTTTCCTGCCGTTAATTTATCTAATACTTTTTGCTTAATAACTGTTGGTACAAATTCTTCAATATTTGCTCCTAATCTTGCAATCTCTTTAACCATGCTTGAACTTATATATGAAAACTTATTGTTTGTCATCATAAATACCGTCTCTATATCCGGATCCAAATTCTTATTAAGAAGAGCCATTTGAAACTCATACTCAAAATCAGTTATAACCCTGAGTCCTTTCACTACTACTGTTGCACCCTTTTGTTTAAGATAATCAATCAAGAGCCCACAGAAGTAATCTACTTCTACATTTCCATAATCTTTAATACAATCCTGAATTAATTCAACTCTTTCTTCAAGAGAGAATGCAGGTATTTTATTAGGATTGCAGGAAACTGCAACTATTAATTTATCAAATATTTTAGATGCTCTTTCAATTATATCAAGATGCCCATATGTTATCGGATCAAAGCTTCCAGGATAAACACATACCTTCAATCTTTTTTCTCCCTTTCAAAAAAGCTTAATTTAGTACGTCCATAGCTTCTTTCATCAACTTTTGTAACACCAACTAATCTATTTTCAAGTACCTCTTCTGTTTCTATTATAATTATACCTTTATTTGAAAGCAAATTATTCTTTATAATACTATCAGCAGCTTTTATTTCTAATCCTTTTCCATAAGGAGGATCTAAAAATACAATATCATATTTTTTATCTCTTTTTGCTAATAATTTTATTGCTCCGTCATAGTCATTTAGATATACCTCTGTATTTTGTTCAAATCCGGTATGATTTATATTCTCTTTTATTACATTAATGCTTTCTCTACTGTTATCAATAAAAACCGCAAAATCTGCCCCTCTGCTTAAAGCCTCTATCCCCAAGGCTCCCGTGCCTGCAAAAAGGTCAAGTACAATTGCTTTGTGCAGCAAAGGTGCAATAATACTAAAAAGTGATTCTTTTATTCTATCAGCAGTTGGGCGAGTTTGCAAACTCTTTATTGTTTTTAGTCTCAGCCCTTTTGCTTTTCCTGAAATAACTCTCAAAGACATAACAAATGTACCCTTCAAAATCCTATTGAATATTTTATAACAAGACTGGAAAAAGTCAACTGTTTTTGACTTTACTACATTAAATATAAACCATTAAACTACCTTTATAATTAATGGCTTCGGTATAACACTTTCCTTTCCAATGCTATAGGCTTCCGAAATCAGTTTTTTTGCGGCTTCTGCTTTGTATTCATAATTAGCATACATATAAGCTAAAACATCACCTTTTGCTACTTTATCACCAATTTTTTTCTCAATAATTATTCCTACATCAAGTTCAATGGAAGCTTCTTTTTCTTCTCTTCCTGCCCCAAGAACCATTGATGCAATACCAATAGCATCGGTTTTTATAGAGGTAATAAACCCATCTTCTTCAGCAAGTACAGGTATTTTCAGCTTTGTCTTTTTAAATAAGTCAGGATTATCAATCATCTTGACATTTCCACCTTGATTGATTACCATCTCTCTAAATTTTTCAAACGCTTTACCATTTCTTATAAGCTCTTGCAGCTCGCTTTTTAATACATCAAAATCTTCACTTCTTCCAGATAGCTTTAACATATAGGTTCCTAAAACCAGGCATATTTCTTCCAAATCTTTGGGGCCTCTACCATTTAATGTTTTTATAGCTTCAATAACCTCAAGTGAATTTCCTACTGCATATCCAAGCGGTTGATCCATATTAGATACAACAGCAATGGTTTTTCTTCCCAAGCTTTCTCCAATATCAACCATTACTTTAGCAAGTTCAAGTGCCATCTCCGGCTGTTTCATAAATGCCCCGCTGCCAGTCTTTACATCAAGAACAATTGCATCTGCACCACCAGCTATTTTTTTACTCATAATACTACTGGCAATAAGAGGAATACTATTTACAGTTGCAGTAACATCCCTTAATGCATAAATCTTTTTATCTGCAGGGACAAGATTCCCAGTTTGCCCTGTAATTGCTATATTTAAATTATTTACGCTTTCAATAAATTTTTCTCTGGGAAGATTCGTTTTAAAACCATCAATTGATTCTAGCTTATCAATCGTTCCGCCGCTGTGTCCCAAGCTTCTCCCCGACATTTTAGCAACCGAAACACCTGCAGCAGCCACTAATGGTGCAACAATGAGAGTAGTTTTATCTCCAACTCCACCAGTACTATGTTTGTCTACCTTTATTCCTTTTATATCGTCAAGGCTAACCTTATCACCCGAATTCGCCATTGCCATAGTTAACTCTGAGATTTCTCCCAGACTCATTCCTTTAAAATATATTGCCATTAATAAGGCTGAGACCTGGTAATCTACTATTTTTTGACTACAAAACCCTGATATTACAAAATTAATTTCTTCTTTGGTTAACTCTTCACCATTTTTCTTTTTTTCAATAATATCATACATCCTCATTTATTTATTCCTCCCAAAATGCATTCTCTATATGATTAATATTGCAACTCGAATCCTTCCCAGTACCGGTTAATACCTCAATAACATCAAATCGGACTGCTGAATCTGTTATTTTTTTTTGAAGCAGGAATACTTTTGCAGATTTGATAATTGACTTTCTTTTTTTTAAGCTTATTGACTCAATAGGGAAACCGTAGTTTGAGTTGGTTCTGGTTTTTACCTCTATAAAAATTATGTACTCTTCCTTTTGTGCAATAATATCAATTTCTCCACATTTGCAAGTATAGTTATTTTTTATTATTGTATAATCATTTTGCAAAAGATACTTTCGGGCTTCCTCTTCTCCTACTTTACCTAATTCCTTGTTATATGGCAAAATTTAGCCTCCTATTTCCTTTTATTGATCGGTCTACAGTTAAATCTCATTAAATACAAATAATTTATGAACAAAATTTTTTGACCCAATTTGGATACATCTAAGTCAAATGGTTCGTGAACAGCTTCTTAGGAAGGGTCCTCAGAACTGTTTGACGTTGCTATCAAAATTTTGCGAGGAAATATTTTGTATTTTTATTTATTTTGTTTTTGAATGCAAGTTATCCAAGTCACTTACAAAAACCAATATCTGTGCCACAATTTCATACAGTTCAGGAGGAATCTCTTCCCCGATATTCATTGCATTTAATGTATGCGCAAGCTCGGGATTTTCATAAATTGGAACGCTATTTTCCTTTGCAATTTCCAGTATTTTCTCTGCAATATCTCCCTTACCAAGGGCAACGATTTTAGGTGCCTCTTCATTTTCAGCAGAATATTTTAAAACTGCAGCTTCTTTGATTTTTTTCTTATCCATAGCCTATACCTTTACATCAATTGATAAATTTCTACTTTTAGCATCCATTTCAAAGTTCTTATCTATTTCTACAATTCCTGTTCTTTTATCTATTAATGAACAATTTACAGATACAAATTTATAACCACTCGAATTAAGCAGCTGCACCAGTTTATGGGAATTTTCTTTTAAGAATAAAACCAGTTCATCATTCTGCATCCTGAAATTGCAATCAATATTTTTACCTTGAACCTTCACGAAAACCTCGGTTAGTCCTATATTAGGCATATCCAGTGATAAAAAAACACTTGCATTTGCAGGGTCAATCTTTCTTTTATCCTTCTTTAATACAAAAAGCTCACCATTCGTTTCCTTACCCCAAATATTAAGGGGAATTTGAACAAAAGCATTATATTGGCTTAAATCACGCATAAAGCTGATGTTCTCTTCGGTATGTACTATTAATGTTTGTATTTCAGATGTACCCGCTCTTCCAGCAATGCTATCCTTTATCGATTCCAGCTTGCCCATCAGTTCTCTATAATTCTCAGTAATGTTCAAATCATCTTTGACACTCTCTGACGAAGGATTGATGAAATGCTTCTGGAAATGACTCTTTATTTCTTTTTTTAGTATTTCAATATCATTAGTCTCAGTAAATACTTTTTTATCAAACTTGAAATGGTCATCCTTGTTAACCATTAAATTAAGCATTTTTATAACTATATCTTTTTCATTTTTGGGCATCTGCTTTAAAATTTCTTTAATTTGGTCATCAGGCAAATCCTCAATTGCTTTCTTAAAATCATTTATCTGAATATCATTATTGTTTTCTTTATTATTATTTGTTAATAACTTCACAAGAGTGTCTATTTTATCTGTTATAACCTTTTTAATAAGCGGAATTTGTTCTCGTTCTATTGCAGCCGGTTCAGCTTTTTCATTGTCCGCCTGCTTGGGAATTTCGTCTATTTGAATATTTAGTCCAACTGCTTTTTGTAATGTATCACTCTTAGAATTATTCACTAGATTCTTTGAAGCATTATTAACTACTTTTTCAACTAAGGTATCAATTGCCTTGTTTTTATTTCCATCCTCAATTCTATTAAGCTTTTGCAAAACATCCTTTAAAAGCTTTGGTTCTTCAATTTGATCAATCAATCCTAACAATGTTTTGATTTGATTACCTAGTTTTATTTTCCCCTCCTGATATTGTGAAAGAATTTCAATATTTTTTTCTTCAAAGGGAATATTATTTGCAAGCATAAATACTGCTTTAGGTATATCCAATTTTTCAAATTTGGTAATGCCCTTTAATACGGTTTGCACGCTTTCTCTTGTCAAAGGCATCTGTTTAGTCATCATTTCATTAATAACATCAATGTTTTTTGAACTTGGAGTTATTCCAAACGAGCTTAAAAGTGTTTTTATTTGTTCTGTGTTAGAGTTCTTAATTATTTCTCCGTTTTCATTCTTTAATGTTTCAAGCATTATTTTGCCATCTTGCTTGTCTTTGATTTGCAAATCTATTGTATCTCCGACCTCAACATCAAGAGGTATTTCAGTAGAAGCAGAAATAACGTTTCCATTTTCAAGGCGCAAAATAACCTCAGAACCTGATTTGCCAACAACTTGCGCCTTTAAGACATCTCCTATTCCTTGGTGAGGAAACTGTTTAGTTGAACTGCTTTCAAGGATTTGAGCTGATACCGCAACAGATTGAATATTCATAACTCACCTAACCCTAAAAGTTTTACCCTTATCTAATGTTCTTTGTAAAACTTTTTCTATGTATTTCACATAAGCCATTTCTCTTTATTGCCTCGATATGTTCAGCTGTTCCATAGCCCTTATGCTTTGAGAAATTATATCCGGGATATTTTTTATCATATTCAGTAACAATTCTATCTCTTGTAACCTTCGCAATTATTGAGGCTGCTGCAATAGATATGCTTTTAGCATCACCTTTCACAATTGGTTCTTCAATTAAGCACGGAAGCTGAAGCTCTTCGGCATCAATCAAAAGTACTTCGGGCTGAAATTTAAGATTATCAACTGCTATTTTCATTGCCTTTTTAGCAGCATTTAAAATATTTATTTCATCTATAATATTATTATCAACAATTCCAATACCCCATGATAGTGCTTCTTTTATGATTATATCGTAGAGAACTTCCCTTCTAGTCTCTGAAACCTTTTTCGAGTCATTTACCCCTTCAATAAGAAGCCCTTTGGGAAGAATAACAGCAGCAGCCACTACAGGTCCTGCTAAAGGTCCCCTTCCAGCTTCATCAACTCCGGCAATAGAAGTTATACCTTTCTCATACCACTTATTCTCAAATTGGATAAGCTCAATAAGCCGTGCTTTTTCTTTCTCAAAATACTTACTTCCATCTTTAAACTTTTCTGATGTTTTATATAACCTAAACTCCATTAACTCACCCCTTAGCCTCCTCTCTCTAGATAGAGGAGGAATTAGCTATTTTTATTTATACCTACAACTCACCCTTCTTACTTCCCTCTCTACAGCTATATAAGAAAGAAATAGTAAGACTATAAAGAGACTAATTCCCCTCTATTTTAAGAGAGGGGCTAGGGGTGAGTTGGTTCTTCCAAGCTTATTCTCCCAATCTTACCTGAACGAAATTCTTCTATTATTAAATTTGATGTTCTTTCAAGGTCTACCTCTCCCCCACCTATAATACAGCCTCTCTTTGACCCAATTTTCTGCACTATATCTTCTCCAGTCATTCCTTCAATGTTTTCAATTCTGAATCTTTCTATAAGATTTTTCGCATAACTCCTTTTTAGAATATCCATAAGCTTAACTGCCAGCTCATAAATATCAAGAATTTCGGAACGTATAGCACCAGTGACTGCAAGGCTGATACCTGCTTCTTCGCTTTCAAATTTTGGCCATAGGACACCTGGCGTATCCATTAATTCTATTCCCTGCCCTGCTTTTACCCATTGATTTTGCTTTGTAACTCCAGGCTTATTGGCTGTTATTGCTGCTGAACGTCCTGCAACCTTATTAATATAAGCAGATTTACCAACATTCGGAATCCCTATTATTGCTACTCTTATTGGTCTTCCGATTCTTCCTTTTTCTGCACTCTTTTCAAGCTTATCCTTTGCAAGAGCTCTTACCGCTGCTTCTATTTCCTTTAACCCTCTACCTGTGATTGAATCAACAGGTACGGCAGTAATACCTTGCTTTTTAAAGTAACTAATCCAATTTTTTGTGACGTGTTCTGAAGCAAGGTCAGCTTTGTTCAATGCAATTATTCTTGGCTTGTTTTCAACTATTTCTTTTATATCAGGATTCTGACTACTGTTTGGAATTCTTGCATCAAGAAGCTCAATTACTACATCTATTAATTTAAGATTTCCTTTTATTTCTTTTTTTGCCTTTACCATATGACCCGGATACCATTGTATAACCATATTTTACTTCCTTTTAAAGTTGATAATTTTACTATCTCATATTCATTATACCTAAATAACACTTAAAAAATCCACTAAAAAACAATAAACCCCTCTCTTTTTTAGAGAAGGGCTTAGTTTAAGTTATTTCTGTTCTTTTCTAATAATATCTTCTTTAACTTTAGCAGCTTTTCCAACTCTGTCTCTTAAGTAGTAAAGTTTAGCTCTTCTTACTTTACCTCTTCTTGTAACAGCAACATCTTCAATCTTTGGAGAATGAAGCATGAATGTTCTTTCAACTCCAATACCATAAGAAATTCTTCTTACTGTAAATGTCTCGTTGATACCGCCACCTTTTCTTTTTATAACTGTACCTTCGTAAACCTGAATTCTTTCTCTGTTTCCTTCTTTAACCTTAACTGATACCTTAACAGTATCTCCGATATTGAATTCAGGAACTTTGCTTTTTAGATACTGGCTTTCAACTGTTTTTAAAATGTCCATATTTGTGGACCTCCTTTCTCCATAGGTGTTCATGTTTTTAACAGCGGACCACCCGTAATTCGCACTTTAGTATTTTAGCACAGCAGCATTATTTTTACAACATTTTTTTATTGACATATTTTTTTATTTAAATATATTTTTTCTTAAATATGCTTTTAAATTCAAAGTTATTAAAATAATTTAACAAACTATATATAAGATATATACATTCTTAATAATATTTAGTAATATTTAAGTAAATCTTAGTATAATTAGTACAATGTACTTACTAATCATTGGAGGAAAATAAAATTATGCAGAGCGTTGCTTTTTATCAGGTTAGACCAATAGAGAGTCTTAAGGACTTGCTTGAACAAAGCTGCCGACTTTTCAAACAAAATAAAGCATTTGCTTTTAAAAAGAAAGGCATTGATGAAATACAATCAGTTTCTTACGGTGATTTCAAATCAGATGTAGATGCATTTGGTACAGCCTTAATAAACTTAGGATTAAAAGATGCCCGCATTGCAATACTGGCTGAAAACAGATACGAATGGGCCGTCTCATATTTTGCAGCAGCTGGTGGAACCGGTGTTGTTGTGCCAATAGACAAGGCACTTCCTTTTCATGAGCTTGAAAACGTAATTCATACCTCTGAAGCAGATGCAATAATCTACTCTGGCAAACTGGAAGAATCAATTAAGCAGTTGTCAAATACATGCCCAACAATCAAACATTTTATAGGGATAGATAGAGAAAAAGCCGAAGGAAGCCTTCTTTCATACAATGAACTTATTAGAAAAGGTCGTAAGCTCCTAAAATCAGGTGATAAAACCTTTACAAGCGCAAAAATTGACAGTGAAAAAATGGGTATAATGCTTTTTACATCAGGAACCAGTGAATTTGCAAAAGCTGTCATGCTATCACACAAAAATCTTTGTGCCGATCTTATGTCTGTAATGTCAGTGGTTAAGTCCCATGAGGATGATGTCTTTTTATCTTTTCTTCCTTTACATCATACATATGAATTCACCTGTGGACTTCTTTCCGCTCTATATGGTGGTGCTTGTATTGCATTTTGTGAAGGCTTGAAACACATTGCTAAAAACCTGAAGGATTTTAAAGCAACAATGATGTGCTCAGTTCCTTTGCTTTACGAAAATATGTACAAAAAGGCGATGGAACAGATTTCAAAGCAGCGTGGAGCAATAACTAAAATGAACATAGCAATAAAATTCAGCAACTTTTGCCGAAAATACCTTAATATCAATCCAACTAAAAAGCTCTTCAAACAAATTCATGATGTATTTGGTGGTCATGTCCGCATTTTTCTAAGCGGTGCAGCTGCAATCGACCCTGGAGTTGCAAAATGGTTTAATGATATTGGAATAAAATTATTACAAGGCTATGGTTTAACAGAATGCAGTCCTTTAGTGACAGGGAACAATGACAGACAGCAAAAAAATGATTCACCCGGTGTCCCTCTTCCAAATGTAGAAGTTAAAATAGACAGTCCAAATGAGGAAGGAATAGGTGAAATCGTTACAAAAGGTCCAAATGTAATGCTTGGATATTACAAAAACGAAGAAGCCACCACAAAGGTTCTTAAGGATGGATGGTTTTATACCGGAGACCTTGGTTATTTTGACAAAGACGGGTTCCTTCATATTACCGGGAGAAAGAAGAACGTTATTGTTTTGAAAAATGGTAAAAATGTTTTCCCTGAAGAACTTGAAACAATACTTAATAAAAGTCCTTATATAAAAGAATCAATGGTCTGGGAAAAACATGAAGACAATGGAGATGTAAAACTCTGTGCAACAGTAGTAGTCAACAATGATTACATTGAGAATAAATTTTCAAGTAAGCTTTTAACTGAGGAAGAACTACATTCCTTGATAGAACATGAAATCAAAGAGGTAAATAAAAAAATGCCTATTTACAAATATATCAGGGAATTTACCATAAAACAAACCGATTTTATCAAGACCACAACACAAAAAATTAAAAGATATATGGAGAAAGTTAATAAATAAAGCCTTGTCTGTTATAAAAAGAAGGGAACATAGGATTTATGGAATTACAGGATATTCGGAAGTATCTTGATCAATTTGATACTGCTTTAAGATATATATTGCTTCAGAGAATGGCAATAATACCTCTGGTTGCAGAGATAAAACTGAAAAATAATATTCCTATGTTCCAACCCAAACGTGAAGAAGAAATATTCAATGCTCTTAAGGAGTTTTCTTTAGATACAGGCTTGAAGCCCGAACTGCTTACTGATATGTATAAAATAATTATCAAGGATGCACATCGTATAGAAAACAATATTATTGATGGAAATATAACTCTAAACGCTTCTGTTCCTGAAGATAATTTGCTAACAGCACTTGATAAAATTAATGATAGCTTAAAAGAATATATTAAACTTATTGATATCACCAAAGCGGAAGCTTCAAACTCTAATGAGGAATTAATAAATATATTCACCGGTTATTATAGAGGAAAAATATCTAATCAGGATTAATATCACTCAGATAGAATATTTCCAATCTTTGTATGGACTTTTTATCAAATTTGAATTGTAATACCTCATATCATCAGTCACTTCTTTACCAAGCCATTCCGGTTTTGGAAAATCGGTTCCTTCTTCATCAAGCTCTATTTCTGCAATAATCAATCCCTCATTCTCTCCATAAAATTCATCAACTTCCCAGAGGAATCCTTTGTAATCAATTTTATATCTTATTTTTTCTATGAGCGGTTTTTTACAAAGCATTTCCAGCATCTCTTCTGCATCATTCACTGGAATAGGATATTCATACTCTGCTCTTGTAGAGCCTCTAAGCTCACCTTTAACAGTAATATACGCTTTCTGGTCATTAATTCTAACCCTAACAATACGCTTCAGGTCTGTACTTATATATCCCTGTTTACAGTATACCCCATTTAAATTTTCCTTATATTTATCACTTAAAACCCTAAATTTTCTTTCAATCTCTTTAGCCATGCTCCCTCTCCCCCTGTCCTCTTTTGTTAAATTGAGGACAATCTTTGCTATTAAAGTAATTATACTATAATTACAAAATAAATACTAAAAAATAGAAAAAGCCACCGCAAGGTGGCCTCAGTCGAAAAATGTCCTAACCTAAGTAGTTAACTTGAGTATACAATATAAGTTTCAGCCGTCAACTAATTTGATTTATAATGCATAAAATTATATGCAAAGAGCAAAAAATACTGTTCGCATATAATTTCATGTCATTTGAAATCTCTCACCCCTTGATTTTCTTTTCTAGGAATTGCCCTGTATACGAATTTTTGCATCTTACTATTTCCTCCGGACTTCCTTGCGCTACTACCATTCCACCCTTATCTCCACCTTCTGGTCCCAAATCAATAATATAATCAGCCGTTTTTATAACATCAAGATTGTGCTCAATGACTACAACTGTATTTCCTGCGTCAACCAACCTATGCAAAATTTTCACAAGGCTGTGCACATCAGCTATATGCAATCCAGTTGTAGGCTCATCCAAAATATACATAGTTCGTCCTGTACTCTTCTTTGTAAGCTCTGTAGCCAATTTTACACGCTGCGCTTCTCCTCCTGAAAGAGTAGTTGAAGGTTGTCCAAGCTTTATATATCCTAATCCTACATCAGAAAGAGTCTGAAGCTTTCGTTGAATTCTTGGAATATTTCTAAAGAAATCCAGAGCCTCTTCAACTGTCATGTCAAGTACTTCAGCTATATTCTTGCCTTTGTATTTAACCTCAAGTGTTTCACGGTTATATCTCTTTCCTTTACAAATATCACAAACAACATATACATCAGGAAGAAAATGCATCTCAATTTTTAATAGACCATCACCACTGCATGCCTCACAACGTCCACCCTTAACATTAAAGCTGAACCTTCCGGTTTTGTATCCTCTGGCTTTTGCTTCAATCGTCTGAGAAAATACATCCCTTATGTGATCAAACATGCCTGTATAAGTAGCCGGATTCGATCTTGGCGTTCTTCCGATTGGAGATTGATCAATATCAATCACTTTATCAAGATGCTTAATTCCTTTTACTGCATCATGAAGTCCCGGTTTCATTCTTGCACCATTTAATTCATTAGCAAGACATTTATAAATAACTTCATTTACAAGCGAGCTTTTTCCAGAACCAGAAACGCCTGTTATACATGTAAATAGCCCAATTGGCACTTTTACATCAATATTTTTCAGGTTGTTTTCTCTGGCTCCAATGATTTCAACCCATTTATCTTCTTCTTTTCTTCTTTCTTCTGGTATTTCAATTTTCAATTCTCCTGTAAGATAACGTCCGGTCCAAGATTCTTTACACGCCTTGATTTCTTCAATATTTCCTTGAGCAACAACATAACCGCCATGAATTCCCGGTCCTGGCCCAATATCAATAATATGATCAGCAGTATAGATAGTATCCTCATCGTGTTCAACCACTAAAAGTGTATTTCCAATATCCCTTAATCTTCTTAACGTCTTAAGCAGTTTTTCATTATCTCTCTGATGAAGACCTATACTCGGTTCATCGAGGATGTATAATACTCCCATTAATCCAGAACCTATTTGCGTTGCCAGCCTTATCCTTTGTGCTTCGCCTCCGGACAAAGTACCGGCAGCTCTTGAAAGAGAAAGGTAATCGAGTCCTACATCTTCCAGAAACCCAAGTCTCGAATCAATTTCCTTGAAAACCCGCTGCCCTATTATTTTTTCCTTATCAGAAAGATTTAAAGTACTAAAAAACTTTCTTGCTTCCCTAATATTAAAATGTGATACTACATCAATATTTTTATCTCCAATACTTATGGCTAAGGTTTCTTTTCTCAACCTTGCACCTTTACATTCAGGACAAGGCTTATTACCCATTAATCCTTCATAATAATCCCTTTGATACTCGGATTGGGTTTCCTTATACCTTCTTTGAAGGCTGTTTATTATTCCTTCAAACGAAGTCATATATGAGCCTCCGCCGTATTCAGCCATATGTTTGACCCAAAACTTTTCTCCTTTTGTACCATAAAGTATAATATCAAGTATTTTAGCATCCAAATCCTTTATTGGTGTATTAAGATCAAATCCGTATTTACTTGCCAAACCTTTAAATAGTATAGCCGAATACCCTTCATTAGATAGGTTCCATCCTGCCGCAGCAATTCCACCTTCGTTTATTGATTTTGTTTTGTCAGGAATAACCAAATCCAGGTCTATTTCCATAAGTGTACCTAACCCACTGCATTTTGGGCATGCACCATAAGGACTATTAAAGGAAAACATTCTCGGAGTAATTTCACCTAAGCTTATTCCGCAATCGCTGCAAGCAAAGTTCTGACTAAACAACATTTCCTGCTTGTCAATAACATCTATAAGAACTAATCCACCTGACATACCCATAACCGTTTCTAATGAATCTGCAAGGCGTGAAATAATATCCTGCTTTATTACAAGCCTGTCCACAACAACTTCTATATTGTGTTTTTTATTTTTATCCAGATTTATTTCTTCGTTTAAATCCTTTATATCACCATCAACTCTAACCCTTACAAATCCCGATTTCCTGGCATCATCAAATATCTTTTGATACTCTCCCTTTCTACCTCTTACAACAGGAGCAAGCAGTTGAATCCTTGTGCCTTCCGGCATTTCCATAACCTTATCTACTATTTGGTCAATCGACTGCTGTGAGATTTCCTTTCCGCATGCAGGGCAGTGCGGGATTCCTATCCGAGCATAAAGAAGTCTTAGATAATCATATATTTCAGTAACCGTTCCAACTGTTGAACGCGGATTTTTACTAGTTGTTTTCTGATCTATTGAAATAGCCGGAGAAAGTCCTTCAATATAATCTACATCAGGCTTCTCCATCTGCCCTAAAAACTGCCTTGCGTATGCAGATAATGATTCTACATATCTTCTTTGTCCTTCTGCATAAATAGTATCAAAAGCAAGGGAAGACTTTCCTGAGCCACTTAATCCGGTAATAACAACCAATTTGTCCCTCGGAATCTCAATATCTATATTTTTAAGATTATGCTCTCTTGCACCTTTTATCAATATTGTGTTTCTTATCATTTTTTTACCTCGCCTAATAATTTTTGAAGAATCTTACTTTATTTAAAATCTAATGATATAATTAATAGTATAATATGTTTAAATATAATATATTAAAATATACTTTTTTTCTACAATAAAGTTTATTACTATAATTCTTTTATAAGGAGTTAAAAGCAAATGTCAAAAATCAGATTGCCCAAGATTAAACTCCAGGATTACGTTGAACAAGACAGCTCATTTTTTAATACACTAAAGGTCAATAAGCAGGTTTTAAGATTAATTAATATTGCATTGATTCTTTATATTCCGACTTTTTTATTTTCAAAGTCTTTACCTCTTACCCAAAGATTAAACACTACATATATTATTTTATCTATTTTACTATTTATCAATGTTTTAAATCAAATAAAATTTTGTGTTAACTATATTAAATATATATATCCAATCATTTTTAGCATAACAATATTAATTATTTTAGCAAACGAAAAAGGCTCTATTGATAACGTTTTTGTTTTTTTTCCTGTTATTGCTTTGAGTGTCCTTTATGGCAAGTACTCTATTCTTGCTTTTAGCTCTGCATCAACCATATTAATTATGAGCAGTGCATTTATTATTAAAAAAGATTTGTTTTTCCCTACAATAACAACCTACCAGTTTGAAAGCATCCTTATATCATTAATACTTACAGCTTCATTCTTTTTATATATAATCCGCAAAGAAACTGCTATAACCAGCCAAGCTTATGAAGAAAAAAGAAATGCCAAAAAGGCAGTTGAAAGCTTGCAAAAAACTCTGATGTATCTGGATACTGCTTACTCTAAACTAAAGGATACGCAAACACAGCTTGTTCAACATGAAAAGATGGCTTCACTCGGTATGCTGGTTGCAGGAGTTGCTCACGAGATAAACAACCCGATTGGTGCAATTAACTGCAATGTTGGTCTTTATAATACACTTATCTCAAGACTCAAGATGACTGAGAGTATTAACGAGGACCCTTCTGCCGCTTCCCTGGTTCAGAAGCTTGATGATGCAAATAAAACCAATCTTATTGCTTGTGATAGAATACTTGCAATAGTGAAAAGTTTGAGAAACTTTGCAAGACTTGATGAATCAGAATTTAAGGAAGCAGATATACATGTAGGAATAGATTCTACTTTAATTCTTTTAAGCAGTAAAATCAAAACAAAGGTTGATGTAATAAAAAATTATGGAACTATTCCTCCTATTTTATGCTACCCCAATCAATTAAACCAAGTCTTCATGAATCTTATTGTCAATGCTATTGATGCCGTTCCTGAAACAGGGCACATATGGATAACAACTACCTGTGATGATAGTAATGTAACAATAATAATCAAGGATTCAGGTACAGGCATGACTCCTGAAACAATTAAAAAAATCTTTGACCCAGGCTTTACTACAAAAGGAGTTGGCGTAGGAACAGGTTTAGGATTATCTATAGTTTATAATATTATCGAAAAACACAAGGGAAGCATTTCTGTTAACAGTGAACTTGGTAAAGGTACAGAGTTTACTATTAAATTGCCTATTAAGAAAGCACCTGCCCAGCAATAAATCAAATGTCTTTAAAAAGTCAGCACAGCTGACTTTTTTTGTGCTCTTTTTAACTTGTATTTTCTAATATTAATATTCAATATCAATTGTTGTAATTTTTCCGTTTTGATAGTAAAATAAATGTAATTATTTATTTCTAGTTAATGACTATAACTTACATAATAATTTATGGAGGTGGTCTGTTAGGAGTCCTTTCCTTGCGCTGCTGATAATTTCATTTAATTAAGGAGGATTAAAATGAGTAATAAAAAAGATTATTTAAACATGTACCAAATAAAAACGGATAACGAAAATGTGATTCAAATTATGAAGCTTTTATCTCAAGGTAAATTTGAAGAAGCTGGTGAAATTGCTAAGCTTGCACTTGATTACTTTTTATCTGATGAAGAAGCAATCATGTGCTACCTTGCCATCGGATTTGCCAGCCTCCATGATCGGGATTTTCAAGATGCGCGTGCAAAATTTGGCTCCGCCAGCGGTTTGGCTCAAAAAGACATGCGTTTGAAGCTAGAATCCTTGATAGCAGAGGTATATGCAAAGATTGACCTTGAGAAAGAAGCAAAAAGAAGATTCGCCCCTGTTAATGGGGTAATAACCATGAAGCTTCGGAGGAAAGGTAATTCAGGTCTTGTTTCTATAGCTGAAGACCTCGCAAGGGTTCAAAAACGAATACGCGGCAGTAAAGCAAGATTAACCAAAAAACAAAAGCAGCAAATGGCTGTCCAAGAACCCTCTGGCTTTTTCAAAATTCCACTGCCATTCTGATACTCTTTAACAGACCGCATTTATTGTGGTCTGTTTTTTTAACTTAAAACTAACATATCAATTGTTGTAAATATTCCTCCGGGATAGTAAAATAATAGTGATTCTTTATATCTAAATAATAAAATCAGCTTATCATAATAATTTATGGAGGTGAATATTTCTAGGGAAGTTTCTTTAGTGTCGTATAAAAATAAGGAGGTTTTTAAGTGGAAGGGATTAACAAAGTACAGCCTAGCCTCAAATTAAATGTACTTGATGTTGCAAGCAAAATTGGGACATTCAAAGAACTAAAAAGGCTATTAGTAAAGGGAGAATATTCGTCTGCATCAAGAATCGCTCTTAGAACGCTTGATTGCCAAAACCTTACCTGGCAGGAAAAAATGGTTTGTTTTGATACGCTTGGCTTTGAAGCGCTAAGCAACGGCAAAGAGCTTTCTTCGTTAAAACATTTTGGAGCAGCCAAAGCTGTTTCTATTGGTGATTTGGTACCATTAAATGAAGTATATCTTTCTTCTGCCAATACCATTGGAGGAAATTTCCGGATAGCCACGCGGCGAATTATTCATATTAAACGCGTACTCCACAGCATAGGAATAATTAGTCCAGACTACAATACTCCAACTGTTATAAAGGAAGGGGTCGATAACGTAATCCAGTTCATTTATGATTACGAGAAAAGATATACTCCTTCACGTATACTCTATCAGACAAAGAAAGACTCTTGCGAGCTAAGTCATCAGCTTCATGCCTATCACAGGCAAGCTGAAGTACGCAATCAAAACAATAAAACCACCAAACTTTTCCCCTTCGCAATTCCAGCACCACTGGGGGAAATTACAGGTTATTTGTTTGACATTGCAAGCGCCGTTCAAGCCTTCCTAGCTATGAAAGAGTCCCTAGATGCAACTAAAAACGGTACAGATTTGGCTGCCGCATCGGAAATTGCTTTAAGCTTATTACCCCTCCCTTTCCTTTCCAGGGAAGAGTATGCTTTTAGCTGTATCGCTGTTGGTCTTGACCAAATATCGAATGGTAAATACGAAAATGCACTTGATCCATTAGGATCAGCATATGGCATTTCCCAGTCTCTGTTAAGGCTAATAGTCCTAGATTTGCTTGCAATTGCAAGAATCAGGGCTGGAGAAAATGCCTCTGAGGACACCCGCATAGTCATGGCATCTGAAGCCTCTAACGCAATTATGGAGGTGCAGAAAGAAATTCTGACCAAAGACAAATTCCCTAAAAAACCACAATATATTATAGACCTTGAAAACTTTCATAACCAAGTGCGTGAACTGTACTATTATACCTTTAAAGAATATCCGAAAGATGTTCCTTTGTTGATTGACTCAGAAAATGAATTTTATGAAATCACCATA
Source organism: Deltaproteobacteria bacterium (assembly GCA_050258375.1). GTDB lineage: Bacteria > Bacillota > Clostridia > Acetivibrionales > UBA4821 > JBLMYQ01. The sequence continues at coordinate 44,645 of JBLMYQ010000066.1, read as the reverse complement.
CCAATTGCAGTATAAGCATCAAGGCCGCAAACTTGCGGCCTCTACTTTTTTATAAAGTTAATTTCTCCAATTCCCTTATCCTGTCCCTCAAATCTGCCGCACGTTCAAACTGAAGATTCGCCGCAGCGTCCTTCATTTCTGCTGTAAGCTCACTAATAATTTTATTTATCTCTTTTTTACTTGCACCTTTCATACCAGATATCTTGTATTCTACCTCATCCTCAGCCAGCTTTGTAGCCTGGATAACCTCTCTCACTCCTTTTTGAATGCTTTTTGGAGTAATATTATTTTCTTTATTGTATTGAAGCTGCAGGCTTCTTCTTCTATTGGTTTCTCCTATTGCCTTCTCCATAGCACCAGTCAGCTCATCTGCATACATGATAACCTTACCTTCAACATTACGGGCAGCGCGCCCTATGGTCTGAATTAATGAAGTTTCCGAACGCAGAAATCCCGGTTTATCTGCGTCAAGTATTGCAACAAGTGAAACCTCCGGAAGGTCAAGCCCTTCTCTCAAAAGATTAATCCCTACCAATACATCAAATTCTCCAAGCCGCAAATCCCGCAGTATCTGCATTCTTTCAATCGTATCAATATCTGAATGAAGATACCTCACTCGTATATTTATTTCTTTCATGTAATCAGTCAAATCTTCAGACATTTTTTTGGTAAGAGTAGTTACCAAAACCCTCTGCCCCTTCTCTACCCTTTCTCTTATTTGTCCAATCAAATGGTCAATCTGACCTGTAACAGGGCGAACCTCTATCTCTGGGTCTATAAGCCCGGTTGGTCTTATTATTTGCTCAACAATTTTTGAACGGCTTCTTTCATAATTTGCAGGTGTTGCACTTACAAATATAACCTGATTAATCTTATTTTCAAACTCTTCAAAGCACAGTGGTCTATTATCATATGCTGAAGGGAGCCTAAATCCATAATCAACCAAAGCATCCTTCCTTGAACGGTCTCCATGATACATTGCACCTATTTGCGGTACTGTAACATGAGATTCATCTATTACCAGCAAAAAGTCCTTGGGAAAATAATCTAAAAGCGTAAAGGGTGCACTTCCAGCTTCTCTCCCACTAATATGCCTTGAGTAGTTCTCTATACCCTGGCAGAATCCAATTTCCTGCATCATTTCCAAATCAAAATTTGTTCTTTGCAAGATTCTTTGCGCTTCAAGCAGCTTATCCTGCGCTTTTAGTTCCCTAACTCTTTGGTCAAGCTCTAGCTCAATCGCTTGAATCGCTCTTTGCATTTTCTCCGGTGTTGTTACATAATGAGATGCTGGGAAAACAATACAGTGACTTCTTATTCCTATAGTTTTACCGGTAAGAACATCTATTTCACTGATTCTTTCAACTTCGTCCCCAAAAAATTCAATCCTTAAGGCCTTCTCAGATTCATCAGCAGGAAATATCTCAAGTATATCTCCTCTTACACGAAATTTTCCTCTGGCAAAAGCAATATCATTTCTTTCATACTGCATATGAACAAGGCGTTTTACAACCTCATCCCTATTTTTAACCATTCCGGGTCTTAGTGACAGCACCATGCTGTTATAATCAATAGGATCTCCCAAGCCATATATGCAGGAAACACTAGCAACAATTATTACATCATTCCGCTCTGAAAGCGCTGCAGTTGCTGAATGTCTAAGCTTGTCTATATCATCATTTATCGATGAATCTTTTTCTATATAAGTATCAGTACTTGGAATATATGCTTCCGGCTGATAGTAATCATAATAACTCACAAAATATTCAACAGCATTATTGGGGAAGAATTCTTTAAACTCGCTGCACAGCTGTGCTGCAAGAGTCTTATTATGTGCAATAACAAGGGTAGGCTTCTGAACCTCTTGGATTACATTTGCAATAGTAAAGGTTTTCCCAGAACCTGTTATACCAAGAAGGGTTTGATCTTTTTCTCCCTTTTTCAGACCTTGTGAAAGCTCTTTAATTGCCTTCGGCTGATCGCCGAGAGGTTTATATTCGGATACAACCTTAAATTCTCCCATTTCATCTCTACCCCTACTAAATATTTAAATCATTATAGCATACCATCTCAATTTTGTCCTTTCCGATTAGACATCAATTGTTTTATTTTTTAATATTTTTGGACATAAATCAGATAGTATTGTATAATATTTATGGGTAAGCTTTTAATAGTCACTCTGTTATATTAACTCTCCCTACTTCAATTCGTTTTTACTCATTTTATTTCCATTTAAAATGCTGTAAATGATATTTAGGGTTTTCCTTTTGAATATAGAATTTTATGAAAGGATGGTGAAAATGAAAGCTATTATCATGGCTGGCGGAGAAGGTTCACGCCTTAGACCTCTAACCTGTGACCTACCAAAACCAATGGTTCCGGTTATGAACAAACCGATTATGGAACATATTATTGATCTCCTTAAAAGTCATAATATTACAGAAATTGGTGTTACTCTAATGTATCTACCTCAAAAGATTAAGGAGTATTTTGGTAATGGTTCTAATTTCGGCGTAAATATTCATTATTTCACCGAAGATACTCCTCTTGGAACTGCAGGAAGTGTACATAATGCAGTTGACTTCCTTGATGATACCTTCATTGTAATTAGTGGTGATGGTCTTACAAATATGAACCTTACTGAAGCAATTGAATTTCACAAGAAGAAGAAAGCTGTAGCAACACTTATACTGTCCAAGGTGGCTGTACCTCTTGAATATGGCGTTGTAATAACAGATGAGACCTCTGCAATTACTGGTTTTCTTGAAAAACCAAGCTGGGGAGAAGTATTCAGTGATACCGTAAATACAGGTACATATATACTCGAACCTGAAATGTTTAACTATTTTGAGAAGGGCAAAAATTACGATTTTAGTCAGGATTTATTTCCTTTGCTTCTTAAGGAAAAAAGACCTCTTTTTGGCTTCATAACGCAGGATTATTGGTGTGATATAGGAGACTTAAAAGCCTATCTCCAATCGCATATAGATATTTTTGAAGGAAAAATAAATGTTAAATTTGAAGGAACTAAGATCAAAGAAAACATTTGGATTGGTACCGGGACTTCAATTGAGCCTGGTGCTGAAATAATTGGTCCGGCTTGTATCGGCAATAACTGCAAAATAAGTAGTAAAGCTTCAATAGAGAATTATTCTGTCTTGGGTAACAATAATGTTATCGAAGACGAGGTTTCTATAAAAAGGAGTATTCTTTGGAATAATAACTTTATAGAATATGGTTCCGAAATCAGAGGAGCAATTCTTTGTAACAAAATAAATACCAAAAATTACGTGTCAATTTTTGAAAATGCTGTAATTGGTGATGACTGTACTTTAAATGAGAGAGCTATAGTAAAACCAAATGTTAAGATATGGCCTCAAAAAGCTATTGATACACTTGCTATTGTTGACAGAAACTTAATATGGGGTTCAAAGTACATTAAAACAATCTTTGGAGAAAATGGTCTTTCCGGAATAATAAATGTTGATATTTCTCCTGAATTTGCAACAAGATTAGGTGCTGCATATGGCTCCTTGTATAAGAAGGGTTCTAAGGTAGTTGTAAGCTCTACAAATTCAAATGCTGCCAGAATGTTTAAGCATGCCTTTATTTCAGGAATTCTTTCTGTCGGTGTTGAAGTATTCAATCTTAGCGGACTATTAACTCCTGTTTCGAGATATGCAATCAGCTTCCTCTCTGTTGAAGGAGGAATACATATAAAAATCGCAGAAGGTAATCCAAACAGAATTTGTGCTGACTTTATGGACTCAAAAGGTGCAACTATCAGTAGAGCTTTTGAAAGAAAAATCGAAAATTCTTTTGTAAGAGAAGATTTCAAGCGCTGTAGTGCAGAGGAAATAAGCAGACTCAATAATATAACTGACTTTAAAAACTATTATTTGCGCGCCATAATGAATGAAGTTGATATTCCCGCAATTAGGCAAAAACAGCTTAAAATTGTTTTCTATACACCTTCGGATCTTGTTAATTCCTTAATTGCACAGATGCTGCCTGATATTGGAGTGAAGGTTGTCAGCTCAATTACAAAAACATTCAATCCTTCAAACAGCGAAGAAATATTTGAAGAAATAAAAAAGAATAATGCCGACTTTGGCGCATACATCGACAGCAATGCTGAAAATATAATCCTATTTGATACAAAGAAAAGAACAATTTCCGAGGACCTTTATACTGCTATGATTTCAATAATAAATTTTGAAACAAATGCAGATGCAAATGTAATTATACCAATAACCACCTCTAATGTCATTGAAAAAATAGCTGAAAGATATACCGGAAAAGTAACACGGACTAAAACGTCTCCGAGGGCTGTTATGGAAGAAATGTTAAAACAAAGCCCTCATAAAAATAAAGAAAATCTTGACCAGTTCATGCTAAACTTTGATTCGTTTGCAGGCTTATTAAAAATAATAGAATTCATTTCTTCCAAGCAGACAACTCTTGAAGAAATTATAGACCAAGTACCTAACTTTTTTATCAGTAAAAAGAAGATATTCTGTCCATGGGAACAAAAAGGGACTGTTATGCGTACCTTAATACAGGAAAAAACAAAAAATAAAATAGAATTACTAGATGGTGTAAAATTTATAACATCAAAAGGTTGGGTATTAGTAATTCCGGATGTTGATAAACCTCTGTGCAGGGTTTATGCAGAAGGAACATCCCAAAAAAATTCCGAAAAACTTGCGAATGAATATATAGAAAAGATTAAAAGTATAATAGAAATTTAAAAGGCAGCCTCAGCTGCCTTTTAATCTATCTGGTTTTGAATTCAACAATATTGGCTGTTGCATCCCCTGCAACCATTCGCCTAATAACAACTTCTTCACACTTACTGCTTACCTCGTCTTTTCTTGTTGTGTTCTTTACATATCTATCTAATATCTTAAAGGCACTATCATCATCAACCTCAGCAAGCTTTTCAATAATATTCAGTCTCTTTTTCTTTTCAAGTCTGTATATAAAATATTCTACGGCTATTTTAACAAAATCATTACCTTCCCATGTCCTGTTAAATTCTTTTTGCTCCAACTTAATCAGCATTTCGATAAGCTCTTCTATTCGTATCATATAATCAGAGAACATTTTAATATCATACTCTAAAATATTAAATCTAACTGGCTTCTCTATTATTTTCTTTGCTTCTAAAATGAAGCAGTCTACAAATATAGTCATATGCGGGTGCTTCTTCTTAATATTATTCCAAACCTCAACTGCTTTTTCTATACTACCTGTATTCTGGCAAGAAACAGCAAGAAAATGCATCAGTATTACATCCTCAAAACACTTGGTCTGCTTTTCAAGCATACTTCTGATTACATAGTCTTCACCAAGCTTATATAGAATATCTACAGCATTTAATATTTCTTCAATAGTTTCAAATCTTGAAATTTGAATAGAATTAATCTGATTTTCGTAAAAATCGAGACAATTGAGGGTTTTATAGAAAAGAGCTAAATTACAATTTGCATATGAATTGTATTTATCTATTTTTACAACCTTCCTTGATACATCAATAGCTTTTTCAACTTCATCATTTAAATAATATGCAAGCGATAAATTATTTCTAGGTATTACAAGTTCATCATCCATAAGAATTACTTTTTCTAACAATCTTATAGCCTTATCAAATTTACATTCCTCAAGCAGCTGCTTTCCCTTATTTGCTAATCTTTGAATCTTTTCACTGCGTGTCTTTCTCTTATTCATTATATTATTGTCAATAAATCTAACAGCTTCAACAGCTTCTAAAATAAAATTGCCTTTAGGCGCTACTTCACAATATTTTTCAAAACTTCCTCTTGATTTAGAATACTCTCCAAGATCAAAATAATTGCATCCTAAAGCAAAATAACAATCGGGCATAATATCTTCAATGTTCTTTAGAGCATTTTCCAAAACGCACACAGACTCTTTTATATTCCCCATTTCTGATAAAACTCCAGCTAAATTAAAATGATGCTCACAGTTATCATTTTCTAAATCAATAGCTTTTTTAAAGTTTTTGGAGGCTTCTGGAAATCTTTGCTCGATAAGCAGTTTCATACCCATTTTTGAGTAAAAACTTGAGTTTCTCTCAAAAGATATAATTCTTCCTTGGTTTATCATTTGTAGGATTTTTCCTTTCTTTCGTAAAATATCAATGGTCAAACTCAAAAGCAGCATTGTAGTAAAAAAGTTTATTAAATTATAGGTTTAAGGAAAAACAAGATTTTTTTTGTAAGTTAATGACATTTTTTTAAAATACAAGATTTAAAGTATTAATCTGAGTGTATTTTACATTTATTGAAAAGTTTTTTCAATAGTTTTTTTCAAAAATCGTAAAAACTTTTAATAAATAATAAAAGCATTTGTCGTACATTGACAAATGCTTTTATTATTTATTAGATTTTCACAATTTACATATACTGAGTATTGAATGTAACATTTATTGTAGAAACAAAATCTGCATTAGTTTTTGTTGCCATTAATCTATTTATCAGGAGTTCTGTCACTTCTGCTGTTCCTGAACTGCTTAAAGCTTTACGTATTGTCCATATGGCTTCAAGTTCTTTCTGGTTAAGGAGTAATTCTTCTCTTCTTGTACCAGATTTATTTATATCAATAGCTGGGAATATCCTCTTTTCTGATAATTTTCTATCCAAATGAAGTTCCATATTTCCAGTACCTTTGAATTCTTCAAAGATAACATCATCCATTCTGCTTCCTGTTTCGATAAGTGCCGTCGCTAATATAGTCAAGCTTCCTCCGAATTCGATATTCCTTGCCGCCCCGAAGAATCTTTTAGGTTTATGCAAAGCCCCTGGATCCAATCCGCCTGAAAGTGTACGTCCTGTTGGTGGTATTGTAAGATTATATGCCCTTGCAAGTCTTGTTATACTATCCAAAAGTATAACAACATCCCTCTTCTGCTCAACTAATCTCTGTGCTCTTTCAAGTACCATTTCAGCAACTTTTATATGATGATCCGGAACCTCATCAAAAGTTGAATATATTACTTCTCCTTTTATTGACCTCTGCATATCCGTAACTTCTTCAGGTCTTTCATCTATTAAAAGAACAATCAATTCTATATCAGGATAATTTGTCGTTATACTGTTGGCAATTTTTTTTAGTAAAATCGTTTTTCCTGCCTTTGGAGGCGCAACAATCATGCCCCTCTGCCCCTTTCCTATTGGAGCAATAAGGTCTATGAGTCTTGTCGACAGTTCTCTGGAATTAGTTTCCAACGTTATTCTTTGTTCCGGATAAATCGGGGTAAGATTCTCAAAAGGAATCCTCTTAGAAGCTACCTCAGGCGAGTCTCCATTAACAGTTTGGACATATAGAAGTGCTTGAAACTTTTCTCCTTCTTTAGGAATTCTTCCTTTACCTCTTACAAGGTCTCCCGTTTTTAAACCGAATCTTCTGATTTGAGAAGGAGAAACATATACATCCTTTGGTCCTGAAAGGTAATTGTCACATCTTAAAAATCCATAACCATCCGGTAATACTTCTAGAACACCTTCAACCGGGTCATCGCTTGTAATTTTTTCAATTCCGTTTAAATAATCATCTTTTTTTATTTCTTCTTTATTTTCTTCAACCTTTTCTATTTGTGAATGCTTTGATTTGTGTATAACTTCATGAGCCTTAGCTCTTGCTTTCACTCCACCAGATACAGGAATCTTATTATCATCCTGTTCGCTCTTAATTTCCTCAGACTCAGTCTTCAAAGCAGCCCTGCTGGGTCTGCCCCGTTTTTTCTTAATCTGCTCTGTATCTTGCTCATCTTTATTTTCCACTTGTTTATGAATCTGCTCATCCAAGTCTTTAGGCTCTGCATCCGAGTTAGCCTTAACTTCAGCATTTTGCTTTTCAAACTTCATCAATTGTTCTATAAGTTCACCTTTTTTAAATTTCAAATAATTATTTAAGCCAACAATTTTGGCTATATACCTCAGCTCTTCTAAAGTCTTGCTTTTTAAATCAACAGTATTCATAAAACACCACCCTTAAAATAACTACCTTTCTTTGGAAAATACAAAGACAAATGTAAAATCTCCTGAATTCAAAGGTTTTGAAGGATTTGGGGAAAGAAGAAAAGATTATAGTTCTATTTCATTTTAGCATTGATTATCTAAAATGTCAAATATTACACCTTTGTCTTCTTTAATCTTTTTTAAACAATATAATAAATCTTAGCATACATTTCTTTATATATTTTGCCACTTAAGGAATATTTTATACATAAAAACTAAACCCTTCTCGTAATGAGATGGGTTTATGGTAAGTTATATTAAAAAGGAATTGACTTCCGGTATCCACCGCTTCCTCTTTTAGATTCGAAGCTGCGTTTCAAGTCAGATAGCTTTTCTTCACTATCTTTTTTGTACTTGGATAAGCGCTCTTCGAATGACATGTTGTCACTTCTGCTTACTGACCAATCAAAATCATCAGGAGGAGGACCAAAAGTTTTATTTTTAGGATCAACAGCTTTCTTAATTGAAAGGCTTAATTTTCCCTTGTCATCAATAGAAATAACTTTTACCTTTACTAACTGATTCTCCCTTAAATGTTCATTAACATCAGTTACATAGCTATCTGCAATCTCGGATATGTGTACCAATCCCATAGTACCATCCTGTAACTGAACGAAGGCTCCAAATTTTGTTATTCCCGTAACTTTGCCTTCTACTACGCTGCCTACTTCAAATGGCATATTTTAAGAACTCCTCCTTAAATCTCGGTTTATATTTATATTTATTTATTCAACTTTATATAACAAAGTGATACTATTTTATATCAAAACGCCTATATAGTCAACTATCCCAAAGCTTTCTCATCTTGATATATCTTTAAATACTTTTTCTTCGGGATAAACCATACCCAATTTTTCTCTGGCAACCTTTTCAACATAAAAATCAGAGTTGTAAAGCTCCTTTTTTTGCTTCAACTCTTGAGAAATATTTTGATTCTTTTTTATTTCATTTAAATAAAAAGTCTGTTGTTTTTGACAATCAAACAAAATTGCCTGCTGCTTTAGCACGATATAGCCAACATATACAATTACAACAGAATATACTACCTTCTTCAAATTATCTTTTCTTTTGTTCTTCATCCAATTTTCTCCGAATAGTGTTTATATAATGGAAAGAAGTTTTTGTATTTGTAACAATACCATATTATATATTCGATATTTAAATTCAATCTCCTGCTTAATCATACTTTTTCTTTAATAATTTTTTTTGATCTTTTAATATTACTTATAACATTTATATATATTGATTTAATTTTAGAATACAGCTTTTTAGTTATCTTCCAAATAAACTTGTTTGGAACAATTATTACTTTCACTATAACTCTTATCGGCTTTTCTAAATATTTTATTACATAATTTATAATTTTTTGCGACAGCTTAAAGAGCATAATGATAAAGCGCATCATCAAATTACTAAAAAGCATAAAATAGAATATGGCGCCAAGAAAAATCCCCAGAAATACAAACCCTCTAAGCTGTCCCTGATTGCATTGGAAGACCGTTGCAAGAACAACCACCCCAACTAAAAGCCAAAATATTATATCTTCAATGTAAGTTATATAGTCGTTTGTAGGTATAATCTTTCTTGATAATCTAAAAACATCAAAGAGCAGCCCGATTATAAGCCCACAAAATATACACCAGAAGAAAATTGCAACTTGACTGGAAATAGAAACAGCCAAATCATATCACCGCCTTATCTAAACATTCTACCAAGGAACCCCAAGCCTTTAGTCTTAAAATCATCACTGTATACACAGCTTAAAATATCACCCTCGACAATCATCTCTGCATTTTCCAAGTTGAGTCTGCTAATTCTGAGTTCTTCTCCCTTGATTGAAAGCATTCCCATTTCAGTTTCGAGGATAACATTTTCTGTGTTAAAGCTATCGACATCAATTACTCCTGAAACACTAAGTTTTTGCCTGTTTTCCATAATAATGTTATGAACTTTAGGTTTTGTAATTTTTTTATCCTCAAAAGTCATAATAGCCTCCCCTATTAATTTAGTAACCAGTTATTACTGGTCTATTTTCATAAGGTATTCAGCCCTATAAAAACCATTAGTAAATATTATGTGTACAACTTCAATTATATTCTTGAAATCACATTGTATTTTGTACATTTGCACCTAAAAGCCAAGTGTGATATGATAATAATAGGTGATAGACATGCCCATAAGCGTTAATGAAATTTTTCGTCAAAAAATTGAAGAAATTGAAAGTCGTGTTCCGTTAAAGCTTAATATATCTGAGAATACTTCTTTTGAAAATATACTGGAAGAGGCTCAAAACAGCAAAACAAAAAACATTGCTGATAATTTGCGCTACAAACCTATTCCTTCTAATTTTGCTCTAAACAAGGGACAACTCCTTCAAACAATAGAGCAAAATATAGCAGCCTCTGCAAAAAAATATGATATTAACCCAAATCTTATACGGGCTGTTATTAAACAGGAATCGAGCTTTAATCCTTACTCATTATCCGGCGCAGGTGCACAGGGCTTGATGCAGTTAATGCCAGGAACAGCTGAAGGGTTAGGTATAACTAACCCTTGGGATATTGCGCAGAATATAAACGGAGGAACCCAGTATCTAAAATATCAACTTGACCAGTTCGGCAGCGTTGATTTGGCTCTTGCCGCGTATAATGCCGGTCCAGGTGCTGTTAAGAAATATAACGGAATTCCACCCTATGACGAAACGCAAAATTATGTACAAAAAGTTATGAATTATTTTAACGAATATGAAGGAACCTCACAAAAATAAAGCACCATACGGTGCTTTTTATCTTTGTGAGGTTATATATTATATATTTTATCTATCTGTGCAATTTCTGTATGTGAGAATATCCCAATAGCTTCTTTTAGATTATCTTCCTGATTTGCTTCCGGCCAGAAATGTGTTATCAGCAGCTTTTTTACTCTTGCATTTTTTGCTATTTCTCCAACTTCTGCCGATGTGAGGTGAGATACATCTGAAGTTTTCTTTTCACTTGAAAGTAAAGCTGAATCACAAAGAAACATATCACAATCGCCAACAAACTCCAGCGGGAAGTTTAAATATGAAGCATCACCCGAATACACAAAAACTTTTTCTTTTTCCTGAATTCTTACCCCATAAGATGGAATTGGATGGTTCATTCTGGCAAAGCTTATATTTAAATTATTAATTTGGGTTTTCAAACCATCATTTATTATTACAACATCAAATAAATCCTTAGAAGTTATTTTTTGAAATTCGTCCTTAGGCTCATTAGGTAGAAATAGCTTTATCGTGTTAAGCTTCTGCCCTCTTTTAAGCTTTCCCTCAATAGCATACTTAAATACCATAATATCTCCCATATGGTCATAGTGCAGATGCGAAAGAATTATATGCGTAATCTCTTCTAAAGCACAGTAGTTCGGCAGTTTACTTAAAACACCGCTGCCACATTCTATCAATATCTTTGCGCCTTCGGTTTCCAGAAGATATCCTGAACATGCGCCATTCTTAGGTGGGTATGGACCACAATTACCTATTACTGTGAGCTTCATCTTACTCCTCCAAATATGAGCTATGTATTTTGAATCTCGTCGAGCTTAAATTTGCTGTGTATTGCATTTACTGCTTTTTCAGTATCTTTGGCATCTACAAGTACCGAAACCTTTATTTCAGAAGTACTTATCATGTGAATGTTAACATCACTATCGAAAAGAGCTTCAAACATTTTAGCCGCAACACCAGGATTATTAACCATTCCTGCTCCAACGATTGAAACCTTTGCATACTGTTCTGAATACTTTATCTCTTTAGCTTCAAGTACAGCAATATTTTCATTTAATACCTCTAATGCTTTACTAAGATTTTTCTTTGAAATAGTAAATGAAATGTTTTTTACATCTTCTTTACCAATCGACTGTATAATTAAGTCTACATTTATATTTTCTTTTGAAAGCAAGGAAAATAGTTGGAAAGCTTTACCTGGCTTATCTTCTATACCCATAACAGATATTCTTGCAACATCATCATCTCTTGTAACTCCTCTGACAAGCATCTTTTCCACAAGATCAACCTCCTTCACGATTGTACCTTCATTATTATTAAAACTCGACCTGACAATAAGCTTAATAGCATATTTTTTTGCCATTTCAACAGAACGGTTATGCAGAACATTTGCTCCCAGGCTTGCAAGCTCAAGCATCTCATCATATGAAATGTCTTTGAGCTTTACTGCATTTTTAACTATTCTAGGGTCAGATGTATATACCCCGTCAACATCAGTATATATTTCGCACAAATCTGCGTTTAAAGCAGCTGCTAATGCTACAGCAGTAGTATCCGAGCCGCCTCTTCCCAAAGTGGTAATATCATCAAACTTGTTATACCCTTGAAAGCCTGCAACTATCACAATGTTCCGCTTATCTAACTCGCGAAAAATCCTCTCAGTATTTATGCTTTTTATCCTGGCACTTCCATGTACACTATTAGTAAAAATTCCTGCTTGAAGTCCTGTCATAGAAACTGCCGGATATCCAAGACTTTCTATAGCCATCGCCATAAGAGCCATTGATATTTGCTCTCCGGTTGAAAGAAGCACATCCATTTCTCTTTTTGATGGTTTTTTGTTTATTTCCATTGCCTTTTCTATAAGTTCATCTGTTGTATGCCCCTGTGCTGAAACAACTACTACAACCGATTTTCCTTGTTTGTATGTATCTGTAACTCTTTTAGCAGCATTCATAACTCTTTCTACATTTGCAACTGATGTTCCGCCAAACTTTTGCACAATTAGTTCCACATTCATCCCTCCTAATTAAACGAATTGTAGTTTATTTTTTATCTTTAAGCTATAAACATTTCCTTAGTATGCATATTATAATTTTGTTATAATTTTTGTTACTAATTTACTTTAGCTTGTATAAACTTCTGCACCATTTTTGTTTATATTTAATAAAGCAATTGTCCAACTGGTTTTCAAGCTATCTAAAATATACTTTCCCATTTGGTCACAGAATTTGTTATATTCTGAATCCACTAATGCCATAAGAGTTGGTCCTGCACCACTTATATAGCAGCCTCTTGCTCCAAGCTCCATGCTTTTTGAGAATATCTTATCCACATCAGGTATGAACCTTTTCCTATATGGTTGATGCATCTTATCCTCCAGACCAAGAGCAAGGTTCTCCAATTTGCCTTGAGATAAAGAAGATACCAGTAAAGCAAGCCTTCCAAGATTAAAAACCATGTCTTCATGGGAAACAAGTCTTGGAAGTATCATTCTAGCTTTTGCTGTAGAAAGAGTAAAGTCCGGAATAAATGCAGCAAATTTTAGATTATCAGGCATTTGAATTTCGACATGATGCAGCTTCTCTTCTCTAAGAATCGAGGCTCTTAATCCTCCAAAAACTGCCGGTGTCGTGTTATCCGGATGTCCATCAAGGGCTCCTGCCATAAATGCTATTTCTTCCTTCGAAAACTTTTCTCCGGTCATTATATTGCCTGCCAATAAACCTGCGACAATGCAAGCTGCGCTGCTTCCCAGTCCTCGTGTTCCAGGAATATTATCTTTTTGAATAATTCTGATACCCTTTGGATTATACCCAACCTTGTCAAAAATATGTTTCATGGACTTATATATAAGATTGTTTTCATTATTATAATAACTGTTGCCTGATATTGATTCAATCTTTAAACCGCTTCCTATTTCTTCTACTTCTATAGAGTTATACAAATCGAGTGCAACTCCAAGGCAATCAAAGCCAGGTCCTAGATTCGCAGATGTTGCCGGGACTATAACTTTGTACATATACCTCACTCCATTCTACTTGTTCTGAGTTTGGGTCCTATCGTACAACTCAATTAAATATCTTTTCTTTTAAAGCATTAACCTCCGAGGAATCTTCAATTAATCTTCCTTCGTGCAGCTTTATTAAAAGAGGTAAAACTCCACACTCATTACATTTTCCCCAGTTACATCCTCCTGAGTTCTTTTTGTTTAAATTTTTACACATTGAAACTTCATTTCTAAAAACATCTTCGGATATTAATGGAATAAAATCTGTAATATTTATGATAATATTCATCCTTTCTATTTAAGTGTTCAATCTCTATTTTTAAGGAGATTAAAGGAAAGGTTATTCAAGAATTCTCAAACTGGTAAGAACATCCCTTACAGAACCAATTTCCCGTAAAGCCTGAATTTTCTTGATTATCTCACACTCATTTTCTGTTAAAGTCTTAAACATTAACTGATTAGAATATTCAGCAAGCTCAAAAATATCAACATTTCCAAAATGATCAACAATATACTTTTTTGCTTCTTCCTTGTTTCTTACTTTTATTCTTACAAAATATTTAGCCTCTGAGTCTTCCGGCTTTATGAAATTACTTTCAGCACTGACATTCCAAACTTGTATATTATCAGAATCAAAATATTTAACAACATCAATAACATCATTTACTACTGCACTTGCTGTAGGCAGCTTTCCGGCTCCCCTGCCATAAAACATTACATCTCCAATTGAATCTCCGCTAACAAGTATTGCATTAAATACATCTTCTACATTTGCAAGAGCATTCGCCTTATCTATCACACAGGGACAAACCTTGGCAATTATTTTCCCATTTTCTTTTTTGCTGAATCCAATCAATTTTATTTTTAAATTTAATAATTCTGCAATCTTTAAATCTTCAACCGTAATTTTTGTTATCCCCTCAGTAGGTATTTCTTTATAATCTACATACTCTCCATATGCAATCGACGATAGTATTGCAATTTTGCGGCATGAATCCTTTCCTTCAATATCATCAGAGGGATTTGCTTCTGCATACCCTTTCAACTGTGCATCTTTAAGCGCTGATTCAAAGTCTTTACCCTCGTTAACCATAGATGAAAGTATATAATTAGTTGTGCCATTAAGAATACCTGCAATAGATGTGATCTGATTTGCAGAAAAACATTCATAAAGCGGCTTTATTATAGGAATACCTCCACCAACACTTGCTTCAAACTTATAATAAACACCCTTTTCTTTTGCAATCCTCATTAACTCCGGTCCATAAGTTGCGACAAGCTCCTTATTTGAAGTTATTACACTTTTCCCTTTCATAAGTGCTTTTTTTGTAAATTCGTATGCTATATTTATGCCTCCAATTGTTTCAACAACAATACTTACGTCAGAATCGTCAAATATATCATCAGGATTTTTAGTCATCAAATCTTTGTCGGGTGAATCTGGAAAATCTCTTATATCAAGAATATGCCTTACTTGAATTGTATCTCCTGCCTTCTTTGCAATACCTTCTCTATTTTTTTTGAGAACCTCTACAACACCTGAGCCAACAATACCATATCCTAACACTGCAATATTTTTCATGCAAAACTCCCCTTTCTCTGAACACTAACGGGTCATTGCTCAATATACTTGAATAAAAGTATACAATAATAAAAAAAAATTAACAACAACGAAAAAAAGAAAAACCTCCGTTTTTTAAACAAACGGAGGTTTTGTGGCTTCATTTATGCTGCACTATCAATAACACTATCTATATCAAGAATTATAACCATTCTACCCTCTTTTTTTATTACACCTTTTATATATTCAGGATTTGCTTTTGTTATTATTTCAGGAGTATCACCTATATCCTCACTTTCAACCCTTACAATTTCCGATACAGAATCTACTATAATCCCAGCAAGCATAGAATTCATATTAATAAGAATAATTTTTGTTCCTTCATCAAAATCTTTTTTGGGAATTTTAAATTTACTTCTTATATTAATTACTGCATGAACTTTACCTCTCATGTTAATCATTCCCTCAATAAACTCAGGAACATTCGGAACTTTTGCAATTTCAACAGGTTTAATAATTTCCTTTACCTTTTCGATATCAAGCGCAAAGCTTTCATCTTCGATTCCAAAAACAACATATTGTTTTGCAGCCATAATCAGGGCCTCCTTTGTTAAGGATTTAAATTTCCTGTTGACAGCCACAATTTCATTTGCTATCATGAAATTTTAATGGACTGTCTCCATATTTATTATATCATAGGTTTATTATCCTTTAAAGGAAAATTTTTCTCTTAAATAATTTTCATATATTATTAATCAATCAATTCAAGCATTTTAATAGTTTCAAGTAATTTTTCTCTAAAAATAGGTTTTACAAGATAAGCCTCTGCTTTCCCTCCAAATGATTTTTTAATATTTTCTGAATCACCCAAAGCAGTTATCATTATTACTTTTATCGGCTGCAAGTTATTAAGCTCTTCTTCTATTTCTCTTAAGCGTTTGAGCACTTCATGTCCATCAAGCTCAGGAAGCATTATATCTAAACAAATTAAATCATATAATATTTCTTCCTCAAAAGACTTCTCAATCATCTCAACAGCTATAATTCCGTTTGTTGCTATGTCGCAGCTGGCAAAAGAAGATAATATTGTGTCAAGAAGTTTTGCGCTAACAAAATCATCTTCTACAATTAATACTTTCATTGGAATCCCCCTTAAACAAAAAATATTCACCAAAACACTACTCTAATTTCTTTTCTATCAATAATCAACCTATTTAATTATATTACTCATTTACTCCATCATCAAGTTAAAAATCTACCTTATTGCATCAATTATTTATATAAAAAATATTTAGTATCAAATACCATTTTTCTTTACTTTATATTCCTTTTTTTGATATAATATTGAATTACTGGGGGGATTTGATTGATGATAGGTTTTAGATTACGAAATCTTCGTGAAGAAATAAATTTGACACAAAAAGAATTATCTCAGCTTCTCAAGCTTACTCCTGGGGCAATAGGCCTTTACGAGCAAGGCAGAAGAATGCCTGATTGCACAACTTTATGTACATTAGCTGATTTTTATAATGTTTCAGTAGATTATATCCTGTGCAGAACTCATAATAGAAATCCCGAACGCAAGGCCAGCTTCTTCCCTGCCGAAATCGAGCTGCTAGAGAAAATACGTCAAACAAGTAATATTTTGAGCATGGAACAAAAGACCGCAATTGCAGATATTATGGAAGAAACCATAAGAGTATTCAAACATAAAAATTATACAGAAAAGCCAACCAACCGCGACTAATGTTCTTTATTTTTTACTGAATTCTGCTTTAAAAAAGCATTAATGAATTCATCTATTTCTCCATCCATTACGGCATTCACATTACCAACTTCAGTATTTGTTCTGTGGTCCTTAACCATACTATACGGGTGAAATACATATGACCTAATCTGGCTTCCCCATGCAATATCTCGTTGTTCACCCTTTATATCTTCTATTCTTTCTTTTTGTTCTCTTTCTTTAATCTCTAAAAGCTTTGCTTTCAGCATTTTCATTGCCGTTTCTTTATTTTGAAGCTGTGATCTCTCGTTTTGGCACGAAACAACTATGTTTGTAGGAATATGCGTAATTCTAATAGCAGAATCTGTTTTGTTGATATGCTGTCCACCTGCACCACTAGCTCTAAAAGTATCAATCCGCAAATCTTCCGGATTAATTTCTATCTGTACGTCATCAGTTAACTCAGGAATTACCTCAGCAGAAGCAAAAGACGTATGCCTTCTTCCAGAAGCATCAAATGGAGATATTCTAACAAGTCTGTGAACGCCTTTTTCACTTTTCAAGTAGCCATAGGCATATAATCCGCCTATTCTTACCGAAACACTCTTTATCCCAGCCTCTTCCCCTTCCAGAAAGTCCAATTCTTCAACCAGATACCCTCTCTTTTCAGCCCATCTGGTAAACATTCTATAAAGCATTTGCACCCAATCCTGGGCTTCGGTTCCGCCTGCTCCAGAATGCAGAGTCAAAATAGCATTATTTTTATCATATGGTCCGCTAAGAAGGTTTTGAATTTTTTGTTCGTCAATCTTTTCACTAAGTACCCTCATACCATCTCTAATTTCGCCAAGTACCGAATCATCGTCCTCTTCCATTCCAAGCTGTATTAAAGTATATATATCATCAAATAATGCCTCTAAATCAGTAAACCTTTTGAGTGCATCTTTTAAATTCTTGGTTTTTTGAAGAATTTTTTGAGAATTCTCTAAATCATCCCAAAAAGCCGGTTCTGCTGATTTTTCTTCAAGCTCATTAATTTGCCTCATGATGACAGCAATGTCAAAGTGAATCCCTCATTCCGTTGAGTTCTTGTTTAATTCCTTCTGCCTCAAGTTTAAATTGTTCAAGTTCTATCAACTATATCACCCCGTTTTTATATTAGGTATTCCCGTCATCTAGTGTAAAATGTAAAGTGTAAAAGGTAAAGTTATACACTCTAGCAATATTTTTCACGTTTGAGGAGAATTATTATATATTTACTTAAAATTGATTTTAGATAAATACTAGAAAAAACTGAAAGCAAGTAATATAAATCATTTAAAGTGTTGTAAAGTCAACTTTAAACTTTACAACACTTTACACTGTTTTTTACTGTCCGCAGCACTTCTTATACTTCTTCCCACTCCCACAAATACACGGATCATTTCTTCCTACCTTTTCTTTCTTTCTCACAACTGTTGCTCCAACTCCCGGCATACTTGCTTCAACAGGCTTTGCTACCTGCTCTCTATGCAATTCCTTGTCTAATTTAACATGCATAAGCATTGTTATAGAGTCTTCCTGTATTCCCTTAATCATATCTTCAAACATTCCAAATCCTTCAAATCTATACTCAACAACCGGGTCCTTTTGTGCGTGTGCACGCAAATGGATACCATGCTTCAATTGATCCATATTATCAATATGATCCATCCATTTCTGGTCGACACATCTTAACATAACAACGCGCTCTATCTCACGCATTTTTTCAGAACCAACTTCCATCTCTTTTGCTTCATATGCTTTTTTAGTGGCTTCCAAAATCATTTCTTTTAAATCTATCTTTCTAAAGTCTTGTACTTTTTCCAGTGATAAATCTAAATCTACTAAGCCTCCAAATATAGCATTTATTCTTTCTTTCAAATTGAACAAGTCCCAATTATCCGGCAGGTCAGATTCACCAACATATGTTGCCATTAAATCTTCAACAATACCTTCTCTCATTTTCAGAATAGGTTCTATTAAATCTATACCATCCAGTACGGATCTTCTCTGTTTGTAAATTATCTCCCTCTGTTTATTCATTACATCGTCATATTGCAAAACTTGCTTTCTGATTCCAAAATTTCTGCCTTCAACCCTTCTTTGGGCACTTTCTATTGCATTAGACAGCATTTTATTTTCAATAGGCATATCCTCATCCATTCCCAGCTTTTCGACAATACCTATTACCCTTTCAGAGCCGAATAATCTCATCAAATCATCTTCAAGTGAAATAAAGAATCTGGATTCACCAGGGTCTCCCTGACGACCTGAACGACCTCTGAGCTGATTGTCAATACGTCTGCTTTCGTGCCTTTCAGTACCTAATATTTTAAGTCCACCCGCTTCAAGCACTTTCTTACGTTCTTCCTCAGTTTGCTTTTTATATTTTTCATACAATTCTCTGAAAGCTTTTCTACTTTCTATTATTCTTTCATCTGTTGTATCGTTAAACCCTGTAGATTCAACTATTAACCATTCATCTATGCCATTTTTCCTCATTTCTTGCTTTGCAAGATACTCCGGGTTACCGCCAAGAACAATGTCAGTACCACGGCCAGCCATATTTGTCGCAATTGTTACAACGCCATATTTTCCTGCTTGAGCAATAATTTCAGCTTCTTTTTCATGATATTTAGCATTTAAAACTTCATGCTTGATACCTTTTTTCTTTAACATATTACTAAGCATCTCTGATTTTTCTATAGAAATTGTGCCCACTAAAACCGGTTGACCAAGCTTATTTGATTCAAGGATTTCATTAACTACTGCTCTGAACTTACCATTTTCATTTCTATATACGACATCTGCCTGGTCTTTTCTTAACATCGGCATATTGGTTGGAATTTCAATAACGTCGAGCTTATATATTGTTCTGAATTCGTCTTCTTCTGTTTTAGCTGTACCTGTCATACCTGCTAATTTAGTATACATTCTGAAATAGTTTTGGAAGGTTATGGTCGCTAATGTTTTGCTTTCTCTTTCAACCTTAACATTTTCCTTAGCTTCTATTGCTTGATGCAAACCGTCACTGTATCTTCTCCCAAACATAAGCCTTCCGGTAAATTCATCAACAATTATTACTTCTCCATCCTTTACAACATAATCCTTATCCTTTTTCATTATCCCATGCGCTTTCAACGCCTGGTTTACATGATGGAGAATTGTCATATTTTCAATATCCATCAAGCTGTCAATGCCAAAAAATTCTTCAGTCCTCTTTACACCTCTTTGGGTAAGCGCTGCAGAATGTGCTTTTTCATCAACAATATAATCGCAATCTTCATCCTCTTCAATGTTTTTATCATCCGATTCAACTATAACCTTTACTTTAAGCCTTTTTGCAAAAGCATCAGCTTTTTTATACATGTCCGTAGATTTTTCAGCTACACCTGAAATTATTAAAGGAGTTCTGGCTTCGTCAACCAATATACTGTCAACCTCATCCACAATTGCATAGTTCAGCTCTCTCTGAACCATCTCTTCCTTGAATATTGCCATATTATCCCTAAGATAATCAAACCCATATTCATTATTTGTTCCGTAAGTTATATCACAATTGTATGCTTCTCTTCTTTCATCCGCATCAATTCCATGGACAATCAACCCTACACTCAGCCCTAAGAAATTATAAATCTTGCCCATCCATTCACTGTCTCTTTTCGCAAGATAATCATTCACCGTAACTACATGGACACCTTTTCCGGAAACAGCATTAAGATAAACCGGCAGGGTTGCAACAAGAGTTTTACCTTCTCCAGTTTTCATCTCAGCAATTCTTCCTTGATGAAGTATAATTCCACCAATAAGCTGAACCCTAAAATGCCTCATTCCCAAAACTCTTCTTGATGCTTCACGTACTACTGCAAATGCTTCAATTAATATATCATCAAGGGTTTCTCCATTTGCCAGACGCTCTTTAAACTCTACCGTCTTTGCCTTAAGCTCTGCTTCGGTTAATTCTTGCATCTTTGGCTCAAGCGCTTCTATTTCATCAACCATCCATGTAATTTTCTTAACTTCTCTATTACTATATGAACCTATAATCTTTTCAATTAATTTTCTCATGCAAATATTACCTCCTTCTGAATCCACGTTATTTTATCACCAAAAGATGTAATATTCAAGGACAACATATAATATACTCCCTTTCCTTCTGCACTTATTATGGATTGACAAAACAGCAGCCCTATAAGTATAATAATATAAAGGCTTTTTATTTTTACTTACAGTATTCATGTCCACATTTGCATGACAAAGGAGTGAAAATGATTGAAAGACATTATAGTTGATGATTTTCAGTACACCGTCCAAGAGTTATTGGTAAGAAACAAAAGCATTCTTGATTCTCTAACAAAATTTCAGGAATCAAATTCGAGAATAAATAGGGCCATAATTAAAGCTGTCACACAATGTGGCTGCATAACTGTAACAGCTAAAAAACAGGTTTTCCCTGAAGACGGCACCTTTGAAGAAGTTCGCGACTCCATGGACAGCCATCTTGACGGTAAACTCTGCAATAATTGCATGGATGCAATTGAAAAGGAAATTGGACGCAATCTCTTTTATCTTGCTTCAATCTCTAATAATCTTGATTTGAACATGTATGATATGATTATTAAGGAACTGGATAGAATAAAATTGCTAGGAAAGTACAATTTAAGATAAAAAGCGTTGATGGTTAAAATACCATCAACGCTTTTTTTATTCTCTTTATGCATTCCTCTTTACCCATGATTTCCATTATTTCAAACAATCCCGGGCTAACTGTTCTTCCTGTCAAGGCTAGTCTAGTAGGATGAATAAGCTCTCCTGCTTTTATACCCAGCTCTTCTGCATAATCTCTATAAATTCTTTCTACAACTTCCTTATCAAATGCGTTAAGTCCTTCAAATCTTTTAAGCAGTTCTTTAAGGAACGAGCCAACCTCCGGGTTTTTAAAGTACTTTTCTACTCCCTTTTCATCATATTCAAATTTATCGCTAAAGAAATAACTTGATGCTTCAGCAATCTCTGCCAGCGTCCATACCTTCTCCCTTATCAAAGCAATAATTGCCTTCAGCTTTTCATCATTAATCCCCTTAATTTGTATCCCTGCTTTGTTCATAAAGGGAATGGTCAGCTTGGTTATATATTCTAAATCAAGGCTTTTTAAGTAGCTGCCATTAATCCACTTAAGCTTTTTAGTATCATAAATAGCCGGATTCTTAGATACTTTCTCAAGCAAGAATTGCTTCTTTACTTCTTCCAAACTAATTATTTCTTCCTGCTTTTCTGCTGACCAACCAAGCAAGCAAAGATAATTAACCAATGCTTCAGAAAGGATTCCTTCTTCCTTAAATTCTTCAACTGATGTTGCACCATGTCTTTTGCTAAGCTTACTTCTATCCGGAGCCAATATCATAGGAACATGTGCATATTGCGGAATTTCATATTCTAGTGCCTCTGCCATAATCATTTGTTTCGGTGTATTAGAAAGATGCTCTTCAGCACGTATAACATGACTGATTTTCATAGCATTGTCATCAATTATACAAGCAAAGTTATAGGTGGGCATTCCAGTTGTTTTCATTATAACCATATCATCAAACAGTGCATTTTCAAAAACGACTCTTCCTCTGATCATATCAGTTACAACAGTCTGTCCTTCTACAGGCACTTTTATCCTTATAACAGCTTTTTGCCCCTGATTTAAGCGGTTTTGCACTTCTTCGGCTGAAAGATTTCTACATTTTCTATTATATCTATAAAAAGCTCCTTGTTTCTGAGCTTTCTGTCTTTCTTCTTCAATTTCTTCCTGAGTACAGAAGCAGTGGTAAGCTTTACCTTCATTTAGAATCCTATCAACTTCTTTTTTATAGATATCAAGCCTCTGCGCTTGAAAATATGGTCCAAAATCTCCTCCCTTGCCATGACCTTCATCCCAGTCAAGACCAAGCCAGCTTAAACTATCAAGAATCTGTCTGATTGAGTCTTCCTTTATTCTTTCCTGATCGGTATCTTCAATCCTCAATATTAGCTTGCCTTGATTTTTTTTTGCAAAAAGCCAGTTAAACAAGCAAGTTCTTGCTCCACCTATATGGAGATAGCCTGTAGGACTAGGTGCAAATCTGACTCTAATATCTTTCATGTCTCTTCCTCCTGTACCAAAACTCTCATCGTGAAAGCATTTGTATTTTTTTCCATGTATTATTATTTTTTAAATCAGTAATAATAATATCACCAAGTCAGCTTATCTACGTTTCAGCGTCCCTGAGTTTGACTTGTTTGCCCGGGGGCTGCGGCTTCCGGGTAGTTTATTGGTATTATTTACTTAAAGGACTCTCTGTTTCAATGTCGAAACCATAATAGATTAGGTAAAATTTAAGGAGGTTATCTCATGCCTATTACAGTTAATCTGACATCTGAAAGCGAAGGCGTTCTTAAAAATTTTCTTGATATTTATTATGAAAAAGACAGCAAAATCGATAATGATGTTAGTGAATGGATAAACGTATTCAATAAACCTCTGGAAGCAATTGATCTTATAAGCTCTGTCATAGATAACTCAGATACCTTTGACATCAGCCTGAGAATCTGTATGGATGCCGGGCTTCTTGTAGAAGTAAATACAGAAAACGCCAATGATATTATAAAGTTTATGCTCTTTAGATACTACAAGGGAACAGAATCTTAAATCACAAATACATCTTCAATTTCATGCTTTTTTTCTCTTTCCATAAGCTTGGCTACCGCTTTTTTAGGATTATCACCTTCAAATAGTATTCTATATGCCTGTTCTGTTATAGGCATTTCTACATTTTGCATAGCTGCCAATTTATGCGCAGCACCTGTTGTTCGTATGCCTTCAACTACCATCTTTACTTCACTTAATGCTTCTTCAACACTTTTGCCTTGTCCTATCAGCATTCCCGCTCTTCTATTTCTACTATGCATACTTGTGCAGGTTACTATTAAATCTCCCATACCGGTAAGACCTGCAAAGGTCTGTTTTTTTGCTCCAAGAGATTCTCCAAGCCGTGCTATCTCAGTAAGCCCTCTTGTCATCAAAGCAGCTTTTGTATTATCTCCAAACCCTATTCCATCAGAAATTCCTGCACATAGAGCTATTACATTTTTTAATGCACCACCTATTTCAACCCCTGTTAAGTCATCATTTGTATAAACCCTGAAACTTGGTCCCATAAAAATATCTTGAACCTTTCGTGCATTATTAATATCATTTGAAGCCGCTACTACTGTAGTCGGAATATTCACTGCTACTTCTTCCGCATGACTTGGTCCCGATAATGCAACAAATTTTGCTCCGGATACTTCCTCCTCAATAACTTCAGATAACCTCAAAAGCGTTTTTTCTTCCAGCCCCTTCGCTACAGAAACAATAATGCGTTCTTTGTTTAATAATCTTGAAATATTTTGAACATTTTCTCTTATTGCTTGTGATGGTACAGCCATCACTACAATTTCTTTTCCTTCAAGTGCTTCTTCTTCATCAATATAACAAGTAATCTCTTCTGGAATTCGAACTCCTTTAAGATACTTTGGCTGCTCTCTTTCAATATTTATCAAATCAGCATCTTCCTGAAACCTTGTCCATAAAGATACTTCATGTCCTATCTTGGATAAATGAATAGCAAGAGCTGTACCCCAGCTTCCGGCCCCCATTACTGCAACTTTTGTCCTCATAATATGTCATCCTCCCCTGAAATCAAGCGTTATACATGTCAGTTCTTTTTTCACCAATTTTTGTTTCGGTACCATCCTTTAATCTTTTAATATTATTTTTGTGACGATATATTGCCAATAATGCTATTAATATTGAAAATACTACTAATGAAGTTGTTTTGCCGTCCATTACTATAACTATAACCGGATACAAAATCGCTCCTGACATGGAACCAAGGGAAACATATCTGGTTAATGCAATTACTAATATTGCAAATAAAACTACAACAAGTCCAATTTTTGGCGTAATCATAAGTATTACAGAAGCGGATGTCAATATACCTTTACCGCCTTTAAAATCGAAGAAAATGGGCCAGTTATGTCCTACAACGGCCAAAAAGCCTCCCAGTACAGCTCCCAATTGATTTCCAAAAATCAATTGTCCTATAAGAACAGCAATTACTCCCTTAAGTGCATCTCCTACGAGCACAAGTGCTGCAGGTCCTTTTCCAAGTGTCCTTAAAACATTGGTTGCGCCTGCATTTCCGCTTCCCATGGTTCTGATATCAACATTTTTGACTAATCTCGCAACAATTATTGCGCTGCTAATACTTCCAATAAGATAACCAATAATAATTGTCACAATATATTTTATAATCATTTATAGTCACCCCTTTATTTTTTATCATCCTTCTTTTCTTTTACACTAAACCAAATTGGTGTTCCTTCAAATCCAAAATTCTTTCTTATCTGATTTTCAAGGTATCGCTCATAGGAAAAATGCATAAGCTGTGCATTATTTACAAAAATCACAAACTTAGGCGGCTTGACCGAAACCTGCGTAGCATAATAAATTTTCAATCTTCTTCCCTTATCTGAAGGAGGTTGTACAATTGCAATAGCTTCATTTATAACATCATTAATCATTCCTGTGGAAATTCTCATACTATTCTGACCAAACGTAAATTTAATCAATTCAAATAATCGATTTACCCTTTGCCCTGTTTTTGCTGAAATAAATACAATTGGTGCATAGGTCATAAAAGCCAGCTTTGAATAAACTTCCTGCCGATATTTTTCAAGCGTTCCTGTTTCCTTCTCCATTATGTCCCATTTGTTTACAACAATTACAGATGCTTTTCCTTTTTCATGTGCATAACCTGCAATCTTTGTATCCTGCTCAGTTACTCCATTTACAGCATCTATAATTATGAGACAAACATCAGCTCTATCAACAGCTGTAAATGCTCTTAATACACTATATTTCTCTATCATATCGTCTATTCTGCTTCTCTTTCTAATTCCGGCAGTATCAATAAAGATATATCTGTCATCTCCGGTCTTAAACTCCGTATCAATTGCATCACGGGTAGTACCTGGCACATCACTGACAATCACCCTGTTTTCGCCAAGAATTCTGTTTACTAAAGAAGACTTTCCTGCATTTGGTTTTCCTACTACAGCAACTTTTATTGAATCATCATCTTCTTCTGTTTGCTCTGCCGGAAAATGGTTATATGCCTCATCAAGAACTTCTCCTATTCCCAACCCATGAATTGCTGACACAGGAACAGGTTCTCCAAGTCCTAA
The DNA here is from genome assembly GCA_050258375.1 of Deltaproteobacteria bacterium. Classification (GTDB taxonomy): domain Bacteria; phylum Bacillota; class Clostridia; order Acetivibrionales; family UBA4821; genus JBLMYQ01. Next base: position 18,266 of record JBLMYQ010000066.1, on the reverse strand, counting down.
TTCATAAAATTCATATATAGCAGCCGGAGGAGCACCAACATTATCGACTTTATTGCACACTAAAATAACAGGTTTTTTAGATTTTCTTATTATCCTTGCTACTTCCTTATCAGAAGCAACCAAACCATCTTTAATATCTACCATGAAAAGTATTACATCTGCCATTTCCATAGCAATTTCAGCCTGCCGCCTCATTTGTGCAGTTATTTCATCCTGGTTTTCCGGCTCAATTCCGCCTGTATCTATCAGGGTAAACTTTCTCCCTCTCCATTCAGTCTCAGCATATATCCTATCTCTGGTTACCCCGGGAGTATCTTCAACAATGGATATTCTCTTCCCAATAAGATAATTAAAGAAATTTGATTTTCCTACATTAGGTCTTCCAACTATTGCAACTATGGGATTCCCCAATTTTCCACCTCCACAAGAATTTCTATTTCCTTCTACCAATTTGGGGAGAAGGATTAAGGATGAGTGTTAATAAACTTAAAACTAGCCAATGCCAAGTAAAGCATCGATAAATGCTTTACCATTATTACAAACCTTCTTAACCTTAACATTTAATTCTTTCTCTACTTGAAGTAATGTAACATCATCCAAAAATATATCCTCATCATGCTTCAACATTACTTCCGGTATCAAAAGCTCAGTTCCAAGAGCTTTTCCTTTCAGCTGTTCAATTATATCACTTCCTGTTACCAATCCTGCAACAGTTATTTTATGTCCAAAAAAATTATTCTCAATACCATAGATATGAACATCAAGGTTAGCCTCCTTACTGATTAATTTTGCAGTAAGCCCCTGAAGAAATTCTTTTGCTGCCATACCTGTAACAACACTAACCTTTCTTTCCTTACTCAGCTTATATTTTAGCCTTTTTAAATTATTAATAAACTCATGTTTGAAAAGAGCAAGCATTCCAACTCCATTTTCTATCTGCGGAAAATCCTCATAGTGAGCATAAGCAGGTATCTTAATGCCTGCATTTAGATAAAATTCATCAGCAAGATAGACTATTCTGGAATTGTATTTTTCAAGGAATTTTTCTTGAAAAGACCTAACCTGATTGATTACTTCAAGTGAAGATGCAGTATCAAACCCTTCTAGTTTAGGGCATTGTGCTCTGTATTTCGTCAGACCTACAGGAACAACTGAAATACTCTTAAGCTTCGGATATAAGCTTGCAAGCTCTTCTATTGTCCTATTAAGTTCTATACCATCATTAATCCCCTTGCAAAGTACAATCTGGCAGTTAACCGTTATTCCTTCATAAACAAGCTTTTGTATTTGATTCATAATATTCCCTGCATGAGGGTTTCCAAGCATTTTTATTCTCAGCTCAGGGTTAGTTGTATGAACTGAAATATTAATCGGGCTGAGCTTAAAAAAAACTATTCGCTCTAACTCGTCAGCATCTAAATTTGTAAGTGTAACATAATTTCCTTCAATAAATGACAACCTATAATCATCATCCTTAAAATGCAATGTTTTACGCATATTTGGTGCTAATTGATCCATAAAGCAAAATACACATTTGTTTTTACATGTATTAGGCTTATCCATTAATGAGGTTTCAAAAACCAACCCCAAATCCTCGTATTGATCTTTTTCTATCTGAATCTCCCATATTTCTCCTGAAGCTTTTTCAACTTCAATATCAATAATTTCATCAGAAATCAGATATCTATAATCGAATACATCAGTAATCCCTACTCCATTTATAGAAAGAATTTTGTCCCCTGCTTTAATTTCTGCCTCTTGCGCCACACTTCCTGAAATAACTTCTGTTATCACCTTTGGACTTATCCTATGATTCATAAAAAATACCCACCAAGTTTAGTCTTTTAAATTTCTCTAATAGTTTACCAAAATCGCACTCGAAAATCCAGACATAAATGAAACAAGGAAGCAGTTGAACCTGCTCCCTTGTTTCATTATGAAAATTATTTACCTGCTTCTACTTTTAAAACTTCTTTACCATCATAGAAACCGCAACTTTTGCACACTCTATGCGGCAACCTGGCCTCGTGGCATTGAGGACATGTATTTATCTGTGGAGCATCAAGCTTCCATGTAGATCTCTTACTATGAGTTCTAGCTTTTGACCATCTTCTTTTTGGTTGAGCCAAGTTAAACACCTCCTCACTGAACTGCATAAATTTATATATTATAAATTATTTTTTAATTGACGCAATTTTTCAAATCTTGGGTCATAATCTTCATCTTTACAAGCACATGCTTTATTATTAAGATTATTCCCGCAGAAACTGCACAAACCTTTACACTCTTCACTGCAAAGAGATTTCATAGGAATACTAGTTATTATTACATCTAAAACCATTTCCGTCAAGTCAATTTCGTTGCCAGCAAATTTATAAAAATCCTCGGGAATGCCCTCAGCACTAGAAAAGCTTTCATTAACTCTCAGGCTGAAATCTTTATTCAATTCCTTTAAGCACCTGCTACACTTTAACTCAAGCTTAAAATCCATCGTTCCGTTTAATTTTAAGATTCCGCTTTCGTTTCTAATTATACCTATTAATTTAACAGGTGTTAGTAATTTTATTCCGTCTTCTGCAAATTCCAAATCGTTAATTCTTTCGCAGAACTCAAATTCCTTTTGCTCTAAAATACCTCTTGTTAACTCTCCAACAAAAATCTTCATAATATTCACCTGATAAAATCCTTTAAGCTTTTGTCATTAATAGATTTTCGGTCAACAGCAGTAATTATATAAGCGTATTGGCAATTTGTCAATACGCTTATTGGTAAAAACATGAATTTTAAAATTAAAAATTATTTAGAGTGATGTAATATGAACCATTTCTTCTTCAGAAAGAATTTTAGATAAATCAAGAATATTTACAAGCTTTCCATTGATTTTCCCAACAAATTTGATATATTTCTTTCCCCATTTCTTTATAAGTTCAGGTGCTTCTTCACTATCTTCAGGCGTCAACCTTACAATTTCTATAACGTTGTCAACAATAAACCCAATTTGCTGTCCATCAATACTGGTAATAATTATTTTAGTTGCGCTTATATCTGGACTTTCTCCTAAATGGAATCTTCTATTTAGGTTTATTATTGGTACTACGTGACTTCTAAGGTTTATTATCCCCTCAATAAAATCAGGCATTTCAGGAACCTTTGTAATCTCCTGATACTTTACAATCTCGTTAACCTGAGTTGTTTCTACTCCGCATAATTCATTAATCAAGTCGAATACAACAATTTGGATATCGGCCATTTTACTTTCCCCCTTAAACATTGGTATAAATATATTTTTCAGATTAAATACATAGCTTCGAAACATAAAATTAGGGCTATTTGTTTTAACAAATTCTGGGAATAGAAATTTGAAGAAGAATTATAAATTTAAACAGCTATATTAATATAATAACACATATATAATTTTTTGCAACAAAGTATTGGCTCTGCGGACTTGTTTTCTTATTATATTACTGCTATCCTAATATCAATTCAAAACAAGGGGAATTATATGCGTGTTCTTGGAATAGTAACTGAATATAACCCATTTCATAATGGTCACCTTTATCATATTGAAAAAGCAAAAGAAATTACTGGCTGTGATTATGTAGTGAGTGTAATGAGCGGAAATTTCATACAACGCGGTCTTCCCGCTCTTGTAAACAAATGGTCACGCACAGAAATGGCTCTATTAAATAATGTGGATTTGGTAATCGAATTACCGGCATATTATTCTATTGCAAGCGCAGAACAATTTGCTTTTGGCTCTGTAAGTCTTCTGAATTCTCTGGAAATAATTGATTCACTTTGTTTCGGAAGTGAAACTGGAAGCATCGAAGCACTTGATTACATTGCAGAAATACTCACCAAAGAGCCTGAAGAATTCAAGAAGCTCCTTGCCATACATCTTGAAACAGGAATTTCATTTCCCAGTGCAAGAACCTTGGCTTTAAAAGATTATATACATTTTAAAGATAATAACTCTCTTTCCCAGCTTACAACAGAACCTAATAATATACTTGGAATTGAGTATATAAAAGCATTAAAAAGATTAGGTAGCAAAATTGAGCCCTTTACCATAAAACGTTACAAAACAGATTATAACTCCACTAATTTCAAGGGCGAAATAGCTAGCGCCACAGCTATCAGAAAAACCCTTTATAAAAAAGATTTAAATCAACTTAAAGCTGTCATGCCTCAAAAAGCATTTGACATTTTGGAGAGAGAAATAAAAATGGGGCGTGGTCCGGTATTCCCTGAAGCTTTTGAAACTGCCATACTTACGCAATTGAGAAAATCCAAGCCAGAATCACTTCTAAACATACCTGATGTAAGAGAAGGCATTGAAAACAGAATTAAAAAGGCTTCACTTTCCAGCGGTTCGCTTTCAGAGCTTTTAACAAAAATCAAGGCAAAAAGATATACCCTTACAAGCATACAACGGATTATTTCATGCCATTTATTAGGTATTAATAAGCATGACCTTCAAGAATTTAATTCAAATGGAGGTCCGCAATATATTCGGGTTCTTGGTTTCAATTCAAAAGGAAAAGAGCTTTTATCAAAAATCAAAAGCTCTTCTCTTCCTTTAGTTACATCTCCACATGATTTTTTTAAAAAATGTAATGCTATTCAAGCAAAGATGATAAATGCTGACATATTGTCCACCGATATTTTCAGCCTTGGATACCCTGATAAATCTCAACGCAAGGCTGGTCAGGACTTTTACCAGAAAATTATCTCTATCTAGTCCCTATCAAATATTCTTAATAATGCAATGAATATATTAATAAAATCAAGATAAAGAGCCAGTGCCGAAATAATAGCTCCTTTTTTTATTAATTCGTCACTTCCATATTCTCCACCCGCCTGATAGTAACTTTTTATCTTCTGTGCATCATATGCAACAAGTCCTGAAAAAATAAATACAGTAACATAAGATATTATTAAATCGACCATCGGGCTGCGGAAAAACATATTTATAACCGAAGCAATCAATATACCAATTACTCCCATAAAAAATATGCTCCCTACATTGGTTAAATCATTTTTAGTGATATTTCCATATAAGGCCATCACTCCAAAAACTGCTGCTGCAACCCCAAAAGCTTTAAATATAACACCAATGTCGTAAACATAAAAAATAGTGGACAGCGTAATTCCATTTACAGCTGAATATGCCAGAAACATAAGCGTAGCAGTCGTACTGCTAATCCTATTTATTAAGAATGAAAGTGCAAAAATCAATCCCAGTTCTATAACAATGAAAAGAATCATCATCCCAGGATTAATCAATGATTTGCCAAAATCAGTCCCAGCAACTGAAAATGCAAAAAAAGCCGTCACAAGAAGTCCGATAAACATCCATCCAAATACCCTTGACACATACGAAGAAAGTCCCACATCTCTTTCTCTTATTCCTGAATTATCATTATACATTTTTCTCCTCCTTTTAAAATAGTTATATATTTAAAAACTCTCATCCCCCTCTATTTTAAGAGAGGGGGCTAGGGGGTGAGTTATAAAACCATAAAAACATCCTTTGATCTGGTTGATGTCACAACCTGTACATCTTCAGCCATTTGTGATAAATAATTTGCTATAACAGGTACAATTACATTTTCTGTTCCAAAGTGACCTGCATCAATAGCACATAACCCATAATCAAGTATTTTACGTGCATCGTGATATTTTAAATCCCCGGTTATAATTACATCTGCACCTTTCATTTTAGCTATTCTGGCAATATCATAATAAGCTCCGGAAGAAACAATAACATTTTCAACTATCTTGTTTGCATCACCAATAAATCTGACCTTCTTAATCCCCAATGTTTTTTTAGCTATAGCTGCCAAAGAAACAAGATCAATCTTTTCTTGAAGCTTACCCATTCTGGCAAAACCATATTCAGCATTTTTATTTTCAATATTATAAACGTCATAAGCAACCTCTTCATAAGGATGTGCTTCAATCATAGCCTCTATAACCTTATCCACTTTATCCTCGGGGACAATAGCTTCCAGCTTGAACTCTTCCACCTTTTCAAGCTCTCCAATAGAACCTTTTACCGGATTACTACCTTCAAGAGGCTTAAAGGTTCCAATACCCTGTGCCATAAAGCTGCAATCGCTATAGTTGCCAAGCCATCCTGCTCCGGCTGCTGCCACAGCCTCTCTTACCCTATCAACATACTCAACCGGAACAAATACCGCAATTTTTTTATATCCCTCATTATAACTAGCTTCAAGAACCTGCACATCTTTAAGCTCAAACATTTCAGCCAAGGTATGGTTAACTCCTCCACCGGCAGAATCCAGGTTTGTATGTGCACAAAACACATTAACATTATGCTGAATAAGCCTATACAATAGTTTTCCGAGGGGATTATCCCTTCTAATATTATTTAAGGGCTTGAAAATAAGTGGATGATGAGCAACAATCATATCCGCCCCAATAGCTATTGCTTCATCAGCAATATCAGGGGTAACATCCAGACTAACCAGAACCTTTTTAACCTTTTGTTCTGCATCTCCAATTAAAAGTCCTGTATTATCCCAGTTTTGCGAAAGCTTTCCGGGTGCTACTTGCTCCATATATTGTATTATATTTCCACATTTGCTGGACATAGAGAGCCTCCTATTATTATTTTAAACTTGATTAAGGAAATTATTAAATAATTCTATTTTTTGTTCAATTTCTTTAAGTGTTTTATTTAGCTTTGCTGAGTTTGTACTTAGTAATTCCAGCTTTACATCTTCAAATTCCTTAATATATTTTTTTATGTATTCAGCTAATAAAGGATGTCTTTTTTTAAATAATATATTTCCAAAATAAATATTAATACCATCTTGATTTTTCGTTTTACAATCTACTTTGAGAATCAGATAAATCCTCCCATCCTCTTTACATAAATCCTCGTCAACAATTTCATAATTATTATTCTTTAACCAGTTTCTCAACTCAAAGTGCTGCGTCATCGGCTGTAGTATTAAACTTTGGAAAGTTCTTATAATAGCTTGACCGCCTTCAAGGATTCTGGTAATCTGTGTTCCTCCCATTCCTGAAATTATTATACTTTCTGCTTCTGATTCCTTTACAACTTCAAGTCCATTTCCTAACCTTACCTCTATTTTATCTGCCAAACCTGCTTTCCTTACATTTCGTTGAGCTTTTTTAACGGGTTCATTTCTTACATCACAAGCAATAACCTTTTTGCATATTTGGCTATGTATAAGATAAATTGGCAGATAAGCGTGGTCTGTCCCAATATCTGCTGCTGCTTCACAAGTTTCAATAAGATTTGCAATACATTGGAGCCTACTGGATAATTTCATTTCTTCTCCTGAATTATATTATATTTTCCAGAAAAATTATATTACAAACAATCTTTTTTTTCATTAAATATTTTATGTATTTAAAAGAAGAATTTTGGGGTGTATAATAAATAACAAAAATACCTAAAAGGTGACTCATATGAAAAAAATTTTTAAAAACCTGCTCGGAATTTCACTTGGTTCGGCATTGGTTGCAACCTCAATATCAGTTTTTATAGTTCCACACAGACTCATAAGCGGAGGCATCTCAGGTCTTTCGCTAATAGTCTTTTATCTGACAAGCATTCCCATTTCTCTATTGATTTTCATATTTAATATTCCTATTGTTATATTAGGAGCCAAGCAATTGGGTAAAACCTTTACTTTATACAGCATTTTTGGAATCACCATGATGTCTACAATGATATTTGTGTTTAGAAATATCCCTCCGATAGCTTCTGCAATGCAAACTCCTACACAAAACAGCCTTCTTGCGGCTATATATGCAGGAGTTATAACCGGAATAGGCGGAGGTATTGTTTTTAGAAGCGGTGGAACCCTCGGTGGAACCGACATACTCGGAATGATTATAAAAAAGAGGTTTAATTTAAGTATAGGTAACTTCCTATTATACAGCAATGTAGTTATTATGATTATTTCACTAATCTTCTTTAAACCAGAAATAGTAATGTTTACACTTATCAGTATGTATGTTGCATCAACAGTAACTGATATGGTGCAAGAAGGAGTAAATACCAAAACTACTGTCTTAATAATTTCAGATAAATATGAAATTATTGCAGAACAAATCTTAAAAACCCTTCACAGAGGTGTTACTTACCTTCACGCAGAAGGTGGATTCTTGCATAATGAAAAAAAGGTAATAATGTGTGTAACTACAAAATTTGAATTGGCACGCTTAAAGGATTTAACCCTTAAAGCAGACCCATTTGCTTTTATTTCAATATCAGAAACAAAAGAAGTTTTCGGAAAAGGATTCTAAATTTTATCCGAATGTCTTTATCTGGAGTCATTTTCTTACTTAAAGTAGTATAAACTATAAAGTTAATGGACAATATATAAATTTTCTTGAATAGTTAAGGATTATATAGTAAAATATGACGGCTAGATATAGAAATATTAATTTAAATAAAGGAGGAAATTTTAATGTCATTCATGATCGTGGCAGTAGGCTTTGTTGGGTTACTATTCGCACTGTATCTTTCTATGTCAGTTCTCAAAGAAGATATGGGAACAGATAAAATGAAAGAAATTTCAGAAGCGATACAGCAAGGCGCTATGGCATTTTTAAATCGACAGTACAAAACACTAATACCAATAACAATTTTAATTTTTGCTCTTCTTGCATGCTTTTCTGAAGCAAAAATATTTTCAGCAATTTCATTCTTGGTAGGTGCTCTTTTCTCAGCTTGCGCAGGCTATCTGGGTATGTATATTGCAACAAGAGCAAATGCCAGAACAACCAATGCAGCTCAGACAAGCTTAAAAAAAGCTCTCGCAATCTCATTCAAAGGCGGTTCTGTAATGGGTATGGGAGTTGTTGGTCTTGGTATTTTAGGAGTTACATTACTATACATATTTGTAGCAAAACAAAATGCTAGTGCTATTGCTTCTATTGACAGTTTTGCATTTGGTGCTTCTTTGATTGCACTCTTTGCACGTGTTGGCGGAGGAATATTTACTAAGGCTGCAGACGTTGGTGCAGATTTGGTTGGTAAAGTTGAAGCAGGAATTCCAGAAGACGATCCAAGAAATCCGGCTGTAATTGCTGACAACGTTGGTGACAATGTTGGTGACGTTGCAGGAATGGGTGCCGATTTATTTGAATCATATGCAGCTACATCAATAGCAGCTATGCTTTTAGGAGCAGCACTATTTGGTACTTCAGGCATAATGCTTCCTCTTTGTTTGGGAGCAGCAGGTATAATAGCATCAATTATCGGTACAGTATTCATCTACACAGGTGATGATCATAATCCTCAGTCAGGTCTCAACAGAAGTCTTTATGCTTCATTTATATTAACCGCAATTGCTGCTTTCTTTTTGACACAATACTTTTTACCTAACAATAATCTTGTATTTTTCTGTTCAATTATGGCAGGCTTGATTGCAAATATTCTAATTGGTTTAATAACCGAATATTATACCTCTGCAGAATATAGACCAGTTCAACAAATAGTTAATGCATCTAAAAGCGGTCCTGCAACTAATGCAATCTATGGGTTGTCTGTAGGTCTTGAAAGTACTGCAGCTCCAATAATGATAATTATTATTACAGTCGTGGCAGCTTATCAGATACCCGGCGGCGGAGCAAACGGATTCTTTGGTATTGCTTTAGCAGCAATGGGTATGCTGTCGATGGCAGGAACAATAGTAGCCATTGATGCTTACGGTCCAATCGCTGACAATGCTGGTGGTATAGCTGAAATGGCAGGTCTTGATCCAAAGGTTCGTGAAGTTACAGACAAGCTTGATTCTGTTGGAAACACAACCGCTGCAATCGCTAAAGGTTTTGCAATCGGTTCTGCTGCAATAACTGCAATTGCATTGTTCTCAGCTTTTGCTCAGAGAGCAAATCTGACAGACTTGAATATTTTAGATCCTAATATTACAATGGGACTTCTATTCGGTGCAATGATTCCATTCCTCTTCTGTGCTTTTGCCATGAGAGCAGTTGGACATGCAGCCTATGACATGATTGAAGAAGTCAGAAGACAATTCAGAGAAATCCCGGGTCTTTTAGACGGCAAGGCAAAAGCAGATTACAAAAAATGTGTAGACATATCTACTAAAGCTGCAATTAAGAGAATGATTGTCCCCGGCTTGCTTGCACCTCTTAGTATAATAGTTGTTGGCTTTGGAATATCAATTTTCAATCCAGCAGTTGCATTAAAGGTAATTGGTGGTATGCTGGTTGGCGGTACATCTACAGGAGTTCTTTTAGCCCTTAAGATGTCAAATGCCGGCGGTGCATGGGATAATGCTAAAAAGCACATAGAAGCAGGAAATCATGGAGGAAAAGGTTCAGATACACATAAAGCAGCAGTTGTTGGAGATACAGTTGGTGACCCATTCAAAGATACTGCAGGTCCATCTTTGAATGCAGTAATCAAGGTTATGGGTACAATATCACTTATTATAGCTCCAATTATCGCCGCAATGATAAAATAAACTGCCCTCACCCATCTATCTTCCCTCTCTCGAAATCAGGCGAGGGAAGAATAAGTATAAATTCTAAGACTTTGGTCTATAAAAAACAAACTGAAATTTTAAAATTTCAGTTTGTTTTTTTATTATGTGGGGAAAATATATAAAAGCAGAAAATAGAAAGGAAATCAATTATGAAGAAAGAACGTGATGTTGAAACCTTTATAGATAACTCTCCTGTTTTTGGAGTTAATACGCTTCCAGAAAGATTTGGATTAAAAACAATAATTCAAAAACAGGAAAGAAATGCATTAGAAAAACAGCTCCAAAATAATTGGGAAAGCCCCCAGTTTTCTGGAGGCTCCCGATTAATTGACATTGCTTTATTCTTTTAGGATTTTCCTTTCTAGACCGTCAGAGGCCTGTTTGCATTATGCAATTGCATAGAATTGTTTGCCTTGGTCTTCCAGTAATCCCATCGTATTGACACACCACTTCCTTGCATTAGGTACTCACTCCGCAATTGCGGAAAGCTTATATATTACTTCGGAAAATCTGCTTATTTCGGATTATCGCTTTGGAGCTTCGGATAAAGAATCGTCGATATGATCCACGTTGACCCTTCAAGTCGAAATCTTCAAGCAAGCAAACATTTTCAGAATGAAATCAATCTCCCCCTTTGCTTTTTCCCAAAGGCCCTTTCCAGCATACAACATTGTTCGCCTGGTTCACGATTTTACCGGCAATCACAATTTTTATTTGGTCATCCTCGATACAATCATATCGCCATCCTCCTTTCAACGTCTTCTTTTTTGGGGCACTTCTTTTATTTTTCCGGCATATAAGCCGGCACCGGGAGTCGCTGGCCGATCAAACCTTTTTTTTGTTCAACAGCAATATTATGCCACAGGTTGGGCCTCGCCGAATCATATACATTCCTCCTCTACGTCCGTTTTTGCAATTGCATCAACTGATAAAAATAGGTTTGTTTCATTACATTAACTTTTCACATTTTATCATTTGGACAACTTAATTGTCAATATTTTTAATTTAAATTTTTCTATTTTTTTATCAAATCTTCAATATAATTCCTTATGTGATAAATCAGTCACAGCCTCTATCAGTTCTGCTTGTAGTCCAGACTCCTGTGCGTTTTTACTGAAATAAACCAGGTACTCTATATTGCCTTCCGGACCTTTAATTGGAGAATGGTCAAGTCCTTTAAATATAAGCCCATTGTTATTTGCCCAATTCAACACCTTGTAAAGCACCTCTTTGTGAACCTCAATATCTCTCACAACGCCTTTTTTACCTACCTTATCCCTTCCCGCTTCAAATTGAGGCTTAACAAGGCATACAATTTCCCCATTATCCTTTAACAATTTTATAACTGCAGGCAGAACAATCGTTAGCGAAATAAAAGAAACATCAATAGAGCAAAAATCTACAGGCTCACCGATATGCCTTGGCTCAACATATCTTATGTTTGTCCTATCCATGCATACAACCCTTTTATCCTGCCTAAGCTCCCACGCCAATTGTCCGTAGCCAACATCTATGGAAAAAACCTTTACCGCTCCGTTTTTAAGCATACAATCTGTAAAACCGCCTGTTGAAGCACCAACATCAATACAAGTCTTACCTTTCAAATCAAGACCAAAAGCAGCTAATGCCTTTTCTAGTTTTAGCCCTCCTCTGCTTACATAAGGAATAGCTTTGCCGCGAACCTCTATTTCTATTTCCTCATCATATCTTTCTCCAGCCTTATCAACTCTTTGTCCATTAACAAAAACGTTACCTGCCATTATTTCAGTCTGTGCGCGTTCCCTGCTTTGAATATGCCCTTTTTCAACAAGGAGAATGTCTATACGTTTCTTCATAACTCAGCCTCTTAACTCATTTACCAATTCATTTATTCTTTCAACCTGCAGCGCAAATGCCTCAAGCTTAATGTCAATGACCTGTGGGAATGGATTACCGTCGCTTTCAATGCTTAAGAAAGGTAAATTAGGATATTTCTCTAGCACGGTCTTGACTATTTTGCTTTGTGATACCTTTGCTTTATGACTGCTAAGCTTGTTTGTCAATATTGCTTCTGCAATTCTGGCAGGCATACATCCAAAAGGTCCTATAGATACAATTCCATCAACATGGTCAATAATATCTGTAATAGCTGTACCTATAGTTAATATTGCTTCTCCGGGCAAATGGGGAGAGAGAAGCTCATTTGCGTTCTCAATTACTTCCTCAACATTTATAGGATGAAAATCAATAAGATTTGATTTCGCAAATATCTTTTTGATTTCCTTTTCATATTTCATTTTTACTATACCTGACATTTTGACATTTAATTTATCTTTAAAATCAGCCTTTATTGCCAGATCATTTTTTACGAGATAGTCAACATAGTAAATCCACTCAATTACGGATGCTACGGTTGTAACTATTCCCTTTTCGGCTAATTTTTCAACAAGATGCTGCCTTGAAAAGCTATCTCTTCTTACATATATTTCTCCAACTATCGCAACTTTTTTTGCCATATGAATAGGGTACTTTAGTTTAATATTTGAAAATTCTGCTGTAGCCGCCTTTAGCTTTTGGTTTAATACATGTCCATTATCCTTGGATATGCTTTCTACTATTATTTCTACTTGAGAATTAAATACTTTCATAGCTTTCTTTTTATCAACAGCAAGTGCTAAAATTGCACTATAGATATTTTCCAGGGCATCCGAAATAACAACTGATTTCCAACTTCTCAGCATGAAATTCAGGCCTAATCCGCCATATGAATTACCTGAAGAAAGGGTTAAAAGAGCTACATTTTTTATTCCCATTTTTTGAAGCAATCTTTCCGTATAAACATGATATTGTCCAAAACGGCATGGGCCTTCAGCTTCAGGCATAAAATAAACAAGTATTTTATTCTCTTTCTTATTCTTTTTAAGATAGTTCAAAAGGCTTCCAACTGTAAGCATAAGAGGTAAGCATTCCTTACAAGAGGCATTTGCTCTTCCCATATGCAGTTCTTCTTCTGCCGGTGCATCCAGCGCAACTGTATCGATACCAATATATTTTAATGTTGATACGAGGCATCGTGAAGAAATATGCCCCATAGAAGGCACAAGAACCTTAATACGTGGATCTTTTAAGTCAATATACTCTCCATCTACTGTTCTAACCTTCTTTTTCTTTCCATCAAATATAGGCTTTGAATATTTTTTTGTCTTAGCACTACTTTCATTTTTATAGTTTTTCATTACATCTATAAATGCATCTATTCTGGTATCTATTCCAGCATCTGCAGTATGACTGTCAAGTTCAAGTGTAAGTGATGGTTTTTCTCCCATTTCATCTCTAAAATAACCAACTACAAATGAATCAGGTCCACAGCTGAAATTTGTAACATATGTCCCAAATAACTGAGGATGTTTGCTGACAAATTGAGCTGCCTTGATAATCAATTGCCCCATAGACCAATACATTTTCTTTTGAGGATTTTCATCTTCAATAGGAAGAAAGTCAAATGGTATTATCTTATATCCTCTTGAGGCAAACTTTTCAGGGATACCCATATTCCCATCTTTCGTAAGGGCATTATATGGTCTTCCAAAAACTACTATGGCTTTCTCGCCAGTCTTTTTAATATCTTCAAGAAACTTGAGTCCTATTTCTTTTGAAGTATCTATAATTTTCTTTTGCGCTTCAATTGCAAATTTGTACGCTTCTTCAGCTTTATCCTTACTAACCCCAAGTCTTTCACCAACTTCAATAAATTTATGCATCATAGATTCGTAATCTTTACCAAAATCCAAAACTGGAGATATCATCTTTTTGCTATCTGTCATATTGAAAGTTGATTTCAGATAATACGGCTCACCTTGAGCAAGTGGGCACGCCATACTTGAAGGTATATTGTTTTCAACAGGCATACCTTTAACATGGGGCAAGAAAATATAATCCAAATCCATCTTTAGCATTTCTTTAAAATATTCATGCGCAAGAACAACCGGATAACAAAATGTCGAATCTTTTTTAACAATAGACTTTTCTTTTACATCAATTTTCTTTGGAACAACAACTTCAAATCCTAACTTATCAAAGAAATTGAAATATAAAGGAAACAGTGAATTTACCATTAGCGATCTGTTTATACCAATCTTTTTTCTGCCGTGATTTTTATTTTCTCTGCTTAGTCCTTCATAAATCATCCCATCTCTTAATTTTACAAGGTCATTTTCAAGAGAATTATTTTCATTGGTCTTTACGCCTGCATATTTGCCACAAATTCCGCCAAACGGATATTTTTTACCTTCAATATTTATAATTGAAATATTGCACTTTCTATCACATTTGGTATTGCCACCAACGCAAATAAATGGTTTGTCATAAGAAACTTCCCTTTCAATTAGTTCCGAAAGATCAAATCTCTTTTCTTCAACAATTCCATTCTGCATTTTTTCTTTTACAAGAAGCGCTATACCAAAAGCCCCCATAAGTCCCGGCTCTGGGGGAACAACAATATCTCTGTTTAAAAGTGAAGCCATGGCTATAGGAACTGCTCTATTGTAGCAAACTCCTCCCTGCATGAATATTTTTTTACCAACATATCTGCTGCCTTTAACCCTGTTTAAATAATTTTTACATATTGAATATACAAGCCCTGCAACAATGTCTTTAACATTTATGCTTTCCTGCATTGCAGTTTTTATATCACTTCCAATGAATGCTGCACATTGGTCATTAAAATCCGGAGGAGTCTTGCCCTCCATAGCAATATCTTCAATTTTGTGAACTTCTATGTTCAAGTATTCTGAAGCGCTTTCTTCAAGGAATGAACCTGTCCCTGCCGAACATGCTTCATTCATAGCATAATCACAAGGAATCCCTTTAATTATATGAGTATATTTTGCATCTTGTCCGCCAATTTCAAATATAGTATCAACCTCCGGATCAAAATATACCGAGGCAGCTGCATGTGCACTAATTTCATTATAAACACAATCTGTCAATGCATGCAATCCTGCAATCTGCCTTCCTGAACCCGTTACTCCCAAACCAACTATTTCAATATTGCATTTCACTTCATTCTTAATTGACATATAACAAAACTTTGCAGCCTTAATAGGGTCACCAAGTGTTTTTATATAAACTGATGCAAGAATTGCATTATCCTTTTCCCTTAAAAGAACAGCTTTTGTAGTTGTGGAACCAACATCAAGCCCCACAAAGCATCTGTCCCCTTCTTCTGCTTTTGACTTTTTTATATCCTTGAACTCTACCTTTGATTTTGCCAATTTTAATGCAGGCAGAATAGCAAAGGATTTTTTCTCATCACTAAAAAGCTGTTTTTTATTTTCAACTTTAATTGTAGTATTCTCCAAAGCCCATAGAGCACAGCCAAGTGCTTCAAAATATGCAGCCTCTTCCGGTATTACAAGATTAGAAATGTGCTGTCTTAATGCGCTAACCATTAGAGTATTCTTACTGCATCCGCCTAAAAGCCATACCCTTTTTGCTACATTTTCACCAAGATGCTCAAGAATCCTCAAAGCCATCATATTGCACAGCCCAGCAACTATACTGTTTTTGTCTTCTCCCTTATTCAACGCATGCGTACAATCACTTTTACAAAAAACAGAACATCGTCCTGAAACCTCATAAACTTTATCCACATGATTTATTGCATCAGTTTCTTTATGCGTTATTCCCATTCTCTTGATTTGCTGGAGAAAGAACTCACCAGTACCTGAAGCGCACTTATTTCCAGTAAACAGATTATTAACCTTATCACTTGAATCAATTTGATAGGTTGTAAAAGTTTCACCACCTGCACATGATATGTAATCTGTCTCGCCATATTTATCTTTTAGAAAAGAGTATGCATATTCAATAGCTTCCGGCTCAGATATCGAAGAAAGCTTTACAAAGTTCTTAAACTTTCTTCCTGTAACAGCAATTCTATCAAAGCTATTAAAATCTTCTTGTGCAAAAAGATTTTCAAAGGTTTTCTTTACGTTGCCTTCATGCACCTTTGAAATCACTTCTAAAATCTTAGCCTGTCCATTTTTATTTTCAATATCAACCCTGGTAATAGTTGATGATCCAATACAAACTCCTATAACTTTCATAATTGCTTAGTTCCACCTTTCAAGCTTTTCATTTTCCTACTATATTTTAATCATTTCAATAAATTATGTCAAAACAAAAAAAGAATGAACCGAAGTTTCCTTCGATTCATTGCTTTTTTCACTTACCGATTATCTTAATGTTTTCAGCTGCAACTTTTGCTTCTCTCGTTACAATGTCCTGAATTTGCGCCACGTCAGTCTGTACAAGTGGGTTGCCATTAAGGACTACTACGTTTACACTTTTCTCATTGATAAAGACAATTGCATCTTTAAACCCTTTTGCCTTAATTAATCTTTCTATTATCATCTCCTTTTCCCACTTTTGCGATAATGCCGTTAGCTCTACCTGCGCCTTTGATTGAGATTCGGCGGCAGCAGTTTCGCTTGAAATAATCTTCTCGAAGATTTCAGTTTCTGCGTCTCTTACTCTTTCTCTTTCCAGCCTCGCTTCATCAAAGAAATCTTCCTTATTTAAAATACTTTTATCCTTAACGATATTATTATCTTGTTTAGGAGCCGATGTATCATTAACCTTGGGTACCATAGATGAACTGCTTACCGGTGAAGCCTGCCCAATCTCCGCATCTCCGGTTTCTTCAACCAATGTAGCCTCCCCAAGCCTTTCGCTGGTAAATTTATCTCCGATATTTCCGGTTAGCTCTTGCGCAAACGGGTCTTTCCCTTTATATGTATAATTCAAATAACCCGCTGTAATTATCATAATAGCAACTGCCAGAGCAATTATTTGGTTTCTTTTTATAACTGTCATTATTCTATCCTCCTTTATATTATTGTACTAATTCACCCCTTAGTTCCTTCTCTTAACCTATCCCTTCTTCACAAGGAGACGAATAGGAGACCTTCACTCCCTTTTCAAGGAAGATAGGAGGGTCATTAGTTTCGTTTAAATACCTTAACTCTATATTCCGGTACACCTGTTGCAGCTTCAACAGCAGAAACAACGTCTGCCTTCACGGTTAAATTATCACCTCCCTCAGCAACAACTAATACCCCTAAAATCTTTGATGCCATCTGTCTTACTACAACAGGTTTTTTCATCCCGCTTTGTTCATCAGCCATCACATAAGTTGTCTGCGTATCATTTTGGATGGTTTTTCTTTCACCTCCAGTCGAATCTCTCTCGTTTGTATTCGTTTGATTGTTTTTCTCTTCTCTCGCAAGTATAGATTCAGGCCCTGAAGAATACGTCACCATGACAGATACTTTTCCTACACCCTTAATCTCAGAAAGTACTTTGGCTAACCTTTGCTCCAGCTTAAAATTGGGTTCACTTTCAGATTTTTGCGATTGAACCTTTGGTGTATAGGCTGTATTTTTGGGGGAGTCATTTGGTGTAAAAAGGTTTGAAATAAGTATTATTGCTATACCTATGCCGATTACCAATATTAAATAATCAACAATCTTCTTATTACTCTGCTTGATTCCCGGAATTTTATCTATATACCTTGCTAACATGTTTCCCATAATAATCCTCCTCATTTGCTCTCTAAGCTAACAATATTTATATGTTCATTAGTGATATTACATATATTCGATACCTTTTTTATTATCTGACTTTTTTCTTCCTCGGATATTTTTATAGTATTATCAGCTTTGTTTTCTGTACTTTTATTTAACTCTATTTTTATTGGCTGAATATTTG
>JBLMYQ010000065.1:0-44909 GCA_050258375.1 Deltaproteobacteria bacterium | reverse complement strand
CCAAAATAATTTGTTTTATTTTATCAACGGTTATTGAGCTTGTAGAATTGATATCAATCTCGAAGGACAAATCCTCCTCTTCATCTTCATTTGAATCAGGAATGCTGACTTCTTGTATGGGTGAAAAGATATTCTCGGGAGCAAGCTGCTCTGGTGCTAGTGGCGGAATAGATACTGCTGCCTCGGAAGTTAAGTTGTTGATTGGTTTTGGGGTTTCTAACTCAACTGCTTTTTCTACAACTACAGGTTCATCGTTATCTATTTTTTCCATTGATTTGGTTTGGGTAATTTCAGGGATATCATCAAAAGAATCTTCCTCTCCGCCAATCACAGTAGTAGGTTCTGTAATTGGGTCGGAAAGGTCAAATTCGTAAATTTCTTCTGAAACGCAGCTTTTAATATCTCCATCGTTATCAATATTATCAATAAGATTATCAACCAAAGGTTCTTGGCTTATTATTTCTTCTTTTATCTCTTTTCTTGCCTCTTTTTGTTCAGTAGGGATAACAGGTTTTTCTGAATCAGGTTTTGATTCTATATTTTGCTCAATATTTGGCTCAATATTTTTATTGCCTGAATTTAAAACCTTTTCATCTATTTCTATGTCCGCATTAAAAAAGCCGTCATCTTCCATAGCTGATGCAAATAAAATATCGTCAGCTCTTGCGAACATTATTGGACCTGAAAGTTCGGAAAAATCTATCTGCTCTTTTTTATCTTTATTTTCGTTATGATTTTCGATGTTTGAATTTAGCTTTTTGTCATCCACCGATATTGCCTCCTTGAAACAAATAAAGCAAGTTTTTAAATTTTGCTAATGTATTAATAATACCATAATAATACTTTTAGAGTAAATATATTTTTAAGGTAGAAAAATAATTTTATGTTGTTATATAATAGCTTTACATAGTTTTAGTAAAATACAAAATAATTTTCTCACAAAATTTTGATAGCAACACCAAACCATTCTGAGGTCCCTTCCCAAGAAGCTATTCACGAACGTTTTGGTTTAGATGTATTTCAATTAGGCCAAAAAATTTTGCTTATAAATTATTTTGCATTTAAGCTGAATTTAATCATAAATAACATAACTATTAATTGATTTTCTAGTTAAAATCTAAATAAGCGAGGTAATACATATGCAAAAAGGTAAAGGTTTTGAGCAGATAGAAAAGACAGCGAAATTTGGAATTGATTTAAGCTTGGATAGAATCTCAGTTCTTATGAATTATTTAGATAATCCTCAGGACAAGCTAAAATACGTTCATGTAGCTGGAACCAATGGAAAAGGGTCAACCTGTGCCTTGCTCCAATCCATACTTACTGATGCAGGATATAAGACAGGAAAATTTATTTCTCCGCATCTCGAATGCTTTAATGAACGCATATCCATAAACGGTGTTCTTATTTCAGATGATGAATTGAAAAAGTTGAGCTCTGGTATATTGGAAAAAACTGAGAAAATGGTTCGGGATGGTTTTGAGCATCCCACTCAATTTGAAATAATTTGTGCAATGGCATTTTTTTATTTTTATCAGCAAAAGTGCGATATTGTTGTTTTAGAGGTTGGGCTTGGCGGGAGATTGGATGCTACAAATATTATAAAAAATCCATTGGTTTCTGTGATAACAACAATTGCTTATGATCATACAGACAGGTTAGGAAATACACTTGGGCAAATTGCCGGAGAGAAAGCAGGAATAATAAAAGGCGGAGGCTGTGTTGTTTCAGCGCCTCAGGAATCGGAAGCACTTAAAGTTATAGAGAATCGCTGCAAGGAAGAACACTGCAAGCTGGCTATGGCTGATATGAATTTATTAAAGTTTAAATATCTTAATCAGGAGTTTCAGGTATTTGACTTTGAAGGTTATAAATCTCTGGCTTTGGGGCTGATGGGCGAGCATCAGCTTAAAAATGCTGCAACTGCAATCAAAGCTGTTGATGAATTAAGGGGAAAGGGCTTTGTAATAAGTGATGAAAATATATATGAAGGGGTAAAAAACGCCATAAACCCAGGCAGATTTGAAGTATTGGGGAAAAGTCCCGAGGTTGTAATTGACGGAGCGCACAATATTAACGGAATAACTGCATTGAAGGATGCTTTAACCAGTTATTATAGTGGGAAAAGAATTATTCTGGTAATGGCTGTTCTTTCGGTAAAAGATTATGAGGAAATGGTTGGTATCCTTGCACCATTAGCTGATATATGTATTGCTTCTGAGCCTGTCAGCGAGAATGCACTGCCGGCAGAAAAGCTGGCAGATTGTTTTAAAAGAAATGGTAAGGAGTGTTTAATTGAAAAAAATATTCCGCAGGTTTTAAATTTAGCTTTAGAGCAAGCCGGAGAAAATGATGTAATATGCTTGTGCGGTTCACTTTATTTCATCGGGCATGTAAGAACTCACTGGTTGGAAATATCTCGTAAAAGTTAGGAGATTAGGAGTATGAGTAGTTTTGTAATTAAGGTTATGGCGTGTGTTTTTATGCTTATAGACCATGTAGGATTCATGTTTTTTCCTAATGAAGCAATATTGAAAACAATAGGAAGATTAGCATTCCCTTTATTTGCATGGCAAGTTTCAGTAGGTTGTAAGCATACATCAAATATTAAGAATTATATTGCAAGACTCTGCATATTTGCCCTCATATCTCAAATCCCGTTTATGCTTGCTGTGACTCCGAATAAACTGAACATATTCTTTACATTGGTATTTGGTGCTTGTTGTATATATATATATCTTAAGCTTAACAATAAGTTCATAAGTTTATTTGCGATATTGCCTATAATTATTGCTTCTGAGTTTTTAAAATGTGATTATGGTGCATATGGGGTAGTAACTATATTCCTATTCTATATATTCTTTGATAAAAAGGCATTTGTCTGGGTTTCGCAATTCGTAGTTACTGTGATTTATTCGCTGGCAGGGTTAGTGCCAATACAGATTTATTCATTGATTGCACTTGGACCAATAAGCTTATATAATGGGCGAAAAGGACCTCAGGCTAAATATGTTTTTTATATTTTTTATCCGGCTCATCTTTTAGTTCTCTACTTTATTAAAAGGTTGGTATGAAAAAGGGTTTTATACATTAATCTTATTGGGCTTTCCTGGTGTAAAATTATTTTATGACAAAAAAATAATTGAAATAATCCAAAACCTTACATTTTTCTCTGAAGGGAATTAGTCAAAAGTATAGAATATATTTTCTGGAAGGAGGAGGATATTTTGGATTTGGAATTTATTAAAGAGCTTAATGTACTTATTGTTAAGATAAACTGCGAACTTGACCACCATACATCTGATTCGTTAAGAAGAAAGGTTGATGGTGAAATACAAAGGTACATGCCTAAAAATGTTGTTTTTGATTTTGATGGGGTAAAATTCATGGACAGCTCTGGAATAGGAATGGTTATGGGGAGGTATAAAAACATAAAAAGATACGAAGGAAAAGCAGTTATGGCAAATGTGAGGCCAGAGATTAAAAGAATTTTCGAAATGTCAGGAATTACAAAAATTATTCCGCAATATACAAATGTTTCAAAAGCACTTGAGAGCATGCAGGGGGGTAGGAAGGATGCAATATGATAATGAAATGAAGTTGGAGTTTTTGAGTAAATCCAGTAATGAAGCATTTGCCAGAGTGGCAGTTGCGGCTTTTGCATCTCAGCTTGACCCTACCATTGAAGAGATTGCTGATATAAAAACAGCGGTTTCGGAGGCTGTTACAAACTCTATAATACATGGCTACGAAGAAAAGTTAGGAATAGTTAAAATCTTTGCAGGCATAAACGGTAATACCATCGAAATTGAGATAAGTGACAGTGGCAAAGGTATAGACAACCTGGAGCTTGCAAGGCAGCCTTTATATACTTCAAAGCCTGATATGGAGAGATCGGGTATGGGATTTACAATAATGGAAAACTTTATGGATAATCTTGAAGTAGAGTCTACGCCTGAAAAAGGCACCAGAATTTTGATGAAAAAGGCGATTAAGAGTAAGAGTTGAACCTAACTCACCCCTAGCCCCTCTCTCAAAAGAGAGGGGAACCCGAAACGTTCCTACTTTATTAAACGGGAGAAGTAGAGTGGTGGGTTATTATTTTACCCTGTAATGGAAAAAATGAACATAAAATCCACATAGAGGAAACAATATGAAAAATACTTCAGATAAAGATTTAAAAATACTTATTGAAAAAGCTAAAAATGGAGACAGAACAGCTCAGACAATGATTGTAGAAAACAATCTAGGGCTGGTTTGGAGCATTGTAAAACGTTTTATGAACAGAGGCTTTGACCCTGAAGATTTATTTCAAATCGGGTGTATAGGCTTAATAAAATCTATCAAAAAATTTGATGCTGCATATGAAGTTAAATTTTCTACATATGCAGTTCCAATGATTTTAGGAGAAATTAAAAGATTTATAAGGGATGATGGCATAATAAAGGTCAGCCGAAGTATTAAAGAAACGGCATCCAGAGTCAGGATAACCAAAGAGGTAATGGCGAAGGAATTGGGCAGAGAGCCTTCTATAAATGAAATAGCTGAAAGAATCAAGATGAGTGCTGATGATATCATAATAGCAATGGAAGTATTTTATGTGCCTGAATCACTTAATGATACAGTATTTGAAGGTGATGACAAAAATATTGAGCTGATGGATGTAGTAAGTTTTCAACAAAAGGGTATAGATATAGAGGATAGAATTGCACTCAAACAGCTTTTAATGGATATGGATAATAGAGAAAGGCAAATTATTGTTTTGAGATATTTTAAAGAGAAGACTCAGTCTCAGGTTGCGTCCATGCTTGGTATATCACAGGTGCAGGTATCCAGGGTCGAAAAGAGAATTTTAACAAATATGAGAAAAAAGATTCTTGAAGGATAGAACTGTACAATTTTACAGATAATAATTTCAATTAACAGTTAATCTATCGATAAAAGTAAAAATGCTGCATGGAAGATTATAGGGTGGTGAAAAGTTTGGATCCTATGGACAGGAGAAAACAATTGATTGCCGGAGCGATAATATTTTTTGCTGTCCTAACGGCAATAATATGTTGTTATTTTATTATTTTTAAGGCTGAACATAAAATTCCCACTAAAGGAGTCTATGTTGAAGCTTTTAAAAATATTGGGATAACAGGATTTCATTAGAGATGTTTTCTTTATGGTATTTTGGTATAATCATATCAAAATATCAGAAAAAGGCAGGCGGAAGATGAAAAAAGTTGCTTTTTATACCCTTGGCTGCAAGGTTAATCAATATGAAACACAAGCCATGACGGAAATGTTCCAGCAGGCAGGCTATGAAGTAGTTGATTTTGAAGGATTTGCTGATGTATATGTAATTAATACATGCACTGTTACGAGTTTTGGAGATAAAAAGTCCCGTCAAATTATAAGAAGAGCTAACCGTATTAATCCTGAGGCAGTGATTGCTGTTGCTGGCTGCTATTCTCAGACATCTCCTGAGGAGACTTCCAAAATTAAAGGTGTATCGGTTGTGGTTGGTACAAAAAACAGAAACAAAATAGTCGAATTTGTTGAGGAAGCGTTTAATGGCAAAAAACATTTTATAGTTTCAGATATAATGAAACAACGTGAATATGAGGAAAATGGATTTATCTCTTTCAGTGAAACAACCAGGGCTTTTGTAAAAATTCAGGAAGGATGTCAGGAGTTTTGCAGCTATTGCATAATCCCATTTGCAAGAGGAGCTGTTAGAAGCAGGCTGCCGGAGAATGTAATTAAAGAAATTAACAAGTTAGCAGATAATGGGTTCAAAGAGGTTGTTCTTACTGGAATAAATATTAATTCTTACGGTAAAGATATCGAAGGAGTTACCCTCCTTGGACTACTTGAAAAAATAACAGAAAGAGAAGGCATTAAAAGGATAAGATTAGGTTCTTTAAATCCTGATTTGATTACTGAAAGTTTTGTTACAGCGATAATGAGAAATGAAAAAATATGCCCCCATTTTCACATTTCTTTACAAAGTGGCTCGGATTCAACTTTAAAAAGGATGAATAGAAAATATTCGACATCAGATTATCAGAATAGAATAGAATTATTACGTAAAAATATTCCTGATGTTTCTATTACTACAGATATTATGGTTGGATTTCCCGGTGAGACAGAAAAAGAATTTGAAGCAACATATGATTTCTTGAATAATATTTCTCTTACTAAACTACATGTATTCAAATATTCTCCAAGAAAAGGAACGCCGGCAGCTTCCTTTGGTGAACAGATAACTCCGCAAGAGAAAGAAAAGCGCAGTGATTTATTGCTGGAGTTATCCAACAAGAAGGAAAAAGAATTTTACGAAAAATATTTATCAAAAGAAGTAGAAGTATTTTTTGAACAGGAAACAGAAGGGGAAAATAGATTTAGTGAAGGACATACAGGTAACTTTATAAAGGTTGTTGTACCAAATGAAATGGATTTAACATCCGGATTCGCAAGGGTAAAGGTTGAAAAGGTTGAAAATGGATTTGTAAGGGGAGTAGTATTGAAAAAACTTCTAAAATAGAGTAAAATCATTACGTTGAAATATTAAAAAAATAAAATAAAAAGGTATTTAAGGAGGTAGTGTATTATGGCAGTCAAGGTTGGTATCAATGGCTTTGGACGAATTGGAAGGCACGCATTTAAGGTTATGCTCCAGAAATATCCCAATGATATAGAGGTCGTTGCAATTAACGACTTAACTGATGCTCCGACATTGGCATATCTTTTAAACCACGATTCAATTTATGGACATTTTCAAGGCGAAGTTTCAGCAAAAGATAATAAACTTGTAGTAAATGGAAAAGAAATAACAATTTATGCAGAAAAAGATCCTGCAAATCTTCCTTGGGGAAGCTTGGGGGTTCAAGTGGTTCTTGAATCAACAGGATTCTTTACTAAGAAGGAAAAAGCAGAAGCACATATAAAAGCGGGTGCAAAAAAGGTATTAATTTCAGCTCCTGCTACCGATGAAGATATTACTATAGTTATGGGCGTAAATGAAGATAAATATGACCCTGCAAAGCATAACGTTATATCAAATGCTTCATGCACAACAAATTGTCTTGCTCCTTTTGCAAAGGTTATTCTTGATAATTTCGGAATTAAATCAGGATTGATGACAACCATACATGCTTATACAAATGACCAGAAGATACTTGACCTTCCACACAGTGATTTGAGAAGAGCAAGAGCTGCTGGTCTTTCAATGATTCCTACAAAAACAGGTGCTGCAAAGGCTGTTTCGCTTGTTTTGCCTGAATTGGAAGGAAAATTCAACGGATTTGCAATAAGGGTTCCTACACCAACAGTCTCTGTTGTTGATATGACAATAGTAACAGAAAAGCCTGTGACAAAGGATGCTGTTAATGCTGCATTTAAAGCAGCTTCTGAAGGAGCAATGAAGGGAATCTTGGGCTATAGTGAAGAACCATTGGTTTCCGTTGATTTTAAAGGCGACCAGAGGTCATCTATAGTTGATGCACTTTCAACAATGGTCATGGGCGATACAATGCTTAAGGTTGTATCATGGTATGATAATGAATGGGGTTATTCAAACAGGATTGCAGATCTTATAGACTTTATGGCTAAAAAAGGTATATAAAGCGTGATAAACTTAGTCTTACTGCGTTAGTCTTCACATGCAAAATGCTCACGTACATTTAAGTACGCTCCGCTTTTGCAGGCTCGACTGCCTTATAATACTCGTTTCTGACGCTTTACAGATGAATAGGAAGCTATTATATTTGCTTCTGACGATTTTCTCAGTAAAGAATTCTGACGTTTTACATAGGTCTCCTCTGGAGACTAGCGGGTGAATTGCGGCGTGCAGCGCTACTTAAAGTACGCTGTACGCCATTTTAGTATCTTTAACTTCTTGCTTATCAAAATATTGAACGGAGGATAAAAATGAAAAAAATATTTATTTCCATGTGGACAATAGTATTGCTTTTGGGCTTGAGCGTTAGTACATATGCATTTTCAAATACTATAAATGGAAAGTTGAAAGATTCTGTGGTTTTATATTTAAATGAGCATAGGGCTTATGTTGATGCAGTGGAAAAGCAGATAGATCCGGCTAATGACAAAGTTTATCCGCTGGTAAGCAAAAATAAGACACTGCTTCCACTGAGATTTATGGCAGAAAGTCTTAAAGCAGAAGTGAAATGGGATGCAAAAACAAATACAGCTGTTATTACTCTAAACCGAAAGGTAGTAAAAATCAAAACAGGAAGCTCAAAGATGCTTGTAAACGGTAAGGAAAAGAAATTGGATGTACCGGCAAAGGCTGTGCAAAACAGACTGTTTATTCCCGTGAGGGCAATTGCAGAAGCATTTGATAAAAAGGTATTCTGGGATAACAGAGGCTTAATAATAATAAGCAGTCAAGAAAAACCGCTTGGCAGTGAGGAAGAAATTGTTGGTGTCATATTAGGAAAATATGATAATCTAGCAAAATCGTTCAGCGAGGATTTATTAGCAGTTAAAAAAGATGACAAGTGTGGTTTTGTAGATAAAACGGGCAAGGAAGTAATAGAATTAAAGTATGATGATGTATATTCATTTAGTGAAGGATTAGCAGTAGCTGTAAAAGATAAGCAATGGGGTTTTATAGATAAAACAGGTAAAGAGGTTATTCAGCTTAAATATAATAATGCATATTCATTCCATCAAGGCTTGGCAGTGGTAGTTAAAGATAATAAATGGGGTTTCATAAATAAATCAGATAAGGAAGTAATTGAACTTAAATATCATGATGCATATTCCTTTGATGAAGATTTGGCAGTAGTAGTCAAGGATAATAAGTGGGGATATATAGACATAACAGGAAAAGAAGTAATTGGACTCAAATATGATGATGCATATTCCTTTAATGAAGGCTTGGCGGTAGTTGTAAAAGATGGTAAGTGGGGCTTTATAGATAAAACAGGAAAAGAAGTAATTGGACTCAAATATGATGATGCATATTCCTTTAATGAAGGCTTAGCAATAGCTGTAAAAGATAACAAATGGGGTTTTATAGATAAAACGGGTAAAGAAGTAATAGAATTAAAATATGATAATGTTTATGAATTCGTTGAGGGAATTGCAATGGTTGCAAAAGATGGACGCGCATTTTATATTGATAAAGAAGGAAAAGAAGTTGCTCAATCAAATGACCTGGAAGGGGAAGAGAAGCTTATGATTAATATAAAAACGAATAAAGGTGATATTGAAATAGCTGTTTATCCAGAACTTATGCCTATGACAGCAGATAACTTTATAAGCCTTGTTAAAAAGAACTTTTATGATGGACTTACATTTCACAGGGTAGAGGATTGGGTTGTTCAGGGTGGAGATCCAAAGGGTGATGGTACAGGGGGCTCTGACAAGACTATAAAGCTTGAAACAAATACTAAGTTAAAAAATATCCGCGGTGCAGTTGCAATGGCAAGAGCGGCAGATCCTGATTCGGCAAGCTCTCAGTTTTATATTTTAAAGAAAGATGCAGCATGGCTGGATGGAAGCTATGCGGTATTTGGCACTGTCATATCAGGAATGGATATAATTGATAATATATCAAAAGGTGATAAAATGATTAAGGTAGAAGAAGTGGAAAGTAAAAAACCAAGTTTGGAGGGTTAATGAATGTTAAACAAAAAAACAATTGAAGACATTGAAGTAAGCGGCAAAAGAGTACTTGTGAGATGTGATTTTAATGTTCCACAGAATGAAAATGGAGAAATTACTGACGATAGGAGAATTGAAGGAGCACTGCCTACAATAAAATATTTGGTGAGTAAGGGTGCAAAGGTTATATTATGCTCACATCTGGGTAGACCCAAAAGCGGCTTTGAACCTAAATTCAGTTTGGCTCCGGTTGCAGAAAGACTGGGTAAATTATTAAATAAGAATGTAGTTCTTGCAAAGGATGTAATTGGTGAAAGTGCAAAAGCTTGTGCTGCCAGCATGAATAATGGAGATATTGTTCTTCTTGAGAATGTAAGATTTCACAAGGAAGAAGAAGCCAATGACCCTGAGTTTGCAAAACAGCTTGCAAGCTTGGCAGATATATATGTTAATGATGCCTTTGGTACTGCTCACAGAGCGCATGCTTCAACAGCAGGAGTTGCAGATTATTTACCAGCGGTAGCAGGATATTTGATTAAAAAAGAAATTGACTTTATGGGTAAGGCTTTATCTTCACCAGATAAGCCTTTTGTTGCAATACTTGGTGGAGCAAAGGTTTCAGACAAAATTGGTGTTATTGAAAATCTTATAGATAAGGTAGATGTTCTTATAATTGGCGGTGGAATGGCTTATACCTTTTTTAAAGCTAAAGGATACGGAATAGGAACTTCAATATGTGAAATTGATAAAATTGATTTAGCAAAAGGCTTATTGGAAAAGGCTGAAAAAAAAGGAGTAAAATTACTTTTGCCATTAGATACTGTTATTGGTAAGGAATTCAAAGCTGATACCGAACACAAGGTTGTAAAGTCGACAGAAATTCCGGAAGGGTGGATGGGACTGGATGTAGGTCCTGCCAGTGTAAACAGATTTTCAGATGAAATTTCAAAGGCAAAAACAGTAATATGGAATGGACCTATGGGAGTATTTGAATTTCCGGCTTTTGCAGTCGGTACTAAATCAATAGCTGATGTAGTAGCTGATTCGGGAGCGATAAGCATAATTGGGGGTGGAGATTCTGCTGCTGCAGTTGAGCAGATGGGATTAGCTGAAAAAATGACCCATATTTCCACCGGGGGAGGAGCTTCCCTGGAATTTTTGGAAGGAAAGGAGCTGCCGGGTATTGTCTGCTTACAAGATAAATAACAGAAAAATAATAGCTGCTGGAAACTGGAAGATGAATATGCTTCCTTCGCAGGCAGGAGAATTTGTAAAAAAGCTTGGAGAAGCTATAGGGAATTCTGATGTTGACGTAGTTGTTTGCCCGCCGTTTGTTTGTTTGAATGCGGTTATCTCAGAACTCAGAGCCAAGAATCCGGCACAGATTAAGGTTGGTGCTCAAAATATGCACTGGGAAGAAAAAGGTGCTTTTACAGGAGAGGTATCTCCTGCAATGCTTGTAGATATGGGAGTTGAATATGTAATAATCGGACACTCCGAAAGAAGACAATATTTTGCTGAAACAGATGAAACAGTAAACAAAAAGGTTCATGCTGCTTTCAAATATGGCTTAAAACCTATAGTTTGTGTAGGAGAAACCTTAGAGCAAAGAGAGCAGGGAATTACTTATGACCTTTTAAGATTACAAGCACGAATTGCACTATTAGGGTTATCTGAAGAGCAGGTTAAAAATACAATCATAGCTTATGAGCCGATTTGGGCAATAGGGACAGGAAAAACTGCCTCTCCTCAAGATGCTAATAATGCTGTTTCTGCAATAAGACAGCTTGTTGCAGAAGCTTATGGTGAAGAGGCAGCACAAGTAATCCGTATTCAATATGGCGGCAGTGTCAATGCAGGAAATGCCAAAGAATTATTTGGTATGCCGGATATTGATGGTGGGCTTATTGGCGGTGCAAGCTTAAAGGTTGAGGATTTTGAAAAGATAACTCACCCCTAGTCTATCTACGAAGAAAGGTAATTTTTTATGCTTAAACATAAACCAATCGTCCTTATGATTCTTGATGGATTCGGGCTTAATGAACATTCTGAAGGTAATGCAATCAAGCTTGCAGATACCCCTAATCTTGATAGGATTTTTGAAAATTATCCTAAATCTTATGTTGAAACCAGTGGTCTTAATGTAGGACTGCCCGAAGGGCAAATGGGCAATTCAGAGGTGGGACACACTAATATCGGAGCTGGAAGAATTGTTTATCAGGAGCTTACAAGGATAACAAAATCAATACAGGATGGAGATTTCTTTGAAAAGCCTGAGTTTATTGATGCCATAGAGAATTGTAAAAAGAACAAATCCAATCTGCATTTGTATGGACTTCTTTCAGATGGAGGAGTTCACAGCCATAATACACATCTCTATGCTTTGCTGAAATTGGCTAAAAAAATGGATTTTAACAGGGTTTTTATCCACTGCTTTTTGGATGGAAGAGATACACCGCCAATGTCAGGAAAAGAATTTGTTTCTCAGCTTCAAAATGAGATAAATAATATTGGAGTTGGCTCTATTGCGACCGTAATCGGCAGATATTATGCAATGGATAGAGACAAAAGATGGGAAAGAGTAGTTCAGGCATATGAGGCTATGGTGTTGGGAAAAGGTGAACAAGCAGATTCAGGGGTTGCGGCGGTCGAACAGTCTTATGCAAAAAATGAACATGATGAATTTGTAAAGCCTACAGTAATTATGAAAAATGGTAAGCCTGCTGCAACAATCAGTAAAAATGATTCGGTTATATTTTACAACTTTAGACCTGATAGAGCCAGGGAAATAACCAGAAGCTTTGTGGATCCTGAATTTAATGGATTCGAAAGGGCGTCAGGCTTTTTCCCTCTTTATTATGTTTGCATGACAGAATATGATGAAACCATGCCTAATGTTAAAACCGCTTATAAGCCCGAACATTTGAATAATACTTTTGGCGAATATATCAGTGAATTAGGCTATAAGCAGCTTAGAATAGCTGAAACAGAAAAATATGCACATGTAACCTTTTTCTTTAATGGCGGAGTGGAAAAAACATATGAAGGTGAAGAAAGAATACTTATTCCTTCACCTAAGGTTGCAACTTATGATTTAAAGCCGGAAATGAGTGCTGTTGAGGTTACTGAGGCGGTAATCGGGGCTATTGAGGCTGAAAAGTATGATGTTATAATAATGAATTATGCAAATCCGGACATGGTAGGGCATACAGGTGTTTTGGAAGCGGCGGTAAAGTCTATAGAGACTGTTGATAAATGCGTTGGAAGGGTAGCCAAAAAAGTAATAGAAAAAGGTGGAGGCCTTATAATTACTGCCGATCACGGTAATGCCGACCAAATGATTGATTATAAAACAGGAGAGCCATTTACAGCGCATACGGTAAGACCAGCACCTTTTGTTGTGGTGGGTTATGGAAAAGACTTTAAGCTTAAGCCGGGACGATTGTGCGATATTATACCGACATTGCTGGATTTGATGGAACTGCCAAAGCCGGATGAAATGACGGGAGAAAGCTTAATAGTGTAAAGTGTAACGAATTAATGAGACGCTTATCACGTTTCAGAAAAGGAGGAAAAATGAAAGACTATATAGTAATTGAAGAGGTTTTTGCACGTCAGATTTTGGATTCGAGAGGGAATCCTACAATTGAGGTTGAGGTTGTTGTAGAAGGTGGTTTTGTTGGAAGAGCAGCTGTGCCATCGGGAGCATCAACCGGTGCCTTTGAAGCTGTTGAGCTTCGTGATGGAGACAAATCAAAGTATATGGGAAAAGGTGTTTTAAAGGCTGTTGAGAATGTAAATGAGGTAATTGCGCCGGAAGTTGAAGGTATGAATGTGCTTGATCAGATTGCAATAGACAAGCTTTTAATTTCTTTGGATGGAACGCCTAATAAAGCTAAATTGGGTGCCAATGCAATACTCGGAGTTTCTTTGGCGGCTGCAAAAGCTGCAGCTGAAGTACTTGGACTTCCGTTGTACCGTTATATAGGAGGAGTAAATGGAAAGGTTTTGCCGGTTCCTATGATGAATATTCTCAATGGAGGCAAGCATGCAAGCAATAATGTTTGTATTCAGGAATTTATGATAATGCCTGTGGGAGCACCTAATTTTTCAGAAGCATTAAGAATGTGTGCGGAAGTATTCCATACTCTAAGTAAAGTCTTGAAAGAAAAAGGATATAATACAGCAGTTGGTGATGAAGGTGGATTTGCTCCAAATCTTTCAAGAGATGAAGAGGCATTGGAGCTTATTGTTGAAGCAATTACCAAAGCGGGCTATAAGCCTGGCGAAGATATCAGCATTGCAATTGATGCAGCTGCAACCGAGATGTACGAAGAAGCAGAAGTAAAAGGGACATACAGCTTCTGGAAACAAGGAATAGTCAAAACCAGAGAAGAAATGATTGAATTTTGGAAAAGCCTTGTAGATAAATATCCAATTGTTTCACTTGAAGATGGTGTCGGAGAAGAAGATTGGGAAGCATGGAAAATGCTTACCGATGAGCTTGGTCACAAAATTCAGTTGGTTGGAGATGACCTATTTGTAACAAATACTGAGAGATTGGAAAGAGGAATCAACAGCGGAGTCGCAAACTCTATTCTTATTAAGGTTAATCAGATTGGTACGTTGACAGAAACCTTGGATGCTATTCAAATGGCTACCCGTGCAAACTATACTTCTATCGTATCTCATCGTTCTGGTGAAACAGAGGATGTAACTATTGCTGACCTGGTTGTTGCTATGAATGCAGGGCAAATTAAGACCGGAGCGCCCTCGAGAACTGACAGAGTGGCAAAATATAATCAGCTTCTTAGAATAGAAGAAGAGCTTGGAGATACTGCTGAATATCTTGGTAAAGCTGCATTCTTTAATTTATAAACTATGGAAGTTAGAAGACCCTCCTATCCTCCCTGAAAAAGGGAGAGAATAGTAAAATATTTAAAGTAATCATTGTGAAAGGCAGTTAATTGAATTTTTATTACGAAGATATTCTGTTCGCCTCCTTTGGGAGGAGGGATAGGGAGGTCTGGGGTTAAACTATGGAAAAAGTAATTCTGATAAAATGTGATAGTTATGATCAGGACGAGGTTTCGGAAGCTATGGATAAGGTTTTCGAGCATCTTGGCGGTATAGATAAATATATAAAAAAAGATAATAATGTTTTTATAAAATCTAATCTTCTTATGAAGAAAAAACCGGCTGATGCTGTAACCACACATCCGGTTATTATTGAGGAAATTGCAAAAAGAGCAGCGGCTGCTGGTGCTGATGTTGTTATTGGTGATAGCCCGGGAGGCTTTTATAATGAGGATGTGCTAAAAGGAGTTTATTCTTCTTGCGGGTATAATGGTATTAAAAAAGCGGATAATATCAGGCTGAACTATAATACTTCCTCTAAAGAGGTAGCTTTTGAAAATGGAAGGGTGGCAAAGAGATTAACAATTATTGAACCGGCAGCAGATGCTGATTTAATAATTAATGTACCCAAGATTAAAACACATATGATGATGACATATACCGGAGCGGTAAAAAATCTCTTTGGGCTGATTCCGGGGGCACTAAAGGCTGAATATCACCTCAGAATGAAAGACACACAAAACTTTGCACAGCTGCTTGTTGATATATGCGAGTGCAGCAGACCTCAATTATCTATTATGGATGCAGTTATCGGTATGGAGGGAGAAGGTCCTTCGGCGGGAAAGCCAAGAAAGGTTGGACTGATTATTGCAAGTACAAATCCATATGCTTTGGATGTTGCAGCTTCGCATATAATAGGGATTAAACCCAATGAAATTCCGACTGTCAAAGCAGCTAAAGAGAGAGGGCTGCCTGCAAATATAAAGGAGATTGAGATTGTTGGGGAAGATATTACAAATTTTATAATTAAGGATTTTAAGCTTCCTGATAGTCTCCGCGATATCAGATTTTCAAAGAATAAGGTTTTTGGTTTCCTTACTGAATATCTAAAACCAAAACTAATTTTTGATAGAGAAAAGTGTATAGCATGTAAAAGATGTATGAATCACTGCCCTGCAAAGGCTGTAGTAATAGAGGGGAAACAGCCTGTAGTCGATTTGAGCAAATGCATAAGGTGTTTTTGCTGCCATGAGCTTTGTCCACAGAAGGCAATAGAGATTAAGAAAAATTGGATATTAAAGACAATAAATAAGAACTAAATCTCTTTAAAGACTTTACAGATAGAATAATTTATAAGATAATATATGTATATCGTCACGAAGGAAGAAAATTCGACATAAGGAGCTGATGAAAATGAATGTTGAGTATGTTAATCCTTTTATTGAAGCAAGTCAGTTTGTACTTAAATCTGTTGCAGGTCTTGATATTAAGCTTGGCAAAATTTTTATGAAAGATTCTCCATATAATAGTGATAGCATTGTAATAATCATCGGGATAACCGGGAAGATAAGAGGGCAGGTAATCTTTACTTTGAGCAAAGAGGTAGCATTGAAAATTTGCTCAAATATGATGGGCGGAATGGAAGTTGCTCAATTTGATGAAATTGCAAAGAGTGCTATTTCAGAAATGACAAATATGATTCTTGGTAATACGGCAACAATTTTATTTAATAGAGGAATACAAATTGATATTACACCTCCATCCTTGCTTATGGGAGATGGTATGCAGATATCCAGCAATAAGATGAAAACAGTTTGTGTACCCCTGCATATTAATGAACGTGATATTTTTGAGATAGATGTTGCTCTTGACGACAGTGCGGAAAATCAATAGAACAAACTTAAAAAGCGTTTATCAGTAAAATTTTGTTCTTTAAATTTTACTGATAAACGCTTTTATTTTTAGAGGTGATCAATGGGACTAAATATTGTACTTGTAGAGCCTGAAATTCCTCAGAATACCGGAAATATTGCACGTACTTGTTCTGCTACCGGTTCGAAGCTTCATATTGTAAGACCTATGGGCTTCTTTATTGATGATAAAAAAATGAAAAGGGCAGGGCTGGATTATTGGAATGAAGTAGAAATTATTTTTCATGACAGCTTACAGACCTTTCTTGAGAAATATGACAGCTCATTAATGTTTTGTATTTCCACAAAAGGTGCTATGTGTTATACTGATGTTATATATCCGGATGAATGCTTCTTGTTATTCGGAAAAGAAACTGCAGGTCTACCGGGGTGGCTTATAGAACAGAATTACGAGAGGGCATTGAGGATACCAATGCAAGGAGAATCGAGATCTTTAAATCTTTCTAATTCAGCTGCCATATTAACTTATGAATACTACAGGCAAAGAAATTTTAGAGCGTTAAATTAAAAAACATTATAAAAGCAAAATAAATTTTCGCGCAAAATTTTGATAGCAACGTCAAATCGTTCTGAGGACCCTTCCAAAGAAGCAACTCACGAACGCTTTTACTTAGAAGTATTTCAATAGGGGCAAAAAATTTTACTTTTTAGCTGACTTTAATTATAAAGTTTTTGTTGTTTTTGGCTGTTAATTGTAAACTATTAATAATCGGGGAGGTATATTTATGATTTCAACTATAGGTGTATTAACCGGCGGAGGAGACTGCCCGGGGCTTAATGCTGTTATAAGAGCAGTTGTAAAGACAGCGGTTGGAAAATATGGGATTAAAGTTATAGGCTTTAAGGATGGTTACAGAGGACTTGTTCTTGATGAATGCAGGGAAATAAAAATGGAAGATGTGTCTGGCATATTAGACAAAGGCGGAACTATTTTAGGTACTTCAAATAAGGATAATCCATTCAAGTATATGGTAACTTCTAAAGAGCCTGTAGAGTATAGGGATATGTCTGATACATGTGTAGAAAATCTTGTAAAGCATGGAATCGACTGTTTAATCACAATTGGCGGAGACGGAACGCTTACCTCAGCAAGGGATTTTGCAAGAAAAGGACTTAATGTAATAGGAGTTCCTAAAACTATTGATAATGACCTTTCAGCAACAGATATTACCTTTGGATTCAACACAGCGGTTACAACCGCAACTGAAGCATTAGATAAGCTCCATACTACTGCAGAATCGCACCATAGGGTTATGATTCTTGAGGTTATGGGGAGATATGCTGGCTGGATTGCACTTGAATCAGGTATTGCAGGAGGAGCAGATGTAATTATAATTCCCGAGATACCTTATGATATAAATAAGATTTGTGAAAAGATAATAGACAGAAAAACAAAAGGTAAGAACTTTAGCATAATAGTTGTGGCAGAAGGAGCAAAGCCTGTAGATGGTGATGTTGTAGTTGCAAAGGTTATGGCTAACAGCCCTGACCCGATTAGATTAGGTGGCATAGGTAATAGGCTTGCAGAACAAATAGAGAAAAATATTGGATTTGAAACAAGGGTAACAGTGCTTGGACATTTGCAAAGAGGTGGGCAGCCTACTCCTTATGATAGAATACTATCGACAAGATATGGAGCAAAGGCTGTAGAGCTTGCAGTTGAGGGTAAATTTGGAATGATGGTTAGCTTAAAGGGCGCAGACATAACCGAGGTAACTCTTGAAGAGGCTGTAGGAAAGCTTAAACAGGTTCCGCCAGACCATGATTTGATAAAAACCGGACGGAAGATGGGGTTGTGTTTTGGGGAATAAAATATATAAAAATAAAAAAAGTTTTCATATGAAAACTTTTTTTATTTTTATATATTTTATTTAAGCGTGCGTTAATCCTGGATCAGATTTTATGACGGTTCTTTTTGGTTTTGCAGAAGCTTGCTTTTGTTGCTTTTCTTCTTTTTTAGCAAAGTTTTCAGCTTGCAGTAGAAGCATTCTTGTAAGGTTAGAATGATTTTGCGGTCCTAAATAATCTTTTGCAGCGTCAATTTTATCCCTAAGTCCTTCAACAAATTTATGCCGCTCTTCAGGTGGTACTTCAGATAGATTTTTAACAGGATCTACAAATTTTTCTCTTAAATTAGGGGATATCTCATTACGTGTTTTCATTTTAATACACCTCACAAAAAAATCTGAATTATATATTTATATTATATCCTATATTGTATAAATCTTCAATAAAAAAAGCGTTTATCAACAAAATTCAACATAATTTTGCTGATAAACCCATCTAAGTTCGCTGCGCTCCCAAGTTCTTATTATGAAATATAGTCACAGAATTAATCTGAGGCAAGCTTCCTATATTATAAAAAAAAATGCCGTATTAACGGCATTTAAGAAAAGAAGTATTTCCATAATTTATTAAGATGAGTTCTGATATTAAAGCGTAAGATATTGTATTTGGTTTTTTCTGCTTGCGTTACAGTATTATTGACATATTGATATATGTCTAGAGAGTTTAAAACAATATCGTTCATTCTGGAAACAAGAATTGAAGCAAGTATACTTGGATTTTCCAATTCGGGTATAGAAACAAATAGCTGCCGGCCTTCTTCGGATTCTAATCTTTCAGCGACAATTTGTACAATCATTGAAAGTATATATGAGAATTTCAGCGTTTTCATAAAGTCGTTATATTCTTCTTCAAAGGCAAAAAGTTCATCCAAATCGTTTCTACGCAGCACCTTTAGGATATTGATATATTCTTCCTCCTTAGCTCTATCAGCAACAAATACACCTCCGTTAATTTTAACATCTTCTAGAATATGCCTTAATTCATCGGGGCAATCCACTTTTTCAGGGATACACATTTTAAATCCCATATTTTCCCCTCCTCTTATTTAAGTTAAGGAGCAATATTAATAATTTTTAAAACTCTACAATCAAATATTATATACTGTAAGCCTTGATTTCGCAAGAATTTTATTTTAATTTCTTAAGTATTTTGCTATAATATAGGCGTTCTATTTCAGAGGCATATCATCAAAAGCCAATATAATTTAACACTAGATTAAAGGAAGTGATAGTAATTGAATTCATATAATTTTGCAAACAGGATGACAGGACTTAATGAAAATGTCATCAGGGAAATATTCAAGCTGGCACAGATGCCGGATTTAATATCCTTTGCAGGCGGACTGCCTTCACCGGATTCTTTTCCTATTGATGAAATAAAAGAAATTACAGCAAAAATTTTAGAACAGCAAGGGCAAAAGATTCTCCAGTATGGAGTTACAGAGGGGTATAATCCGCTTCGTGAGTTTATTGCTTCATGGGTAAAGAGGTACGCGATAGAAACCGAACCAGATAATGTATTTGTAGTTTCAGGTTCTTCACAGGGAATAGATTTGGCGGCAAAGAGCTTTATAAATCCCGGAGATTATGTTCTTGTTGAAAATCCGACCTTTCTTTCAGCTATTCAGACCTTCAAAGGTTATGAGGCAAGAATAATACCCGTTGAAATGGATCAGGACGGAATAATTCCGGAAGATCTGGAAATTAAAATAAGAGAATTCAAGCCCAAGCTTCTTTATACAATACCACACTACCAGAACCCTACAGGGATAACCCTTTCTCAGGACAGAAGGGAAAGGATTATGAATATAATAAATAAAACAAATGTAGTTGTAATTGAAGATGACCCGTATGTAGAACTAAGGTACTATGCTGATATAAGGTGCAAGAATGATAGGCTTCCTGCGCTTAAGTCCATGGATGCAAATTGTCAGGTAATATATCTGGGAAGCTTTTCAAAAATTATTTCTCCGGGGCTTAGAGTAGGTTATGCAATAGCAGATAAAGAGATTCTAAGAAGAATGATAATCTGCAAGCAGGCTAATGATTTACATACACCTACTCTCTCGCAGGCAATTGTTTACGAATTTGCGACAACTAATCTAATAAAACATATTAAAAGTATAAATGAGGATTATTCTAAGAAAAGGAATCTGATGCTAGAGATGCTGGATAAGCATATGAAGAAGAAGGCGAAGTGGACAGAGCCTGATGGGGGGCTGTTCCTATGGCTCACTCTTGATTCTCGTGTGAATACATCAGAGCTTTTGAAGGAAGCTGTTGAAAATAAGGTTGCATTTATTCCGGGCTTTCCCTTCTATGCAGAAGGAGGAGGGAAAAATACAATGAGGCTCAATTTTTCAAATGCATCGGGGAATGATATAGAGGTAGGAATAGAAAGATTAGCACAAATAACTCACCCCTAGCCCCTCTCTTTTCAATAGAGAGGAATTAGAGTAATAATAGATGGAGGGATAAGATGACGGATTTTATTGCAGTAATACTTGCTGCAGGCGAAGGCAAGAGAATGAAGACAAAGCATTCGAAGGTTACTCACAGGATATTAGGGAAAGCTCTGATTGAATGGGTTATTGATGCTGCAACCTTGGCAGGTATAAAAAATAAGGTTATTGTTGTTGGTCATAAGGCTGAAGAAGTTAAGCAGTGTATGGGAGATAAGGCGGAATATGCAGTACAGGAGCAGCAATTGGGAACAGGTCATGCGGTTATGCAGGTAATCCCTTTACTGAAGAATAAAGGTGGCAATATAATAGTTATGTGCGGCGATATGCCTCTTATAAGCCCTGATACAATAAAAAATGCAGTAAAAAAGCATATTGAAGGAAATAATGCAGGAACGATTCTTACTGCAGATTTTGAAAACCCGGCAGGCTATGGAAGAATA
This sequence comes from Deltaproteobacteria bacterium, assembly GCA_050258375.1. Classification (GTDB taxonomy): domain Bacteria; phylum Bacillota; class Clostridia; order Acetivibrionales; family UBA4821; genus JBLMYQ01. The sequence continues at coordinate 23,748 of JBLMYQ010000065.1, read as the reverse complement.
GCAAAGGATTCCAAAGGAAAGGTTATTAAAATAGTTGAAGATAAGGATGCTTCGGAGGAAGAGAAAAAAATAAAGGAAATAAACTCAGGACTTTATTGTTTCAATACTGAGCTTCTTGTTGAGGCTCTTGGCAAAATAAGCAATAACAATAAGCAGAATGAGTATTACCTTACTGATGTAATCGAAATTCTTATTAAGCAGGGTAAAAAGGTTGATACCTATAAGATTGCTAATAATTACGAGATAATGGGAATAAATGACCGTATTCAGTTAAATCAGGCTGCAAATGAAATGAGAAAGGTGATTCTTGAAGATTATATGAGAGCCGGAGTGACAATTATAGACCCTGCATCAACTTATATTGAACCATCAGCAAAGATTGGAATGGATACAATTATTTATCCAGGAACCATTATTGAGAGTAACTCGGTTATTGGAGAAGAATGCATAATCGGACCGGGCTCGAGGATAATTAATTCAACTGTAAAAGATAGAGCTGAGGTTATGAATTCGGTTGTTATTGACAGCGAAGTAGGTGAAAACAGTCACATCGGACCTTTTGCGTACTTAAGACCCGGAAGCAGAATTGGTGCAAATGTAAAAATCGGAGATTTTGTAGAGATTAAAAATTCCGTAATTGATGATAACTCAAAGGTTTCACATCTTTCATACATTGGGGATTGCGATGTAGGAAAGAATGTTAATTTTGGATGCGGAACAGTAGTAGTAAATTACGATGGGGTTAAAAAGCATAGAAGTACTGTTCAAGATAATGCATTTATTGGCTGCAATACAAACCTGGTTTCACCGGTAAGGATTGGGAAAAATGCTTATACGGCGGCAGGCTCGACTATAACTGATGAGGTTCCGGAGGATTCTCTTGCAATTGCCCGTGCAAGACAGGAAAATAAGGAAGGCTGGGTCAAGAGAAGAAGGGAGAAAAGGAATGGTTGAAAAACCATACCGATTGGCTGTCCCAAATTTTTTTCAACTTATTGACAATTATTAAATATAATATATAATTAGATAAATAAATATTCTTGACAATGATGGGAAGAGTAAGTTGAGAAGTGCTTTTAGAGAGAGAAGGACGTGGCTGGAATCCTTCTTAAGAGATATCAACCGAAGACTACCCCTGAGTTTGCGAAAGCCGTTGACTACGATATAGTCACTAAGAGAGCCAATTAGGGTGGAACCGCGTCAACAACGCCCCTGCATTTATGCAGGGGCGTTTAAAATGGTGATGAACGTCGTCTTGCGGTGTCAGTCATCGCAAGTAAAATGCTCACATATAACACATATGCTCCGCTTTTGGACTTTACTTCTTTCTAGCCATACTTGCTTCTGACGATTTTTGAATTTGACTATCAACTTTAAACTTTACATTTTACACTTTACACTATTTTAAAGGGAGGAATGAATATGATAAAAATTACTTTGAAAGATGGTTCTGTAAGAGAGTATGACAAAGGAACTGTAGTAATGCAAATCGTTGAGTCAATCAGCCAGGGGTTGGCACGAAATGCAGTTGCTGCCGAATTGGATGGAAAGGTTATTGATTTATCAACCCCTGTTGAAAATGATGTATCATTAAACATCTTAACTTTTGAAGATGATGCAGGGAAGAAAGCATACAGGCACACTTCTTCTCACATATTGGCACAAGCTGTTAAGAGGCTTTATCCTGCTGCCAGGCTTGCAATTGGTCCTGCAATTGATAATGGATTTTATTATGATTTTGATTTGGACACTCCATTCTCCTCAGAAGATTTGGAAAAAATCGAAAAAGAAATGGAAAATGTAATTAAAGAAGACTTGAAACTGGAAAAATTCACTTTACCTAGGGAAGAGGCTATTAAGCTTATGGAGGAAAAGGGAGAACCCTACAAGGTTGAATTGATAAGTGATTTGCCTGAAGGGGAAATAATTTCTTTTTATAAGCAGGGGGATTTTGTTGATTTGTGCGCAGGCCCTCACATTCCTTCAACTGGAAAGGTTAAAGCTGTAAAGTTATTATCTGTAGCCGGTGCTTATTGGAGGGGCAATGAGAAGAATAAGATGCTTCAGAGGATATATGGTACTTCATTTAATAAAAAAGCCGATTTGGATGCTTATTTGAATATGCTTGAAGAAGCTAAAAAGAGAGACCATAGGAAGATTGGGAAAGAGCTTGATTTATTTATGCTTGCAGATGAAGGCCCTGGTTTTCCTTTCTTCCTGCCTAAAGGGATGATTATAAGAAATATTCTTGAAGATTTTTGGAGGAATGAGCATACAAAAAGAGGATACCAGGAAATAAAAACACCTATCATACTAAATGAAGACCTTTGGCATCGTTCAGGGCACTGGAACCATTATAAAGAAAATATGTATTTTACAAATATTGATGAACAGATTTATGCTGTAAAGCCTATGAATTGCCCGGGTGGTATGCTTGCTTACAAGAGAAAAATACACTCATACAGGGATTTTCCACAGAGAGTTGCAGAATTGGGGCTTGTTCACAGACACGAACTTTCCGGTGCCCTCCACGGACTTTTCAGAGTAAGATGCTTTACTCAGGATGATGCCCATATATTCATGCTTCCTGAGCAGATTAGGGATGAAATAATAGGCGTAATCGATTTGATTGATTACGTGTATGGAGTTTTCGGATTCAAATACAAGGTTGAATTGTCAACAAGGCCAGAAAATTCAATGGGAAGCGATGAAGATTGGAATCATGCAACCAATGCGTTAAAAGATGCATTGGAATATAAAGGTATGGATTACAAGATTAATGAGGGAGATGGTGCTTTTTACGGTCCCAAAATTGATTTTCATCTTGAAGATTCGATTGGAAGAACATGGCAGTGTGGTACTATTCAACTTGATTTCCAAATGCCGGAGAAGTTTGAACTTACGTACGTTGGAACTGATGGAGAAAAGCATAGACCTGTAATGATTCATAGGGTCGTATTTGGAAGTATAGAAAGATTTTTAGCAATTTTAACAGAGCATTATGCAGGAGCTTTCCCGCTTTGGATTGCCCCAGTCCAGGTAAAGGTGCTTTCTGTTCTTGATAAGCATATTGATTATGCAGAGAAGCTTAGAGATATAATGCAGCTTGCAGGATTCAGGGTTGAAATTGACTCAAGAAATGAGAAAATTGGCTATAAAGTTAGAGAAGCGCAGCTTGAAAAGATTCCTTATATGCTGGTTATCGGAGATAAAGAAGTTGAAGCAGGAACAGTAGCTGTTAGAAGCAGGAAAGAAGGAGATTTGGGAACATTAAGTATTGATGATTTTGTTTCTAAAATTGTAAAAGAAAATGAAGAAAGAATTATATAGCTAAAGAACTTCACATAAGCAGCTTTGAAATTGGGTAAGATATTCTTACCCAATTTTTATTTTTCAAGGAGTGTTTATATGAAGTCTGATAACAGTTATTCTCAAAAAATTACTTTTAATCAAAGTGGATTAATTGAAGAAGATACAAACAAAGAACAGAATGAAGCAGAAGATATAAAGGATTTTGGAGAAACTAACCTTCCAAATATGAAAACCAATATACACTGCCTTACAATAATTGGGCAGATTGAGGGGCATATTGTGCTTCCGTCACAGAATAAAACCACAAAATATGAACATATTATTCCTCAGCTTGTTGCAATTGAGGATAATCCGGAAATTGAAGGATTACTTCTTATACTGAATACTGTAGGAGGAGACGTTGAAGCTGGTCTGGCAATAGCTGAGATGGTTGCTACAATGTCGAAACCAACTGTTTCACTGGTTTTGGGCGGGGGACACAGTATAGGTGTTCCTTTGGCTGTTGCTGCAGATTTTTCATATATTGCACCGTCTGCAACAATGACTATTCATCCAATAAGACTGAATGGAATGATTATTGGGGTGCCTCAGACATACGAATATTTTGAGAAAATGCAGCAAAGGGTTGTTCAGTTTGTTGTGAAAAATTCAAAGATAAGCAATGAAAGATTTCGAGAATTAATGCTTAAAACAGGAGAGCTTGCAAATGATGTCGGTACGGTTTTATTTGGCGAAGAGGCTGTTAGAAATGGAATCATAGATTCTTTAGGAGGGGTTTCTGATTCCTTGAAAAAGCTCTATGAAATAATTGAGATTAATAAAAAGGATGCTTGTGTTTGCAAGGGGAGGGAAGTAATGTGATACTATATTCTATTATTCCGCCTGAAGTTGTTTTTAAAAATGAAGAGGAAGAATATTATGCAAAACCTTTGAAAGTAAAGTATAAAGGAGAAATAATAGAGGTTATTCCTGTTAAAAAAGACAGTTCTGATTATATGATTTCAAGGGTTTTAAGCTCATCCCCAAAAGCATTTCTTGAACCTGGATTACAGCCGGGAACAAGAATAAATGTGTTGCAAAATTTGATTACAGGATTGTAATTTTATAAATTTGATGATAAATTATAAGAAATTGTTTAGTTTAAATTATATTTTTTGTTGCCTTTTATTTTTTTTGAAAGGGGGATGTAAAATGAGACTGGAGGAGTTATTAGTATCTCAAGGAACGCTGTGTGCTACATGTGTTGCCGTACGGGTAGAAAACTTGGCGGATATTGAGGATATCCAAGTCCTTGAAAGTTTTATGCTGCCGAACAATTGTGTAAATGAGGGTTGTTACATAAAAGCCCTCAAGGCTGGGGAGGAGATTTTTCTTCTTTGTACGACTGAATGTGGCTTTTCTTATGAAGACTTCTTCATAATTACGCGTAAGCAGTATGAAGCAAGTAAAGAATTTTATAAAGTACGTAATGCAAAGGGAAAAGAGACAGCCTGATAGAAAGTAAAAATTGAAAAGTATATTGTTTTTATCCCGCCTTTTTTAAGGTGGGATTTTATTTTTTAAATTTAATGATAAAAAACGTCAAAAAATCTTAAAAAATTTATTAAAAATATTTGAATATAACATTATTATATTATATGATGTTGTTGAATTGATTTATCTCATTTTATTATCTTTGAAGCCAATTATTCTTGGCGATTGTTGTATGGTTGGGTGTACCCAACGAAACAGACTTCAACCCCCTTTTTTGTCATGTAAAAAGCATAGATTGTCACAGTTATAATCCATGAAAGCCAAGGAGTTTAGTTTTATCAACCTTGGATTAAATAAAGGGGATAGCCACGTGAGTTCAATTGTGGGTCGTGAAAAGCAATGGATGAAAAAATGAAAGGAGAGGACGTTTATGATGCCTGCTTTGCAAAATGTTGAAGTGGATAAGATGACACCTATTGAATCAAAGCTTTACATTTTATTATGTGAATCTAAGGTTCAAAAAACCACAGGTGCCAAGATTGAAACAATTTTAAGGGTTCTTGAAGAGGTTGCTGTAAGCGAGGCGGACTTTACCGAAAATGAGCTGGTGATATTCGAAAGCCTTAACGAATTTGCAAAAGAAGCAAAAAGGCGGTACAAAAACAAGCACTTGCCCCTTGGTTTTATGACATCACATTTTGCAATAGAAGATTTTGAAAAAATTCTTCTGGTAATATTAGCAGGAAAAAGTGGGCAGAAATATCAGTGCCTGCATCTTAAGAATGGGGCATCTACAAGGTTGGTGCATTTGTTTGATACTGCACTCGTAAATTTTTGCCTGGCAAAAAGGATGGGAGCAGATGCTATTCTGGCTTGGCTTATCGGATTGATACACGATAGTGCGCAGGTTGCATGGAGCCATAGAGGCGAAAAGGCAATCCAACGTATAAGCGGTAAAAATGTAAGTCATGAAGTTGATGTAGCAGAGCTCTTTGGAAATACTCAAGTTGATATTCGCGTTATCGACGGCGGCGCAAGCCACTGCGGAGAGCATTTTACACCTCGGCGAGAGGTAAATGTCAACAAAGAAATGTCCATTGGGAACATAAAAAGTTCCTTCAGAGCTCAAGCTGCCGGAACACTGGAAGGAGTGCTGGTGCTTTATACAGATAAGATTGCATTTGTGTGCCGGGACATACAGGAAGGTTTCCGGTTCAATGTAGTATCATGGGAGCGCTACAACCAATATGATAATCTTCCGGATAAGGTTAAAGGCCTGGTTAAAGAAATTCTTGAAAGCGATGCAGAAATAGTTCTAATGCAAGAGCTTATTGATTTGGTAAAAGAGTTTTACGGACCAATAAATGCTGACGAAAAGGTTGAATATCTAATCCAGGACCCGGTAAGTGCAATTGCTGAAATTCGGGATTTATTACTGGACAGGATTGCTCAAAGCTCAACTGCCTCTGAAGTAAGGCTTGAGGAGAGAGATTACCGCTTCTTCAACAAGCTTCAGGATTGGAAAGAGAGAGCTGTATATCTTAATGCAGATAATCTTTGGATCATATGGAAGACTGATGAAAAAATTTATCAGCTTTTGGTAACCCTTAAGGAATTGATGATTGAGAAAAGGCTGGAGACATTCTCTAATTATCGGGTGGTTTCAAAGCTGATGGCTTTCATCAAAAACAATGTTGTTGATTCGGAAACTCCTGAAACCAGAATACTCTCAAGGTTTTTGCTTATTATGGGGGACCAAGAGCTGTTAGACTACTATGATGAGCTGAAGGCTGCCGGAATTCTAAGAAAATAAATGGGGTTTCAAAACCCCATTTATTTTTGTATAATTTATTCATTAAAATTATAGGAGGTTGAATAATATGGAAGTTCAAAAGCCCATTTATCCTTTAACATTTGAATCAGTCTTAAAGGATTATATATGGGGAGGCAGAAATCTAGAAAAACTCGGCAAGGTTCTTCCTCCTGAAGGCAAGGTTGCTGAAAGCTGGGAAGCTTCTTGTCATCCTAATGGACTGAGTGTTGTTGCTGATGGTTTTCTCAAGGGGAAAACACTGTTCCAAGTAATAGAAGAATACGGTGATAAAATAGTCGGGACACGTTTTGCCGGAAAGAAGTACCCGTTACTGGTCAAGTTTATTGATGCTAACGACAGGCTTTCCTTTCAGGTTCATCCGGACGACGATTATGCTGGAAAATTTGAAAATGGAGGCTTAGGCAAGAACGAAATGTGGTATGTTGTGGCAGCTGAGCCGGGAGCATTCCTATATCTTGGATTAAAGCAGGGAATAACAAAGGAGCAGTTTGCTAATGCAATTAAGGAGGACAGGGTAGAGGAGTGTATGAGCAAGCTGGAGGTTCAGGCCGGAGATGCTGTAAATATTCCTGCCGGTACCATTCATGCAATCTGTGAGGGCTTGCTTATTATTGAAGTTCAGCAAAGCTCTGATTTAACTTACAGGGTTTATGACTACAGCCGTATAGATTCCAGTGGGAATACTCGTCCGCTCCATATTAATAAAGCACTTGATGTTATCAGCTTTGGTGGTCAGCAAAGTACAAAACAAAAAGGGATTAAGGTTTGTTTTGACGGCGAAGGAAGCAAGATTGTTCTAGCAGCAAATAAATATTTTGCTGCGGAAAAGTGGGATGTTGATGGTATGATAAGTCAGGAAGCAAATGGAACCAATTTCTATTTGTATACTCTTATTGATGGCTTTTTAGATGTTGGCTATGATGGAGGAAGTATTTCAGTTAGAAAGGGACAAACAGTGTTTATTCCTGCGGCTCTCGGATATTACACTATTGAGGGTAAAGCGCAGATTATCAAATCTTATGTTCCTGACCTGGAGAAGGATATATATTTGCCGTTAATTGAAAAGGGTTTTACCAGAGAGCAAATTGATGAAGCTATTTAAGCTTGTATATAAAAAACTTCGGAATCTATCATAGATTCCGAAGTTTTTTTATGTAATATCTTTTTTTTAAATAAACATTAGTATAAAATGATTTATAGTTATTTATTTTATTTGTTAAAATTCAAAAATCAACTAATTACAATTTCGGAGGTTAACTATGTTTATTGGCGTGGATTTGGGAGGTTCTCATATTGGAGGCGGATTAGTAGATAATAATGGGAAAATCGTAGCTAGAGCTACTGTAGAAAACCGTGTTGGTACAAGCCAGGAAATAATAATAGATAATATGATACAGCTGTGTAAAAAGATTATCGAAAAGTCAGGAGTCAAAAAAGAAGACATAAGTTCTATTGGTATTGGATGTCCGGGTACTTGTGATGATAAAAGAGGTATTATTGTTTATGAAAATAAATTAAAAATGAGAAATGTGCCAGTTAGAGCAGAATTTGCAAAGCATTTTGATATGCCGATTCATATGGAAATGGATGCGAATTGTGCGGCTCTGGCTGAAAGCTTTTTTGGAGCAGCAAAGGGATATGATACTTCTGTTACCATTACTCTTGGAACGGGCTTGGGAGGCGGAATTGTAATAAACGGAAAGATATTTAGCGGTTTCAATTTTGCGGGCTCCGAAATGGGGCATACTGTGATGGTAGTAGACGGTGAGCAGTGTACTTGCGGAAGAAGAGGCTGCTGGGAAGCCTACTCATCTGCAACTGCTTTGGTTAATAAAGCTCTTCAAGCAATTCAGAATAAAAGAGAGACTATTATTCTAGATTTGGCAGGAGGAGATATTTCAAAGATAAACGGGGAGATAATATTTAATGCGGCAAAACAGGGAGATAAAGCTGCAGAAGATATAATAGAACAGTATATTAAATATCTTGCAGAAGGAATTACCAATGTTGTAAATACTATTATGCCGGAGGTTTTTGTTATTGGCGGTGGAGTTTGCAGGCAGGGTGACTACTTACTTAAGCCTTTACAAAGGCTCGTAAATGAAAAGATGTATGTAAGAGGGGATACACCAAAGACCATAATTAAAATAGCCGAAATGCAGAATGATGCAGGAATAATAGGAGCGGCGATGCTTGGAAGATAATAAAAATCAAAAATAATAAGGATGAACATCGGCATCCTTATTATTTTTGGATTATGTTAGATTTTAACTACCCATTTAATCATTCCGGTATCATGCTTGTTAATCATGTTTGGATTGTAAGGCACTACTCTAAAGGTATATCCATAATTACCGCCGTCTTCAATTTCTATTTTTCCTTTATAGTTATATTTGCCGTTTTCAATCTTCTCGGCAAGCTGCATAGGTTTAATTATGCAATTCTCAAGAACATTATTTTCTCCGACCTTTCCATAGTATAATTCTACTGAAACGTCATCAGGATTAATATTTCCCAGATATACTGTTGCAGAGGTTTCAATAACCTGACCTACATTGATTTTACTTTCATCAAAGAAATTTATATTCTTTGACGGAGTAATCTGTACTGAAGACCAATCGCGGTCAATATATGATTTCCAATCAGCCAATGACTTTGGAATTTCGTAATTACTTTCAATTATTCTTCTTGTTCTTTCAATTTGAGGTACATAGTACTTATTTGTATAATCATGAAGCATTCTGACGGTACTGAAGTTTTTGCCTACAGATACAATGGATTCCTTCATGGTTCTGACCCAGCCGACAGGTATGCCTCTTTCATCTCTATCAAAGTAGAGAGGTAGAATATTGTTTTCAAGTGTTGAATAAAGACTTTCACTGTCGGCATTATCCTGATGGTCATAATTTTGATAAAACTTGTTTTCTCCAATTGACCATCCGTTTTTGCCGTTGTATCCTTCTACCCACCATCCATCAAGAACGCTGAAATTGATTACTCCATTTACTCCTGTTTTCTGACCGCTTGTGCCGCTTGCTTCAAGTGGCCTGCGAGGGTTATTAAGCCAAATATCTCCGCCATGTATCAAATATCTTGCCACGCTCATATTATAGTTTTCAATAAGTATTACTTTGCCTTTTAGCTCAGGAGCATTGGTATAATCATGTATTTGCTTTATAATTTCATGAGCAGGTCTGTCCGCGGGATGAGCTTTCCCTGAAAAGATAATCTGGACCGGTCTTTCCGGATTATCAAGTATTTTTACAAGTCTGTTAAAATCACGGAATATAAGATTTGCTCTTTTATAGGTTGCAAATCTTCTTGCAAAACAGATTGTAAGGGCATTTGGATTTAAATAATTATCAATTTGTCTAAGATTTTCAGGTGAGTCTCCATGTCTTGCTTTCTGTTCTCTAAGTCTTTTCCTTGCAGATTCAATAAGGGTCTTTTTTTGTTCAATATGAATCTGCCACATTTCTTCATCGGGTATTTCATATACTTTATTCCACATGTTTTGGTCATCTAACCTGTTTTCCCAGCCAGGCCCCATATATCTGTCGAAAAGCTGTTTATAGCTTGAGTCCATCCAGGTTAATGTATGAATACCATTTGTAATATGATCTATAGGTATTTCTTCTTCCGGAATATTTGACCATAGTTCATTGTATATATTTCTTGAAACAGCTCCATGAAGTTCGCTTACGCCATTCTTTTTGCCGGAAAGCTTTAAGGCAAGTACAGTCATGTTAAATACTTGCGGAGCATCCGGACCTATCCTCAGTCCCAAATCTATAAATTCATTACGGCTTATTCCTAATGAACCCCAGTAATTACTAAAATATTTGTCAATTAAATTTACAGGAAATACATCATTACCGGCTGGAACAGGCGTATGTGTTGTGAATACCGTACATGCTGAAACTACTTCCTTGGCAACCTTGAAGGTAAGCCCCTTTCCTTGTACAAGCTTTCTTATCAATTCAAGTCCAAGGAAAGAGGAATGACCTTCATTCATATGATAAACAGTAGGCTTGATACCAAGAGCATCCAGGGTCCTGATTCCTCCAATACCAAGAAGGATTTCCTGAGAAATTCTCATTTCCTGGTCGCCCCCATATAATCTTGCTGTAAGCTGTCTGTCATCAGGATTGTTTATATCAAGATTTGTATCCAGCATATAGATTGATATTCGTCCAACCTTTACCTGCCATACTTTAGCAAAAACTGTCCTTCCCGGAAGTGAAACGCTTATTATTACTTCATTTCCATCGGGACCAATTGCTGGTCTTATTGGAATATCATACATGTTTTGTTCAGTAAAGCTGGTTTCCTGCCAACCTTCAACATTAATGAACTGATTAAAATATCCTTGTCTGTATAAAAGACCTATCGCAACAAATGGAAGCCCCAAATCACTCGCTGTCTTGCAATGGTCTCCCGAAAGTACACCAAGACCTCCTGAATATACCGGAAGAATTTCGTCCAAACCATATTCAGCAGAGAAATATGCAATTGTATTATCTTTTTTATCTGGGAAGTTATCTGAGAACCAAGTGGAAGAAGAGTTCATATAATCATCGAATTTATTTACAATTTGATAGTACCTATCCATAAATTCCTGATTATTTGCTGCTTCGTTAAGCTTTTTATGACTAACCTCATGAATAAATTTTACTGGGTTATTTTTTGTATTGCTCCATAAATCAGGATCAATCATTTTGTATAATTTTAAGCAATCAACATTCCACGACCACCAAAGATTAAGAGATATTTCCTTAAGCTTTTTAAGGCTGTCGGGAAGCTCTGAAGTTGCAGTAATTTTTCCATACAGGTACATATTTATCCTCCATTGCAGTTATTTTCTTCTAGTATATCATACTGAAAATGTAATTTTGTTGCAATATTAAAATACTTTTATTGGTGATTAGATGCTATTTAAAACAAAAAACATCTATAAAATAATATTATTATAGTTTAAAAATTGTTTATTATACTGATTTAATTATTAAATATTGTAATCATATACATGACAGTATATACTAGCGAGCTAGAACTCACTAGTATATAAGATGCTGCTTAGATAGCTTCTTAAGATTAGATATAATGTGAATTTACCAAAATAAATCTTCTATTTCAATATTACCCATACGGCATATTTGACAGCCGGAACAGAGGATAACCTTATTTACAAAAACGTTTTTTATTGTTTCCAGAAGCTCACGGTTCTTAATCTTATGTGACGAATGTATATATATTCTTAAAGGTGCCATTGTAATCAAAGAGCTTACAAGAAGGTCGTCAAAATTTATATCTCCTTCTTCAGGAATTTCATTTATAAATTCTTTTATGCACTCATTAGTGATTTCATTATATCTATTATCAAGTATCAGATACCTGCTTTCAAGGCTGATTATATGAACTGCCTCCATCTTGGGTTCTTGTATGTCAACGAAATATCTTAAGAGCTTTATAAACTCCTGATATTCTTTATCCATAAGGAAGCTGTCTACAGCTTTATCTACAACATCTTCAAGCTCCTTAACATACTCTTTCATCCGAAAGTTTACAAAGCCATCAAGAATTATTTCATTTGAGGTATCAAGATATTCTATAATCTTTTTTAATATTATTTCTTTCCTGTTTTCTGAATCGATTCCATATTCAAAATCTTCGTTATTTGGCTTAATCTGAGTAAGCGCATGCTTGAGAATTTGTTTCTTTTCCAACGTACTAAAGTAGCAATAATTCATATTGATTATTCTTGTAAGTAATTTCTCTTCATAATATTTAACAATGTACTCGGATAATACGGAAGATGCATGCATTTTTAATACATTGAAATTACTTTCTGTAAAAGTATTAATAATCTTGTTTTCATTAAGCTTACAAATGATTACTCTTGATTCAGGAGCTTTTAACAAGGTTGTTTTTATATTGATTTTCTTATTCTTTATCTCATTAAGCTCATTAATAAGGTAATCAATTGATTCGTTAGTATATTCATTAACTCCTATGGAGAGAAACCGCATGAGATTCACACCCTTTCCGGAACGACAAGTCTGAATAATTGAGCAGGAAAATTGCAGCAAATAAATTGTACAAGTTTATTATTGCCAAATATATTATGTATGTGAGTGCACAATCCTATACTTGACAGCGTATAAAAATTATTTAGGAATATTTGTCATAAATTTAAATCGACTCTTCCATTAGTGGAATAAGAGAACCTACATCTATAGGAATATCTTTTGATAAGGGTAAAATTTCTATGCTGTATTTTTTTGCATGGTTTATGATTTTTTTACAGTCGGGATGATTCTCTAGCGAACCGGTCACAGCAAGAATATCAGGAGAAAGTAATCCTGTACATCCCCCGATAAAGCCATAAGACTGGTCTTTGAGAGTAATATTTCCCGGTGAAATCAACAGCGAATCTATTCCATATTTAAATGCGGTTTCGTGTATTCCTTTATCTGAAGTAATTATTGCCGATTTATTAAGTATTGCTATAGAACACTTTGAATATCCCTGTTTTACATTTAGCATTACTAACCTGTTATCTTCAAAATAACTTCTTATTATAGGGGCGGTGTATTTGAAGTTATGAAAGCAGATTTTTCCAATCCTTGCTACATTATATGCGATATCGTCAGGGTAGTTACTCCTAAGAGGGTTAGTCCCGCAGATGATTTTAAAGCCATAGGGAAGAAGCTTTTTAGAAAAGGTTTTAAAAGATTCCGGACATACAGCAATCTTATTACTGCCAAGGGGATGAAGCTGAATATCAGGGTGATAAGATATGGATTCTTGAACTGAAGTACATTTTTCAGTTAAAATAAGACTAATGCCTAAAGACGAAAGCTTCTCCAAGATTGGATAAGGAGTACTTCCGTCAATAAGCATTAATTTTACTTGCTTTTCAGGTATAAAGGGTTGTTTTAAAAATCTTAATCCCATTGCAGATTTTTTACACATGCCTTAACTAATTTTGCGAATTTATCTTTGGTTTTTTCGGCTGTTTCAAATACTTCTTGGTGCGTTAAAGGCTGGTCAAGAATACCTGATGCCATATTCGTTATACAGGATATTCCTAGAACCTTCATTCCACAGTGAACTGCGATTAGTGATTCAGGTACGGTCGACATTCCTACTGCGTCAGCACCAAATGTTCTAAACATCTTAATCTCGGTAGGTGTTTCATAGGTAGGACCGGTATAGTAAATATATACGCCTTCTTGTAAGGGGATACCTTCATTGCTAGCTATTTCTTTTACCTTTTCTCTGATTTCCTTTGTATAAATGTTGCATGCACTTGGAAATCTTGTACCCATTTCATCAATATTCTTACCAATTAAAGGATTTTGACCGCTAATGTTTATATGATCCCTGATTATCATTAAGTCCCCAGGTTTGAAATCTAGGTTTATTCCTCCACAAGCGTTTGTAAGCATAAGGTTATTGACTCCAATATAATTCATAACTCTTATAGGGAAGGTTACTTCTTGCCACGAATAGCCTTCGTAGTAATGAAAGCGACCTTTCATGCACATTACAATCTTTCCTTCAAGCTCTCCGATTACAAGTTTACCGTCGTGACCTTCCACTGTTGATACAGGAAAGTTAGGAATTGAGGAATAATCAATTACAATTACATTTTTCATTTCATCGGCGAGAGAGCCAAGACCTGAACCAAGAATTATTCCAATTTCAGGAATATCTTTAAGCTTTGATTTTATAAATTCGCCTGTTTCTTTTATTTTTTGATACATAGGACTGTTAAGCATAAAATATACCTCCTGTTTTAGTTTTGAAGTGTAATCTAATTATATAAGAAATGCAGGGCAAATATCAATAATATAAAATTAACATAAAATTCCTTTTGAAATTTTGATTTTTTTCTTAAAAGCATGTATAATTATAAGTAATTATACACTGTTAAAAAAGGCGGGATTTATGAAACCGCCTGTCGTATTCAAATTTATTTGAAGGAGGAATTTTTGTGAACAATTTAAAGGAGAGGGTAAATAATTTTATCCCTCAGGCAGAAATGGATGCTTTTGTTATTGAAGCATTAAAGGAGGCTATTGCGGCCGCAGAAGCCGGAAATTTCGGAGTCGGAGCCATTTTGGTTCACAAAGAGGCAGGGAGAATCGTTCTAAGGGGACAGAACAAGGTTTTTGGAGATTCAAGGAGCGATCTTCACGCCGAGATGGATTTAATCAACACATGGGAAACAGAGCAGGGAGCTGAAAGCAGAGAAAGACTGCAGGACATGATACTGATAACATCACTGGAATCCTGCCCTATGTGCTTGTGCCGATTGATTACAGCGGGCGTGCCAGAAGTTTATCACGTCGCTGACGATGAGATTGGCGGGATGGTACACCTGATGCACCAGCTGCCGCCAGTTTGGCAAGAGATTGCCAAAGGGAGAATTTATAAAAAGGCAGATTGTTCTCCAGAACTATCCGAAATTGGTCTTCAGATTTTCCTGAAGACAAAATATCTGAATGAAAAGTTATAATCGGGAGGGTGCCCTAGACTTATAGTCTAGGGCATTTTTTCATATAAATGCAAACTATTTTTATTGCATTAAAGCGCTTTTTATTCTACAATAAAATATATCTTTCAATAAAAAATTGGAGCGGATTAAATGGAACTTTTAAAAGAGAAAATCTTAAAAGAGGGAAGAATACTTTCAGGTAACATTATTAAGGTTGATTCTTTCTTAAATCATCAGATTGACCCGAAGCTTGCCAGAGAAATAGGCAAGGAATTCAGACGGAGGTTTGAAGATAGAGGAGTAAGTAAAATTCTTACGATTGAAGCTTCTGGTATTGCTGCTGCTGTAATGACTGGATTGGAGCTTGATGTTCCTGTTGTATTTGCAAAGAAGCAAAAATCAGCAAATATTAGTGAAACTGTATTTGCGACTATGGTAGAATCATTTACAAAAGGTACAAAATCTACAGTAATTGTTTCTAAGGATTATTTAAACAGCAAGGATAGAGTTTTGATAATAGATGATTTTTTGGCAGAAGGACAAGCTGTAATGGGGCTTGCAGATATTGTCAGACAAAGTGGTGCTTCTCTTGTTGGGGCAGGAATTGTGATTGAAAAAGGCTTCCAGCAGGGCTCAAAGCGGTTAGCCGGTATGGGGATTCATGTAGAATCTCTGGCGGTAATAAAGTCAATAGAGCAAGGCAAAATTATTTTTGATAGATAAGGGGGAGTTAATGTTGAATCATGAAATGATTCTGGTACTGGATTTTGGAGCTCAATATAATCAATTGATCGCAAGGCGTGTGAGAGAAGCTGGGGTTTATTGCGAAGTAAAATCATATAAAACTTCTGCGAAAGAAATAAAGGAGCTTAACCCAAAGGGAATAATCTTTACCGGTGGAGCTGCAAGTGTTCTTGATGAAGGGGCACCTTTTTGTGAAAAAGAGATTTTTGAGATTGGTATACCTGTGCTTGGTATTTGCTATGGAATGCAGTTAATGGGTCAAATGCTTGGAGGGAGCGTCGAGAGAGCTTCAGCAAGAGAATATGGAAAGACATCAATTGAATTTGACACATTAAGCAAACAATTTAAGGATATTGATAATAAGAGCTCATGCTGGATGAGCCATACCTATCATGTGAAAACTCTACCTGCAGGTTTTAAAGTTTCAGCTAAAACTGAAAGCTGCCCTAACGCGGCTATGGATGATGATTCAAGAAAGCTGTATGCAGTTCAGTTTCATCCGGAGGTTGTTCATACGCCAAGAGGGCAGGAGGTTTTAAAGAATTTTCTTTATGGAATCTGTGGCTGCAAGGGTGACTGGATAATGTCTTCATTTGTTGATGAAGCGGTAGCCGAAATAAGAAAAAAGGTTGGAAACGGAAAAGTATTGTGTGCACTTTCCGGAGGAGTTGACTCTTCAGTAGCGGCTGCATTGGTTCATAAAGCTGTTGGCAAACAGTTAATATGTGTATTTGTTGACCATGGCTTACTCAGAAAGGACGAAGGTGACCAGGTCGAAGAGGTGTTCAAAAAACAGTTTAATATGAATCTTATTAGAGTTGATGCTTCAAAAAGATTTCTTGAAAAGCTTGCTGGGGTTTCAGAGCCTGAGGCAAAGAGAAAAATTATCGGGAAAGAATTTATAAGGGTGTTTGAAGAAGAAGCTAAGAAAATAGGAGAAGTGGATTTTCTTGTTCAGGGAACAATCTATCCTGATGTTATAGAAAGCGGTTTGGGTGATTCGGCAGTGATAAAGAGCCATCATAATGTTGGTGGATTGCCTGATGTTGTTGATTTTAAAGAAATTATCGAGCCTTTAAGAAGCTTGTTTAAGGATGAGGTTAGGAAAGCAGGAGAAGAAATAGACCTACCTGAGCATATTGTTTGGAGGCAGCCTTTCCCGGGGCCAGGATTGGCAATAAGAATAATTGGTGATGTAACTGAGGAAAAGCTTGAAATTTTGAAAGAGGCTGATGCAATTTTTAGAAATGAAATTGCAGAAGCTGGATTGGATAGAGAGATATGGCAGTATTTTGCAGTACTGACCGGAATGAGAAGCGTTGGCGTAATGGGTGACGAGAGGACATATGATTATACGATTGCACTGCGGGGAGTTACGAGTGTCGATGGCATGACTGCTGATTGGGCGTATATTCCGCATGAGGTGTTGGTAAAAATCTCTAACAGGATTGTAAACGAGGTTAAGCATGTAAACAGAATTGTTTATGACATAACAAGTAAGCCGCCGGCTACAATTGAATGGGAATAAGCAACTGAAAAAGCCAGTTTTACTGAAGTATAATTATTGCTTAAACTGGATAAATGTGGTATGATTATATAATGGTTTTAGAATAAAGTGACTATCCTGTTAAGGGAGATGAGGAAAGAGGTAAGATAAAAATTTTTATCATACTGTTGTTAGGTGAGAATAAGAAAGGGGATGTAATTAATGGTGGAAGATAAAACGAGAGTAATTACGTTGTATAACAAAAAGGATGAGAGTGACTTCATATGGGCGTTAAAGTTTTATAGACCAAGGAAAGTAAGTTTTTACTTGTCTGATAGGAAGCTATATATCAATTTTGATATCTCGACTAATCGTGTTATCGCCAGAAAACTTCAACTGCAAAAGACTGAAATTGAAAAAATCAGGGAGTTTTGTACCTTGGCAGGAATCCATGAAGCTCGGGTTCAGAAACTTATCCAGGAATTTGAGGGGATTATTACTGAAACTGAGAGCAATTTGCCTGAGAAAAGGCGGGAAAAGAGTAAATGTGCATGGTTTCGGTTGCTAGAAAAAGCTTCAGAAAAATGAAAGTGGATGTAATTAATGGTGTAAGATTGTGAACTAATTTAATAATTTTTATGGGTTTTTACTGTAAAAACATAAAAAAGACGGTACACCGTCTTTTTTATGTTTGGTCCAAACTCGTGAGAACATCATCAAATACATTTATGTTACACTTGGTTCCATCCCAATTTGTGCACGAATTGCATGAAATGTTTTCAGCAGTAGAGCTTGTAGTTGAAGTGAAGCTCTTTATTTTTGAATCAAAATATCTGCATGATTGTGCGACAGCTGTTAATTGGTCATCACTTGCATAATTCATATACGTACCTCCGACAATATAATATTAGCTCCCTGATTATCCGCGCCTGATAGCAATGTTTTTCTCTCCTTAAATTGTGAGGGAGAGATAGAGTGGGAGTTTAATGAAATTATTATGTGAAGATTATTTTTCCATTATTCATGTGGTATAATATGTTCGGACTACAATCTATAAATCAATACTGTCAGGAAGGAAAAAAAATTAATATGAATTATGATAAAAATTCTAACAAAAATAAAAGACAAGATAGAGAACAACAAAAAAATAATAAGTTTAAAAACGAAAAATGGACGCAAAAGAAGCCTAAGGATGATACAGACAATTCCTTTAACAATAAAAAGCATGTTGATTTAAATAAAGACAATGATGATGTTATTATAGGCATAAATCCTGTAAATGAGGCTCTGAAGTCAGGCAGAACCATAAATAAAATCATGGTGACCTCAGGAGAGAAAAGGGGACATGTTCAGGGAATTGTTTCGCAAGCTCGTAGAGAAAAAATAGTTGTTCAGGAAGTAGCTGTCAATGTAATTGAGAAGTTTGCCAATGGAGGTGTTCATCAGGGAATCATAGCCTTCACATCTCCTTATGATTATGTTGATATAGATACAATCCTTCAAAAAGCTGAAGAAAAAAATGAAAAGCCTTTTGTCATAATTGCAGATGGGATAACCGACCCGCATAATCTTGGCGCACTGATAAGAACTGGTGAAGCACTGGGAGCACACGGAATCATAATACCAAAAAGGAATTCGGTTGCAGTTAATTCAACTGTTGCCAAGGCTTCAGCTGGAGCTGTTGAGCACTTTCTTGTTGCAAGGGAAACCAATATCCAAATGTGTCTTGAAGAGCTGAAAAAGAAAGGATTGTGGATTATTGGTGCTGACGCAGGTGCAAAGCAAAATCTTTCTGATGTTGACCTTAAAGGTGGAATAGGCTTGGTTGTCGGAGGAGAAGATAAAGGAATAGGAAGACTTATAGCTGAAAAGTGCGATTATTTAATTAAAATTCCGATGAAGGGAAAGGTTTCATCATTAAATGCTTCGGTTGCAGGGGCGATATTGATGTATGAAGCTGTGAGGCAGCGGAGCTAAACCCTCAGGGTTACCCTACATAAAAAATTGAAAGGAAATAAACTTTGTTATACAGCTTTATTATAGAAAACATTCGAAATTTTAGTCTTAAACACACTTTTGAGTGTGGTCAATGCTTCAGGTGGAAGCCTAATAATGACGGCTCTTATACAGGAGTGGTCGGTGAAGGTGTTTTTAATGTAAAAATGCATAATGAGGCTGAATTGATAGTTGAAACGAATCTGCTGGATTCCAAGGAGTTTTTTGAACAATATATTGATAATAATACAGATTATCTGGCAATAGAAAATTTGTTATCCGGAAATGATAAAATTATGAAAGAAGCTGTTGGTTATGGTTCGGGAATGAGAATCCTCAAACAGGAGCATTGGGAAACGCTTGCATCCTTTATTATTTCAGCAAATAACAATATTCCAAGAATAATGAAAACAGTTGAAAATATAGCCGGAGTCTATGGTAGAAAAGTGGAATTTAAGGGAGAAGGCTATTATTTATTTCCTGGGCCTGAAGAGCTTGCTGATGCCGGAGAGGAAGATTTAAAAAGCTGCGGACTAGGATTTAGAGGTAAATATATAAGAAGTGCAGCGCAAATGCTTGCTTCAGGGGAGATTAATCTTAAGGAATTAGAAGCTTGGGATAGTGCTTCTGCCCGAAATGAGCTTATAAGGATACCGGGAGTAGGTCCAAAGGTTGCAGATTGTGTATTGTTGTATTCGTATGCAAAAACTGATGTCTTTCCGATAGATGTTTGGATTAAAAGAATTGTAGAAATGCTCTATTTTTCTAAAGAGAAAAAACTTAATGAAATTCAGGAGTTTGCAAGAAACAAATACGGAAAGCTTGCGGGATTTGCACAGCAGTATTTGTTTTATTATGCAAGGGAGAACATCAAATTAAGGATTGGCAAATAGTTATTTTATATGTTAATATAATGACTAATATTTATAAAATAATAAAATGAGAATGGTAGTTTTCAGGACGTTGGTTGTTAAGAACCTATTCTAGGGTTTAAAGGACGGAGAAGGAGGAATCTGCGATGTATAAAACTTCGTGTAGCTTAAAGAGGGCACTTTCACCGGAAGACTTGAGGATATCAAACATTTGGCAGTATTTATCCAGACAGATTGCTGCTTTCTGTATCCTCAGTGATAAGAAGTCACTTTACCAAAAAACAAACGAGCTTTTCCTAGGCTATGCAGGATTACCTAAATCGAATAAAAAAATCAATAGTATTCCACAGGCATGGGAATATATCCTGTTTGAAGAGACTGGCTCTAATGATGCATATAGCAGTATTGCTGATATCGTTAAATCAAATATGCAGCCTGAAGAAATTCTGGAGGAAGTGACGAAAATTCTTTTGGAAAATCGGTTTAAGATAACCGAGCCTAATCCAAGGATAATGCACGAGTTTGCTCCGTGCGCAATAATTTATTCTCTGAATGAAGTATCGTATAGTTATGATGTAGTTGACTTGGTATTTAGCCGGAATGAAGAAAGGTATCGGATAATTTCTGAGCAAGAGTCTTTGCCGGATATAATTGGGAGGTTGATAAACAGGGACTGCGCTCAATTCGAGAGCTTGGATGCAGCTAATATTGAGCCTCTTATTTTAAACGCTGAACAAACAATACAGGTCTACCATGTTTCAACAAAGTGGTATGTAAAAACAGGACTCGGAAATGCTCTGAAGGTTGAAAAAGAAGAGATAGGAGATGCAGTACTGGCATTAATCAAGCCTTATACTGAAATTTATTGCAAGCAAAACGAAGAGGATAAAAGGTTAGTAGATTTTATGTTTAAAAAGGATGGTAATATCTATGGTACGGTTGTATCACAGGAAGAGCTTTCCTTAACGGTTGATATTCTGGTTGATGGTAATGCTGATGAACAAATTATTGGCACTCTGCAAGGTGAAAAACAGGATTTTAAAGAATTTAAAGTTTATAATGTGCTGAATATGTGGATTCTAAAAACCGGAAACAGCATGACCAGAGTAAAAAAAGGCAGTATTGGCTCTGTGATTGCACAAATAATCACACCTTATGCAGTGATATCTTGTTTCAAAGATAAAGACAGTTCTAAGCATGTAATTTATCTGGCTTGCTCCCAGAACGATGAAGCAAGGATGGTAGTTGAGCAAAAAGGTACACTATCTACAAAAATTAATGCACTTATCAGCAGCAAGGATATCACTCAGATGACAAATATAGATAAGGAAATGTTTGATGATTTAGTTGATAAAGAGACGGAGAAAACCTTTGAAATCTATAACATCTTTGGAACCTGGCATGTGTTGTCTGATAAAGGTAATATATTGCAGGTGAAAAAGCAGGACATCGGAAAGGAAATTCAAAAAAGGGTGTTGTGTTAAAAACAAATAAAAGCTTCTTTAAAAAGCAGGATAGCATTGTGAGCTAGCCTGCTTTTGGTTTTTGATGCCGGAGAATTAAGGATATAGGTCAATAAATTTGTGCTATAATAGTAAGGAACAAATTGTTGTGTAATAATATTAAAGCGGAATTTTATCATAGGAGAGAAAATATGATTTTAGCTGATAATTGGAAAGATTACGAAATTATAGATACAGGGGATGGGGAAAAACTGGAGCGATGGGGCAAATACATTTTAAGGCGTCCTGACCCGCAGGTTATTTGGCCTTCCCAAAAAGCAGAGATGTGGAAAAAGGTTGATGCTCATTACAATAGAAGTAAAAGCGGTGGAGGAAGCTGGAGCTTCTTCGGTAAGCTGCCGGAAAAGTGGCCAATAGCATATAGGGATTTAAGATTTTATGTACAGCCAACGGGGTTCAAGCATACAGGCCTTTTCCCGGAGCAAGCGGTTAACTGGGATTGGATGATTGAGAAAATCAAAGGAGCAAAAAGGCCAATAAGGGTTCTCAATCTATTTGCATACTCGGGTGGGGCAACCACAGCTTGTGCTTATGCAGGAGCGGAGGTTTGCCATATTGATGCTTCAAAGGGAATGGTTGCAAGAGCAAAAGAGAATCTTACTTTATCAGGGCTTAGTGATAAAAAGGTTAGGCTGATTGTTGAGGATGTTTTTAAGTTTGTTGAAAGGGAAAAAAGAAGAGGTAGCAAGTATGAAGCAATTATAATGGATCCTCCTTCTTATGGCAGAGGAGCTAAAGGTGAAGTTTGGAATATAGAGGATTCTTTATACAGCCTTATACAAAATTGTATGCAAATTTTATCAGACAAGCCATTGTTTTTCTTGGTTAATTCTTATACAACCGGATTATCTGCAAATGTTATAAGTAATATAATTACCCTTACGCTTGGCAAGAAATTCAAAGGGAAAATCTATGGCGATGAGCTTGGAATACCAATAACAGGTTCAAATATAATACTACCTTGCGGAAATTTCGCTAGATGGGAAGAATAAAAGGATTTTAAAAAGGTTGTCCTGATTAAATCAGGACAACCTTTTTTGTAAGTTTAGGTTTTATTTTATAAAAGCATTGTAAAGGAATTGAGCAGTTTCAGCTCTGGTTACACCAAGCTTGGGATTGAGCAGAAGCTTGCCGTCTACAGAAGCACCTTTGACTAGACCTAGCTTATAAGCTATTGCAACATATTTAACCTTGTCAGGAGAAATATCAGCCTTGTCGGTAAATACGGATAATGTCGAGATATCATACGATTCATCCTGATAACCTTTTGCTTTTACAAGTGAGTAAATGATATCTTCTCTTTTTGCATTATTGATTGGGTTAAAATATAAGCCATCACTTTTCTGTGTACCTTCAAAGAATTCCTTTACTGCTTCAATTTCAAGATATGACCAACGGCCTTGAATATCTTTAAAGGATGGAACAGCAGGGTTTTCTATTTCAAGTGGATTTACGCAGCGGTGCAGCATTGCTGCAAACTCCTCACGCGAAACATTGCTTCTAGGTTGGAAGCTTCCATCAGTAAAGCCCTTCACTATTCCATATTTGGAAAGCTCTGTTATGGCTGTGTAAGACCAATGGGTATTAGGTAAATCATTAAATGTCATAACAGGAGATATTGGCAAAGCAGTATCGTAAACAGTAACTATGCAGGTATCATATTTGTTTCCATCTGTTGTAGTAACAGTAATAGTAGCAGAGCCTTGGGAGATACCGGTGACTATACCATTAGAATCAACAGAAGCAACTGCAGGCTTGTCACTCTTCCAGGAGACAGTCTGAGTTGTAGCATTGGAAGGAAGAATGGTTGCAGTAAGCTTTTCAGCTGCCTTAACAGTCAAAGAAGTTGATTCTTTAATAGAAACAGATGCTACAGGAATAGCAACCTTGGAAACAGTAACAATACATGAAGCGATTTTACCGCCATCTGTTGTAGTAACGGTAATGATAGCTGAACCCTCAGAAACACCGATAACTACGCCGTTAGAATCAACAGAAGCAACTGC
>JBLMYQ010000064.1:0-44859 GCA_050258375.1 Deltaproteobacteria bacterium | reverse complement strand
ATAATTCCAAATCCAGACCCTCCTAGCCTCCCTGATAGGGAGCGAATAGTAATTTCTATGAAGATTTTTCTATGAAAAACTACTTTTCGTCCCCTTTTTAGGGGAGAAAGAGGGGTCTAAGTAGAATTTTATCTTTTATTCTCCAGTACTTTGCTTCGTGTGGTTTCCCTGTTTTCTTATTGGACACATTTTTCCGTATTCAAGCAAACAAAAAGCCCCTTAGAGATTTTCCCAGGAGCCTTTTGACTTTTGGTGCGGGCGAAAGGACTTGAACCTTCACGTCGGGGACACTAGATCCTAAGTCTAGCGCGTCTGCCAATTCCGCCACGCCCGCATTTATTTAGCACTCGAAGAGTATTGTACTTCATAAGAGTACTTTTTTCAAGTCCCTTTTACTTATTTTTTAAAGAGCATTTAAAGAATATTAATATTCGCCCTTTTTTAACACCTTAAATCTATGGCTGAACAAGCGGCTTAGTTATCCTTTCAACAAATTTACTGGAAAGAATAACAGAAATCAATATTGCTGCAAATATTAAGACCTTAATGTCAAGAGAAGAGTACAAATCATATTTCACAAACAATTTAACAACAAAGCCATGTAGTAAATATAAATATATCGTTCTCATTCCCATTTCGCTAAACACTGTCTTCTTCCTCGGAACCAGTGTTAATACTGCAAATGAAAAGATAGCTGCCGCTAAAAAAATCCCTAATCTGTATAGTCCGGCATACCATTGAGAGGCTTTCAGGCTTGCATAAGAAGTACAGCCGTATAGCCAACCATAATATATACTTTGTGAAAAGTAATAAATTACGATAAGCCCGCAAACCAAAATAATTATTGATATAATCTTCTTATTAAGAGTATTTAGCTTTTCAATATCCGGCTTCTTTAAGTAATAGCCCAATAGGAAAAACGGGAAGAAGGTTATTGTCCGGGATAAGCTTAAGAAATATCCTATTTGGGGTATGTAGCCAGCAATAACTGCTATTATTACCGAAACCAATAGGGGATATTTTATTTTAACAAAGTATGGCAATATTGATTTCCAAATGAACATCGAAAACATGAACCACATTATCCAATACGGAGTAAGCAGCGAAAATTTGGTTTGAATATTGTTCATTCCAAATCTAAAGAAAAAGAAATAAAGAATCTGAAAGATTATATACGGAACTAATATTTTTCTTACATTTTTAATAAAGTATTTATCTGCGCCTATATTCTTGGAAAAGTATCCTGAAATTAATATAAACAGCGGCATATGAAAGGTATAGATAAATATATAAATCGCTTTTAGATTCAAATCAGCCTTAATTAAAGGTTCAATGGTATGTCCGATAACAACCAGCAAAATCAGCAGAAATTTTACATTATCAAAATAGTAATCCCTCTCTTTAGCTATATCCATTTCTTCCTCCTAAAAACAAAAGGAACAGGCTCCAGACAGATTGTTCCTTTTTGGGCTGGCTGGATTCGAACCAACGAAATACCAGAGTCAAAGACCCTTTAAGTCATTTTAAATCAGAACCGTTTCTTGCTGATTTGCCAAGCTTTTTCAAAGGTTTTAATTTTATTTTGTTTTACTTCTTTTTATTCAATTTTATTCCTTCCGGCTACAACTCGGCGACAAAAAAGCACCGGATTCCTATGAATGTTCACTTGATTTGTAAAAATTTATTATAGCCAAGCATAGTTTATCATTAGTTAATTTGAAAAATCAATATCTTACCTGTTTTCTCTCACTTTTTCCTTTTTTGTTTAAAGGGTAAATTTTATGGAATGAATTTAAAGTAACCAAGATAGAAGATATTTTTAGGATAAAGCTTATTTTTGATATTACTTAATAAGGATGGCATTTACTCTTATCATTAAGTCTATTTTTAGAATTAATTTGACCATAATCCATGTAAATTGCATAATTCTCTTACTTTAACATTTTCTGCGCTAACTTCGAACTCAGCCTCTGGTTTATCTCCCGGTTTTAAAAACTTCCTCTGAACTTTATCTCCAGCAATGGCTTCAATCCATTGGATATAATGTTTTTCTTCCATGGGATGCAAAACAGAACCAACTTGAACTTTTATGCCTTTCTCCTTTTTCTCAACTACAGGCACATGTTTTTCAAGATTTGCATCCTGCTTATTCTCTTCCATAAGGGTCATGGGCTGACCGCAGCACACAAGCTGCCCACCGCCCACATGAATGATTTCGATAATATTCCCACAAACTGCACATTTGTAGACTTGAAACATTTCTACCATATTTACTCCCCCCTTTATAATATATCAGCTTGTTTATGCTTGTTGAATATCTCATCAGCCATTTTGTCCAATGCTTTAAAATCATCTTCTTTTGGATATCCTTTAACAACAACCGGTTCAACCATTTCAGCCTTGACATTCGTTAATCCGCTTGAAATTATTTCGGTCATCCTACTCCCCCAACCATAAGAACCGATTATTGAAGTAAAGTGGGTTTTTGGTCTCAGTACATTTACGAGATATACTGCATTCATCGCAATAGGATGAGGTCCTGCCAAAACTGCGGGTGATCCTATTACTACGGTTGCGGCATCCACTAGATTCATTGCTAGTTCTCCGATATCAGTAACCGAAAGATTAAAGGGTTTAGCTGGTATACCTCGTTCAGAAAGTGCACTTACAAGATATTCCACCATTTTAGTAGTACTCCCATGCATTGAAACATACGGAACTATAACCAGATTTTTAACTTCATCAGATGACCATTCCTTATATGCATCCATTATGAAATCAGGGTCTTTATAAACTTGTCCGTGACTTGGTGCTATGATTTCAATTTCCAGTCCGCCTATCTTTTCAAGATTTGTTTTAATATTATTTCTAAAAGGCATCATTATTTCAGCAAAATATCTTTTTGCAGCACTATACACTGCCTTTTCATCATCAACAAAAAGCTTACTGGAAGCATAATGAGCTCCCAAGAAGTCACACGAAAAAAGAATTTTATCTTCCTTAAGATATGTTACCATTGTCTCAGGCCAGTGTACCCATGAGGTATATATAAATTCAAGAGTCTTATTGCCTAAAGAAACAGTTTCGCCGTCATCTACGGTTACGATTTTATCTATAGGAATCAAAAGCATTTCTATAAGCAAATCTTTGCACTTAGGATTACAAAGAATTTTTGCATCCGGATACATTTCCAATACCTTTGGTATGGTTCCCGAATGGTCTTGCTCTGCATGTTGTACAACAACGTAATCAATATTGACCTCTAAGTCTCGCAGATTGGACAGGAGCTCATTCTCTTTAGAAGTATCCACTGT
Organism: Deltaproteobacteria bacterium; assembly: GCA_050258375.1. Lineage (GTDB taxonomy): Bacteria > Bacillota > Clostridia > Acetivibrionales > UBA4821 > JBLMYQ01. The sequence continues at coordinate 41,545 of JBLMYQ010000064.1, read as the reverse complement.
ATCTATAAGTGCAACTTTTTGGCTTCCTTTAACAAGATATGAGTTATAGCTTGTGCCTTCAGGCAGTGATATTAAAGAGTCAAACAGCCTCCTATCCCAATCGATTGCTCCTGTGTAAAACACATTGGGTTTCAGTTCTTTGGCTTTCATATCATGTCTCCTTCTCAAAAGAATCCTTTTTAGCTCCGCATATTGGGCAAACCCAATCATCAGGAATATCTTCAAAAGCCGTTCCTGGAGCTATTCCAGAATCGGGGTCACCCTTTTGAGGGTCATATACATATCCACATATAGTACAAACATATTTTTCCATGTTCTTTGCCTCCTCCGATTTTTCTTCATTCATATATGTTGGTGCCAATTTGGGAGATTTGCCTCCCTTTATCTCATGATAATATGCATAAGTCATAGGTTTATTGTCATTAAAGCTTTCCATATTGACGACTTTTCCTATGAATATAGTATGTGTCCCTACATCAATACTGCTTATGACTTCAGCCTCAACACAACCTGCCGTATTGTCCAAAACTACAGGGACTCCATTTAAGCTTGGCTTGTATTTTACATTTTCAAATTTATTTATATCTCTGCCTGATTTAAATCCGAAATTCCCTATGAAGTTCATGGGCACTGCCTCGGTTAATATGGACACAACAAAAACTCCTGAGTTTTGGATAAACCGATGAGTAAGATTTTGTTTGTTTATACTGACTGCAATTGTAACAGGATCGGACGTTATCTGAAACACCGTATTAGCAATCATTCCGTTAATATGTTCGTTATCCCTTGAGCTTATTATGTATAAACCATAGCTTATTTTATAAAGGGTTTTTTTATCCATATCTACCTTGCAAAAAGATAATTTTTATGTGCTAATATCATTTAACCAATACCTCAAAGTATGTCTGGGTATGAGAGCACACATGGCACTTGTCAGGTGCTTCCGCCCCCTCATGGATATAACCACAGTTACGACATTTCTATGCTATATGTTGATTCTTTTTGAAAACTATATTTTGTTCCATATTGTCATATAGTTTTCTGTAACGTTTTTCATGCTGCTTCTCGGCAACTGCAATTTTTGAGGAAGTATCTGCGATTTCAGGAAATCCTTCTTCCCTTGCAATACGTGAAAATTCAGGGTACATCTTGGTATGTTCATAATTTTCTCAATTTGCCGAAATCTGCTCATAACCTTCTTTTTTTGCTGTTGATGCAAAGTATGCATAATGGTTTTTGGCTTGTGATTCTCCCGCAAAAGCAGTAAGAATATTTTTTTCAGTTTTGGTGCCTCTTAACCCTTAATGATTATGCTCCCTCCTAATTCTCTTGCCTTCTGCCATCTAAACAGCACACCATTTTATGTAATAAATTTACATCACTAATCTTAGAAAATCAAGAGCAATTTTTCTTTCCTTAATTTATTCTCTTACCATTAAGGAATGCTCATAACTCAACTCACAATCAGTCAAAAAACCTTTTCCGTTTTCTTTGCAATTAGATAATCCTTATTAGATGATTTTTCAATAGGGATGTATTCTATTCCTCCAAGAATTCCTTCATTCTGTTTTTTCAGTGCGTAATCCAATGATTTTCGAATATTCGCATGATGCCGGTATACAGTATTGGGAGACCGCTTTCTCTCATCCATATAGCGTTTATAATAGCTTTGAATGTGGATAGGAACTAGTTTTTGCAATTGGATATTTCCTAGATAGCGTATTATATACTTCTGAGAATAACATATCATCCGGGTGTACAAAGATTCCCGTATTGACTTGGTGTTGATGTTCTCTTAATATTTGTTCTGCAGTAAATTTTCCTATGAAAAAGCGTATGCAAATGGAGACAAAAAAATGTCACCAACTCGGCGACATTTCTGGGTTAAAACGATTGCCAATTTTTCCCTCAGAAACAAATTGGCAACATCGAAGTCTGTAATGGCTGGGATGGCTGGATTCGAACCAACGAAATGCCAGAGTCAAAGTCTGGTGCCTTACCACTTGGCTACATCCCAATGTATCTAGTGTAAAGTGTAGAGTGTAAAAGGTAAAGTTTCTTCTTGTTTCAACTTTACACTTTAAATTTTAAATTTTACACTGTAATAATATGGGGTGAATAAAGGGAATCGAACCCTTGGCCTCCAGGGCCACAACCTGGCGCTCTAACCGACTGAGCTATATCCACCATTTAAAAAGTATTAGTCGGCGGTAAACATCGGAGTATGCGCCCAAAAGCGCAAGTATTATTTTAAGCCATACTTAAACAAAAGTCAACAGCCATTTTCTCTAAAGTTCACGTACATTTTCCCTAAAGTTCATGTGCTTCTTTTTCAGACAATACTTTTATTCCCTTATCTTCAAGTATCTCAGTTGATTTCTTCCAATCCTCAACCCTTAGTATTACCAGCGCCTTTCCTGAAGTCTTGCCCACAAACGCATAAATATATTCGATATCAACCTTTGCTTCTTCAAGGTATTTGAGTGCAATACCAAGTCCTCCGGGTTCATCATCAACAGCTATTGCAATAACATCTGTACTACTTACCGAGAATCCCGCTTCACTTAATACCTTATACACCTTTTCCGAATCACTTACAATAAGCCTTAATATCCCAAATTCCGCAGTATCTGCAATCGATAATGCATTGATATTGATGTTATTCTCTCCAAGGATTTTTGTTACCTCCGCAAGTCTTCCGGCCTTGTTTTCAAGGAAAACAGAAATTTGCTTTATAGCCACACCAACAGCTCCTTTCTTATTACTTGGTATTCCTTATGGTTAGTGTAAAATGTAATCTAAATTTCCCTCCTGTCTATTACTCTCTTCGCCTTGCCTTCGCTGCGTTCTATAGTCTTTGGTTCAACCAGCTTTACCTTTGCCGATATACCAAGAGCACTCTCAATTTCCCCTCTGATTTTTTTCTCAAGCTGCTCCAATTTTCTTACCTCATCAAAAAATAGGTTGCCTGCAATTTCTACCCTGACCTCAAGCACGTCAAGATTATCCACTCTATCAACTATAATTTGATAATGAGGTGCAGTTCCGCTCATCTGAAGCAGTATAGTCTCAATCTGGGATGGGAATACATTTACTCCTCGTATTATAAGCATATCATCGCTTCTGTCACTGACCTTTTTCATTCTGACAAGCGTACGTCCGCAATCACAGCTTTCATAATTAAGCCTTGAAATATCTCTGGTTCTGTATCTGATAAGCGGAAGCCCTTCTTTATTAATAGTAGTAAATACAAGCTCACCTTCAGAACCATAAGGCAAAACCTCTCCGGTGTCAGGATTAATTATCTCCGGCAAAAAGCAATCTTCATTAATATGCATCCCCGCCTTGCATTCACATTCACTTGCTACTCCGGGTCCTATTATTTCGCTTAATCCGTATATATCTATAGCAAGGATGCCCAATTTGCTTTCTATTTCCCTCCTCATTCTTTCAGACCATGGTTCAGCACCAAAAACTCCCGCCTTAAGCCGGAGTTCTTCTTTTGCAATTCCCATTTCTTCAAGCGTTTCTGCAATAACAAGTGCATAAGAAGGTGTGCATGCAAGTATTGTCGTTCCAAAATCCTTCATCAGCTGTAATTGTCTCTTCGTGTTACCTCCTGAAATTGGAATAACAGAAGCTCCTACCTTTTCCGCCCCATAATGAACACCTAATCCACCTGTGAAAAGACCGTAGCCATATGCGACCTGAATAAAGGATTCCTTTGTAGTCCCTGCAGCAGTTAGGACTCTAGCCATAACCTCAGACCAGGTATCTATATCCCTTCTTGTATATCCCACAACAGTAGGCTTTCCGGTTGTCCCCGAAGAAGCATGTATCCTGACAATTTCACTCATTGGGACCGCAAACATACCATAAGGATAGGTTTCTCTCAAATCCTGCTTATAAGTAAATGGGAGCTTACCTAAATCTTCAATACTGTTTATATCTCCGGGTTCAATACCTTCCGCCTGCATTTTTGCCCTGTAGTATGGCACATTATGATATATTTTGCTTACAGTATCTTTCAGCCTTCCAGTCTGAAGCTCAAGCATTTTTTCTCTGTTCATGCACTCGCATGCCTGGTTCCAAATCATTTCCAATCCTCCATCAGCCCGCAGTCAAGAGTTCTTACCGTACATATATTAATATTTAAACGATATTATTCTAATCACTTTACTTCCTTTATTTCTGTCATTTTGTCACCCGCTGCAATCTTATCAACGATTTCCATGCCCGATATTACCTTACCGAATACTGCATAACCATTATCAAGCCACGAAGCATCTTTTTTAAGAATATAGAACTGGGAGCTTGCTGAATCAGGCGCATCCGAACGCGCCATTGCAATTGCTCCACGAACATTCTTTAAATTTGGATTGGTCTCAAGCTTTATTGTCTTATCAGAACCGCCTGTACCATTTCCTTTTGGGTCTCCTCCTTGGATTACCCAGTCTTCAACCCTATGAAATGAAAGACTGTTGTAAAAATTCTTTTTAACAAGCTGGATAAAATTTTCAACCGTTATAGGCATCAAATCCGGATATAATGCAACCTTTATATCACCCTTTGCAGTTTTTATATCAACTGTTATGGTTTTTTGTTTTGCCAAGTCAACTACACCTTTATTTGGCTTCTCTTCAACCTTTGAAGCTTGTTCTTTCTGTTCAGCTTTAGGCGTTTCCTTGGTTTTATCTTCTTTTCCCTTAGACGCTAAAGCAGAGTCCAATATATCATTTGCACTTTTTTCAACAGGTTTTTGTAATGATAAATACACCCCTAACCCAATTGCACAAAAAATTATGCCAGTTACAGCAATGAGAATTATGTTTGCCTTTTTCTCAAAATCACCGCTATTACCTTGTTTCTTGATTAACTCTTGTTTTTTATTTTGCTCTTGTTTCTTCAAACTAAGCACCTCCATAAACATGTTTAATTCATTTGATTTTAAACTACTTTAACACATCAAGCATATTATTTTCAAGCTTCTTAAGCTTAAATTTTAACGCAAGAATTTCTTCGTCGTCTTTCTCTTCCTTTAAGTCCATTTTAAGCATTTCCGTAAGCTCTTCAAGCTCTTCTTTAAGTGTATCTAAATATTCAAGTATAGCTAATCTGACATATGTCTGTTTGACTTCGCATATTGTATTTTCGGTCTTTGTTACTTCATCTCTTGAAATCGTGTAAACCTCGCCCCTGTTAGGGATAACACATTCAAGATTGTATCTGTTCTTTATCAATTCTGCAAATGTATTTTGCACTTCGGCTTCTCCATGCACCAGAAATACTTTTGTCGGCTTTTGAGAAAACAAACCAAGCCATCTTAAAAGGCCATCCTGATCAGCATGGCCTGAGAAGCCATCTATTGATTCTATTCTGGCATTTACTGAAATTTCTTCACCAAAAATCTTAACCTTTTTTGCCCCATCTAGAATTTTTCTGCCAAGTGTCCCTTGTGCCTGATATCCTACAAATAATATAGTACTTTCAGACCTCCAAAGATTGTGCTTTAAATGGTGCTTGATTCTGCCGGCTTCACACATTCCACTTGCAGAAATGATTATTATATTATCTGAAATATCATTTAATCCTTTTGATTCATCAACCGTTTTTGTAAAATGCAATTCCGGAAAATCAAGCGGATTTTCTCCACTTGCTATTATTGTGCTTGCTTCCTCATCAAAACAATCAGTATTATTTTCGAATATTTCTGTAGCTGAAACAGCTAGAGGGCTATCCACATAAACAGGAATCTCCTTCAAAATCTTAAGCTTTTCCTTATACTTTTCATGGTCCTTATGGAGGTTATATAAGATTTCCTGGGTTCTTCCAACTGCAAAAGAAGGAATAACAACATTTCCGCCATTATTAATTGTTTCTGTAATTATATCAAGGAACTTTTCGGCTTTATCTCCGTGATTTGAATGTTTTCTATCCCCATAAGTTGACTCCATGATAACATAATCAGCATCCTGGATTATCGTAGGCTCTCTTAGCATTGGAATACGTTGATTCCCTAAGTCTCCGGTGAATACAAGCTTGGTTTCCTTACCCTCTTCGGTTACCCAAACTTCTAATATAGCAGAACCGAGTATATGTCCGGCATCTCTGAATACAACACGGATATCATCCCCAATTTTCACTTCCTCATCATATCTGACCTTCTTAAACAGTTTTAAGCAATCCAGCGCATCCTGCACTGTATAAAGAGGCTTTACAGGATGTTTATCCTGCCTCGCCCTTTTTTTATTCAACCATTCTATTTCCATTTCCTGAATATGTCCGCTGTCAGGAAGCATTATTCCACAAAGCTCAGCCGTAGCCTTAGTAGTAATAATCTCTCCTTTAAACCCATCAACGTACAGCTTGGGAATTCGACCGCTGTGGTCAATATGCGCATGTGATAAAAGAACGCAATCTATCTGTGCAGGATTAAAAGCAAAGCTTTCATTATTCAGGGCAGTTTCTTTCGCCTGTCCTTGATACATCCCACAATCAATTAATACTTTTCTTTTTGATGTTTCCAGAAGAAAGCATGACCCAGTTACAGTCCTTGCAGCTCCCATGAAGCTGATATTCATAGAATCACTCCTTTGTAAAATTAACAATAGGGAATTTTTTTGACACAACTTATATATATTCGATAAAAGTTTTATCTTTCCTTCATTAATCATCAATAATAAATTTATTTAACTTGTTATTAAATATTAAAAAAACATTTATTTTCGATTGACATAAACTTTGTACAGATAAATTATGTTAATCTTTGATGAAATTCATCCGATATATATAATGAAGATAAAATAGCTACAGCTAAAAAACAAGGAGGTTGATGATATGCTTAGCTATGCAGCATTACTTTTAAAACCGAAAAAAGAAGAGAAGATTGACGGCAAGGTTTGGATTAAAAATAAAAAGGTCTTTGTCAAGGATGAAAAGGGCCTTGGAAACAAACCTGTAATTTGTCCTATTGAAGGAATAAAGGTTGTAGTAAACAATAAAGAATATAATTCCCCGGTTTCAATCTCTGAAGCTGATAAGATAGAATTAAGAACAGAAACTATTTCCAAAAAGGAATCAATCGAAATTTCAATATCTGAAAATCTTGCAGAGGCTTGGCTTCATACAGTTCCAGCACAAGATATCCGCTGTGAAATCCTGGATTCAGAGCCTTCCAATAGCCTTAAAATAAAAGCCTTTGAAATTCTTCAAAATGGCAGATATATTCCTGAGAAAAGCGTTTATGATAAGCTTAGTGAGCTCAATATAAACACCGGCATAATCAACCAGGCTATTACCAATGCTTGCAAAACATATAGGGAAACCCATATACTTGCAGCATCAGGAACTCCTGCAGTATTAGCACAAGATGCATGGATTGAATTTTTCTTCTCTGATACCGATTATGAAACAAAACTCAATGAAAATAAGAGTGGCAAGGTAGATTTCAGGAATGCTGTTGACTATAAAAGCTCACAAATCGGAGACATTTTAGCAGTCAAGCATTCAATGCAATTTGGCAAGCCTGGGCTTTCAGTAACAGGAGAGATTATTGATTCGGGAACACCAAAAGAAATTACTCTCAAAGCCGGAAACGGAGTTGTTATCGAAGGCAACGGCAGAATCGCCCGCTGTATTAAGGCAGGCAAATCACATAAAAGTATAGATGGAAGCATTGTAACAATAAGTATAGATGAAGACCTTAAAATTGATAAAAATGTTGATATCAGACTTGGCAACATAAAATTCAGCGGAAATGTTGAAATAAACGCAACCGTAAAGGAAGCTATGGAAGTAGCTGCAAAAGGCAATATAAATATTAAAGGGGATTCGCTCTTTGGTGTTATTAAATCAAACAGCAGTATAGCTATAACCGGCAACGTAATCTCCAGTAAAATCGAAACAGGCACATTCTCCAAACCAGACAAAACTCCTCTTAAATATTTTGAACCGGTGATTGGAGCTATTGATTATATAATAGCAGTAATTGAAACTTCATATAGGAATAATTCATCCACACAAGAGTATGTACACGAGGTTGCATTAAAAGTAAAAGCATTGGTTTATTCCAAATTTCCAAGCCTGAACCGCCAGATTAAAAATCTGACAGCAATGCTTAAATCAAGAAAATACGAATTTCTTAACGAGAAAGCCGATAAAATAATTTCTGCCTTAAGGTTTCTTCAGAACAACTGCGAAGAAATAGAAAGCCTCGACCATCTTTATCAGCTAAGAGCCGTTATTTCCGGTCCAATGCACATTATTGAAGAAAAGCATGAGGATTGTAATGAAATAAAGCTTGAATATGCTGTAAACTCAACAGTCCTTTCCAACGGGAAGGTCACTATCGGAAATAAGGGCTGTATAAACTGTATAGTCAATGCAAAAGGCAAGGTAGAAATAAAAGGAATTGTAAGAGGCGGAAAAATATATTCTGAAGCATCGGTTGAGCTTGCACAGGTTGGTTCAAATACCGGTATAGTTACAACAATCTCTGTTCCAGAAGGTGGAACAATCAAAGCAGATAAAGTATTTAGCGATACCTTAATCAAGATAGGAAAGCTGTCATACAGATTCATTGAAACTCAAGAAAATGTATTTGCATATGCTGAAGATGGAAAGATAGTTATTAAATAGAGGTAGAATAAAAGAACCGGCTAAGCCGGTTCTTTTATTCTACCTCTATTTCCTTCATTTCCTCCCACTGCTGCTTGCTCATCAGTACCCTTCTCGGCTTGCTGCCTTCAAAGCCTCCGATTATGCCTCTGGCTTCCAGCTGGTCAATAAGTCTTGCAGCTCTGGCATATCCAACCTTGAACCTTCTTTGTATGATTGAAATCGAAGCCTGTCCTGTGTCAACAATCATATCTGCAACCTGAGGAAGAAGCACATCGTTATCTCCCGGGTCAGGCTCACCTTGAACCGATTCGCTTTCAAGCTTTTCAATTATATCTTCGTTATATGATACCTGTTCCTGAGTTTTTACAAATTCAACTATTCCTTCCACTTCCTTATCTGAAATAAAAGTTCCTTGAAGTCTGATTGGTTTTGGTTCTCCTACCGGATAATAAAGCATATCACCTTTTCCAAGCAGCTTTTCTGCTCCCGCTGAGTCAAGAATGGTTCTTGAATCAATCTGCGAGGATACTGCAAAAGATATTCTTGAAGGTATATTTGCTTTGATTACGCCTGTAATTACATCTACAGATGGTCTTTGTGTGGCAATTATCAGATGCATGCCCGCCGCTCTTGCCATTTGTGCCAATCTGCATATTGCATCCTCAACATCATTTGGTGCAACCATCATCAAATCTGCAAGCTCATCAATTATTATCATTATCTGAGGCAGTGTCGACCCAGCTCCCTGTTCCTGCATAACCGCATTGTAACCCTTTAAATCACGAACACCCTTCTCTGCAAAAAGATTGTATCTGCTTATCATTTCCTGAACAGCCCAATTTAAAGCTCCGGCCGCCTTCTTGGGATCAGTCACAACAGGAATCAGCAAATGCGGAATTCCGTTGTATACCCCCAATTCTACCACCTTGGGATCTATCATAAGCATCTTTACCTGATCCGGTCTTGCCTTATACAAAATACTGGCGATAAGGGTATTGATACATACACTCTTTCCTGAACCCGTCGCTCCTGCTATAAGCAAATGAGGCATCCTTGCAATATCGCCGACAACAACCTTTCCGCCAATATCCTTACCTATAGAAAAAGCCAGATTTGAAGGATAATTTTTAAATTCTCTGGATTCAATTATTTCTCTCAAATAAACTGCAGAAACTTCCTTATTAGGTATTTCAATCCCCACAGCAGCTTTCCCCGGGATAGGAGCTTCTATTCTTACTGCAGATGCAGCAAGATTCAACGCTAAATCATCTGCCAATCCAACAATTTTACTGACCTTAACCCCTGCGCCTGGTGAAAGCTCATATCTTGTAACCGTCGGTCCCCTGCTTACATTAATAACCTTTGCTTTTACTCCGAAGCTTGAAAGTGTCTCCTCCAGCTTAATTGCAGTATCCTTAACATCCCTCTTTGAACCGGAATTATCTATATTGGCTGGCGGCTTAAGAATCTCTAAAGAGGGGAAAATATAATCATTATCTGTTTTTTCAATAGCATTGTGCTCCAGATTGATTTCTTCTACAGCCTTCTGTTGCTTACCTTTTGGTTCAAAATTCATATCTTCATCAGCTTTGATTTTTTTTGCTGTGGCTTTAACCTTTTTCATATTGGTCTCTTCCTGTATTTCAGAACCGAATTCCTGCTCAAGCTGCTGAATCCCTTGAATATCAAAGGGTTTCCGCGCTTTTGAGACTGGCTTTTCTTCTATATCCTGCTCATTTTTGTATATTTCTTTAACATGTGCATGAGCTTTTACTTTTGGTTTTTGTGAAAAAACATTTCTCAAATTAATACCTATGCCCTTGAGAACCAAAATCATATCTACAGGATGAGAACCGGTAATAACTATCAGTATAACTGCAAAAACAGCAAAAAGAATAATTCCTGCCCCAATTCCTCCGAATACAAGAACCAGCGGAACTGTCAACATTCCTCCAATGACTCCTCCGCCCATCATTTCTTTTCCAGCTGAATAGAAATTCTGCACATTTGTTGTAAAATCGTATTCAGTATTATAGATTCCATGTGTATCAAACAAATAGAGCAAGCATGAAACCAAAATAAGTATTACAACGGCAGAAACAGTTTTTCTTTTAATATTCCTACTATTCCCAACGACAATATTCCATCCTAAATAAAATACAACAAAAACAGCTATAAACCCAGCGGGACCAAAAAAGCCAAGCAAAAGCTCCTTTACAAAAGCTCCGAATGGTCCTGATTCCGGAGTCATAAACATACAAACAAAGAACAGCACTGCAGAAAATATTATCAATATACCGATAACACTTTGAGATAGCCGTTTTGCTGCAGCATTTTCAAGGGTTTGTGCGTGAACCTTTTTTATTTGTTTATTTTTTGGTTTCTTATTACTGCCAGTATTTTTCAATATAGCTATCCTCCCGAATCTTGCGGCTATTAATTATTTTAAAAACAAAAGAAATATTTTCAAGAATAAATATACCATAAAATGTGGCAAGAATAAACAGGGGCTAGCAAGGGTTGAAATAAAATTTCATATAATATATACTAATTCATGTACTTATTACCATTTAATTCTTTTAAATTGTCCTTTCATATCTTTTTATCAATATTTTCAGGAGGATTAATATGAGTTTTATTGATACTGTAAAAGAATTGGCAAAAAAAGAACGCAAAAAAATTGTTCTTCCAGAAGGTTCGGATCCAAGGGTAATAAAGGCAGCAAGCATGGCTATTGCTGAAGATATTGCAGATATAGTTATTATAGGAAATAAAGATGAAATAGCTACATTGGCTAATGGAGCAGATATCTCCAAGGCTGAAATAATTGACCCGTTGGTTTCCCCCAAACTAGAAGAGTACAGCCAGTATTTTTATGAGCTTAGAAAAAATAAAGGTGTTACAATTGAGCAGGCAAAAGAAATTATTAAGGATAATGTCTATTTTGCAACAATGATGGTAAAAATGGGCGAAGCCGACGGAGTTGTTTCCGGCGCAATCCATTCAACCTCAGATACACTTCGTCCGGCACTTCAGATAATTAAAACAGCCCCTGATGTTAAGCTTGTTTCTGCTTTCTTTATTATGGTTATTCCTGATACATCATTTGGAGAAAATGGTGTTCTTTTATATGCTGACAGTGGTCTGGTCGAGAACCCTGACGCTGAGCAGCTTTCTGAAATTGCTGTTTCTTCTGCAAATACATTTAAACGCTTAGTTGGTGCTGCTCCAAAAGTTGCAATGCTTTCATATTCTACTAAAGGCAGCGCAAAAAGCGAGCTTACAGATAAAGTTATTAAAGCGACCGAGCTTGCAAAGCAAAAAGCTCCCGATACCTTAATAGATGGAGAAATGCAGGCAGATGCAGCCCTGATACCTAAGGTTGGAAGCTCAAAGGCTCCGGGAAGTCCTGTTGCCGGTGCAGCAAATGTTCTTATTTTCCCTGACTTAAATTGTGGAAACATTGCATATAAATTAACAGAAAGACTCGCAAAGGCTGAAGCTTATGGTCCTATTACGCAGGGTCTTGCGAAACCTATAAACGATCTTTCAAGAGGCTGTAAGGCTGAAGATATAGTTGGAGTTGTCGCAATCACTTGTGTTCAAGCGCAGCAAAATGACTAATATCACAATAAAATATAAAGGAGAGATATCAGTGATCGTACTTGTTATTAACTGTGGAAGCACTTCACTAAAGTATCAGCTTATTGATATTACTAATGAAAATGTCTTGGCAAAAGGAATTTGCGACAGAATAGGTTTGGAGGATTCTTTCCTGAAGCATAAAACCGGAGAAGAAAATGACATCATTGTGAATCAATCAATACCTGACCATAATTCAGCTGTACAAATTGTTCTGGAGTATTTATCACATAAAGAACACGGAGCAATAGATTCTATGTCTGATATTACAGCAGTTGGTCATCGTGTTGTACATGGCGGAGAATTTTTCCATGATTCGGCCCTTGTTGACAGCAAGGTTCTTGATGCAATCAAAGAATGCTGCTCTATAGCCCCTCTTCATAACCCTCCAAATCTTACCGGAATTGAAGCATGCATGAAGCTTTTACCAAATGTTCCTAACATTGCGGTTTTTGATACAGCTTTTCATCAGAGTATGCCAAAATATTCTTATTTATATGGACTTCCATACTCTTTATATGAAAAACATAAAATCAGAAAATATGGTTTTCACGGCACTTCACATAAATATGTCGCAAACCGTGCTGCAAATTTTGTAGGAATTCCTATAGAAGAATTAAAAATAATAACCTGCCATCTTGGCGGAGGTGCCAGCATATGCGCAGTAGACAGAGGAGAATCAATAGATACCTCCATGGGGTATACTCCTTTAGAAGGGTTGATAATGGGAACCAGATGTGGAAGCATTGACCCCGCAATCGTTCCTTATATAATGGAAAAAGAAAACCTCGGAATTAAAGAAGTCAGTAATCTAATGAATAAGCAGTCAGGTATACTGGGAATATCCGGCATGAGCAGTGATTTCAGAGATATTCAAAAAGCAGCATATCAGTATAATGATAGGGCTAAGCTTACTATAGACATATTCTGCTATAATATAAAGAAATACATTGGTCAGTACATAGCTATATTAAATGGAGTTGATTTAATAGTCTTCACTGGCGGAATCGGTGAACATGATTGGCGTGCACGTAAAAAATCTTTAGATAATTTAGATTATCTTGGTATTACCATTGACAATGAAAAAAACCGTAATGCAGTTCACAAATCACTTACAAATCAGGAAATAGAAATAACAGGCGGTCGCTCAAAGGTTCGTACTTTTGTTATTCATACAAATGAAGAGCTTGTGATAGCCAAGGAAACAGCACGAGTATTAAAATAACATTTGACAACAAAACATGCAAATGCTAATATTATAGCACTATAAAATATAAATAAATATTGTAAGGTAGAGGTTGCACTTTTAAAGAGTAGAGCTTTTGAGGACTTCGGGGTCCGGCGAGAAAGTCTGAAAGGTAAAAGTGCCGAAGGATTCATTAACCCGTAATTTGTTTCCTGGGCGTTACGTTAAGAGCGGAACGACTGTCATCGAAACCCGGTGGAGAGCTATCTTGTATTGAATTGAATGCGACAAGGCTTGCATTAAGCTTGTTTTGTTGTATTCCAATACAGCTGGTCCACCAAGACCGGCTTTTTTGCATATTTTGAGAGTTTTAATTGTAACCACAATGTTACTAACATATAATAATATAAATAATATATCATATTGATATGAATGCAACCGATTTTAAATTATACATTATCGTTAATGGAGGAAATAATTATGAAGAAATATAATTTAGCAGTTGTAGGCGCTACGGGAATGGTAGGCAGAACATTTCTCAAGGTACTTGAAGAAAGAAAACTCCCAATTAACAATTATTATCTTTTTGCTTCAGCAAGAAGTGCAGGCGAAAAGATAACTTTCATGGACAAAGAATATGATATCCTGGAATTAACCGAGCACTCTTTTGATAGTGAAAATATTGACATTGCTCTTTTTTCAGCAGGAGGAAGTACCAGTCTGAAATTTTCACCAATAGCTGCAAAAAATAAATGCGTAGCTATTGATAACAGCAGTGCATGGCGTATGGATCCAAATGTTCCACTGGTAGTTCCCGAGGTCAATCCTCAAGATATTCTCAACCACAAAGGAATTATTGCAAATCCGAATTGTTCAACAATTCAGGCTGTTGTTGCACTAAAACCCCTTCATGATAAATATACTATAAAGAGAATTGTTTATACAACCTTTCAGGCAGTTTCCGGGGCTGGAAGACAAGGCTGGATGGACTTGGAAAACGGTTTAAAAGGAGAACCTCCTCGAAAGTTCCCTCACCCGATTGCCGGCAACGTCCTGCCACATATTGATGTGTTTGAGGAAAGTGGATATACTAAGGAAGAAATTAAAATGATCAATGAGACAAGAAAAATTCTCGGTGATTCTTCTTTAAGAATCACTGCAACAACAGTGCGGGTTCCCGTGTTTAATGGGCACAGCGAATCCATAAATGTTGAATTTGAGAAGGCTTTTGATATTAAAGAGCTTAAACAAGCTTTAGCAGATGCACATGGAATAGTTTTACAGGATGATGTTGAAAACAATTTATATCCACTCCCAATAAATGCTTCCGGAAAGGACGAAGTGTTTGTTGGAAGAATCAGAAGGGATGAAAGTGTTCAAAGCGGTATTAACATGTGGGTTGTCGCCGATAATATCAGAAAAGGTGCAGCAACAAATGCAGTACAAATTGCTCAAGAGCTCATCAAATTTTGGGAAAATGGAAAGGAGTAATTCAAAATGAAAAAGCTATTATTTAAAGGGTCCGGAGTTGCTATAGTTACTCCCTTTACCAAAGACGGAGTGGATTATGATAAGCTTGAGGAACTTATAGAATTTCAAATTAAAGAAAAAACCGATGCAATAATAATTTGCGGCACAACCGGTGAATCATCTACAATGCCAGATGCAGAACACAAAGCTGTAATAAAATTCGCAGTGCAAAAAACAGCCGGAAGAATTCCCGTTATTGCCGGAACAGGCAGTAATGATACGAGACACTGTATAGAGCTTTCAAATTATGCCGAGGGAGTCGGGGTTGATGGATTACTTTTGGTAACGCCTTATTACAACAAAACTACCCAGAAAGGCTTAATTGAACATTATACAATGATTGCAAACAGTGTAAAGTCACCAATTATACTTTACAATGTTCCCTCAAGAACAGGCTTGAATATACTGCCTGAAACAGTTAAAGCACTTGCGAATGTAGAAAACATTGTTGCCATTAAAGAAGCTTGTGGAAACATAAATCAAATAACAGAGCTTGCTTCAGTCTGTGGCGACAGTATATACATATATTCCGGAAATGATGATCATATCGTTCCGATGCTTTCAGTCGGTGCAGTTGGTGTAATTTCTGTTGTTGCTAATATCCTCCCAAGAGATACTCACGATATGGTAATGAAATACCTTGAAGGAGACGTAAAAGGCAGTATGGAGCTGCAGTTAAAGATGTTTGACCTTGTAAAATCACTATTTATAGAAGTAAGTCCTATGCCTGTTAAGGAAGCGCTTAACATTCTCGGATTTAATGTTGGAATTTGCAGACCTCCATTAACTACTATGCTTGAAAAGAATATTGAAACTTTGAAGAAGTCTTTAATAAATTACGGACTTAAAGCAGTGTAAATGTAATTAGTGTAAAGTGTAAAATGTAAAGTGTAAAAATTACCTTTACATTTTACACTGAATTCAAATGAATACCCAACAGGAACAAAAGGAGGACTCCATGCTTAAAGCAATTATAAGTGGATGTAACGGAAAGATGGGACAAGTATTGGCAGGATTGATTGAAAACGACCCGGGAATTACAGTATCAGCCGGCTTTGATACTCTTGCCAATTCAAAATGCTCCTTTCCTGTATATTCAAAACACAAAAGCTGTAAGGAAGAAGCAGATGTAATAATAGATTTTTCAAATTCCGAGGGTCTGGACTGCCTTTTGGAATATGCTGTTTCAAAAAATATCCCCCTTGTAATCGCAACTACAGGCTTATCAAGCTCTCAGCTGCAAAAAATAAAAAAAGCTTCACAATATATTCCAATATTTCAGTCTGGAAATATGTCTGTCGGAATAAACTTAGTAATGAAGCTTGTTGAAGAAACAGCCAAGGTATTACATGAAAATTTTGATATTGAGATAATAGAAAAGCATCACAATCAAAAGGTAGATGCCCCAAGCGGAACAGCTCTTATGCTTGCTGAATCAGCTAAATCCGGATTGTCTGAGAAAGCAGAATATGTATACAACAGAACAAACGTAAGAAAAAAGAGAGAGAAAAATGAAATAGGAATTCACTCTTTAAGAGGCGGTACAATAGTAGGAGAGCATTCGGTTGTTTTTGCCGGTAATGATGAAATTATAGAAATTAATCATACGGCACTGTCAAGAAATATATTCGGAGTTGGTGCAATAAGAGCCGCAAAATTTGTTGTTACTCAAAAGCCCAGCTTGTATAATATGAAGGATTTGATATCAAAAGAGGGAAAAAAATCAAGGAGGGAAATTAATTGAGTGAAAAAATAATAAGCAGTTATACTGTAACACATTGTGTTTCTTTAATTACTATGGATAACGTTCCAAATAATCCGAAGATTATTTCGGAAATATTTAATGCAATTGCAAAACAGAACATAAATGTTGATATGATTACTCAATCTCCTTCCTACAGAGGAATATTAAACATTTCGTTTACTATTCCGGGGGAAGACATGTCAAAAGCAATTACCGCACTTGCTAAATTTAAGAAAGAGATTCCAACACTAAGGCTTGACATTTCCTCAAACAACACCAAAATATGCGTTTCAGGTGAGGGCATGAGAACAATTCCCGGTGTAGCAGCAAGTGTTTTCACAGTACTTTCAAAGATTGAAATCGAAATCAAGCTTGTAACAACCTCTGAAACCGATATATCATATTTAGTTTCAAATGAAGATGAGGAGTCCGCACTCAGAGCTATTAAAGAAGAATATAGTTTCTAGCAAGCAAAAAAACTAATTTATATTCATAAATTAGTTTTTTTGCTTGCTATATTATTTTTCTTCCTAGTCTTCACTTAAGCAATCTTTCTTACCATGCCCTTCTGAGCTTTTGCCTTCTTTTCTCATACAAATCTTCTTTTTGACCGAATCATTAAGCCTCTCCATCATTTCAGGAATAAAATCAAGAAGCTTATCCAATGATGTATTAAAATTAACCGGCATTAGCTTTATATTTTCTTTATTCACCACCAAAAAAGCAATTGGTGAAATACTTACTCCTGCACCGCTTCCTCCTCCGAAAGGCATTCTTAATATATTTTTGTCTTTATCCCTATCCCTATCTCTTGAATCCTCTTCTTCAATATCGCCTTTAAACTCACTTCCTCCTGCTGCAAAACCAAATGAAACCTTTGATATTGGTATTATTACCGTCCCATCAGGAGCCTGCACTGCATCTCCTACAATTGTATTTACATCTACCATATCCTTAATGCTTTGCATAGCAGTTGACATTAATCCTTGAATAGGATGTTCATTCATTATAATCTTCCTTTCACATTTTTATATTAAAAGCTCATGAATAGCTGTTAACTTCTCTATCCAACCTTGATTTTCTCTTCCTCAAGGTCAATTATTTGTTTTAGTGAAATAAGCACATAAATAATATAAACAGTTTTAATTGTAAATATACTGTCCACATCAATTGCAAAAATCTTTTTTTTGTAATTCGGATTTACTGAAAATTCAACATTATTAAAAAGATTGTAGTAATCCTTTTGCATCCTCAGATTGCCCAATATTGCCCATACGCTTCCACAAAGGACAGCTGTTAAAGCCGAATCTCCTGCTCCTATACTGGTCACCAGTTTTAATTTTGCTGCCTTCAAGCCACTTCCGAGATTGTGATTAATATCTTTTAAAAAGTCATTATATCTGCCTATAGTACCTACTGATTTAGTTACTATTTCGCTGTACTTATCAAACTTGTCAAATATCTTTTCTCTCTTTTCTGCTTTTGAATCTGATTTTTTATCCATCAGCTTCAAGCTGTTTAAAAAAAGGACTTGCGCACTTGATTTTTGGTAATCCGGAGTCCTTCGAAACATTATGTGTATCGTAATATCACTAAAAATTAAAAATAATATAAAAATAATCAGGATAATTAAAATAATAATAATAAGGTATAGCATATAAACACCTCAGTAAATATTCTTTCCGTACAATGGAAAAAAATTCATAAAAAAATACAGCTTAGTAAAAGCTGCATTTTTTACGTTGATTTTTATTCCTCATTCTTCAGCATTTCATCAACGGGTGGAAGCTCTGCAAGTGTTTTATAACCAAAAGCCCTTAAAAATTCTTCAGTTGTTTCAAACAAAATCGGCTTCCCCGGAGCATCCATTCTACCTGCTTCTTTAATCAGATTTCTCTCCAAAAGCAGATTAACAGAGCTGTCTGAATTTACTCCCCTGATTTTTTCAATTTCAACCTTGGTTTCAGGCTGGTTGTAAGCAATTATTGAAAGAGTTTCGAGCGCAGCCTGAGAAAGCCCCTGTTTTTGCCTTGGCTCAAAGAGCTTTTTTACATACTCAAAATAATCTATCTTTGAGCACAACTGATAGGCACCATTTATTTCACGGATTTGTATCCCTCTATTTTCTGACAGATATGAATCTGATAAACGGTTAATTATATTAATCAAGGTTTTGCTGTCAACAGACGTAATCTCAGCCAATGTTTCAATATGAACAGGTTCACCTGATGCAAACAGCAATGCTTCTATTAATCCTTCAATTTTTTTTATTTCCACTATGCTGCTCCTCCTTTTGTCTTTTTTACGATTATTTCTCCAAAGGCTTCTTTTTGTTCAATAGATAATTTTTTAATTTTTGCAAGCTCAAGAACAGCCATAAACGAAGTCACAATATCCATTTTGGTATCGTTTCCATTTATAAACAATTCTGAAAATTTGAATTTCGTCTTGTCAAAGAGGAATTTCACTATCTCTTTAATCTTACTTCTGATAGTTATCTTCTCTTTTACAATCAAATCATTCATAATCTCTTTTCTTGGATTTGATTTTTTTATATTCCTAATACAAACATCTCTATATATTTCAGATATAACCTCAGAAGGATAGCTCTTGTTTACTATATCAAAAGTCATAACCTTAAATACCTCTTGTGTCTTATAGAACATCATTCCATAGTGGGCTTCCCTGTTCTTTAGCTCTCCCGCACATTCTTTGTATTTTTTGTACTCAAGCAAAGAATGTATAAGCTTATCTCTAAGCATTTCAGGATCTTCTTCCGGAGGCTGAGGCTTTGGCAAAAGCATTCTGGATTTAATCAATAAAAGTGTTGACGCCATAACCAGAAATTCACTTGCGATATCAAGGTCAATACTTTCCATCTCCCCTAAATACTCAAGATATTGGTCGGTTATTTCACCAATTTGAATATCATAAATATCCATCTTATTCTTTTCAATAAGATGGAAAAGCAAATCCAGCGGACCTTCAAAATTTTGTATTTTTATGGTGTACCCCACTGCGTGTTCCATAACTCACCCTTCTAGCTTCAAAAATTTAAAGCTTCATTGCCCTACGTACTTCTTCCATAGTTTCCTGGGCAATTTTGCGAGCTCTTTGAGCTCCATGTGCCAATATTTCATCAACTATGTCCGGCTTTTTAAGTATTTCGGCTCTTCTTTGACGCATTGGCTCAAGGTAATCATTAAGCTTTTCGATAAGTGCTTTCTTGCATTGAACGCATCCTATCTTCCCTTGTTTACAATCACTTTCAACCTGCGCGACTTCTTCAGGTGAAAATATCTTTTTGTAAGCAAAAATAGCACAAACATCTGGATGACCAGGATCATCCTTTTTTATTCTTTGAGGATCCGTAACCATTGAATTAACTTTTTTCTTAACATCTTCAGCTGTTTCAGAAAGAAGAATTGTGTTACCATAGCTCTTACTCATTTTTCTGCCATCAGTCCCTGGAAGCACTTTGGCTTTTGTAAGCATAGGCTGCGGTTCTGGAAAAATCTCTCCATAAATGTTATTAAATCTTCTAACTATTTCTCTTGTCAACTCAACATGAGGAACCTGGTCTTCTCCAACCGGAACCAGTTCTGATTTATATACAATTATGTCAGCAGTCATTAAGCACGGATATCCTAAAAACCCGTAGGTTGAAATATCTTTATCCTTTAATTGCTTTATCTGGTCCTTATATGTAGGACATCTTTCAAGCCATGAAAGCGGAGTAATCATTGATAAAAGCAAATGAAGCTCTGCGTGCTCTTTTACATCTGACTGTCTGAATATTACACATTTCTCAGGATCAAGCCCTGCTGAAAGCCAATCTATAATCATACTTCTTTCATTCTCTCTTATTTGGGACGTATCCTCATAACCAGTTGTAAGAGCATGCCAATCGGCAGTAAAAAAATAGCAGTCATATTCATCCTGCAGCTTGACCCAGTTTTCCAATGCTCCGAAATAATTTCCCAGCTGCAGTGCACCCGTAGTTCTCATACCACTTACAATCCTTTTTTTGCCCATTTACATTCCCTCCTAATTTCTAAACTCTAAAGTCATTCTATATAATTAAATGTACGATTCCCCTGGCCGAAAGCTCCAACAATCCGCCCAATGGTCTTGTGACAGTTGAAAATATCTCCGGCGAAATCAATATTATCAAAAGGAAAAATGCTAATATTACTCCTTGATATTGAAAAATTTTAAATTGGTTTTTAGAAGGAATTACTCCTCCCCAAATCATGAATCCATCATATGGCTTCATAGGCATAAGGCTAACCAGTGCAAGGTTTAAGCTAAATATTAAAGTATCCTTCAAAAATGTTATCAGGTATAGCGCTTTATACCCTGCTAAATATATCTTGCCCTGCTCAGCAAAGATATCTATAAAAGCAATTATGAAAGCCATGACTGCTGCTAAAAGCACATTTGCAAGCGGTCCTGAAATGCCGTTCAATATTGTTCCTTTCTTTTTATCTTTATAATTCTTTGGACTTGTCTGTACAGGCTTTCCCCATCCAAATCCTGTTTGAACCATAAATAGCAGCCCAACAATATCGACATGTTTAAGTGGATTCAGGCTGACCCTCCTTCCAAACCGTGGAAGATTGTCACCCATTCTCCATGATGTAAACGCATGTGCATATTCATGAATTGTAACAACAAATATACCTGCAGCGAAGCTTATACCAAGCAAAGATAAACTATTTGCAACGCGCAGTAAGAATTCCTCCATACTCACCCTCCGCTTGAATTGCTGTCAGCAGTATACCATAAATATCCGCTATTAAAAAGAACTTTTATTACAAAATCTTTTATCTGCGCATATTTTATAAATTGCAGGAATATTAATATGTACCTTCATGCCTTTTATCATCAAAATATAATTTAATACATGATTAATATGTTGGTATTGAGGATATAATATATAGGATATAAATACTTTAAAAAGGTGGAGTAAGATGATAGTTAATTCTGGAATATTCAGGCAATATGACATTCGCGGCATTGCTGGTGATGAAATAACTGAGGAAACAGCAGAAGCAATCGGCAAAGGGTTTGGTACAATTACCATTCGCTCCGGCGAAACCAAAGCAGTGGTTGGCTGTGATAACAGAATCTCATCTGAATCGCTTAAAAAAGCCTTAATCAGCGGAATTACATCAACCGGAGTCAATGTTATTGATGTAGGAACAGTAATTACTCCTATGCTTTATTACTCCAGGATTATCCTTGATACAAATGCAGGAATAATGGTTACCGCCAGCCACAATCCTCCGCAGTACAACGGCTTTAAGCTTTGCACAGCAGATGGCGGAACAATGTATGGCAAACAGATTCAGTCTTTAAAAAAAATTATAGAAAATGAAGAATTTATATCTGGTAAAGGGAATCAAACAACCGCTGACATTAAAGAAAAATATAGAGACCTTATTATAGATAAGGTTGGTTTGGGCAGCAGGAAACTCAAGATTGTGGTAGATTGCGGCAATGGCACAGCTTCATTATTTGCTGAAGAAATTTTTAAAAAATTAGGGTGTGAGGTTATTCCTCTTTTTTGTGAATCCAATCCTATGTTCCCAAATCATTTTCCCGACCCTGTAAAAAAAGAGAATCTTGAACATCTGATTAAGACGGTTATAGAAAGCAAGGCAGACGTGGGTATAGCTTTTGATGGAGACGGAGACAGATTAGGAGTTGTTGATGACCGCGGCAGCATAATATGGGGAGATAATCTCATGATATTATTCTGGCGGGAAATCATGCCTTCACACCCAAACTCAAAGGTAATTATCGAAGTCAAATGCTCTCAATCACTTGTTGATGAAGTTGAAAAGCTTCAAGGAGAGCCTTTTTTCTTCAAAACCGGTCACTCTCTTATAAAAGCAAAAATGAAAGAAACCGGAGTTGTTTTTACCGGTGAAATGTCAGGACACATGTTTTTTGCAGACGAATATTATGGTTATGACGACGCAATCTATGCAGGTGCAAGACTTCTTAGAATACTTTCAAACACAGAAAAAAGCCTTTCCCTGCTGTTATCTGATATAAACAGATATCACTCCACACCGGAAATCAGGGTTCACTCTAGTGAAGATAAGAAATTTGAACAAGTTGAAAAGGTTAGAAAGCATTTTAAAGAAAAGCAGCTTCCTATGGTAGAGGTTGATGGCGTCAGAGTTCTTTTCTCCGATGGTTGGGGGCTTGTAAGAGCTTCCAATACTGGTCCGGAATTAATTGTAAGATGCGAATCCAAAACTCCCGAAGGACTTGAAGAAATAAAAGAAGAAATAAAAAAAGCCCTCGGAATCGAAGACTTTTAAGCTGTACCTATAAATTTAATACCTTCTTAACATTATTTTCTGCGTGATACCAGAAGCTTTATAGCTTGGGTTTTTTCAAGAAGTTTCATATTTTCATTTTTAGGTATTTGCAGATATATTTGATGTTCTCCCTCCCCAAGGCTAGCCACATCAATAAATAGTCCAAGATTTAAAGGTGTCACTGAATCAAGAGCGCCTTGCTTGCCTGAGAGATAAGCACGCAGCTTGGAGGTTATAATCTTATATTCATAATCTGGAGAAGAGTTGAGCACAGTAATATCTGATTTTGAAAATTCTATAGTCTTTGTATCTTCCTTCTTTATACCAACGCTGATTTTTACATCACCTTCAAAATTAATATTTATTCCTGTCGGTATGATAAGGGATACCAAGCTTTCGGCATTGCTGCTTTTGCCTTCTATCTTAATCTTTTTAGTATTTATTACCTTAATAGGATTAATTTTATCAGTATGCCCTGATACTATAACCTTTTCAGGGTTTGTAGCAATACCGGAAACATAATAGCCTTTTTCAGGCTGCCCAACCACCTCAGTTATTATAGGAACCTCCTTATATTTTTGATAGTCAATATCAATCTGTATATTCTGAATATCTTTAGTCAGGTGTTCATTACTTGTTATATCAGTATTGCTCTTTGTAAATATTCTAAAATTCTTTACAACTGACATTTCTTTTTCAGCATTTGTTACATCAACAAATACCTTTACCGAGTCAATTGTAGATATGAGCTTTTTAGGTCCACTGATGGTAACAACATTTGGTCTGATTGATTTTACATCATATTTGATATCCTTGCTGGTTTGCCCCTGGAATTCAACCTCAATCGGTTTCTGAATCTGTGAATATTTATCCAGCTCAACTTCCATACTATATTTATCTTTCTCAAGAACTTCTAACCGATCAGAAGTAAGAAGATTTATTTTTACCGGAATAGAAACCTTCCCAGGACCAAATTTACCCTTTACATCTTTTAAGTCAGCAACAGCTTCAATATCATTCCTTTCAATCTTCTTTATAGCATCCTGATTTCCTTTTAACTTAACCGAAATACTATCTGTACTGTCTCCAGAAAATATAAGCCCATAACCTAATAAAAGGTCAACATTTTTAACATTAACCGGAATAGAATCAAACTCTTTTTTTATCTCAGGATTCTGAATGTTGACGACATATATCCAAAGCACTATCGCAATAAACACAGAAATAATCCTGAGTCTAACATCTTCACCTTGCTTTTTCATTCTTTTTAACCTTCCAGAGCATAAGCTTTTTTGGTGTGTATTTTTTATCAATAAAGAATTTATCCAAAGCCATTTTCAGAGTATCAACACTAAGGTTTCTCGTCAATCCTCCATTTATTGCCATTGAAATCTTACCACTTTCCTCGGAAACAACTACTGCTATAGAATCAGTTACTTCGCTAATTCCTAACGCTGCTCTATGCCTTGTTCCAAGCTCCTTGCTGAGGTCATGATTCTCAGTAAGCGGAAGGAAGCATGCCGCAGACATAATTTTGTCCTCTCTAACTACAACTGCACCATCATGAAGGGGTGTATTGGGAGTAAATATATTAACTATCAGTTCAGCAGTAATGGTAGCATTAACAGGTATCCCTGTCCTGATAATGTCACCCATCATAGTATCTCTTTCAATAACTATAAGTGCTCCAGTAAAGGTTTTTGAAAGAACGTCTACAGACCTGATTATTTCATCAATTGCTTTTCTAAGCTTGTCTTCTTTAGTTTCTTCATCAACTACAAATATATCTTTAAACTTGCTTCTTCCTAATTGTTCAAGCGCTCTTCTAAGCTCAGGCTGGAATACCACTAAAAGCGCTAAAACTCCGTATGTCATTGTATTCTTTAATATGTAATTAATTGTAGTAAGTTTAAGCAATTCACTTAATTGAGTTGCAACCAGCAGTACAATTATTCCCTTTATAAGCTGATATGCCCGGGTATCTTTTACAAGCACAATAAGCCAATAAATCACAAAAGAAACGATAGATATATCAATCGTAACCCTTAATACATCAAAAATATTGTTGATTCCCATGTAGCTTATAAAATCTTTGATATAATTGATTATTGCGTACAAGAATGGCACCTCTAATGATTATTTTTTACCCAATTCAATTATATGTATTAATAAAGAGCTTGTCAGCATTTTTTTCAAAATTGAAATATAAACGTCATTAAATGTTGCCTATATATACATATTTTAAATACCCTTCTGCAATTTTTTTTGCTTTTTCAAGTGTTTCTCGCGGAGTAGGCTGCTTGTCCTTCATTTTGTAATTTGGAAAGTATCTGGAAAAATGAATTGGTATTTCGGGATTAATACTGCTTAGCCATGAAGCAAGCTGTTCTATTTCATTTAAATTGTCATTTAACTCCGGAACAATAAGTGTGGTAACCTCAACATGGCACTTCTCATTCGCGAACTCTACTGTCTTCTTTATATCTTCAAGCCTACCCTTGCATATATCCTTATAATAATCATCATTAAATGCCTTTACATCAATATTCATCGCATCAATATAAGGAAGAATATCCTCAAGCGGTTTAATACTAATAAATCCATTAGTTACAAGAACATTTTTCAGTCCTTCTTGTTTTGAAAGCTTAACAGTCTCATAAACAAACTCAAACCAGATGGAAGGCTCATTGTAAGTAAATGCTATACCAATATTGCCATCTTTTTTTAATTTAATAGCTTCTTCCACAAGCTGCTCTGGCAAAACATTAATTGTATCCGGGTCTGCATGGGCTATTGACCAATTCTGGCAGAAAGAACACTTTAGATTGCATCCTGTAGTACCGACAGATAATATATTTTTGCCGGGAAAGAATAGGCTTAGCGGCTTTTTCTCTATGGGGTCAAGCGCTATAGAGGATATCTTGCCATAATTTAATGAATACAGCTTATTTTCAAGATTTCTCCTAACTCTGCAAATTCCTATATTCCCCTCATCAATAGAACAATTATGCGGACAAAGATTGCATTTTACCTTTCCCTTATCACTTGTCCAATACATTGCTTCTTTCATAACTCACTCCTTACCTCCGTGCCTCACAACCTCAAATCTTTCAAGTGTATAGCTTTCATTTCTATTAATTCCTGCCTTCTGTAGTGCTATCTCAACCTGATATTCGGGAGTATCCACTCCTTCAAGATTTGGAAGCAAAAGTCCGGTACGCCTTCCCGCTCTAACAATCACGCCATATTTTTTTACATCCAATTGTTTTATTGATTCAATAGGCTCTGCCTCCATAAGCACATCCACGCTGTAAACAATTTTAGGCAATTCATCAGGCTGAACAGGATAAAATCTGGGGTCTTGAGCAGCTGCACTAATTGCATTTTGTATTATTTCCTGAGCAATGCAATCTGTTGCTGCCTTTATTGTGCCAATACAGCCTCGCAAATTCCCATTTTCTTTCAAAGATACAAAAACTCCTGCTTTTTTTACCATCATTTCTTCGGGCAGACCTTCAGGTATTTTTATTACCCTTCCACCAGAAACATATTCCTCAATTGTTTTCCTTGCAAGTACAACATATTGGTCTTGTTCCTTAAACATATATTATACCTCCTGTACTAGCTATCAATATTAGCTCTGGACGAGCCAATGTCTCGCCCCTACATAAATCTGCACAGCCGTTCCTCTTATGCTGCTAGCTAGCAGCTTTTGGCTCTCGTTTTTGATTTTAACTTTACACTTTACACTAAATTAAACTCTGCAACACAATAACCAACCCCAAAAGGTCCTTCATATGAAAAAATCTGCGAGGAAACATTGCAGCCTTCCAAGCAGCCAAACATAATTACAAATGGTCTCATTCCACATTCACCTGCTGTTTCAATCAAGGCCTCATCAATTTTCATAACATCATCAAACCTGGCTTCAGCCAATAGCCCGACTAATTTCTTGTCAAACTCTTTCCCTTGAGGACTATACCCGCATGGTGCATCAGGAGTAAGCCTGTGCGAAAGATCCCCACTCGCAATTACTGCGACATTGCCCTCTAATGCTTCTATTGCCTTCTTTATACATACTCCAAATTCATATAATTCCTCATAAGATAAAAAGCCCATACAAATATGGACAATTTTAAAATCCTTTAATTCTCTGGAGATATAATAAAGAGGAACCAGCGCACCATGATCAAGATTTTTATTAATTTTGAACCGGGAAACCGTTTCAGTATTCAACGAAACAACAGGTATTCCAGCCTGACTGGCATACCCTGCGATTTTATCAACAAGTTCCTGATTGTTTTCAAGCTCTAAGCTGACATCAGGGCTTCCAAATCTTGCAAAACTGCCCAACAGCTTTTCATCAGTCGAAATAGCAACAGCATCTTTAAATGCCGGACCATGAGGTGTAATAACTAATAAAGTATCCGGATTTTTAGACTTCAAATCTTTTGCCGCCCGTTTACAAGCCTCAACCGTATTTGAAGCACCATTTTCCTCTCCCCTTCCAATTTCAGGAATAATAATCGGAGGATGCGGATAAATGTAGGCTGAAACTATCTTTCCCATAAACATCACCTTGAATATATAATAACCAAAACTCTATTAACTATAACCCGAAAAGAGGAAGAGCCATGAGGATAGTACCTACAAGGAAGAATGCCGCTATAATAATCGCAATTACTTTTTGTGTTTTTCTTGACATATACACACCTCCTAAACATTATAATTAGCAATTAAAAAATCTTTTCGCTATAATTATATCATGAAAGAACAAAATGCAAAGAGGTATATGGAGGTCAGCCATATATTTTTTGGAATTCATTAAAATATTGGGGGAATGTCTTGGACACGCATCCGGGATTGGCAATCCTTATTCCAGGTATTTTCAAGCCTGCCAAAGTAAAGCTCATAGCCATCCTATGGTCATCATAGGTCTCAATTTCCGCAGCTTTATATGAAGAAGCGGGATAAATGGTTATACCGTCCTTTTTTTCCTCAACTCCAGCTCCAAGCTTTACAAGCTCATTAGCAACGGCTCTTAGTCTGTCCGTTTCCTTTAACCTCATATTATATACATTCTTAATTTCGGTTGGGCCTTCAGCAAAAAGAGCTGCAACTGCTAGAGTCTGAGCAACATCAGATGTATTTTGCATATCAATGGTTATGCCTTTGAGCTCTTTCCCGATAACCCTTATATAGTTATCCCCTCTTTCGACCATAGCTCCCATCTCTTCAAGAATATCCACAAATTTTATATCTCCTTGAAGGCTTTTGGGATTAATATTTTCAACAGTAACATCTCCGTTTGCAATTGCCGCAGCAGCAAAAAAATATGAAGCAGATGAACAATCAGATTCAATAGTATACTCCCTAGGGGTATATGATTGCCCCGCTTTTATTAGAAAATGTTTATAATTATAATTTTTAACCTCAACTCCAAAATCCTTCATCATTTGTATTGTAATATCTACATAAGGCTTTGAAACAAGCTCTCCTTGAATCTCAATCTCTATATCATTTTTGGCATAAGGTGCACTCAAAAGCAAAGAGGTTATAAACTGGCTGCTTATATCTCCACGAATAGATACCTTTCCACCCTCAAGCCCATTTGATTTGATTCTGATGGGAGGGAAGCCTTCCTTCTCCTTAAAAGCTATTTCTGCCCCTAGAGCTTTCAATGCCTCTGCCAGTTCTCCTATGGGTCTTTCCTTCATTCTTTCAATCCCTGTAAGCTCAACCTCGCAGCCTGCTGCTGCACAAAATGAAGCAAGAAAACGAATAGCTGTTCCGGAATTTCCGACAAAGCACGAACCTTTTAATGTCGCTTGCGCAGGATTATGTATAATCACAGTTCCCGCATCCTTGTCATCGCTTATTCTATATCCCAAGCCTCTCAAAGCCTCTAGCATATATACCGTATCATCGCTGTAGAGAAAATTATTAAGAATTGTTCCACTGCCTGCAAGAGCGCCAATAATAAGCGCCCTGTTTGTTATTGATTTGGACCCCGGAACACTTACTGTACATTTAAAATTTTCAGCAGGCTTTACTTCATAAAACATAACTCACCTCAGCTCTGCCCCTATATTTTCTTTTAAACCCTTTAAAATATTCTGCATTACAGCATTTACTTCATCATCAGTCAAAGTTCTATCTCCTGCCCTGAAGCTTAGTGCGTAAGCAATACTCTTGCTGTCTTTGGCAATCTGCTCACCCTTATAGACATCAAACATTCTTAGCTCCTCAAGAAGCTCTCCCGCAGCCGATTTTATCTGCTTCTCAATCTCCCCTACAGTAATCTGGTCTTTTACAACCATTGCTATATCTCTGTCTATTGACGGATATTTAGGAAGCTGTCTGTAAATATGAAGCGTATTAACCTTTTCAATCAAACTCTCCAACTCAATTGTACCAACATATGCCCTTGTCTTAATATCATAATTATCAAGAACATCGGGATGAATTTCTCCAAACACTCCTGCAGATGTACCCGCTATTATTAATTCCGCAGTTCTTCCAGGATGGAAAGTGCAATTATTCCCTTTTATAATTTCATAATCCTTTATTCCTAAGCAATCAAGAATCTGCTCTACTGCTCCCTTTATTGTGTAAAAATCTTCATTCCCATACATTCCAAATGTAAGAAGCTGTTTTTCATTCGGAAGCTCTGTGACAGGAAGCTGCTTTGGAATATAGATACATGAGAGCTCAAATAATCTTGCTTCAGGTATTCTTCTTGAATAGTTCCTAGCAAGAACCTCCAGCATGCTTGGAATTGGTGTAGTCCTCATCATTTTATATTCTTCGCCCAACGGATTAGCAACAATGATTGCTTCCCTCAATTTACTATCCCCTTCAACCTTAATCATATCAAGCGTTTTGGGACTGACAAACGAATAGGTATACATTTCCGAGAAGCCTTGAGCAGTCATTACTTGCTTACACGTTTCCTCTACCTTTTGCTTCAAAGTTCTTTTACCCTGTGTAACAGTTCCGGAAAACATTTTCGATTCTATATTATTATAATCATAAAGCCGTGCAATTTCTTCAGCCAAATCAGCTTCTACTTCAATATCCCTCCTGAAAGCAGGTGCCGTAATGGTAGAATTATTTTCGTCTACTGTAAACCCTAGAAGCTTGAATTTCTCAACCATATACTCCTTCTCCAGATTAGTTCCGAGAAAAGCATTAATCTTTTCGGGTCTGAACTTTAATGTCTTTAGCTCTTGTTTAACCGGATAGCAATCAACATATTTGTCTTTCGCCTTTCCCGCCCCCAGCATTTCAACCAATTCAACCGCTCTGTTCATAGCAATTAACGCATTTCCTGCATCAAGTCCCTTTTCAAACCTTGCCGAAGATTCAGTTCTAAAACCAAGTGCCTTGGCAGTTAATCTTACAGAACCTCCATTAAAAGCAGCGGCTTCAAAAAGTATATCTGTTGTATCATCTGCAATTTCTGAGTTTCCTCCGCCCATTACTCCTGCAACTGCAACCGCTCTGCTCTTATCGGCAATAACAAGCATATCAGCAGTAAGGCTTCTTTCCTGCCCGTCAAGTGTAGTTAAAACCTCTCCCTTTTGCGCCCTTCTTACAATAATCTGTTTTCCTTCAACCTGTCTGAGGTCAAAAGCATGCATTGGCTGACCCAATTCAAGCATAACAAAATTGGTAATATCAACAATATTGTTAATTGGTCTTATACCTGCAGCCCTCAGCTTGTTTTTCATCCATTCAGGGGAAGGACCTATCTTAACATTATTAACAACTCTGCCAATATATCTTGAACATAAATCCTTATCGTCAATTCTTACAGAAATCTCTCCATCACTTGCTTCACTAACCCCATCCGCACTTTTTTTATCAATTATTCCCTGTGCTTTAAAATTTCTGCCTAAGGTAACCGCAGTTTCACGTGCTATACCTATAACAGAAAGGCAGTCAGGACGATTGGGAGTAATTTCAAATTCAATAACCGAATCATTTAATCCGAGCGCATCCTTTACATCTGTGCCAACCTTTAGGCTGGAATCAAGAATGAATATTCCATGCTCAGGTGCTTCAGGATAATCATATTTTGTAACTCCAAGCTCCTGTATTGAGCACATCATTCCTTCGGATTCAACACCTCTTAACTTTCCTTTTCTAATCTCTTTTCCTCCGGGAAGCTTAGCTCCATCTTTAGCTACAGGAATTATATCTCCAACCTTTACATTATCTGCCCCTGTAACTACCTGGATTGTTTCTGCACCAACATCCACCTTTGCAACCTGAAGCTTATCGGCATCGGGATGCTTTTCAAGCGAAATTATTTTACCAACCACAACATTACAAATTCCATGTCCAAGCTCTTCAACACCTTCAACCTTGGAACCAGACAAAGTCAAAGCATTAATCAGGGTCTTTGTATCTATCCCTTCAATATCAACATAATCTTTTAACCAATTAACAGGCACTTTCATATCAATCTTTCCTTTCAAAATTTGATTTATAAACTCTCTATCTATCTTCCCGAAAATATCGGGGCAACCATATGAATACACGTAATTCCAAATCCAGACCCTCCTAACCTCCCTGATAGGGAGCGAATAGTAATTTCTATGAAGATTTTTCTATGAAAAACTACTTTTCGTCCCCTTTTCAGGGGAGAAAGAGGGTTCTAAGTAGCATTTTATCTTTTATTTCTCCAGTATTTTTCTTCGTGCGTTTGCCCTCAGGAAAGTATCTGATTGTCTAACACAGTAATGCGAAGCTTATCACGATTTTTGTGAGTTAAAATTGCTTAAGGAACCTAACATCATTCTCAAACAACAACCTCAAATCATCTATTTTAAATCTTCCCATTGCTACTCTTTCTACTCCTATTCCAAATGCAAAACCACTGTAAACCTCGGGGTCTATACCGCATGTCTGAAGCACCTTTGGATGAACCATTCCTGCCCCAAGAATCTCAATCCATCCTTCTCCCTTACAAACCCTGCAGCCTGAACCTCCGCATGCAAAGCAGGAAATATCTACCTCTGCGCTTGGCTCAGTATATGGAAAATGGTGCGGTCTTAATCTTATTCGTGTCGAATCACCAAACAAAGCCTTTGCAAATACTTCAAGTGTTCCTTTAAGATTCCCCATTGTAATCCCTTTATCAACGACCAGCCCTTCTAGCTGATGAAATATAGGAGAATGAGTTGGGTCAACGGCATCTGACCTAAAGACTCTTCCAGGGCAAATTATTTTAATAGGCGGCTTCTGTTTCATCATTGTTCTAATTTGAACAGGGGAAGTCTGTGTTCTTAATATTATTTCTTCGGTAATATAAAATGTATCCTGTAAATCTCTTGCCGGATGTGTTTCCGGAAGGTTCAGAGCATCAAAATTATGATAAGTATCTTCAATATCAGGCCCTTCAGCAATCTCATACCCCATTCCAAGAAAAACCTCTTTTATTTCATCAAGAACAAGAGTAATAGGATGCTTGTGCCCTATTTCTTTTCTCTTGCCAGGCATTGTAATATCAATTGCTTCATTGCTTATTCTTTCATATCTTTCTTTTTCAGATATTACAAACTCTTTTTGATCAAGCTGCTGCTCTATAAAAACCCTGACCTCATTTGCGAGCTGACCAATAACAGGTCTTTCCTCCGCAGTCAGGCCTCCCATTCCTCTTAGAACCAGGGTTAGCTCACCTTTTTTACCAAGATATTTAACCCTGATTGATTCCAGAGCCTGAGACGAAGCAGCTTCAACAATCTCTTTTACTGCTTCTGTTTTAATGTTTTCAAGCTGTTGTTTCATACTTTTAATTCCCCTTTCATACGATAAAATCTAATTACAATATTTTTTGTCCCTAATAAACTAATTCTCAAAATTGGTTATTACGTTCCAGAAAAAGGTGAGAAGCGCGGAGCATATATTTTATATGTGAGCACTTCGAGTCCTAAGCGCAACGAAGTAATGCGCAGCTTATCACGATTTTCTGTACTAAAAAGTCCGTCCTTAATATACTAAGGACGGACATATTCCGCGGTACCACCTCTGTTCCAGAATAAACTTCTGGCTCTCAATAACTCTAACGGGTTTAACCGCCACCGCCTACTGCTTATTTCAACGGCAGAGCTCCTGGGTGAACTTCAGATGACCTTCTTTTGCAGAAATGCTTTCAGCCGGTGGCATTCCCTCTCTTTGCACAAGTATCAGCTTACTTTCCCAATCATTACCTTTTATTGATTGATTTAAATTATTTTAACATACGTATTTTGGATTTACAACATTATTTTTATTCATCTAGGGAAAACGCATGAATACAATCTTAAATCCAGACCCTCCTAGCCTCCCTGATAGGGAGCGAATAGTAATTTCTATAGAAGATTTTCCTATGAAAAACTACTTTTCGTCCCCTTTTTAGGGGAGAAAGAGGGGTCTAAGTAGAATTTTATCTTTTACTTTTCCAGTATTTTGCTTGGTGCATTTGCCCTGTTTATTCATCTAGGCAGTTTCAGATGCCTTTTTAAGCTCCTCTGTGTCTTCAGTTAACAGATATGAGTCTTTGTATTGTTTTATTTTATCAAAATGATGGATTCTATCCCAGAAAGCTATTAATCTTGTATAAAATTTCATGTTTTTTCTGAACTGTCCTACAAAAACATCTGTAAGCTCAGCATCAAAATGAAATCCCGCACAGCGTTCAAGCTCTTCCAATGCTTCTTCAAAAGTCTTCTTCTTTTGATAAGAACGATCTGATGTCATTGCATCAAAAGCATCTGCAATCGCAAGGATTCTTGCATGCAAGGGTATCTCCTCTCCGGCAAGACCGCTCGGATATCCCTTACCGTTATATTTCTCATGGTGATGCTTAACTGCCGGTATAATATCCGCAAGCATTGTAACCGGATTTAATATCCTGCTGCCTATCTCAGGATGTGTTTTAATAACTTTAAACTCTTCGTCTGTTAATCTTCCTTCCTTAAGCAAGACACCATCAGGGATTCCAATCTTGCCTATATCGTGAAACAAAGCTGCAACTTTTAGCTTAGTAAGCTCAGCATTCTTCATATTAAGCTTTCTGCCAATAATTCTTGCATAAATTGAAACTCTGGTTGAATGGCCTGCCGTATAAGTATCTTTTGCATCAACCGCTTTAGTAAAAGATTCAATAAGCTCATAATTATTCTTCTTTAGATTATAATATGAATCTTTTAATCTTTGGTTCGAATCAACAACCTCATCATGCAATTTTATATTTATAATAGCTTCTGTAACCTGATTCAAGTAAATTTTTACAAGGTCAGCATCTTCTTTCTCTAAATTGCAATCTTCCAGATACATATAGCCCAATCGTATTGAATCATATATTATAGGCAGAATTATAAGCCCCTCCTCTTTATCTATAAAGGCATCTTCTCCCGCTTTATTAACTTTTTCTACAATTTCAGAGTTTTTAATTATCTCTTCATATGATAAATCCTTAAATTTACCACTACCTACACTCTGAGCTTCTTGTACTCTTTCATTCTCGATTACAACAAATCCATTTTCAACATTTACCAATTGCTTAAGAAAAACCAGTATATCGCTCAGCAGTTCATTCTGCGCTCTAAACTTGAATATGCAAGGGATAGAATCAAGTATATTGCTCATACCTTCCTTTAAATGTTTGTTTAATCTTATCTGTGCACACGCTCTAAGCCCTGATGCTACCCACAAGAGAAGCTTTTCAGGTCCCTCTGTTTTATCGTGATAGCCTTGGATATTTAAAAGCCTTAACATCTCAAGCGGCGGCTTTTCTCCGGCATATCCTGTCTGAAGAACTATAATAACATCCTGGTTAAATTCTCTGACTTTCTTAACAACATCCTCCCCCGTCATTCCCGGCATAAAATAGTCAAGGAGCATAAGGTCCACAGCTTTATTTTTAATAGCTTCAATTGCTTCCTCTCCATTTTGAGCACAAATGACAGTATATCCTTCCAATTCCAGAAGCATTCTTGCACTTTCTAAAACTTCCGGCTGGTCATCTACAATAAGTACTAAATAATCTTCTTTAACGATAGTACAATTTTCATTTATCATGAGATTCACCTCTAAAGAAATTGGCTGAGAAATGTTTCCAATTGGTGCTAGTATTTCAAAAAAGAACAAATACTACATTAAAAGTATACTAAATTTATTCATTTATTACAATAAGTTAAGCATTATCTTTTTTATCTAAAAATAATGACTTATATGGAAGTAAAATTTGTAATAATTTTGCGAAAAAAGAAAAAAATAATATCGGAGGTGAAAAAATGAGAAATAGAAGTCAAGCAATAATTATAACCACATTAAGCATCCTGCTCCTTGTTGTAATAGCTTTTGCATCAGGCGTAACAACTGCTCCCCCTAATGCGCCCAAGGTTACTCCGCAGAGCCAGGTGGTGCCTGGTGCACCAAATATTCCCAACCCAATAGCTACCAAGACACCAGCACCGGCTCGGATTACCAAGCCTGTTTTGACTGAAGCTCAAAAAAGAGCACAGAAAATCAATAATCAGTGTCTTAAAATTAAAGGTGTAAAGGATTGCTCAACAGTGGTTGCTGGAAATTCATGTGTTATAGGATGTAAATTTTCCAAAGACGTTAAGAATGTAAATGCTGAGAAAAAAATGATAGCAAACAAAATAAGAGCAATGGATAAATCCATTAAATCCTGTACAGTAACAGACTCAATGGATGCAATACCAAGAATCAACAATCTGTTTAAAAGCACTAATGCAAATTATATTAATAGTGAATTAAAGAAAATAGTTAATGAGCTTGCCCCTGTCACCAGGTAAATTTAGTAAAATAAAAAATATGTCTTTACATAAAGACATATTTTTTATTTTGCTATCTGTCAAATGTGGTATAATTTAATTGCAAGTCTAATAGTGCCGGAGGGAAAAATGCAATTAGATTTAAATGAACAGGTTGCTGAAAATAAGCTTATAATACTGTATTTAATTGAAAAAGTAAATTTTGAGCTTACAAATTCTCAAATCTTGAAGCTATTGGTTAAAATTAATGAGATTAATTATTTTCTCCTTCAGGAATATATTTCTCAATTAATAAATGACAATTATCTTAAATGCCGTATAGAATCTAACCAAAGATTATATAAGATTACCGAATCCGGAAAAGAGGCACTAAGCTATTTTAAGACTATGATACGTGCAAGCACGAGAAAGCAAATAGATACTGCCATAGAAGAAAATATTACTACTCTAAGAACAGAAATACAGGTTTCTGCGGATTATATACCCATTAATGAAGACGAATATACCGTTTTTTGCCGTATTACCGAAGGCTCAACCTGCCTTGTAGAGCTCAATTTATATGCCGGTACGAAAGAACAGGCAAAAGTAATGTGTAGAAATTGGGAAAAGAATTCTCAACAAATATACTCAGAAATCGTTAATCTTTTAATTCAGGAAAAATAGTTCAGCTTTAAGTATAGAAGAAGGGAGCTGTTTAAGGTTGCCAAATAAATATCTTACTATAATTATCGTAATATTGTTCGTCTTTTTGGTTTTTTCATTATTTGTTTACAGCTCAACATACAATACCTATACTCAAAACAGGCTGATGCGGTTTAACGATCATGGTAACAGTGCTGTCCAAAATACAAGACCTGATACGGTTACTCAAAGCGTTTACGGTAAAATATACGACAGTGATTCAGAGCCGGATATTTCTTTGCAATCGCTTGTTAAACCTTCGGGCTCAGGGGCTGCTGATAAAAATTCATCAAAGGTAGTGTATATTACAATCGATGATGGCCCGGACCCGTATTCTACACCGGAATATATTGAAACACTAGATAAAAGTGGAGTTAAAGCCACTTTTTTTATGATTGGAAGTAAAATGAAAATATACCCGGATTTGGTTAGACAGATTGATTTAAACGGACATGCCATAGGTAATCACAGCTATTCTCATAATTATTCCACACTCTATCAAACCTCTGAAAAATTCAAAGAAGAAATTGTCGCAGCAGAAGATGTTATTTACTCAATAACCGGAAAGAAATCAAAAATTTTTCGTGCTCCAGGCGGTTCTACAAAGATGCATGACATTGAGCTTGAAAATGTACTTTCAGAGCTAGGCTGCAGCATTTTTGACTGGAATGTTTCTGCCGCAGATACAGACCCGCATGGAATAACCAAAAATCAGGTTATTTATAATATCAAGCATGAATCCAGAGGATTAAAAACAGTAATCATTCTTATGCATGATAATTCAAAAAGAAAGGCCTCCTTAGAGGCTCTTCCTGAAGTAATTGAATGGTTTAAGGAAAAGGGATATATATTTAAAACCCTTGATGAAACTTCACCCTCAATGCGTTTAAAAAGGAAAGTAATACATTCCAGCCAAGAAACAACTGTTAATGAATCAGTTTATGGGAAGTCAGGAAAAATAAATTATTAGGCTTTCAAGCTTCTTCTATATTTTTCATATATTAATATTCCAGCGGCAACCGAAGCATTAAGTGAATCAATCTGTTCATTCATAGGAATTTTTATTAAAGAATCCGCAAGATTTTGTACCGTAAGGCTTATTCCATGCGCCTCACTGCCAATTACTAAAGCAGTGCCATTTCCAAAATCCTCATCAAAATAATACTTTTGCGCATTAATACTTGAAGCAAGTATTTTAATACCATTTTCCTTCATTTTTTGAAGTGCATTTTCCAAATTAATATTTTCATAAATATTGACCCTGAATACCGACCCCATTGTAGACCTTAGTGTCTTAGGATTATATACATCGGTACAGCCTTCAGACAAAATCATACCGTCTACGCCTGCTGCATCAGCAGTTCGGATTATGGTTCCCAGGTTGCCCGGGTCCTGAACTTTATCAAGCACAATATAGAAACCATTTCTATCAAAAGCTAAGTTGTTTAAATTATTCTCAGGCTTAGAAATAACAGCCAGTACACCTTGAGGTGTTTCGGTAGAACAAATTTCATTAAAGATATTTTCAGGAATATAATTAATGCTCAAGTTAGCTTCTATAAGGCTCTCACAAAGCTCTTTTCCACCTCTTACCTTATTAAGGATTTCCGGGCACACAAATGTTTCTTCCATAGAAATGTTTTGCTTAATTGCTTCAGAAACTATTTTTATACCTTCAATGAAGTATTTTCCTTCACTCTCTCTATATTTCTTTTGATTCAGTGACTTTATCATTTTCACAAGTTTGTTATCTTTACTCGTAATGGTATAAATCAAATCCGCATCACCTCAAAATTAATGGAGCTTGAATAATCAAGCCCCATCTTTAAGCCTAAATGAAAAACCTTTAAGAAATTACAGCTTTGACTTAGCCATTGAAACAAGCTTGCCAAAACCCTCTGCATCATGTATTGCCATCTCTGAAAGCATTTTTCTGTTTATCTGAATGCCAGCCTTTTTAAGTCCATCCATAAGCTTGCTGTATGATATATCATTCATTCTTGCAGCAGCATTAATTCTAGTAATCCACAGCTTTCTGAAATCTCTTTTCTTTAATTTTCTACCAACATAAGCATAATTTAAAGATTTCATAACAGCCTGCTTGGCAGTTCTGAATAATTTACTCTTTGCTCCAAAATAACCCTTTGCGGATTTAAGAACTCTTTTATGTCTTGCGCGTGTTCTCATCGCGCCTTTAACTCTTGCCATTTCATTTCCTCCTAAACTTTCTATATTCTAAGCGTATGGCAGCATTTGCTTAATAGTTGCAACATTTGTTGAATCTGCATAACCTGCCTGTCTCAAACTTCTTTTTCTCTTTGTAGTCTTACTTGTAAGCAAATGCCTTTTACCGGCTTTTCCTCTTTTCACCTTACCGGTTCCAGTCAAAGAAAACCTTTTTGCAGTCGCTCTATGTGTCTTAATCTTAGGCATAACCTTTTATCTCCCTTCTCTTATTTCGGTGCAACAATCATTATCATATTTCTACCTTCAAGTTTGGGTTTCTTTTCAACAACTCCAATGTCTTTGAGAACATCAGCAAACTTTTCTAATATTTGTTCCCCTAGCTTCGTGTGATTAAGTTCCCTCCCACGAAATCTAACGGTTATTTTCACTTTATCCCCATCCTGTAAAAACCTAAGTGCATTTTTAGATTTGAAATCAAAATCATGGTCTTCTATCACTGGAGAAACTCTGACTTCCTTAATATCAACAATCTTCTGTTTTTTCCTTGCTTCCTTTTCTTTCTTTGCCAACTCAAACTTGTACTTTCCATAATCCATTATTTTGCAAACCGGAGGATTCCCCTGCGGTGCAATTTTGACCAAGTCAAGATTCTTTGCTGCAGCCTCTTTCATTGCATCCTTAGTAGGCACAACTCCAAGCATCGAACCATCTGCATCAATTAATCGAATTTCCTTATCCCTAATCTCCTCATTAATTTGCAATTCCTCTTTTATAAAAAAACACCTCACTTAAAAATAAAAATAAAAAGTGAATTGAGCAATGCCAATCCACAAAACACCAATAACAGCTTATTATAAGCACTATTGACCTCTTCCATAGGTGTTGAGGTGAGAAGTGGATGACTTCTGCTTGATTTACAGATGATATTGTAACATGGAAAATCAAAGTCGTCAAGTGCTTTTTACAACTTAACCTATACCTAAATTATAATACCATCTATTTCACAAAATTTAAATACATTATTGGAATAAGATATTGAAAAACATACCAAATTATATAACCTACTATAAAAAATGCTATGGCTCCAATAAGGTATTTTAAAAACTTTTTCTTAAACCATTCTTTCTTATTTGGACCTTTTCTAATCCATTTTACTATAAATACTATTAATATAATAATTGGTCCTAAAATAGTTACTGCAGACATTAATTGTGCCATATCTCTAATTAAAATCCATGTCTTCCCAACCCAAGATTGGATGGCTATATTTGTTTTCGTGTTTATTGCTTGCATATTTAATGCTTGGTTATTATCACCAACTACCACCGAACTAGATTTTACTGTTTCTGCATAAACAAAAGTAATCGAAAATAAAATAGCAAGCATAAATATAGATAATAAAAGTATCTTTTGTATTGAGCTCTTCATAGTAATTATTCCTCTCTTAATTATAAATTTTCTTTTTCATATAATTATATATAAAATCCATTATTATTGTCAATTAATACCTAATTACCCAATTGAAATATGAAATAAGATAAAACAAAGAAATCATAAGATTAGAAAAGAAAAACTGCCACCAAAATAGTGGCAGTTTAAAAATATTAGTTAAAAGTATACGGCTGCGGATTATTGAGTGTTTTGATATTCACCCATATCCTCCTTGTAGTATTATCATGTTCAAGAGTTGATAGCGTTAAGAACTCAACATCCTGCCAATACCATTTAGCATCTTTTACAGCCAATCCGCCTTCTTCATTTTTACAAAAGATACATTTTGCTCTTATGACTGTGTAGATTGGTGAAGTTTGGCAAATAGCCTTGTCAGAAGATAATAAATATGTTTTTGCTTTTAGCGGATCGTTTATTACCTCTGCAATATCCTGCACCACCAATGCATTATTATGAGGATTCTTTTCTAAAATACTCGCAACATCTTTTGTATGCTCACCATAATGCACCAGATATCTAATATCTACATCCTCTACTGCCGAAATGCCATTTTGAAAGGTATACATGGTCTTTAATAATTCCTGTGATAGGCATTATTGAATCTGCCAAAAGTCCCATATTCGGCCTTCGCAATATAGGGGTAGTTCTCTAATCCTTCCTTGTATTCTTCATTGATAGGATAACCCTGAAGCCTTTGAATGTCTTTTTGTGTCAACTCCTTTTGTATGCCGAATTCATTTACCGCAATCGGAGCTTCTTGTATAGGTGCAACAACAGTTCCTTTATTCTCTGGAATCATTACATATATTGCAGTAAAAACAGCAGCAACCAAAATTAGTACACCCATCCATTTAACAACCTTTTTCATCACAATTCCTCCTTTTCTTTTTAGGCAATTTGACTTTGCCTGTTACGTCCTAAAGCACAATATATTACTTACTTTGCTTAATATTTGTTGTACATTTCCTGCAATTATTATTGCTTGGATAATAAGTATTAAATTTTGTAATATCTAATTATTATATCATATTTCCCATTTTTTTCAATGGCTTAGTATTTTTTGTGTATTTATCTTTTGATAATGTCCGCTTCTAAGCTCACTGGGAATATTTTTTTAAAAAACTTCGTGCCGATTTTCATCGGTGAAAAGTAGCATAGGTCGCTCTAAAGCTATATCTCAAAAGGAAAACAGGTTTTCCTTTTGCAATCCTTTCCTCTTGCATCCTCACTACTAAGCAAGAGATTCTAATTCCTTGCCTTGACTTCTCACTACCATGTCCTGATTCGCATCCATGCTCAAGGACATTAAACTTTGCATCGTGCAAAGTTTCACGCTTCAGTTTGCACCTTCAGAATAGAATCTCTAAGCTTATCCGTT